>DATLYE010000001.1:0-18807 GCA_035575135.1 Bryobacteraceae bacterium
CGGCGTTCTCGCACATGGAGCGGAACTTGTACAGCACAAACCGGCGCCCGTTGAGCCCGCAGCGCACCTGGCGAAAAATCACCGGGCCGGGCGAGGTGAGCTTGATCAGCACCGCCACAACCGCCATGAACGGAGCCAGAACGACCAGCGCCGTCGAAGCGACCACCACGTCAATGACCCGCTTACATAGCAGCCGGATTTCATCATGAGGTGTGGCCGAGAAGGTCAGCAGCGGGATCCCCTCCAGGCGGTCCAGATCCACGCGGCTGTTGACGTGCGGAAAAAAGTCCACCGCCACGCGCGTGCGCACGCCTTCTTCGTCACAAGCCAGGAAGACTTCCTCCAGATCCGCAAGTTTGTGGCTCTCGACCGCAAACAGGACTTCATCAATCACCTGTTGCTTCAGCAGCGCGGGGAGTTCTTCCAGGCGGTAAACCGGGTAGCTGGACTGTAGCTCGACTTGCCGCGGGCTTTGCGCATCTTCGGCCACAAAGCCGGCCAGACGCGCTCCGTATCCGGCCGAACGCTCCAGCGCCTCCCCGAGCCGCCGGGCCCTCGGGCCCGTGCCGACCACCAGTACGTGATGCAACTCTCCGAATTCCCGGCGGACGGCCACGAGCAGGTTGCGCGCCGCCAGACGGAAACCGCACAGCAGCAGGAAACTATACACACCCAGCAGGGCGAGAAAGGGCCGGCTCAGGTCGAGCCGCAGCAGGTATTGGAACAGAATCACGCCCGCCGTCCCGAACCCCGCCTGGCGCAAGCTGTCCCGGATGACCTGGCGCGGCTGGCCCGCGTCGAGCCGGTCGTAGACCTGCAACCACAACCCCAGCGCCACCCACAGCAGCACGGAAAAACCAAGCAGCAGGGCCTTGACGGGAACCACCAGGTAGAAGATCCGCTCCAGCGGCAGGTGAACCCGGGTCTGGTAGGCAGCTTCGAAGGCGAGCGCCGTCAGAATCACATCCGACAACGCCAGCAAAACGCGCACCTTACGGCGGTGACGGCTGTACACTCCGAGATTCAGAATATCACGCGCCTGCCGGCAGGCCGCCCCGGCGCATGACACCAGCAGGCGGGTTCTTACGGCGCCCAGTGCGGCATCACGTAGGCGTAAAAGAGCACGACGCCGCCGATCGCCGAAGCCAGCAGGATGCTGTGGCCGAGCGTAAAGCGGAACAGCGCGGATTCTTCTTCCGGCTTCATGCCCGTCGCCGCAGCCGCCACCGCAATGCTTTGCAGGCTGATCATCTTGCCCATCACCCCCCCGCTCGAGTTGGAGGCCGCCATCAGCACCGGATTCAGATCGAGTCGCCCCGCCGTAACCACTTGCAAGTTCCCGAACAAGGCATTTGCGGAGGTGTCCGATCCGGTCAAAAACACGCCCAGCCAGCCGAGCATGGCGCTGAAGTAGGGGAACAGGACTCCCGTGGCCGCAAACGCCAGCCCGAGCGTCGCCGTCGCCCCCGAGTAATTCATCAGGAAGGCCAGCGCCAGCACCGCGGCGATCGTCAGCTCGGAAAAGAAAAGCTGCCGCGCCGTGGCCGCGAATACCCGCACGAACCGCGCCGGCGACATACCGAGGAGAAGTGCCGAAATCAGCGAGGCCAGAAGACACGCCGTCCCTGCGGCCGCCAGCCATTCAAAACGGTACACGGCCCGATAGGGGGTGGGAGAAGCCACCACGGGCGGCATCTGGACAACCTGCTCATGCAAGCCCGGCCAGTTCCACACGACCGTAACCTTGTTCAGCTCCGCCTTGAAAACGCCCCATAGCAAAACAAGGATCACGAGCACCGCATAGGGCGCCCATGCCAGGCATAACTGGCCCTTGCTGTAGCGCGCCGCCGCGACCGTCAGTGCGGTGTTCCCCTCCAGCACGAATGTGTCTTTCGGCTTCCAGATGAGAAACAACAGCAGGAGCGAGCCGATCGCGGCCAGGGAACTCAAAATGTCGGTCAGCTGCGGGCCGATGTAGTTCGACACGAGCAGTTGCGTAACGGCAAAGGACACGCCGCAGACCACCACCCCGGGCAGCACTCCCCGCAGTCCTTTCCACTTTCCCATCACGGCCACAAGATATGCCGGCACAAACAGGGAAATCGGCGCGCAGATCCGGCCCACGGCGGCGCTGAGGCGCTCGAGCGGCAGGCCGGTCACCGTGCTCAAAGTAAGCACCGGCGTGCCGATCGAGCCGAAGGCCACCGGTGCCGTGTTGGCCAGCAGGCAGATGCCGGCGGCATAAAACGGCGAAAAGCCCAGGCCCGCCAGCATGGCGGCCGCCACGGCCACCGGCGTTCCGAAGCCCGCCGCCCCCTCGATGAACGCGCCGAACGCGAAAGCGATCAGCAAAGCCTGCAGGCGGCGGTCCTCGGTGAGATGTCCGACCGAGTCCTTGATGATCTCGAACTTTCCGGTCTCGAGCGTGATCCGGTAGAGCAGGATCGCGCAGAAGACCACCCAGCCGATCGGAAACAGGCCGAACGCCGCTCCGAACAGCGACGCCTGAACGATTGTGGCAGCAGGCATCCGGTAGGCGATCCAGGCCACCAGCGCGGCCGCCGCCAGTCCCGAAAGCGCGGCCTGCCAGGCCGGACGCCGTTTCAGACCCAGCAGGTAGAGCAACGTGAAAATGGGAAGCGCTGCAACCACCGACGAAAGCCACAGGCTTGCCGCCAGCGGCGTGTAGTTTTGCTGCCACATAGGCGAGTGACCTTCATAGTAAACCCGCGCCCGGCCTGTCAAGCCATCCGGCGTTCACATTGCGGGAATCCCGTGTAACCCCCTCCCGCAGCGGCGCGTCCGAGTCCACGTGAGACGCAAACTGACGCTGCTCCTGCTGCTGGTGTTGTGGCTTGTAACCACCTTGTGGGCGCAGCGAGGCTGGGATCGCTACGCCCTGATCTTGGAAGACCCGCCGCTTGCCGAACAGATCACGTCCCGCAAAGAACTCGAGCGGATGGCGGGTGACGACCGCCTGCGCCGGATCGAGGCCGCACAAGCATCACTGCGCCGCGAGCTCGAGCAGCGTCACATCGCTGTGACCGGGGCCGTGCAAACCTTACTCAATGCCGTCTTCGTCCGCGCGACCGCTGACCGGCTCGAGGAGCTGCGCAGCCTCCCCGGCGTCAAACGCGTGGCTTGGCTTCCGCCCTTGCGCCGCCACCTGGACCGCGCCATTGACCTCGTCAACGCCCGCGCGGCCTGGAGCGCCGTGGGCGGCCTCCCAAACGCCGGCCTTGGCGTCAAGATCGGCATTCTCGACACCGGGATTGACCACACCCACCCGGCTTTCCAGGATCCGTCGCTGCCTGTGCCGGCCGGGTATCCCAAGTGCCCGCCCGCCGACTGCCCGTACGCCACCAACAAGATCATCGCCGTGCGCAGTTATGTGGCGCAGCTCGCCGCCGGCACGCCTCCGGATCCGGCTGCGGATTCCCGTCCCGACGATGTCACGCCGCGGGATCGTGTGGGACACGGCACCGCTGCTGCCATGATCGCGGCCGGCATGCCGAATAACGGACCGCTCGCCACGATCACGGGCGTCGCGCCCAAAGCCTATCTGGGCAATTACAAGATCTTTGGTTCGCCCGGCGTCAATGACTTCGCCTTCGGGGACGTGGTGATCCAGGCGCTCGATGATGCCTTCCGCGACGGCATGGACATCGTCTCGCTCTCCATCGGCTCGCCCGCGGTCTACGGGCCGCTCGATCGCGGCGCGGCCTGCGGCGCTGCACCCTCTGATCCCTGCGACATTCGTGCCCAAGCCGTTCAAGCTGCAGTGAGCCTCGGGATGACCGTGGTCGTCTCCGCCGGCAACGAGGGTGATGCAGGCAATGAGTTCCCCACGCTGAATACCATCGCCACACCGGGCACGGCGCCTGCGGCCATTACGGTGGGAGCTTCCACGAACTCGCACGTCTTCTTTCAAAGCGTCCGGGTGAGCGGGGACGACGTGCCCGCGAACCTGCGCCGCATCCCCGCTCGCTTCGGCGACGGCCCCCGCCCCGCGGACCCCCTGACGGCGCCGCTGCGCGACGTCGAAACCACGGGCAACGACGGACTGGCCTGCACGGCGCTACCCCCAGGCTCGCTCCAGGGCACGATCGCCCTGGTGCGGCGCGGCCAGTGCTTTTTCGCCGAAAAAGTGAACAACGCCCAGAACGCTGGAGCCGTCGGCGTCGTGATCTACCGGGCCGATGACAGCGACTTCCCGTTTCCCCCGGCCGGGCTGACCAACACCGGAATTCCAGCGGTTCTCATCGGCGGTCCCACGGGCCAGGCCCTTAAGAGCTTCCTGGCCTCGCGGCCCGACCGGCCCGTGACTCTGGATCCGTCTCTCACGCCCTTTGATGCGCAGTTTGACACCGTGGCGTTCTTCTCCTCCCGCGGCCCCTCCATCGGAGAAAACGGCATCAAGCCGGAACTGGTGGCGGTCGGCACCGACATGTATACGGCCACGCAGAACTATGACCCCAACAGCGAGATTTTCGACACGAGTCGTTATACCGTGGTCCAGGGAACCAGCTTCTCGGCTCCGATGGTCTCCGGCGCCGCGGCGTTGGTGAAGCAGCAACGCCCGGCCGCGACTCCCGCCCAGATCAAATCGGCGCTCGTGAACACGGCCTCCGGCGGAACAATTCGGGAGGACGACGGCACGCCGGCGCGCGTCACTGCGGCGGGTGCGGGCAAACTCGACGTGGCCGGCGCCGTGCGCACGACCGTCACCGTGGAGCCGGCGACGCTCTCCTTTGGCGTGCTTCGCTCCGGCACGCTTCCCCTGACGCAACAGCTCCGCGTGACCAACGTCGGATCTTCGACCGCCGCTTTGACGCTGGCTGTGACTCGCCGCGACAACGATCCCAACACGACACTGAGCCTGAGTCCGGCAAGCTTGAACCTCGCTGCCGGACAAACCGCCACCGTCAACGTGCAGCTTTCGGGAACCTTGCCGGCGCCAGGTACCTATGAAGGCGCCATTACCATTCAGGGGGGCGCCGTCGGTTTGCGCGTGCCCTTCCTCTACCTGGTGAGCGACGGGATTCCGTTTAACGCTTACCCTCTGCTCGGGGCCGGTTTTCTCGGGTATCCGAACCAGCGTCCGATCGTGGGGCGCTTTCTGGCTCTGCGCCTGCTCGACCGCTTCGGCGTGCCGCTCCAGGGCGTACCTGTAACGTTCCGCGCCACCCTGGGCGGTGGCAGCATCGAGGCAGCCGACACCGCCACGGACCGCCTGGGCATCGCCGCGGCGATTCCGCTGCTCGGCCCGCAACTCGGCGCGCAACAATTCGTGGCGGATGCGGGCGGCGTGCGGGTGGAGTTCAACGGACTGGCGCGCTTGCAGCCCGCCATCAACACCAACGGTGTCGTCAACGCCGCCAGCCAGGAACCGGCCACCCCCGAGCGGGGGGCCGCACCTGGCTCCTACATCACCATCTATGGCCAGGCCCTGAGCGACGCGCGCCGAGTTTTCTCTACTCCTTACCTGCCGCTGGCCTTGGCCGGAGTGAGCGTCAGCTTCGACGCGCCCGCAGCCGGCATCAGCGTACCCGGACGGCTCCACTTTGTCGATCCGAACCAGATTAACGTCCAGGTGCCCTGGGAACTCGAGGGACTCAATTCCGTTCGCATCAAGGTCAGCGTCGGCGACTTGTCGAGTGCGGTCTACACGTTGCCTCTGGCTCGCTACTCGCCGGCCTTTTTCGAGTACCTGGAAGGATCCCGCCTGCTTGCGGCGGCGCTGGACGAAAATTTCCGCGTCATCGGCACTTCGAATCCGGCGGCGCGAGGGCGTGTCGTGCAGTTTTTCTTGAACGGACTCGGACCCGTGACCGACCGTCCCGCCACCGGCGAGATTACGCCCACAAATCCCCTGCCGCGAACGGTTGACCAGCCCGCCGTCTCGATCGGAGGCCGGCCGGCGCAAGTCGAATACAGCGGCTTGGCCCCCTCACTGGTGGGCGTCTATCAGATCAATGCCCGGGTGCCGGCGGACGCACCTTCCGGTATCCAGCCGGTGACCGTAACCATCGGAGGGGTCACCTCGAAGGCGACGAGTTTACCGGTGCAGTAGACGTCGGGGCTCGCGCCCGGCAATTGCGCAGCTATCACCCGGGCGGAACCACGCCGCTAAGAGAGGATTTCGACGGCTCGCAGGTGGTGCGGACGAGAGGACTTGAACCTCCACGGGGTTACCCCCACTAGCACCTCAAGCTAGCGCGTCTGCCAATTCCGCCACGTCCGCACGAACGCGTTGAACTCTACTTCTGCGGCTGAGCCGGAGTTCCGGAGGGAGCTTGCCCGGCCGGAGGGATCGTGGAGAAATCCACCGGAACCGGCTGTCCAGCTCCCACGGGCTGGCCCGGGGGGGCCGCCGGGCGCTGCGGAGCGGGAGCGCTCCGCGTTGTCGCCGGCTTGTGGCTCTCCAGCACGGTCTTCCCCGCGCCGCTGCCTCGCGCCGCAACGATCGCCAGCGACAGGGAAGTCAGCATGAAAATCACCGCCGCGACCGTGGTGGCCTTCGACAGCACGGTTGC
Organism: Bryobacteraceae bacterium; assembly: GCA_035575135.1. Lineage (GTDB taxonomy): Bacteria > Acidobacteriota > Terriglobia > Bryobacterales > Bryobacteraceae > JANWXD01. Next base: position 6,537 of record DATLYE010000001.1, read on the forward strand.
GGCGCCGCGCGGCCCGAACGCCGTCTGTGAACCCATGCCTCCGAAGGCTCCCGCCAGATCGGCAGCCTTGCCGCTTTGCAGCAGCACCACAATGATCAGAAAAAAGCAAACCAGAACGTGAAAGATTGTCAGGAGAATGACCATGCCGCGATCCCCGGGGCCGGAGCTCCCAAAGAGCCAGTCCGGCTCGAGCCTTTCATCCCTAAGTATACGGGCGCCCCTGGCACGGAAGCAATCGCCCCCGCGGGCGTCGCCGGGATCCGGCGCATCACTATAATTCGAAGAGAAGAGCCTCACCCCATGAGAAGACGCTTCCTTCACGGAGCGGCCGTGGCGGCCTTGGCCGTGCTCGTCGGGCTCATCATCTGGCAGGGCTCGTTCAGCTTTGGCGACCTTGCGCCTGCCAACCCCACGCAGACGTCCCTGTTCTGGGCCGTTTCCACCCTGGTCTTCCTCCTTACCGTAACGCTGGGCTTCATGCTGTTCCGCACGGCTGCGAGGCTCTACGTGGAGCGGCGCAGCGGCGTGGAGGGCTCGCGCATCAAGACCAAGCTCGTGGTGGGTGCGCTCGGGCTCACGACCCTTCCCGTCTTCTTTCTGGTCCTCTGGGGCGTCTACGTGCTCAACCGCAACCTCGACAAATGGTTCAGCCGGCCGGCGGAAGGAATCAAGGCCAATCTGGTGGAAGCCGGACGGGCCATGGAACGGGAAGCGAGCGAGCGCGTTCGCGCGCAAGCGCTGTGGCTGGCGTCGTTGCCCGAGATCGCCGCGTACGCTCGCACCGGCGTACGCCCCGAGGCGCTCTTTCAGCGCTGGTGCCGGGATCATCACCTCAACGAAGCCTACATCCTGCGCCCCGACGGCGTGCGACTGCCGGTTTGCGGCGCCGGGACGCCCGGCCTGGGAATTCCCGGCGAAGCCGGTTTCCCCGGAGGCGTTCTCCGCATCACCGGCCAGCGCCCGCCGGAGCTCGAAGCGGCGCAGCAGGAAATCAGCCGATACGTCCGCACCTACGACCAGCTCGTGTTCAATCGCAAGAACACGCGCAACTTCTATCTGCTGTTGCTCGCGCTGATCACGCTGTTCATCCTCTTTGTCGCCGCCTGGATCGCTCTGTTCCTGGCCAGGCAGATCAGCGTCCCCATCACCGCGCTCCTGGAAGCCGCCGGCGAAGTCCGCCGCGGCAACCTCCGGCACCGCGTGCCTGTCAAGGCCATGGACGAGCTGGCAGCCCTCGTGCGGGCGTTCAACGAGATGACGGAGGCCCTGGAAGAGAATCGCCGCGAGCTCGAGGCCCGGCGGCGGTTCACCGAGGCCATTCTCGAAAGCATTCCCACCGGCGTGATCTCGCTCTCTGCCGACGGGCGCATCCTCAAAGTCAACCGGGCGCTCGAACAGATTCTGGGTCCGGAGCGCCTGGCGGCGGCCGAACGACTCGAGGATCTGTTCAGCCGCGAGGACACAGCGGACCTCAAGCACCTCATGCGCCGCGCCCGCCGGACCGGCGCGGTCTCGGCCTCGCTCGAAATGGCCACACCGCGCGGCCGTCTGCCCCTGTCGGTGACGGTTTCGGCCCTGGAAACCAAACTGACCTCCGGCTTCGTCATCGTCCTGGAAGACACGAGCGAACTGCTTCGGGCGCAAAAAGCCGAAGCCTGGCGCGAGGTGGCCCAGCGCATCGCCCACGAAATCAAGAACCCTCTGACGCCCATTACACTGTCGGCGCAGCGCATCGCGCGCCACGTGGAACGCTCCGCGGTGCCCGAGGACCTCCGCCGGATTGTGCAGGAGTGTACGGGCGCGATCGTCCAGGAGACCGAATCCCTCAAGAGCCTGCTCGAGGCGTTCTCACAATTCGCTCGCTTTCCCGCGGCGCGTCCCGAACCCGCTGACCTCAACGAAGTGGTCGAACACGCGCTGGCGGTCTTCGCCGGGCGCCTGGAGGGCATCGAGGTCGAGCGCAATCTCGCGCCGGATTTACCCCCGGTGGCAATTGACCGGGAACAGTTCAAGCGCGTCATCATCAACCTGGTGGACAACGCCGCCGAGGCCATGCGGGACTCCCTTGTCAAACGCCTCTCCGTGCTGACCCACTCACCCGCCCCCGAAACCGTCGAGCTGATCGTTGCCGACACCGGCTGCGGCATCTCCCCGGAGGCCCGTGAAAAACTCTTCCTGCCGTACTTTTCGACCAAGGGCCGCGGCACGGGGCTCGGTTTGGCCATCGTCAGCCACATTGTGGCCGAGCACAACGCTCACATCCGCGTGGAGGACAACCGCCCTGTAGGAGCGCGCTTCATCATCGAGCTGCCGGCTCTCGTCGCTGAGACCGCGCGCCGGCCGGCGGAGGCAGGGGTGTGAAGAAGCCGCGCGTACTGGTCGTGGATGACGAACCGGGGATCCGCCAGTCGCTGTGCGGGGTGTTGAGCGACGAGGGCTACGAGCCCAGCGCCGTCGCCAGCGGAGAAGAATGCCTTGCCGAGATCGGCAAGGACTACGAACTGGTGCTGCTGGACGTGTGGCTGCCGGGCATGGACGGCCTGGAAGTCCTGAGCCGGATCCAGGAAATCCCCTTTCCGGAGCGCCCCACCGTCGTCATGATTTCCGGACATGGAACCATTGAGACCGCCGTCCGCGCCACCAAGCTCGGCGCCTTCGACTTCCTGGAAAAACCCTTGACCATCGAAAAAGTCGCCGTGGTGGTCAAGAACGCCATCGCCCACCGGCGCCTGGAGTTGGAAAACCGGCGGCTCAAGGAAAACGCCGAGGCCCGCTACCGCATCATCGGCGAAAGCGTACCCATCAAAGCCTTGCGGCAGCAGATCGCCCTGATGGCGGCGACCAACGGCAGAGTCCTCATCTACGGGGAAAGCGGCACGGGCAAGGAGCTCGTGGCCCGGGCCATCCACGCCCAGAGCCCGCGGGCCGGCCAGCCGTTCGTCGAGGTCAACTGTGCGGCTATCCCGGAGGAGCTCATTGAGAGCGAAATGTTCGGTCACCGCAAGGGCAGCTTCACCGGCGCCCACGAAGACAAGATCGGAAAGTTTCAGAAGGCCGACGGCGGCACGCTGTTTCTCGATGAAGTGGGCGACATGAGCCTGCGCACGCAGGCCAAGGTGCTGCGCGCCCTGGACGAGGGCCGCTTCGAGCCGGTGGGGGCGTCGGAGTCCGTGCAGGTGGACGTCCGCGTGATCGCCGCCACGAATAAGAACCTGGAAGAAGAGATCGAACGCGGCAACTTCCGCGAAGATCTGTTTTACCGGTTGAACGTGATTCCGTTCCACGTGCCGCCGCTGCGCGAACGGCTCGAAGACGTTCCGCTGCTGGCCGACTACTTTCTGCAGGAATTCACCCGCGCTTACGGGCGCAAGCCCAAAGAGCTCGCTCCCGAAGCCTACCGCGTGCTGCAGTCCTATCACTGGCCCGGCAACGTGCGCGAGCTGCGCAATCTCATGGAGCGCATCGTCATCATGAACCCCCAGGCGCGCATCGAGGCCCACCACATCCCCCTCCCTACGGGCCGTCGCGCCGCGGCCGAGCGAGTCTCCGACAGCTTCCGCACCCTCCAGGAAGTGCGCCAGGCCGCCGAACGCGAATACATTCTCAAGAAGCTCGAGGAGACCCAGGGCAACGTCACCCGGGCCGCGGAGCTGCTCGGACTGGAACGCAGTCACCTCTACCGCAAAATGAAGGCGCTCGGCATCGCGCCGAAAGAACAGACGCCGTAGTATACTGGGTCGCACCTGTACCTCGCTCGCAGTCCGGCGTGGTGCGGAGCACCAGAGAGGCGCTTTTTATGGCACACATCAGCGAAATTGCCCCTGAGGTCTACCGCATCTCGGTTCTTGTTCCGAACCTCAACCTCCAGTTCAACCACTTCCTGGTCAAGGATGACGAACCCCTGCTGTTTCACACCGGCTTCAACCGCACTTTCGGCGAGTTGCAGGAGGCCGTCGGCCGGATTCTCAACCCCGGCGAGCTGCGCTGGATCGGCTTCAGCCACTTCGAGTCCGACGAGTGCGGAGCGCTCAACAAGTGGCTGGAAGCCGCACCCCGAGCCAGGCCCTTATGCAACTTCCTCGGCGCCGTGTTGAGCGTCTCGGATTTCTCGATTCGCCAGCCGCACGTGCTCGAAGAAGACAGCGTGCTCGAAACCGGCAAGCGGCGCTTCCGCTTTTGTTCGACCGCCCACGTGCCGCACGGCTGGGATGCGGGCGTGCTGTTTGAGGAAACCGCCCGCACGCTGTTCTGCTCCGATCTCTTCTTCCACCCCGGGGACGTGGAGCCTCTGACGGAGTCCGACATCGTCGGCAGGAGCCGGCAGGCGCTCATCGAGATGCAGAACAGCCCGTTTGCCTACTCCATGCCTTATACGCCTCAGACTGACGCCGTCTTCGACCGACTCGCCAGACTCGAGCCCGCTACCCTGGCCACCATGCACGGCTCCAGCTACCGCGGCGACGGCGCCCGCGCGTTGCGCGATCTGTCGGAAGTGATCCGCGAAGTCATGCGGTGAACAACGGGCGCGAGCCCCCTGCCGGCCCCCGACCCTCTCTGCGGAAGCAGCGGCGCACGGTCCCTCTACCTGCGCATCACGCACCCGACGGCAGTTGACTCGCGCCGGAGCCGAGCGGTAGCATGAAAGTGCGGGGTGGAGCAGTCTGGTAGCTCGTTGGGCTCATAACCCAAAGGTCGGTGGTTCAAATCCACCCCCCGCAACCAACCTCACCGGCTCCGCCAACAATCCCTGAATGTGCTCCCGTAGTAACTGTGTCAGCCGGGCGCGGTCCTGAAGCGTCATGCCATCCGGCAGGATGGGCCGGCCGATCCGGACGCGCACGCGACCCGGCCGGAGGACGAACGAACCCGGCGGCAGCACGTCTCGGGTTCCGGAAATCGCCACCGGCACCAGGGGCACACCGGCCTTGATGGCAATGTACGCCGCACCTTCCTTGAACTCTCGCAAGGGGCCGGGCGACCGGCTGCCCTCGGGAAAAACCAGCATGGAGACGCCTCGCTCCTTGAGCATCCGTGCGGCTTCCGACATGGCTTTGAGGGAGCCGCGGGCATCCTCCCGGGGAATCGCAATGTGCCCCGCCCGCCGGAGGTGCGTGCCGATGAACGGGATGCGGAACAGGCTCCTCTTGGCCAGGAAGCGGAACTGGAGCGGAAGAAAGGCCAACAGCAGCGGCGTATCCATCAGGCTGAGGTGGTTGGACGCGATCACGTAGCTCGACTCCGGCGACAGGTTGTCGAGTCCTTCCACCTCGGCCTTCACGCCCGCAATGACGAGCAGCATCCGGGACCACAACCGCGCCACCCCATGCGCAGCGCGTCCGGAGCGGTCGAAAAGCGTCGCGATAAACGACGCAGTTCCCATGAGGGCCGTCGCCAGCACGACGAGCGGCGCTGCGAAACAGAGGGCGCGCACATAGGTCCACATCAGCGGTCCGTGCCTATTTTACGAGCAGTGCACGCGCCTCGCCCACCAAAAACAGGGTGCCCGTAATGAAAATCACGTCGTCCGGACCCGCCGCCTTGCTCATCGAGAGCGCAGCCTCAAGCGAGGGGGCAGTCCGCAATCGGGGATGATCCGCCAGCTCCGCGATCGCTTCCGGCCGCACCGCGCGGGGATGTGAGGGAGCCGTCACGATCACCTCGTCCGCGAGCGGAAACAGAATGCCCGTAATTTCGGAAACCGCTTTGTCGCGCATCGTTCCGTAAATGAGCCAGACTTTGTGTCCCGCCCAGAATCGCTCGATGTAAGAGGCGAGCGCTCGAGCTCCACCGGGGTTATGCGCTCCATCCAGGATGATGGCGGGCCGCTGGGCCACCCGTTCCAGGCGCCCGGGCCAGTTTACACGCCGGATGCCTTGGCTAATGGCCTCCGAGCCGATCCCCAGTTCCCGAAGGGCCGCCACCGCGGTGACGGCGTTGCTCACCTGATGCTCACCCGCCAGCGGGCACTCCACCGCGACCCGGAAGCCGCAGGGCCCCTCGACCGTGAAGCGGCTCCCGTCTGCTCCGAGCTCGGCATCCGCAACGGTCCAGCCCGCCGCCGCAAGGATTCGCGCCCCCACTTCCTGCGCCCGCATCCGGATCACTCGCTCGGCTTCGGGCCGTTGCGGCGCCACAATGGCGGTAACCCCCGGCTTTAGGATCCCGGCCTTCTCCCCGGCAATGGATTCGATCCCCTTGCCGAGCAGCGCCTCATGGTCGTAATCCACAGGTGTGATCACGCACAACCGTGGCGTGACGACGTTGGTTGCATCCAGGCGCCCGCCTAACCCCACTTCCACGACTGCGGTCTCGATGCCCTGCTTGCGGAACAATACAAACGCCATCGCCGTGACTGTTTCGAAGTACGTGGGATGGCATTCGATGAGGCCTTCGGCCAGCATCCGCTCCGCCACCGCGTGCACCTGTTCGAACGCCTCCGTGAACTCCTGTGCGCTGACCGGTTCGCCCCCGATCCGAATCCTTTCGGTGGGCTCGATCAGATGAGGCGAGGTGAACAACCCCGCCCGCACGCCCGCCGCCCGCAGCCCCGACTCGATCATGGCGCACACGGAGCCCTTGCCGTTGGTTCCCGCCACGTGCACGATGTCGCAGACCCGGTGAGGATTCCCGAGCCGCTCCAGCAGGATCCCGATCCGCTCCAGGCCCATCTTGGCGGCAGGGATCTCGTTGCCGAGCGAATACAGGAAGCGCACTGAATCGGGATAGGTCATCGAAGGGAAGGCGCCGGCAATCATTCTAGCAGGGAGCGGCCACCATCCCCCGGCATCGCAAGTGCGCACCGCCCGGCCCGTCCGGGGCCATACAGAACCGGCTTCGAGAGGGTCTCCTCTCTCACCCCGAACCTGGTGACTTCGATTACACTGGGGGTGGGCTTCCTCCTGGCATCGTTCGAATCGGCGGTGACAAGGCCGCCGCAAGGAGGTGTGTTATGGCCATGCTCCAGCGCCTGCTCCAATACCTGGATGAAAACCAGGTCGAATATACGCACCACACCCATCCGACGGCATACACGGCCCGCGAAGTGGCCTCGGTGGAACACATTCCGGCGCACCGCATTGCCAAGGTCGTGGTCTACTTCACCGAGAACGGTTACGGCATGGCGGTGCTCCCCGGAGACAGCATGCTCGACCTCCAGAGCCTGCGCGCTGCGCTGGGAGTCTCTCGCCTCCGGCTGGCCACCGAAAGCGAACTGGCGGACCTGTTTCCGGATTGTGAACTGGGCGCCATGCCCCCGTTTGGCAACCTCTTTGACCTGCCGGTGTTCGTGGACGGTAGCCTGACCACCGAGGAGACGATCGCCTTCAACGCCGGCACGCACCGGGACGTGGTTCACATGAAGTACCGGGACTTCGAGCGTCTGGTCCGTCCCAAGGTCATGAACCTGTCGCGGCACGCTGCTGCCTGAAGATCCCGGCGCCCGCGAACCGACTTTTTTCGCATCCCAGGCGTCTTGCTTTAAGGAGCCGGAGATTGATCTTTCGGGAAGTCGAGGATCCGGACCTGGTCGCCAGAGCCGGCAAAGGCGACGTGGATGCCTTCAATATACTCGTCTCCCGCTGGGAAAAACGGATCTTCAATTACCTGTTCCGCCTGGTGGGAGACCGGGAAGCGGCTCTGGATTTGTCGCAGGAAGTGTTTCTCAAAGCCTATCTCGGACTAGGGAAGCTCCAGGACGGCTCGCGGTTTGCTCCGTGGCTGTTCCGCATCGCGCACAACGAGGCCTTCTCCTTGCTGCGGCGGCGCAGGTTCGACCCCGGCCCGGAGACCGAACCGGAGCCGGATCACTCTGCCGCGGCGCTGCTGCCGGTGGAGCTGTCGCTCGCCGTCGAGCAGGCCCTTGCGCGGCTCTCCCCCGAACAGCGCGAGGCGGTCCTGTTGAAGATCTTCCAGGGCTTCAAGTTCGAGGAGATGGCGGAAGTCCTCTCTTGCCCGGTCTCCACCGTCAAGTCGCGCCTGTACGCCGCCCTCGACTTGCTGAAAGAATCCCTGGCCCCTATCAACGCACGGGGTGCGCAATGAACTGCTCCAACTTTGACTGGAAAGCTTACGTTCTCGGCGAAACCCTCGCTTCGGAACGGCCGGAGCTCGAGTCTCACCTGGGGGCCTGCGCGGCGTGCCGCGAGGAGGTCGCACGCCTCGGCACGGTCATGGCCGCTCTGGCCGCGCTGCCGCAGGCGGAACCGCCGCGCCGCCTGGCCTTCGTCTCCGACAAGATTTTCGCACCGGGCTTCTGGGCGCGGCTCTGGAATTCCGCGCCGCGGCTCGGGTTCGCCTCGGCGGCGCTTGTGGCCGCCGCGATCCTCGTTCACGCCTTCACCCGCCCGGCGCCCGCTCCCCCGCCGAACCCTCCCGCCGTCCAGCTCTCCGAAGAGCGTATCCAGGCCGAAGTGGCGCGCCGCCTGGAAGCGCTGCTGGACGAAAAGCTCCGCCAGATGGAAGCCCGCCAGACGCGGCGGACGGCCGAACTGGTGGCCGCAGCCGCCGCACGGTTGGAGCGACGCCATCAGGCACAGCTGCTGGCGGTCGAGGAAAATCTGAACCTGCTGCGCAAGCGCTGGGGCGTGCTGTATACGGCCAGCGCCGAACTGGGAGGCACGCGATGAGATACGCCGTCCTGGCGGCGGTCGCGGCCGCAATGGCCTGGGCGGCGGAGCCGCCACGCGTCGCCCGGGCCACGTTGACCCAGATCGAAAACCATCTCGACCGCCGCATCGAAACCGCGCTGCCCGACAACCCGTTCATGCTTTTGAGTTCGACTCAGGGCGTGTACCTGGAGGGTTACGGCGCTGTCTTCACCGCCGAGCTTAATCTCATCACCGTGCCTGCGCCTACTCCCTTCCGGCCCGCCTTCACCCGCGATGACATCGAAAAAATTCGCCTGAAAAAACTCGAGCGCCTCACGGTGCTCAAGCGCCTTCTCCGCGATGCGCTGGTTGAAGCGGCCGCCTCGCTTGAGGGCGTGCCCCCCGCCGAGCAGGTGGCCATTGCGGTCTCGCTGTTTTATTTCCGCACGTGGGAAAATACGGCCGGTCTGCCCTCGCAGATTCTCATGCACGCCCCGCGCAGCGTCCTGCTCGATTTCCGCGCCCGGCGCATTTCCGAGCAGGCGCTGGAGGGGGCGCTCCGGATCCAGGAGTTCTGAGCGGATGCGGCTCGGTGAAATGCTGGTGGCCCGCGGCCTGATCGAGCCCGAGGACCTCGACAAGGCTTTGGAGATCCAGCGCGAGCGGGGGGAGAAGCTCGGCAAGATCCTGGTGGATCTCGGCTTCGTCGCCACGCGCGACGTCCTCGCCGCTCTCTCCGAACAACTCGGCGTGCCGCTGGCCTCGATCGAAGGGCCCCCGCCCGTGACCCCGGAAACCGAAGGCCTCTCGCCGCGCTTCATGCGCCAGTGCAAGTTTCTCCCCATCGCCCTGCAGGATTCGACCCTCACGCTGGCCATGGCCGATCCGCTGGACTTCGAGACCATTTCCGCCGTCCGCGGATTCACGGGCCTCAAAGTACGCGCGGCTCTGGCCTCCGAGCAGGAGATCCGCGACGCCATTGACCGCTACTACGGCGAGACTGAGCGGCCCGCCGAACTGGAACCCGAAACCGGCGAGACCAGCGAGGATCTCGAGCACCTCCGCGACATGGCCAGCGAGGCGCCCGTGATCCGTCTGGTGAACGCCCTCATCGCCCAGGCCGTCGAAAAACGGGCCAGCGACATCCACTTGGAGCCCTTCGAGAAAGAATTCCGCGTCCGCTTCCGCATTGACGGCGTCCTCTACAACCAGGAGCCGCCTCCGCGCGAACTCAAGGCGGCCATCATTTCCCGGGTCAAGCTCATGGCCCGGCTGAACATCGCCGAGCGCCGCCTGCCCCAGGACGGCCGCATCAAGATCAAGACCCTGGGCCGCGAAGTGGACCTCCGCGTCTCCACGCTGCCCACCCTCTACGGGGAAAGCGTCGTGATGCGCCTGCTGGACCGCTCCGCCACCGAATTCTTCGACCTGCGCCGCCTGGGCTTCGACGAGCACATGCTGGCGCGCATGGAGTATTACACCTCCCTGCCCCACGGTATCCTGCTCGTCACCGGTCCCACCGGCAGCGGCAAGTCCACCACCCTGTATTCGGCCCTCAAGCGGATCAACCGCCCCGGCGTCAAGATCATCACCATTGAGGACCCGGTCGAATACCAGATGGACGGCATCAACCAGATCCACGTCAACCCTCAGATCGGCCTGACGTTTGCCGCCGGGCTCCGCCACATCGTGCGCCAGGACCCCGATGTGATCATGGTGGGCGAAATCCGCGACCGCGAGACCGCCGACATCGCCATCCGCGCCGCGCTCACCGGACACTTCGTCTACTCCACGCTGCACACCAACGATGCCCCCAGCGCCATTACGCGGCTTACCGACATGGGGGTCGAGAACTACCTGATCAGTTCCTCGCTGGTGGCCGTGCTCGCCCAGCGCCTGGTCCGCGTCATCTGCCCGCGCTGCAAAGTCGAAGACGAGCCGCGCATAACGCCAAAGGGCGAAACGATCATGACCTGGCGCGGCCTCGGATGCGAACATTGCTTTGGCACGGGTTACAGCGGGCGCGTGGGCATCTTCGAGCTCATGGAGATGAACGACGAAATCCGCAAGCTGATCATGCGCAACGCTGATGCCACCGAAATTGCCGCCGCAGCCCGTCGCCACGGCATGCGCACGCTGCGCGAAGACGGCTGGGAAAAAGTACGGGCGGGACTGACCACCGCCCAGGAGGTCCTCCGCGTAACCCAGGAATTCTAAAAGACCCTCGGGGCCGTAAAACAGTGCGCCACAGCGTATGACCAGCTTTCACTTCAAGGCCGTAGCAGCCGACGGAAGGGTCCGGACCGGAGTCCTCGCCGGACCCAGCGAAAAGCATGTGGCGGCCGAGCTCCGGCGCCAGGGACTCATGCCCGTCTGGGTCGGCGCCGCACCCCGCCGCTCCTTCCGCTGGAAGTTGCCCTCGTGGGTGCGGGGCCGGCACCGCGACGTGCTCTTCTTCACCCAGGAGCTGTCCTCCTTGCTGAGCGCTGGCGTGCCGCTGGACCGGGCGCTGGCGATCACGGCCGAACTGACCGAGCGGCCCTCGTTCCGCCTCGTGCTCCAGGACGTCCTCCGCCTCTTAAAAAGCGGCAAGCCGCTGGCCGACAGTCTGGCCGCGCATCCCGATTATTTCTCCGACCTGTTCGTCAACATGGTGCGCGCCGGCGAAGCCAGCGGCGCTCTGGCCCAGATCTTCGAGCGCCTGGCCGAGTTCGAGCGCTCGCGCGACGAGCTCCGCAACTACCTCATCTCTTCGATGATCTACCCCGCGCTGCTCAGCCTGGTCGGCCTCGGTTCGATCATCGTCCTGATCACCTTCGTGGTGCCGCGCTTCGCGGCCGTCTTTCAGGAATCCCAGATGCGCGTGCCGCTGCCGGCCCAGATACTGATCGAAGCCAGCCACTACGTGCGCGCCTACGGATGGGTCCTGCTGGCGGCCGTAATTGCGGCGCTGCTGGCGGCCTACTCCTACACCCGCACCGCGGCGGGTCGCCTGTGGTGGGACACACTCAAGCTACGCATTCCGCTGCTCGGCGCGGCCCTCCGGCGGGCCGAAACCGCGCGCTTCGCACGAGCCATGGCCACGCTGGTCGCCAACGCCGTGCCGCTGGTCCAGTCCATCGGCATTGCCGCGGCCGTGCTCCACAACCGCCGCATCGCGGGCTCCCTGGACCGGGTGGCCCAGGGCGTCAAGCGCGGCGAGGGTATTGCCGCTCCTCTGGCTCGCGCCGGACAGTTCCCGCCCCTGGCAGCCCACTTGCTCACCGTCGGCGAGGAAACCGGAAGACTCGATCAGATGTTCGCCCGCATGGCCGAAATCTACGAAGGCGAAACCCGCGCAGCCATCAAACGCTTCACGGCCCTTTTCGAGCCCCTGGTTATTTTAGTAATGGGCGTGCTCGTCGGCACGCTCATCCTCAGCATGTTGCTGGCAATCACAAGTATCAACGAAGTGGCGGTGTAACCATGAAACGGCGAAGACACAACCCGCAGGCCGGCGTCACCCTCATCGAGATGCTGGTCGTCGTGACCATCATCGCGCTGTTTGCCGCCCTCGTCGGACGCAATCTCTTCAAACAGTCCGACAAGGCCCGTGTCGCGGCAGCGCGTGCCCAGATCGAAATGTTCATGGGCGCCCTGAACCTTTACAAGCTCGATACCGGCTCACTGCCCACTACCGAGCAGGG
>DATLYE010000002.1:0-8858 GCA_035575135.1 Bryobacteraceae bacterium
GCGATAGCACTGGCGGAACAACTCCCTTGCTTTCGCCGGATCTGCTTTACGAAGCTCCCGCACGACGCGACACTTGAGTGAGAGTACGTCCAAACGGAGGCTGCTGGCCGCGAACACATATCCGTCACGCCCATAAGGAAAATTCACCACCTGTACTAATGGCAGCGGCTGCCTGGCTTGTCCAGCCGCCATAAAAAGAGCTTCCAGGATGCGGGCGCGTTCGGTCTGGCGGGGCCCCTTCCCCGCCTCACTCAGCCGGAAGAATACGTCGGCGCGGTATTCCACGGTCAGACCTTCGGCGAGATCAAGGATCGCCTGCACTTCGGCTGAGGCTTCGCTCCTGTCAAGAACCTGAGGCCGCAGAAGCGTCAGGAAAAGGCCACCTGCAAATCCGGCGATTAGCGGTACGACTTTCATGCCTTATTGCGGTGAAGCCCTGCAGCGCGCCAGACGCGAACCGCACCTCAGAGGCTGGGGCGCCAGAGAGTACGCCATTGCTGCAAAAGTCACCGCCGGATGAACGCCGCTACCCCACAGCCTGGCAGCCACGCAGGCCATGCCGCCATTGCCTCCCGGACGTTTTGTCTCTTTCTTAGCTCATCTTTTGCGTCTTGTCAAAGCTTTTCTTGACAAAGTTTTCATTACTTTTCAAAAAGTTGTATCGGGCGTGCGGCGCGGCTCCTTCAAGTGGCTGCGAATCCTTCCCTCGAGCAGCATGTCGTAGACGGCCATTACATTCTGTACGTGCTGCTCGATCGTGAACCGGGAGCAGACGATACGCCGTGCTTCTCGGGCCAAGCGGGCTGCAAGCGACGGGTCGGTCAGCACTCGGGCGACGGCTTCGGCCAACGCCTGAGGCGTCCGCTCTGTGAATAGTAAACCATTGACGCCATCCTCGATCAGTTCCGGCGTCCCGCCGCTCGCCGCTGCGACGACAGGTACGCCCACTGCCTGAGCCTCCAGCACGGCCCGGGAAAAGGGTTCTCTCACCGAAGGCAGAACGAAGACGTCCGCCTGCTCGTAAAGGTGGAGGATCGGATAATGAAATCCAACGAACCGCACGCGGTCCGCACAGTCCAGTTCCCGGGCAAGTTCAAGCAGGCGGGCGTAATAGCCCGGATCAAGCACGTCTCCGGCGAACAAGAAGTGCACGTTAGAAACTGATTGCTGGACCAACGGAATGGCGCGTAGAACAAGCTCCTGACCCTTGCCCGGGCCCACATTGGCCACGACCAGAACTGTGCGCTCGCTGCCGCCCTCTCTGGGCCTTCGCTCCGGAAGCTCATTGAGATTGACGCCGTTGTGGATGGTGAAAACCGCCGCGGCGATCGGGTGCCGTCTGAGTTCGCTGGCGACCGCATGCGAGACACACATGACGGCGTCCACTCCGGCTAGCGCCGTGGCCGAATCCGGCTCAGGAAAAACCCGAAGGTGAGACACCACTGGAAGGCCAAGCAGTTTCGCCGCAAGCGCTGCGGAATGGGCCCGCCAGCCGTTAATGTGCACCAGGGCCACATCATGCTTTCGCATCAACTCAGCAAGGTAGCTGGTGTTGTAAGCCGAGGCTCTCCAGAACGCGAAGCCGGGGATAGCCACGGCGACGCCGCCGCTCCGCATCCTTTGAGCCAGCAGGCCTTCCATGCCGACCACTGCCACGGGACGGTAGCGCTCGCGGCACAGGCTGCTTGCGAGCAGTGCCAAGCTCGCCTCCGCACCAGAGTAAGCAGACTCCACGGACACGTAAAGAACTGTTCGGACGCGGGTGCGGACGGAGTGGCGACTGCTGGCGACCTGGCGTAGCCGCTTCCCTGCGAGCCGCAACTTGGCCCGTTGCCGCTTCGACAGAGCCTCGCTCCAACGGTGGAGTAGCTCCGGGCCTCGGATGGGCAATCGCCCCCCCGCGCGGCTGACGGCTCTGCGGAGAAGGTGGATATCTTCGGGGAATGTCGGGGCTGGCACGACAGGGCAGTCTTGGCCAGTGACCCCTGAATTGCCCGCCGACTGAAGGACGGGGACACGGCCGCATTGTTCGCAAAAGAAAGCGCGGAATTCTTCGGACTCAATCACACGCCGGAGTGCCGGGAAAGGACCTCCCGGCGGCAGGAGCCCCCTTTCCTCGAGCCGCAACACGTCCAGGCAGAATAGCAACTCCCGCGACAGAAGCTTCGGAGCAAAAGAATCCGAGGGATCGTTGCCCTCGGTGAAGTCACTCCGGGCCCGCGTGTGCTCGTCCAGCAGCGACGCTACGGTCTCAAGAGGCGCGAGGGGCAGCAAAGGAGTGCACAGGAACACTCCCGAAAAAGCACCTCGCTCCCTATCGCGCAGCAGGGAGGCGAGAGATGGAATCAGGAGAGTCTCGGACACGATGCCGGCCACGGCAGTTTGATCGAACCGCTGCCGGAGTTGCTGCGTTTCCGAAGCGGCTCGCGACAGGATCCAGGGAGATTGTCCCAGCACCTCGGTCAGTTCGGCCACGGCCCATTCGACCAAGCTGTTGCCGCAGATGGATTGCTCATACCAGCGGTAGTAAATTGAAGGAGGCGGCGTCGGCAATACGAGGCAGGGAAGTAAGTGAGAGTGCAGATCCATCTCTGGCTGGTCTGGTGCGCCCATCTACTCTCCCCGGGTGGCTGCGCCGAGGCCCGACTGCCGGCTCCTAGCGGGCTCGCCAGGCACCCCACTTGAGCGGCGCTACAGCCTCCAGCATCCCGTAAAGGGCAACCACGGGCTCCTTCGAGCCGCGGACTCTCTCCCAAATCGCCTGCCGGTGCGGTCCCGGCAGGCCCGGGATCCTGACGCCTTTCTTTTGCAAGCGCTCGAACTCGGCGCGCCTCTCCTCGCTCAGTTCCCTGGCGAGGTTGAGGAAAATCTGGAGCTCCCACAGCCACTCCATGGGTGATTCGGTCTTGAGAGGGGAGTTCTCGAGCAAAGCCAACCATTCCTCCAGCCCTGCGCGCGGATCCCACCAGGCGGGAGCCATGTCAAAAATGTTGACGTAATAGGCTGCCTTCTGATGAAAGATTTCGGTTTCTTCCCGCTTACTGGCGGGTACAAGCGTGCGCACCGCGCTAAAGCACCGGTCCAGAGTGCTGATCCATTCCGAGCGGCGCTCGCCTGAGGGATCCTCCTCGTGGAGCCGGCTCAGAGCGCGCACACAGTCCGCTGCCTGGTCGAGATAGTACTGCTTCGGCGGACTCACGGTCACGAGCCTGGATGGCCGGGTCTCCTGCTCCGTGAGCGGCTCTGTGCGGGAGTCAGCGGCTTTAAGGCTATCGTTGAACAATGCGCGGATCTCGGCGGGACTGCGCCACTCGAGCCGTCCCGGTTGCACAGTGTCTGCGCACCGCTCCGCCGTCAAGTGGGCTTTCAGATAGCGCCGCAGGGACCTCCATAGCATCTCGTCTCCCAGACCACCCTGCCGCAAATGGCCGGCAAGTTCCGCCACGCGCTCGATCAACCGGAGGTAGCCCACCGCCTGTACGAAGGTCCGATCTCCATCGCGCAGCTCCTGCAGCCGCCCGGACAGGATCGAGGATACGGCGAAGAGTAAGCCGTGATCGCCCCCGGCCGGCAGATGGTTCAACAACAGTTGCACTAAGCCCGGTACCTGAACACCCGACACGATGGAGTTTGCATAGTCAGAAAGCTGCTCGGCCAGCGCCTCACCTTTTAAGCCAACGAGCATTTCGCGCAATGTGATCTCAAGCAACGAGGGGTCAAACACCAGCGGGCTCTCGCATCCGGAAGCCACAAGGCCGAGGTCCCGATAAACCTCGCGAAACAGCCTCCGGGCCTTCTCCCGGTCAGTCTTGGCCAGCTCACGCACGATGCGGCACCGAATCGAGGTCCGGTCGAGCCCGAGCCTGCTCGCTTCAACCAGGAGACCTGCATGTGTGGGGGTGCCGGGGGCGATCGAGTGAACAGCGACTGGCTCTTTGGCGTGTACGGCCGATTGGAAAAGCGCTTCCAGAACCGCAGGACGGTCCTTGTTCCCGGGTCCTTTGCCTGCGTCCATCAGCCGGAACAGGACGTCGGCGCGGTATTCCACGGTCAGACCTTCGGCGAGATCAAGGATCGCTTGCGCCTCGGCTGAGGCTTCGCCCCGGTCAAAAACTTGAAATCTCAGAGCCCCGAGGACAAGTCCGCCCGCAAGTGCGGTGATTAGGCGTACGACTTTCACGGCTGATTACAAGCGTACGGGCAACACGTGGAATACGAACCACAGCCGAAACACTGATGTGGACCGTCCGGACATGCACATGACCTGTTGACCAAGGTACAACCTCCGTAGCCGCAACAATTATATGCGCCCGCCTCCTGTCCGAACATCAAGTGCCTCGTGCCCAAGAACGCGGCGGAAGCCAGCATCCCGAGCAAGAGCCATCGCTGGGCCAGGCTGGCACCGAAATTCATGTCTGTTCTTGTAGACGCCATCGCAGTCATGTCCTCCTTATTGGAATTGATGAAAGAAAGATGATCACGGTGTCCCCGCAGATTCTCATCGCATCCTGCTCAAACCGAGGTCGCGAACGTCGTTGACGCCCTCGACGGCGAAGAACGGGCGCCGCGCCTTCGACAGCTTTTCACCGTTCAGATATGAGGCGATCACACGGAGCGAGTCATCGCGCAACTTGCCTGAAGCCAGTGCCTGAACGAGCCCCTGGGGATCCAGTACCAAGGTGAGTGGCACTCCCATAATGCCGCTTGCGTAGGGGAACACCAAGGGATCGCGGGTCCGGCGCAGGCGAAACGCTACCTTGCGTTCCTTCAGCGTTCGCACGATCGGAACCACTAGATCCCATGTGTCAAACGTGAGCAACCAAACCTCCTGATCCGGCCGCCAAGCTACTTGGTCCACGAGCCGCTTCCAGTTGTCTATATTGTTCCGGCAGATGCCAGCACCAAGACGAGAACCTGACGTACGCTGCTCGTGGAAGGCGCCTCCAGGATCGAGATCGTCTCCGACAGCAAGTCAAGAGACGCACCACGAATCAGCAGCGGCCTGTCCCTGGTTGCCCGAAGCTGACGATTCTCAGCGGCAAGGCGGAGGTTGGTGAAATGAACTCGCCATGCGATTGCTGCGAAAATTACGGCCAGAATGAACACCACTAAGTCTCGGCCTGGCAGCCAACTGCGGCCCCGAGCCATAAGCCCCAGCCCCTTTCCCTCCTTTTAGCTCAAGTTTTTTTTTTGTCAAGGCTTTTTCTTAACAAAGTTTGGGCTTAGTTTCAAACAGTTACAGTCGCGCGGCCAGCAAGGCGTTCAAGTCGGGGCGCCAAGCCGAGGCGGCGGGCGCCGTACGGCACATCCTTGCCTTGTGCGCAGCATGGACGCCTGCGACGTCAGGCGCTACTCGCTGAATCAACGATCGGAGGGGCGGCACCGGGTATAATGCCGTTCCGTGCCGCCGAACATTCTTCACCTGCACACCTATTTTCTTTTCCCCTTCTCCATCGACCGCCGGACGGTCATGGCCGACCACCGGGACATCTGGGCCGGGCATACCCGATGGATGGACGGTCTGGATGAATGGATCGCCGTGCATCCGGCGCGCGCGGACTCGGCGCTCGTGCGCGAGATCGGTCCCTGGCGGCGGGCTACGTACACGCAATTCGACATGGATTCGCCTGCCTATCAGGACATGGTCTTCTTTCATCCGATTGTTCGCCGCGTGTTCTTTGACACCGCCGGGGCCGAAGGCGTGGAGAAGGAAGCGCTCCTGCGCTGCTACCGTATCCCGTTGCGCAGCCCAGCGCGGCTGTGGTTCGAAGCCGAGGACCGCAGGGGGCGCTCGGCAGCTGCCGAGATCACGGATTTGCGACTCTTTCTGTTCGCCAACGGCATCGGAATCCTCTCGATCGGGGTCGAGGCGTTTCGGATTTCGGCTCCGGAAGCGCTCTGGATCAACGAAAACTTCCGCAAGGTCTACCCCTCGAGCGGCCGGCAGATTCGCGAGGCGCGGATTCCCTGCCGCATGGCTTTCGCGCTCGAGCAAGACGGAGTCCGCCGGAGGCTCGTGGAGGAGCGCTTCGAACAGTGCGACATGATCGGCTTCCAGCCGCCCCTGGCAGCCACTATCCAGGGCCTGCTGTACTTCGCCGACTACGAGCGCGAAGAGTACGAGCCCGTTCTTGACGAACGCATGGTCGTCTACACCTACTTCGCCGTGGATCCGGCTTCCGTCGAAGCCGGCTATGCAGCGTCAGAGAGTTACCAGCAACTGCTGAGCCGTTTTCTCTACGTGGATCGTTGGGGCGAAGGATATCGCTACGAACCCGAGTTCACGCGCCGGCAGATGCGCCGCCAGGTCTACCGGCGGTGGGCTCACCAGGGCACCTACTACGGCTTCACCAGTTACAGCAGCCTCACGGCGGCCATCGGAACCCACGATTGCGACGACCATGTGCTCGGCGAGGGCTTTCTCATTCACCGCATGTTCGACACGCGCTACTACCTCATGACCGTGGTCGCACTCTTTTACCGCGCAACGTTGCTGGAATTTTCCGAGCGCACGGCGCTGGTTTCCAAGCAACTGTATCTGGATCATGAAGACGGGCGGTTCAGCAAAGAGAATATCCGCCTGGCCAGCGACCTGCGGGCCGAGTTTCTCCACTTCGCCAACTACTGGCACTTCGACGAGCTGGCCAACAAGGACGAGGAACTGGAGCACTTCCAGCTCATGTGCCGCCAGTACCGCACCGCACCCATGAAACGGGAAATCGAAGAGGAGATCGAGAAGCTGAACGCCTCCTTGCACAACTACTATCAGTTCCGCAACACGGAGGCGGTGAACCGGCTGGCCATGCTGAGTCTGATGCTCGGTCTCGGGGCTGTGGCCACGGGCTTTTTCGGAATGAATTTCGGGCACCACTTCGAGCGGTGGTTTTTCGATCCGGATCCCGCCACGATGCCGGTGCACTACGCGGCGCTCGCGGCGGTGGTGTTGGTCGTGATCGCAGCCCTGGTTTTCGGCTTCTACGTGGTCGCCAGGAACTGGTCCGACTACCGTGAGATCCTCACCGGGACCGGGGACGGCGCGCAGGTTCCAAGTCTCAAACGGGGCGCGGGACCAAAAGGCCGGGTGCGTCCGAATGGCGAGGCCGGATGAAACGTCCCGCCCTCCTGCCTTCACTATTCAAATAGAGTTCGCGATCTCTTTCATTCGCCGGTAGAGAGATCGCAGCGGGGCCGCGGTTGCGGAGGGACTGCGGCCCCCGACCCCGGTTTCCGCGCTCAGCCGAGGCGGGGCAGAGCCTGGATGGAACGGGCGATGGCCTCTGCGGGGTACTCGTAGTCCTGCAGCTGTCCGCTCAGGTAGCTGTCGAAGGCCGCCAGGTCAAAGTGCCCGTGCCCGCTCAGGCAGCACAAAATGACACGCGGTTTTCCTTCTTCCCGCGCGGCGAGAGCTTCGTCCATCACGGCGCGCAAGGCATGGGCCGACTCCGGCGCCGGCAGAATGCCTTCGGTCCGCGCAAAGCGCACGGCGGCCTCGAAGACGGGATTCTGCGGGTAGGCGCGAGCCTCGATCAGACCGTGCCGGAGCAGGTGGCTGGCCAGCGGCGCCGCGCCGTGGTAGCGCAAGCCGCCGGCATGGATGCCCGGCGGCACAAAATCGTGGCCCAGCGTGTACATGCGCAGCAGCGGTGTGAGTCTGGCGGTGTCTCCGTAATCGTACGCCCACACGCCTTTGGTGAGCGTCGGACACGCCGTCGGCTCGACCGCCACCAGGCGCACCGGCGACCCGTTCAGCTTATCCAACACGTAGGGCAGCGCGAGTCCTCCGAAACTGCTGCCCCCGCCGAAACAGCCGATCACGACGTCCGGCTCGTCTCCGGCAAGCTGCATCTGTAGCTTGGCTTCCTGCCCGATCACGGTCTGGTGGAGCAGCACGTGGTTGAGCACGCTGCCGAGCGAATAGTTCGTGTCCGGGTGAGAGGCGGCGTCTTCTACGGCTTCGCTGATGGCAATGCCCAGGCTCCCGGGGGAATCCGGTGCGGCGGCGAGGACGGCGCGGCCGGAGGCAGTGCGGTCGCTCGGGCTGGGAATCACCTCCGCGCCCCAGGTGTTCATCATCATGCGCCGGTAGGGTTTCTGCTGGTAGCTGACCTTGACCATGTAGACGGTGCACTCAAGACCGAACAGCCGGCAGGCCAGAGCCAGCGCGCTGCCCCATTGCCCCGCGCCGGTCTCTGTGGCAAGGCGTCGTATGCCGGCTTGCTTGTTGTAGAAGGCCTGGGCCACCGCGGTATTCGGCTTGTGACTGCCGGCCGGACTGACGCCCTCGTACTTGTAATAGATCCGTGCCGGGGTATCCAGATCTTGTTCGAGGCGACGGGCGCGGTAAAGCGGCGTGGGGCGCCACAAGCGGTAGATGTCCAGCACCTCGCCCGGAATATCCACTTCAGGCTCTGGTGAGAACTCCTGCTCGATCAACGCACGCGGAAAGATCGCTTCCAGCGCCTCGGGACCGATGGGAGCGCCCGTGGCAGGATCGAGGGGAGGATCCATCGGCTCTTTGAGCGCCGCAAGAACGTTAATCCAGACCGTCGGGATCTGATCCTCGGTTAGGACGAATTTCGCAAAGCGGTTCACCACTGCGTCTCCTTTGGAAAGCATCCATGCGAAAACGCCGTTCAGGTGCGCTTCCGCCCGAAAAACGGGGCTGCCGCGCCCCACAGGAAAAGAAACGTAAAGACAAAACCGATGGCCAGCGTGACCTCGTTGGTGTTGTACTTGGGTGGGATCGGGGTCAGGCCGATGCCGAAGGCCGCGAGCACACTCAGCACGTGCCAGTACCAGCGGCGGGCGCGAAAGATGGCCAGCAGAACCAACGCCAGCAGCGCAGAGGAACCATAGAC
>DATLYE010000003.1:0-3901 GCA_035575135.1 Bryobacteraceae bacterium
CGAATGCAAGCAGGTGTTCCGGACGACCGACACGGCCCATCCCGGGGTCCGCAAAGTGATGGAGCAGGGGCCTGTGAATCTGGCCGGGCCGGTCAAGGTGCTTTCCGAATCGTACTACCCGGAAATGTTCCAGGGTATCTACCAGCGGCCGGCCGAAGCACGGCGCATCTTTGAAGAGCGCGGCTGGACGACGGTGGCGGCGCTGCAACTGCGCAATCCGATGCACAATTCGCACGCCTATCTGGCCTGGATCGCCATCGAGGTCTGCGACGGCGTCTACATTCACCAGTTGGTCGGCAAGCTGAAGCCCGGCGACATTCCGGCGGAGGTGCGGGTGCGAGCCATTGATGCTCTGGTGAACAAATACTTCCGCAAGGACCGCGTCGTGCAAGGCGGCTATCCCATGGAGATGCGCTATGCCGGGCCGCGCGAAGCCCTGCTGCACGCCGTCTTCCGCCAAAACTACGGCTGCTCGCACTTGATCGTCGGCCGCGATCATGCGGGAGTCGGCGATTACTACGGCCCGTTCGACGCGCAGCGCATCTTCAACGAAATTCCGCCCGATGCGCTGGTGCTCCGGCCCCTGTGCATGGACTGGACGTTTTACTGCTACGAGTGCGGCAGCATGGCCTCCATGAAGACCTGCCCCCACGAGAGCATGGCGGTCATTGACGATAACGGCGAGTACCGGGGTGGAGCCCGTCTCATCCTGTCGGGCACGCTGCTCCGCAAGCTGATGAGCGAGGGGAAGCCCGTTCCCAAAGAATTCTCCAAACCGGAGGTCATCGCGATCCTGAAGGAGTACTACGACAGCCTCGAGCAGAAGGTCGAAGTCCAGTTGCACGGCCACGCCACCGGCCAGACGCAGGTCCCGCGGTAGGCCCCCTTCGCGAACGCCTCACCAGTCCACGACGCTGCCGTCGTCGGCGTCGTAGGTTTCCGGGTTGCGCCAGTCGTGGCCGATCTTGTCCGCCAAGGCGTCTTCGTCGAGTTCGATTCCCAGACCCGGACCGGTGGGCAGATCCACATAGCCGTTCCGCACGACGAAGGGCTTTTTGAGATATCCCTCCCCGAGGCTGACCTGTTCCTGGCACAGGAAATTCGGAATCGAAGCCGCAAGCTGGATTCCAGCGGCGAGCGAGATAGGACCCAGGGGGTTGTGCGGGGCGATGGCGGCGTAATACGCCTCCGCCATGCCGGCGATGAGCCGGACTTCGGTGATGCCCCCGGCGTGACAAAGGTCCGGCTGGAGGATCGTGGCGGCGCGTTTTTCCAACACCTCGCGGAAACCCCACTTGGTGAAGACCCGCTCGCCGGTGGCGATGGGCAAATGCGTTCCGCGGGCAATCTCGGCCATGACGTCGTGGTTCTGCGCCTGGCACGGCTCTTCGACGAACATCGGCTGGTAGGGTTCGAGCGCTTTGATCAGCAGCTTGGCCGTGGCCGGGCTGATGGCGCCGTGGAAGTCAATGGCGATGTCCACGTCGTCGCCGGCGATCTTGCGCAACTCTGCGAACTTTTCGGCCGCGTACTGAACCTGCGCGGGTGTCTCGACGTAGCGCGCCGGGCGTTTCTTGGCCGGCCCCGTTTTAAAGGCCGTAAAGCCGCGGGCCAGTCCTTCTTTGAGGCGTTCCGGGGTGCCGGCGTGGGCGTAGACGCGCACGCGGTTACGGGTCGGCCCGCCCAGCAGCTCGTACACCGGCACGCCGAGAGCTTTGCCTTTGATATCCCACAGCGCGATGTCAATGCCGCTGAGTGCGCTCGTCAGGATGGGACCGCCGCGATAGAACGCGTGGCGGTAAATGGCCTGCCAGTGGTGGACCACCTGCCGGGGATCTTTGCCGATCAGGTACGGCTCGATTTCCCGCACCGCTTCCATGCATGTGCGGGCGCGCCCCTCCAGGATCGGTTCGCCCAGTCCGACAATGCCGGCGTTGGTGTGCACTTTCAAGAACAGCCAGCGCGGCTTGACCAGAAACGTTTCCAGGCGGGTGATCTGCAGTTTGTCCCTGGGCTGGATGGGCGCATCTTTGCCCGCGGCCTGCTGGACCGCGGCTTCGGCACGTTCGAACGCTCTCCATCCCAGGCTGGCGAACAGGCCGGCCACCACGGAGCGCCGGCCGAGTGTAGCAGGTGTGGTCTTCATGGGAATTTCTCCTGACGGGTTACTCTACCGCGCCACGCCCCGGCACAGGTCCCCCCGACTCAGGCGTCTTGACCAGAACACCTGCGGGATAAGCCGCGGCCTACCACAACGTAATGACTCTGGCGTCAAAAGCCTCCAGCACCCGGTGGATGGGTGTGGCGATGGAGTAGCGCCCCTTTCGGTCCGTCGCCGAAAAACTCAGGGCGACGGCGTAACCGGAATCGGTGACCCACACGGATCCGGAATCTCCCGGCAGCGCCGCCGGACCCGGCAGCCCTTCGATCAGTAACTGCCCGGTAAACCAGCAGCGGCCGCCGGCGTAATCCACGAACCCGGACCAGTCGGTGGACAGAATCCGGCCTGAGATGAGTCCGGTGGAACGTCCTGCCTTGTAGACGGTCCATCCAAGCCGCACGACGGCGCAGTGACCGCGCAGCGGACCGAAGCCCGGATAGGCAGCATCGAAAGCGACACCCGGGGCCAGTTCCACCAGAGCGGCGTCGGAGACGCTCGTGCCCCGGCGGGCCGGAGCAAGCACGGAGGTGATTTTCCCGATCCCATCCTCCGGCAACAGGCCCCCGTCGGGCCCCGCGGGCTGGAGCACTGGAATTCCGTGCACCTTCAGCGCG
Source organism: Bryobacteraceae bacterium (assembly GCA_035575135.1). Taxonomy (GTDB): domain Bacteria; phylum Acidobacteriota; class Terriglobia; order Bryobacterales; family Bryobacteraceae; genus JANWXD01. Next base: position 2,776 of record DATLYE010000003.1, read on the forward strand.
CGGCTGACTACATGGCAGGCAGTAAGCACCTGCGCGCGAAACGGCCCCTGGGCGGGCGCGGTCAGCAGGCCGGCGGTGCCCACCGTTTTTGAGGTGCCAAGGCTGTAGCCCGCCTGCACCGGCCGCCGTCGCCCTCGGAACGCCGACGGCAGGATCGGCCCGCGCCCGGCGGCCACAAAGAAGCGGCCCGAAGGAAGCACCCGGGTGCGGAGACGGCGCCCGCCGACCTCCAGCGCGGGCGGCACTTCCAGCGCTCCCTCCGCGCACACAAACACGCTGTCGGCTCCGGGCGCAAGTCCGACGAAGCCCGCCTGCTGGACCAGGTCCTCGGCGACTACTACGCGGTCACGGTGAGATTCAAAAGGCTCACGTTGACGCTGAGAGCAATTCCCTCGACACATGCCACCTTGTTCACCGCAAGTCCACGGTTGCGGACGCTGGCCGAGGCGCCGCTGGAGACCACCGAGGAAGTCGTACCACCCTGATCCTGCGTCGGCCGGCCGGCCTCTGCCCCCATTGCGAAGCGCACGGTCACGGGAGCCGCGGCATCCGTGACGAATTGCTGCGACCGCTCTTCGTGGACCGTGCCGGTCTCGCCGGCGACCCGCTCGATCTGCCCGCTGGGCTCGGCTTCCGCCCCGGTGGGGACAGCCCCGGGCGTGCGCTTGATATCACCCTCGATCCGGAGCGAGCCGTCCGGCTGTCGCGACACCGTGACGACGAACCCGTGGATGTCTTTCAACTGCTCGCGGATTTGCTCGCCGATCTTCTCCGGAAGTTCCCGCAGGGAGTTCGAGATTCCCGTCGCCACGCCTCCGCTTGGCGAGCCGGCGTCCGGCTGAGTTTCTTCGACCGGCGGCGCCGGCCTGCCGGAAACCACATCTTCCGGGCTAGGGCCGCCTCCCGCCCCGGAGGAAGGCGCAGCCGGCATGCCCAGAATGGCGCGCTCCTGCTCCGGGGTGATCCCCTGGTAGCTGCTTGCAAACTCCAGAGTGCCTCCGCGGATTTGTGTTTGATCCTGGTCGGCCGGCGCGAACGCCTTGTTCACCATGACGGCGTCGTAGTTCATCACCGAATCGACCTTTTGGGGTTGACCGTTTTCGTCCACACCTTCGATGTGAACGTT
>DATLYE010000004.1:0-51720 GCA_035575135.1 Bryobacteraceae bacterium
AACCATCTCGGCCAGTTCGTCGGCCTTGATCAACATCAGGCAGCAGATGTGGCCGTTCTGTTCCCAGGCAACGAGTGCGAGCTTTTCGCCGGCCTGAATGTGCGCCTTCTCGCGGATCTCCTTGGGCAGCACCATCTGCCCGCGTTCGTCCACTGCGATGAGGGATTCAACGCGAAAAGCCCGACAGCATTCGGCGGAGGTGTTGTTCAGAACTAGATTTTGATTTTCCATATAAATCAGTATAATCAGGTAGATCTGAATTGTCAACGTCATGATCACCTGCGTCGGTCCCCGACCAAACGTGGCGCCAGTTCATTTGCGGATTCAGCAACATACGGCCGGCCGAACAAATCGGGACACAAAGGCCTTCGAAAGATTTTTCTATGCTCGCCGTACGGTTTGTATTAGAGTATTTGTATCAGCGGGGCCGGAACGCCTCGGCATCGCGAGATCCGCCGCCCGCCCGGGGTGCTTCTCAGCGATCCCGAGGCAGGCCTTTTCCCCGGCTCGCCGCCGGCTCGGAGGAGGTGATGGGATGAGATACTCGGCCGCAGCGCGCGCGAAGGTCGGCCCGGCTTCCCTCGAGGTGGCCGTGCTCGACGAAAACTACGAATTCCGACGGCAGATCGAGGAACTGCTGCGCAACGAAGACGACCTCACGGTTCGCACCTATGGGCACCCGGAGGATTTCTTCCAGTCCTGCGGGCAGCGAATTCCGGACATTGTGCTACTGGACCTCTCCGCGAACAACGCGCAAGGACTGAAGACGCTCGAGCAACTCAAGGCACGACATCCGGCCGTGTGCGTCATCGTCACGACCGCGCGCCCTTCGCTCGACGAAGCACGGAGCACGTTCAAGCTCAACGCATTCGACTACCTGGTCAAGCCTCTGTCCCTGGTGCAGCTGCGACAGGTATTGAATGCTGCCGTGGAAGCCTACGGACTGGGACGCAGTGCGCAGGAGCGCCTGCGGGACCGGCTTGGGCGGCGGCTCAAGATGCTGCGGGTCGAGCGCGACTGGTCGCTCAAGGATCTGTCCGCGGCCACACAGTTGAGTGTCTCGCAGATCAGTTCGATCGAGCGCGGGGCGCACTTGCCCAGCATCGAGAGCCTGCTGGCGCTCTGCCGCGCGCTCAACAAGCGCCCGTCGGAGATCTTGGCCTCGATTGATTTTTGACGCTGAGCGCCGCCATCGGCCGCCGGGTTCGTCGCAGGTCGCATCTCGCTCCGAGGCCCGGTTTTTCCTTCAACGTGCCGCAGTCGCGCCTGCGCGCCGGGCGCGGGCTCAAAAAGGTACAGCGGCCGGGGTGCGCTTGAGCCTGCTCCTCCAGGCAACGAGCTCCCGGCGTTTCGCGTTATGATCGGCGCGGAGGTGTGTGCGTGAAGGTGCTCACTGCCGAGCAGATGCGCGCCGTGGACCGGCGCACGATCGAGCTGGGCATCCCGGGCCTGATTCTGATGGAGAACGCCGGTCACCGGGTTGCGGAGTTCCTTGCGGAAACGTTTGCGCCTCTCGCTGAGCATCACGTCGTCATTGTTTGTGGGAAAGGCAACAACGGCGGGGACGGCTTCGTGGTGGCGCGGCAGCTCCACACGCGGCTGCGGCCGCGGCGGCTGGATGTGGTGCTGGCTGCCGCGCCCGAGGAACTCCGGGGCGACGCGGCAGAGAATTTCCGCATGCTGGCGGCGTGCGGCTGCCCAGTCTCGCAGGAAATCAGCGCCGAGATGCGATCCGCCACCATCGTCGTGGATGCCCTGCTCGGGACGGGACTCAAGGGTCCGGCCACGGGCCGCGCCCTCGAGTTCATCCGCGAAATCAACACCGGCTTTCCTCGCGCCCGGATCGTGGCGCTCGACATCCCCTCCGGACTCGACAGCGACAGCGGCGCTCTGTTGGGGGAGACTGTGCGGGCTGACTACACTGTGACCTTCACGGCGCCCAAGGTCGGCCAGGTGATGCCGCCAGCGTGCGAGCGCGTGGGACAGCTTGTGGTGCGGCCGATCGGGAGCCCGCCGGAGCTGTATGAGGAGGATGAGTCCATTTTCCTCTCGCTCGCCGAGCCCCGTGATTTCAGCGCTCTGTTTGCGCCCCGGCCTCCGGGAGCGCACAAGGGAGACTTCGGGCACGTGCTCATCGTCGGCGGTTCGCGTGGCAAGACCGGGGCGGCGGCGATGTGCGGCGTGGCGGCCCTCCGGGCGGGCGCGGGCCTGGTCACGGTCGCCTCTGCGGCTTCCGCCGTGCCGGTGATCGCTTCGCACGCACCGGAGTTGATGACGGAAGCGCTGCCCGAGACGGCGGACGGGGCGATCGCAACGCGCGCTGTGGAGGTTCTGGAGGGGTTGCTCCAAGGCAAGGATGTCGTCGCAGTCGGACCCGGGCTAGGAACTCATCCGGAAACGGTGGCTCTAGTGCGCCGTCTGACCGCATCCCTTACAAGCCCCGTCGTCGTGGACGCAGACGGCCTGAACGCTCTTGCGGGCTGCTCGGTGGATTTTGCGTCGGCGGCACCGGTGTTGACTCCGCACCCGGGCGAGATGGGACGGCTCACGGGCAAGACTGCGGCGGAAGTGCAGGCGGACCGCCTCGCCGCGGCCCGGGGTTTTGCGCTGGCCCGCCGGGTCACGGTGGTGCTCAAGGGGTACCGGACGTTGACGGCGTTTCCGGACGGCCGGGTTTGGGTGAATCCCACTGGCAGCCCGGCCATGGCTACCGCGGGCAGCGGAGACATTCTGACGGGACTCATTGCGGGACTGCTGGCCCAGCATCCCGACCGCCGCGAGCAGGCGGTTGGCGCGGCTGTCTGGCTCCACGGACGCTGCGGTGAGCTGGGCGCGGGGGCCTACGGCGAGAAGCCCCTGATCGCCACGGATCTGCTTGAGTTTCTGCCCGAGGCGATGGATGAGTGCGCGCGTGTTTCGGACTCGCTCTGAGGAGGAGACGGTTGCGGCAGGGGAAGAGATCGGGCGCGGCTTGACGCCCGGCTCAGTCGTGTTGTTGATCGGAGAGCTCGGGGCGGGGAAGACCACCCTGGCCAAGGGGATCGTGAAGGGTCTCGGCGCGGGGCAGCCGGACGACGTTTCCAGTCCCACCTTCACCCTGATCCAGGAATACGGCGAGGCGACGAAGGTTTACCACATCGACCTGTTCCGGATCGAGAGCGCCCGCGAAGCTGAGGAGCTGGGGCTTGAGGAACTGCTGTCGCGCCCGGGCGTGGTGCTGGTGGAATGGGGCGAGCGGTTCCCGCAGCTCTGGCCTGCCGAGCGGATCGAAATCCGCCTGCGGGAGCTCAAGGACGGTTCGCGGGAGATTCGCTGTAGTTAGCGGGCAGCCGCGCGCCGCGGCCGCGTGACGCGCGAGACTCGCCCGGGGGAATGCTCGTACCGTGCGGCCAAACGCCTAGGATGGAATTGTGCCCCGATTATTTCTCGGTGTAGACGGCGGACAGTCCAGCACCACAGCGCTCATCGCCGATGAGACCGGCCGCGTGCTGGGCACGGGCCGGGGCGGGCCCTGCAATCACCTGGGCGCCGAAGGCGGCCGTGAAAAGTTCACCCTTGCCATCCAGAACTCGGTGACTCAGGCTTGCCGCGACGCGGGGTGTGATTGTGCCGGGACGAGCTTCGAAGCGGCATGCCTGGGGTTCAGCGGCGGCCCTGCGGACAAAGAGGCCCTTGTGAAGGAACTCATTCGCGCTCAGCGTCTGATCGTCACCACGGACGCCTTCATTGCCCTTTCAGGAGCCACCGGCGGCGAGGCCGGCATCGTGGTCATCGCGGGGACCGGCTCGATCGCCCTGGGCCGAAACGCGGCCGGGAAGACCGCCCGGGCGGGCGGCTGGGGATACGTGTTCGGCGATGAGGGAGCGGCCTTCGACTTGGTACGGCAGGCGCTGCGCGCCGCACTTCGGTTCGAAGAAGGCTGGGGCCCGCCGACCTGCTTGCACGCTCTCCTGCTTGACGAAACAGGCGCACGTTCGGCCGCCGAGCTGCTGCACCGCTTCTATACTGCGGACTATCCCCGTGACCGTGTGGCGGCTCTGGCTCCTCTGGTGGATCGGGCGGCGCAGGACAACGATGCGGTCGCCTGCGCCCTACTGGATAAGGCGGGTCAGGATCTGGCGACATTGGCCTTCGCAGTACGCCGGCAGATTTTTGGACAAGGCGAGACGGCGCTTGTCGCATACTTGGGCGGAGCATTTCGCAGCGACCGCCTGCGCGAGCGCTTCCGAATGCTGGTCGAACTGGAAGAGGGCAACCGTGTGGTGGCGCCGCGGTTCGGTCCTGCGGCAGGCGCTCTGATCGAGGCGTGGCGCGCCGCGGGTTTGCGACCTACCTTTAGCGGTCTGCCGGCGTCGGAGAAGTAAAATCGCAAAGGAGGCCTTTTTATGCAGAAGCTGTCCATTCGCGATCTTGATCTGGAAAACAAACGTGTTTTCATCCGCGTGGACTTTAATGTGCCGCTGGCCGACGGCGGAAAGACCATCACGTCCGACAAGCGGATCCGTGCTTCGTTGCCGACGATTCGGTACGCACTCGAGCGTGGAGCTGCGGTCATCCTGGCCAGTCACCTCGGCAGGCCAAAGGGGAAACCGAATCCGGAGATGAGCCTGAAACCCGTGGCCCGGCGCCTAGAAGAGCTTCTCGGGCGGCCGGTCGAGATGGCGCCCGACTGTGTGGGCCCCGAAGTCGAGGCCATGCTGCCGAAACCGGGCGAAGTACTGTTGCTGGAGAATCTTCGATTTCATCCGGAAGAAGAGGCTAATGACCCGGAGTTTTCCCGAAAGCTGGCTTCTCTTTGCGATCTGTACGTCAATGACGCCTTCGGTACCGCGCACCGCGCCCACGCTTCGACGGTGGGCATGATCCGCTTCGTTCCGAAGGCGGCCGCAGGGCTTCTCATGGAGAAGGAGCTCGAGTACCTCACGAAAGTCACCCGCAATCCGGATCGCCCCTGCGTGGCCATTCTGGGCGGGGCCAAGGTCTCGGACAAGATCGAGGTTATCCAAAACCTGCTGAAGATCGTAGATCGCATGCTGATTGGCGGCGCGATGGCGTATACCTTTCTGCGCGCGCTCGACAAACCTGCCGGTAACTCACTTGTGGAAGAAGACAAGATCGAACTGGCTCGCCAGCTACTCGCGTCCGCGGACGGCAAACTCCTCCTGCCCGTGGATCACGTGGTTGCGGCCGAGATCAAAGAGGGCGCTGAACACGAGGTGGCCGAAGAGATCCCTGCTGGCAAAATCGGTCTGGACATCGGTCCGAAGACGGTGGAGTTGTACTCAAAGGAGATTGCGCAGGCAAAGACCATTATCTGGAACGGGCCGATGGGCGTTTTCGAAAAACCGCCGTTTGATCGCGGGACGGTCGCCGTGGCTCAGGCGGTTGCAGCCTCAGGAGCCCTTTCCGTGGTGGGCGGAGGCGACTCCGAACGAGCAGTCAAGTCGGCCGGCGTCGCCGAAAAAATCACACACATCTCCACCGGCGGCGGGGCCTCGCTGGAATTCCTCGCGGGCCTGGAGCTTCCCGGTGTTGCGGTGTTAACCGACAGATAGCCCGTCTTCGTCGTTGCAGGTCCCGCTTAGCTGCGCCGTAACCTGCGGGCCACCCACAGGCCGAAGAGCCCGGTGGCGGCGAGGATAAGACCGTCAGGCTCCGGTGTCGCCACGCCATAGGCGAAGTTGTCCACCATGATGTAGCCGTTTTGCGGAGTTAGCCGGATCCAGTTGATCGGGACGCCGGACGTCACGCCCACAAACTGGCGGTTCGGGTGATTCAACGTCGTAATGACAAAGGAGTCTCCCGTCGAAAGTGCGACCACCACGGGTGCGGCGAACGGACTGTGTGTCATGACGTCGGTTCCCACCGCCGTGACGCCGGCGGGCAGATTCACGAGGATGGAAGCACCCCAGGAGGCTTGTCCTCCCATGAGCAAATCGCCCGAGTTCCAGTTCAGATAGGAGGCTGTGCCGGGATCCTGCGTGTAGAGAAAATAGCCGCCGTCAGTCTTGGGGCCGAGAAACTGTGCGCTGCTCAGCGTCAGTCCGGCTGCTGTGCTGTAATTGCCCGGAACCCCGGGGGAAGCCAGGCCTTCGAAGGTGATCAACGCCGTAAGACTGGTCAAAGCATTCTGCCAGGCAATCCGGTCCGTGAACAGGATCGGTGAAGCGGCGGCCGGCGCGGCGGCCCAGGCCACAATCGTCACTGCAAGGAGCGTGGTTTTGCGCATCTGCATTGCTTTTGAAGAAAACTCACAGAATAGTGTTCTCCGTGGCGGGAAAAATTCTCACACTTGACGAAAATTCGGAAGATTATTACCGCAAAACTACCGAGTATATTCCCGCGTACTGGGGGGAATAGGCGAAAGGATCACACCGCCCACATTTCAAGCGGCAGCTCGAGGTCTGCTAGCGCAACGGGGATACGACCTGGCGTACTGTTTGAGCAAATTGGGAGGCCTTCCGGAGAACTTCGGCGGCATCGAGGGTCAACATGCGCCTGCCTCGCACGACCAGCCGGCCATTGACCATCACGTCTTCAACGTCCGCGGCCTTCAGTGCGTAGACAAGTTGCGAGACGGGATCATAGAGCGGCACGGCGTGGGCCGCGTCAAGTCGGATGGAAATGAGATCAGCACGCTTGCCGGGTTCGAGGGATCCGATCTCGTTTTCCATTCCCAAAGCTCTTGCGCCGCCGATTGTGGCCATTTCGAGCGCCTGAAAGGCGGGAAGCGCTTGCGGATCGCCGGTTGCGATCTTCTGGAGTTTCGCCGCGAGATCCAGCTCTTCGAACAAGTTCAGGTCGTCATTGCTTCCGGCGGGACCGTCCGTGCCCAGGCCCACGGCGATGCCGAGCCGCAGCATCCGCACGACGGGCGCAATTCCGCTGGCCAGTTTCATGTTGCTGGAAGGGCAATGCACGACTCCGACGCCGCGGCTCTTGAGCGTACGGAGGTCGGAATCGTCCGCCCATACGACGTGGGCGGCCACCGTGCGGCCGTGGAAGACCCCGAGCGCATCGAGAACCGCCACCGGGCTCGCCTTGCGGCGCGCGAGCGTTTCCTCGCGCTCCTGTTGCGTTTCGGCCAGGTGGATCAGCAAAGGGACGCGGTGGCGATTGGCGAGTTCCCGAGCCGCCCGGAGCGTGTCGTCGCGGTTCGTATAAAGCGCGTGCGGTGCTACGGCCGGAACCACGAGCGGATGGCCCCGGAACCGGCGAATGAAGCGCTCCGTGAAGGCCAGAGCTTCTTCCGGCGATTTGGCATCCGGTGCCGGGAAGCGGACGATGGTCTCGCCCAGAACGCCTCGCAGGCCGGCTTCCACTGTCGCCTCGGCTACGGTGTCCTCGTAGTAATACATGTCGGCGAAGGTGGTGATGCCGCCGAGCGCCATCTCCAGGCAGGCCAGCCGGGTTCCCCATTCGACGAACTCCGCCGTCACGAGCTTGGCTTCGGCAGGGAAGATGTACCGCTCGAGCCAGTCCTGAAGGTGGACGTCCGCGGCGACGCCTCGCAGCAGCGTCATGGCTGCGTGGGTGTGCCCGTTGATGAGGCCGGGGGCGATCAAGCGGTTCGGGCCGCCGAGGCGGCGCGGCGCAGCGTACTGTCGCTCGATTTCGGTGCGCCCTCCGACGGCCAGGATCCGATCGCCACGGACGGCCACGGCGCCGTCGGCAATGACACGGCGCGAGGCGTCCATCGTAATCACATACCGCCCCGTCCAGAGCCAGTCTGCCCGCTCGGCTGCCGGAGTGGCCTGCTGACAGATGAACGACAGGCACAGGACGCTAGAGAAATGACGCATCGAAGGGCCTCGGCAGCAGATCCCGTATGCGGAGGGTTTCGGTCTCGCCCCGGAGATTGGCCAGGATCACTTCTGCGTCCCCGCAGAATTCCCAGAGGATTTGCCGGCAGGCGCCGCAGGGCGGCGTGAGCACGCTCGTGTCGGCCACGACTGCGATCCGCCGCAGTCCGCGGGCGCCCTCAGAGACCGCCTTGAAGACCGCCACCCGCTCGGCGCATACGGTCAGCCCGTACGTGGCGTTTTCAATGTTGCATCCGGTGTAGATGCGCCCTTCGGCATCCTCGACGGCAGCGCCCACCTTGAAACGGGAGAAAGGGGCGTAGGCGCGGTCCCGCGCGAGCCGGGCTGCCGCAACCAGCGGATCCAATTCACACCTCCAGACGCGGCACCAAGGCTTTCAGGAATCGGAGCAGCGTCTCAGCCACCCTCCGGCCGGTCTCGAGAACCTCGTCATGAGTCAGTGGCTGAGGAAGGATGCCCGCGGCCATGTTGGTTACGCAAGAAATCGCCAGGACTTTCATCCCCATGTGGTTTGCCGCAATGACCTCCGGGACGGTGGACATGCCGACCAGGTCGGCGCCGATGGAACGCAGGTAGCGGATCTCCGCGGGAGTCTCATAACTTGGGCCGAGAACCGCCGCGTAGACGCCTTCCGCCAGTTCGATGCCGAGCTGGGCGGCCACTTCGCGGGCGATCTCGCGATAGCGGCGGCAGTAGGCTTCCGACATGTCTGGGAAGCGCGGCCCCAGGCTGTCATCATTCGGTCCCACCAGCGGATTGGAGCCTTGAAGATTGATATGGTCGGAAACCAGTACGAGACTGCCGCGACGGTAGGAGAGATTGATCCCGCCCGCCGCGTTGGTCACCACGAGGGCCCGGACACCGAGTTTGCCCAGCACGCGGACCGGGTAGACGACCTGCGCCGGGGTATAGCCTTCGTACAAGTGCACGCGCCCGGCCATCACGGCGACTTCCCGTGCGCCCAGCTTGCCGAACACGAGCTTGCCGGCGTGCCCCTCGGCCGTGGCGCGGGGCCAGCCGGGAATGTCGGCGTACGGAATCTCCGTGCGATCGTCGAGTTCCTTTGCCAGATCACCCAAGCCGCTTCCCAGGATCAGACCGATCGCGGGCCGCAGCGGCGCGCGCCGGCGCAGGTACTCCACGGCCTCATTCACAGCAGCACCCCCGCGATACAGGCGGACATGAAGTTGGCCATGGTTCCCGCCGCTACCGCCTTCAGCCCCAGACGGGCCAGATCCGGCTTGCGGTTCGGCGCCAGCCCTCCGATGCCGCCAATCTGGATGGCGATCGAGCTGAAATTGGCAAACCCGCACAGCGCGTAGGTCGCGATCGTGAAGGAGCGGGGGTCGAGCTGTTCCTTCATGGGACCGAGCTGGAGGAAGGCGACGAATTCGTTCAGCACCAGTCGCGTTCCGAGCAGATTGCCGATTGCGGAAGCGTCCTTCCAGCTCACGCCGAGGAGCCAGGCTACGGGCGCAAAGATCGCGCCGAAACATTTTTCGAGCGAGGGCGGCAGCCAACCCATTCCCGGCAGTGTGTGTGCCCAGCCGAGCACGCCGTTGACCATCGCAATCAGAGCCAGAAACGCGATCAGCATGCCGGCGATATTGAGTGCGAGGTGCAGGCCTTCCCCGGCGCCGCGCGCCGCGGCGTCAATGAGGTTCACACCGGGTTTTTCCACTTTCACCGTGACCTTTCCGGCCGTGGCCGGCTGCTCGGTTTCCGGCATGAGCATCTTGGCGAGAAGAATCGTGGCCGGTGCAGTCATGATCACCGCCGTGAGCAGGTGTTTGATCTCTACACCTGCAATTTTCACGTATGCCGCCATCACTGCGCCGGAGACGTGCGCCATGCCGCTCGTCATCACAGTGAACAATTCCGACTGGGTCAGTCCCGGGATGAACGGGCGGATCGTGAGCGGCGCCTCGGTCTGCCCCATGAAGATGCTGGCGGCCACATTCGTGGACTCAGCGCCGCTGGCGCCCATGACGCGCTGCATCAGCCAGGCCATGCCGCGCACGAAAACCTGCATGATGCCCAGGTAATACAGGATCGAGAAGAACGAGGCGATGAAGATTACGATGGGCAGCACCTGGAAGGCAAAAACCACCCCCATGGGCCCGGATTTGGCTCCGAGCGGGCCGAAGACGAACTGGCTGCCTGCCTCCGCGTACTCGAGCAGCGCGTTTACCCCTGCGCTGGCGGCCTGAAACACGCGCCCGAAACCCGTTTTGAGCACGACGAACGCAAAGGCAAACTGCAGCCCCAGGCCCCACAGCAGCAGCGAAGGCCGGATGGCTTTGCGGTTGCTCGAGAAGGCATACGCTACGCCCAGGATCACGGCCAGGCCGAGCAGCCCCGTGAAACGCTCCATGGACGCGCGCCTAGCTTACGACTTCGAGGATCAGTTCGCGTTCCTCCGGCGGATGGGACGCGATGCGGAAAGCGCCTTCGACCACCGCGGCGGCCTCCTCCAGGCGCTCCGTGCCGGTGTAATACAGCCGGCACAGCACGGAGCCGGCCTCGACGCGGTCGCCCACTTTCACGTCGAGAATCACCCCTACCGCCGGATCAATCTGGTCCTCCTTGGTGTTGCGCCCGGCGCCGAGCATGGCGGAGGCGCGTCCCACGTCTTCGGCGTCAATGGCGCTGACGAAACCGGCGCGCGGAGAGGTGATTTCATGCACCCCGCTGGCGTTGGGCAGCAGTTCGAACTTGTCGAGCACGAGCGGGTTGCCGCCCTGCGCCGCGATGACCTCCTTGAGTTTGCGGTAGCCGGAGCCGTCGAGCAGTTTGCGCTGTGCCAGATCTCTGGCCTCGTCCAGCGTCGGCGTGATCTTGGCGAGGTAGATCATGCGCGCTGCCAGCTCGAGAGAAAGGCGCGTGAGATCCGCCGGCCCCGCATTCTGCAGCGTCTGTGACACCTCCATCACCTCTACGGCGTTGCCCACCGCGTAACCGAGGGGCTGGTTCATGTCCGTGATCAGCGCCTGGACGCGTTTGTCGGCGCGCCGTCCGATGCTGACCATCATCTGGGCCAGGCGGCGGGCATCCACCTGGCGTTTCATGAACGCGCCGGACCCCACCTTCACGTCCAGCACGAGGGCGTCAATGCCCATGGCCAGTTTCTTGGACATGATCGAGGAGGCAATAAGCGGAATGGATTCCACCGTAGCCGTCGCATCGCGGAGCGCATAAAGTTTCCCATCCGCCGGGGCGACTTCGGGGGTCTGGCCGATGAAGCACAGGCCGATCCGCTGCAACTGAGCCCGAAACTCCTCGATGGTCAGACCGGTGCGGAAGCCGGGGATGGACTCCAGCTTGTCCAGCGTTCCTCCCGTGTGGCCGAGGGCGCGCCCCGAAACCATGGGCACGATGACGCCCGCAGCCGCAGCCAGGGGCGCCACGATCAGACTGGTTTTATCGCCCACGCCGCCGGTCGAATGTTTGTCCACCTTGACGCCCGGCACCGAAGACAGGTCCACCGTGGCGCCGCTGCGGATCATACACTCCGTCATGGCAGTTACCTCTCGGTCCGTCATGCCGGAAAAGAACACCGCCATGAGGAACGCCGACATCTGGTAATCGGGGATTTCGCCCTTGGTGTAACCTTCGACCAAGTAGACGATCTCCTCGGGCGACAGCTCCTCGCCGTCTCGCTTGCGCTGGATCAGATCTACGGTTCTCATTGGAAAATAAGATCTTTCAGACTAGCATACCCGTGCAGGAAGACTCTAGCCCGTGGCAGTCACCTCCGGGGCGGCCAGATTAGACAGATGCGGAGATAGCACGTACACCGGACGCTGCGCGAGCAGCGCAAGCGGCCTTGCGCCCGGCCTTGCAACGGGACAGACCGCCGCAGGGGTGGCGGGCCTGCGCCGCGCCGGATCCTCGAATTACAGCGTGGGCAGAGGGACCCGGTAGCGGCCGGCGAAGATGTCCGCAAACAGTGCGAGGAGCTCCTCGTGGATGCGCCCGTTGTCGGCCACTACGTGCGGGCCGCGCAGATCGGCCGGCCCGCCGTGCATGTCCGAGACGCGCCCGCCGGCTTCGGTCACCAGCAACAACCCGGCCGCCATGTCCCACGGGTTCAGGCCGAACTCCCAGTAAGCGTCCAGGCGCCCGCAGGCGACGTAGGCCAAGTCCAGGGCCGCCGAACCCGCCCTGCGCACTCCGTGGCTCACCATCGCCGCCTGGTGAAAGAAATGCACGTTGACGTTGCGGTGCCGCTTCCAGCTCGGGAAGCCGGTGGCGAGCAGGCTCGCCTCCAGCCGGTCGGTTCGGGAGACCTGAATACGCCGATTATTCAGGTAGGCTCCGGCTCCCTGCTCGGCGCTGAACAGTTCCTGGCGGAGCGGGTCGTAGATCACGCCCGCAATCAACTGCCCGGCGCGTTCGAGCGCCAGCGTGACGTTGAACACCGGAAAGCCGTGCGCGAAATTCGTCGTGCCGTCCAGCGGGTCCACATACCAGCGGTATTCCGAGGTTCCCGGATGGATACTTCCTTCCTCGGCGACGATACCGTGGGAAGGGAAGTAGGAGCGCAGGCGCTCGACCACCAGCTGTTCGGAGGCGCGGTCGGCTTCCGTGACCAGATCCGATTCTCCTTTGAGCTCATAGCCGACACGCCGCTCGAAAAAATGGAGCAGCAGCGAGCCGGCTTCGCGAGCGATCTCCTTGCTCACCTCAAGAAAGGAGGGCATCAGAAGCGACTCGCTAGGTTTCTTCCTGGAGGTATTTGATGTCGTGTTTGTAGATGAACAGATTCGGCCCGTCCTGGCGCGTCAGACGGATAAAGCTGGAGTCGTAGAATTCAATGACTCCCCGCACCTCTTCGTTGTCCTGTAGCCGGACCTTGACCGGGATCTCATGGTCTATCAGGTAGCGGAGGTACTTCGGTTCTTCGAAGGTCTGCTCCGGAGGTTTCCCTTTCCGTTTCTTCTTTTTGTCGTTTTTGCTCATAGGGCACGCGGCCCTCAGCGCCGCTTCCTCGGGCCGTGCTCGGATTCTTCATAATAGCCGCTCCGGGCCAGCACTCGCAAATCGGGTTTCGAAACCCGGACTTCCACTCGGTGGAAGCGGTCCTTGGCAGGCGGCACGTTTTTCGGATAGTAGGCCAGCAGGTACTGGGTCCGCAGTTCGCTGAGGATTTGAGCAAAGGCCTCGTCGAGCGCGGATCCGAGCTGAGGCCGGAAGACGCGGCCGCCGGTGCCCGCGGCCAGCCCCTCGAGCGCGTTTTCGCCGCCGATGTTGCGACCGGCGTCCGAGGTGATGGGCATGACCAGGATGGCGTAGATGACGGCGTCTGCAAGGTGAGCCGCCTCCAGCGCGTCGTGGAACGTTTTGGCGCTGGTTGTGTCCCCTCCATCGGTCACCAGGATCATCACGCGCCGTCCTTCCCGCATCTCCAGATCGCGGGCCGCCAGATAGATGGCATCGTACAGCGACGTGCCCCCTTCCGGGCGGAGCCGTTTCAAGCCTTCGCGGAGCCGGGCGCGGTTGCGCGTAAACCCGGACACCAGCGTGATCCCGTAGTTGAAACTGTACAGCGCTACGGCGTCCTCCGGCCGCCCCTCAGAGAAGACGGCGCCGAGGAACCTCTCGACGGAATCCAGCTCATAGCGCAGCTCCTTGGCGGTCGAAAGACTGGTGTCCACCAGCAGTGCGATGGACAGCGGCAGTTCGGTGCGGCGCTCGAACACCGCCAGCTCCTGCGGCATGCCGTTGTCGTACACCGTGAAGTCTTCTTTGTTGAGCGAGGCGACCAGTCCCCCGGCGGCATCCTTCACGGTGGCCAGGATGCGGACCAGGCGAACGTCCACTCGGAAGACGGGCTGTTGCGAGGCGGCAGCCAAAAACGCCGCCGCGATCAGGACCAGGCGCATTTCAACTACTCAGCAGGGCGGGATCCCACTGGCCCTCCACCCAGATTTCCCCGTCGGCAAAGTGCTCTTTTTTCCAGATGGGGACCAGTCGTTTTAGGCGGTTGATGGCTTCGAGAGCCGCGGCAAAAGCCGGCTCCCGGTGCGGGGCGGCGACAACGACGGCGACACTCGTCTCTCCGATCTCCAGCCGGCCGAGCCGGT
This sequence comes from Bryobacteraceae bacterium, assembly GCA_035575135.1. Classification (GTDB taxonomy): domain Bacteria; phylum Acidobacteriota; class Terriglobia; order Bryobacterales; family Bryobacteraceae; genus JANWXD01. The sequence goes on from DATLYE010000004.1 coordinate 13,910, forward strand.
GCACCATGGCAATCCGGCCGATGGGATACTCACCGGCGATCTGGCGCCCGATGCGCGCCATGACCTCGACCGCCATGGGCTCGTAGCAGTCGTAGTCGAGCCGGAGAGTGGCGCGGCCGCGACTGTTGTTTCGCACGACGCCACGGAACTCCACCACGGCGCCGTCTTCGTCTCGCCTCAACCGCTGTGCCAGCTCCGCCGTCCGGATGGGCTCGCGCGTCAGCGCGAAGAAGTGGCCCGCCGGGTCTTCAACGGCGTAACTATAGGGTGCGGCGCCGCCGCTGACGGGAGGCAACAGTGCAATTTCGTCGCCCTCCCCGATCTCTTCGGAAAGCCGGGCGAACTCGCGGTTCCGCGCAGGCACGATACTGGACCGCATCTCCGCGAGCCTCGGGAACCGCCGCACGTAACAGTCCACGATGTCCCCTACGCGGGCGGGCTCGGAAAGTTCCAGCTCCTCTTCCCCCGCGCCCACGATGTCCTTCAACATCCCGAAAAATAAGACCCTGATCCGCACGGCCACTTCCATCGTAACATCCGTCGCCCCGCGGTCTTAAAGGATATAATCCGTTGGTTTGATGCGCGCAACGGAAACCCGGTTCCGTGTCCGCTATGCGGAGACGGACCAGATGGGAGTGGCCTACTACGCCAATTTTTTCGTGTGGATGGAGCTCGGCCGCGTGGAGTACTGCCGGGCGGCAGGGCTACGCTACCGCGATATGGAGGAGCAGGACGGGATCCTGCTGGCGGTGGTGGAGGCACAGTGCCGCTACCTTGCCCCGGCCCGCTACGACGACGAGATTGTCGTCAAGACGTGGGTGGAGCGGGCCTCCGCCCGCATGGTGCGCTTCGATTACGAGATTCGCGATGCCGAATGCGGGCGCCGGCTGGCCACGGGTTACACAAAACACGTCTTTTGCGGGCGCGACATGAAACCCACGCGGCTGCCGGCCAAGTATCACGACCTGTTTGCCGTCGGCTGAACTTGTTCGGCAACAGAGGCGCCTATTCCACAGCGAGGACCACGTAAGGGCTGCGGTAACTGCGTGTGAGCAGCTTGTCCGCTTCCGGGTCGCCGACAAAACGGCCGGCGGCGGGATCGAACTTGAGTTCCCGGCCCAGCCGATACGCGATATTGCCCAAATGACACAGCGCGGTTGACAGATGCGTCTCGCGGATCTCGGCATGGAGCAGCGAAGGATCACGGCGGCGCACGGCCTCGACGAAGTTGGCGTAATGACTCACGTCCGGCAGGGGTTCCACCGGCGGTTCAGGCTGCTTGTTTCGCCCGAGCGTAATCTCGAATCGCCCGTCGGCAAAGATGTGCATGTGCCCCTTGCTGCCGAAGAAATCCCAGGACATCGGCTCGGCCGTGTAGAGGCCGCGGATTTCCCCGATGATCGCCGTGCCGTCCGCGTACTGCCAGATCACGGTTTGTGTGTTCGGCGTTTCCGCCTGGTCTTTGTAACCAAACCGGCCGCCCCAGGAGTGAATCTTGACCGGCAGTTCCTTGTTCATGCCCCAGCGGGAGATGTCCACAAGGTGAATTCCGTTATTCCCCAGTTCTCCGTTGCCAAAGTCCCAGAACCAGTGCCAGTTGTAATGAACGAGATTGGCGTGGTAGGGCTGCTCGGGCGCCGGGCCAAGCCAGAGGTCCCAGTTCAGCCACGAAGGCGGCGGTTCGACGGGTTTGAATCCGATCGAGTCCCTGCGCCCGGGGAAAAACCATTTGGCGAGGTAGAGGTCGCCGATGGCGCCTTCGCGGAGCAGTTGAACGGCTTTGCGGAATCGTCCCATGGAGCGGCGCTGCGTTCCTCCCTGCACGATGCGGCCGTATTTGCGCGCGGCCTTCACCATCTGCTCTCCCTCGAAGAAATTGTGTGATACCGGCTTCTCGACGTAGACGTCTTTTCCGGCCTGCATCGCCCAGATGGCCGCCAGGGCGTGCCAGTGGTTCGTGGTGGCGATCACGACCGCTTGGATGGAGCCGTCCTCGAAGACGCGCCCCATGTCGGATTCGACGCGGCTCCGCCTGCCCGTATTCTCCAGCAGCCACTGGGCGGCCTTTTCGGCGCGGTTGCCGTCGGGGTCCACCACGGCGCCAATCTCCACACCGGGGATGCGGGCAAACAGCCGCATCAGCTCGCTGCCGCGCCCTCCCATGCCGATCACGGCGATCCGCACCGGTTCTCCGGATGTTTGGCTGAGCGCCATTGGGCCAATCGTGGAGAGCGTGAGAAACTGTCGCCTGTCCATCGCCGCGTATTGTATCAGGCTACGCCGGAGGCCCTGATTTCACGGGCGCAGGAAGGCGATGATATCGGCCAGATCCTGGCGGCTGAGGTAGGAGTCGAAATCGTCCGGCATCAGTGAGATCGCCGAGGCGCGCATTTCCGCGATCTGATCCCGGGGCACCGTATGATCGAACTCACCCGAGCCGCTGCGGAGCGTGATCGAGGCGGCCGTTTCGCGGACCAGGATGCCGTCGTAGATCCTTCCATCCTTAGTCGTGACAATGTAGTTGACGTAACGGGCTTCGATGGCGTAGCTCGGATCGAGGATCGAGGTGAGCAGTTCTTCCTTCGTCTTGTTGCTGACCCCGGATAGATCGGGCCCTACGCTTGTTCCGCGCCCCTGGTGCATGTGACAGCGCCCGCAGTGCTCATCGAAAAGGATGCGGCCTCGCTTTGCGTCACCGCGGAGACTGAGAACATCCCGGTAGCGTTCCACGACTCCCCTGCGACCGGCCGCATCGTGCTGGAAGTGACGCCGGGCCCGGGCGGCGTTGTCCGGGTCGGGATCTTCGAGAAGGCGGGCGCGAATCGCCGCATCCACCGCGGCGGCCTCGATGCGGCCGGCTTCGAGGGCGTCCAGCAGGACCCGCACGCCGAACCTCTGCCGAACGAGCGATTCGATGGCCCGGGTGCGGGCCTGCGGGCTGAGCTTCTTCCAATGCGCCACCAGCGCTTGCGCCGCCGCCGGAGTGGCGAACGCCGCCAGAGCGTCCACCGCCGCCACCTGAAGCTCGACGGGCGGGAACTGGGAGAGGATGCGGTCGAGCAGAGGTGCGGCGGAGGAATACGGAACACCGCCCAGCGCGCGCACGGCGGCGGCTCGCAAGGAAAGCGACTGATCCTGGGCGAAAGCGAGACGGCGGGCCTCCGGAAGCATCGGACCCAGCTCGAAGAACCGGGCTGCCTCCCAAGCCGCCTGCCGGACCGCAGGGCGGGGATCGCTAGCGAGGCGACGGAGATGGCTCACGGCCGCGGGTGCGTGCAGGGCCGTGGTACCGGCCGTCTCAAGACCGCGGCTCAGACCTCTCAATGCATCTTCCGGATGTTGCAATGACGGTACGGTTTTGAGAAAGCCGGCGATCTCGGCCGCATTGCGGGAGGCGCCGACCAAGGAGCCCAAACCGTTGAGGAACTCCGGATTCTGCCAGTTCCGGCCGCGTCGGAGGAGGATTTGCAGAAATTCCGGGGCGGAATGCGCTGCCGAGCTCAGAATGGCTGCGCGGAACCACGGATCATTGGCCTCACGTGTGGCCAGCTCAGCCAGCGCCTGAAGTGCTTTGGCGCTTCGTAGCTCCCCGAGGCTCAGGGCAACCTGGAGGCGGACACGCGGCGCCGGGTCGGCAGTCATGCTGAGGAGCGCGTCTGCAATCGCCGGTTCGCGGCGCAGAAACGCTTCCGCGAGGCGCACGGCGTTCTCCCGGACGCCGGGGTGCGGGTCCCGGAGCGCGGCCTGGACGAGCGACGGCTCCAGTCCGCCGAGACCCTCCAGAATCCACAGGGCGCGGACGCGAGCTTCAGGCCTGGCGCTGGTACGTGCCAGCGCGGCAAGCAGCGGCACCGCGGCACGGTCCTGGCGCTCGAGGAGTAAACGCTGGGCGGTCTCGCGGTGCCAGCCGTTGCTGTTCTCCAGGTTCCGGACCAGTTCCTCAACCGAGGCTGCGCCGAGGTTCGCGCGGAGGTTGCCGCGCCGCCTGGGCCGGTTGGCCACGATGCGCCAAATGCGCCCGCGGTCGTCTCCTGCCCAGAAGTTCATGTTCTTCTTGAGGCCTTCCGGGATAGACTCAGGAGTCTCAATGAAAAGCCGGTACATGTCGGCGACGTAGAGGTTGCCATCGGGCGCATTGGCGAAGTTACAGGGCCGGAACCAGACATCCGTCGAGGCGAGAAATTCCACACCCGGGCGCGCCCGCGAGGCTGAAAACGTGACTCCGTCCGGGCGCAGGATGTCCCGGTGGATCAGGTTGCCGCTGACGTCTCCGGTGAAGACGCTGCCGAGGTATTCCCCGGGCCAGGCGTCTCCGGTGTAAAGCGTACTGCCCGCCGCTGCGGTGAAGTATCCGGAAGCGTGTTCGACGCGGTCCAGTCCGAGCTCCTGGTAACGGCGCTGTCGCATTCGGGTGCGTTCCAGACGCCACGCCTGCGGCCGGGTGAGGGGAAACATGGGTGCCGAAGGCCGCCCGTGGTCGGAGATGTCCTGCGCCACGGGAGGATGCGCCAGAAGCGGCGCCCGGGCCAGATAGCGGTTTTCGACGACGACATGGCGCAGATGGACGGTGTTGTGGGTAATGAACCGGTTGCCGAAATCGTCCATGGTCAGGCCGAACTGTGCGGGGCCCGAGACCGCTTCGGCTCGCCGGGTAAGCGGATGGAAGCGAAAATCCGCTCCTCCGACGATCACCGGCGGGATGTCGGGGCGGCCCGGCGCGGTGATGCGCCCCGGGGCCCCGTTATTCGCACAGTAGATCCAGTTGTCGGGGCCGAGGCGCGGGTTCGTGATGCGCCCCTCCGGGTTTACTTTGGGAAAGCCCGTGTACCACACTTCGCGCACGTCTGCCCGTCCGTCGCCGTCGGTGTCTTTCAAGAACAGGATGTCGGGGGCGCTGGTGACAATCAGCCCGCCCGCCCACGGCATGATGCCGCTCACTTGGAGCACCCCTTGGGCGAAAACCACGCGGCGCTCGAAACGCCCGTCACCGTCGGCATCCTCCAGCAGCTTGATGCGGGAGCGCGGCGGTTTCCCCGGAGGCGGATCCTCCGGATAATCGAGCATTTCCGCTACATAGACGCGGCCGTTCTCGTCGAACGCAATGTCTACCGGATCCACGACGTCCGGCTCAGCGGCAAAAAGCTCGACGTGAAAGTCTTCGCTGAGGCGGAAGCTGCGAAGGGCATCAGGCGGAGCAAGAGGCTTTGGCTCGGACGATTGCCGCCCGCACGCCGCCAGCAGACAACACAAGGCTGCGACAGCCTTCAGGGCAGGGGAAGTTCGCCGCATGGACAACAGCGAAATTATCGTACAGGTCGAGGCTTGCACATGGTGGCGCGGAAAGTGGAGCATGAAAAGGTATGTACGACCTCGCGTTTTTTCGGGCGAACCTCGACGAAATCGCCCGGCGGCTGGCCAGCCGCGGCCTCAGCCTGGACGTAGGCAAGTTCCGGGATCTCGATGCGCGGCGGCGCGCTGCGATTACCGAGGCCGAACGGCTCCGGGCGCAGCGCAACGCCGCGAGCGCCGAGATCGCCAGACTGCGCAAGCTCGGGCAGGATACAACCGAGCGGCAGCAACAGGTTCGCGAGCTCGCCGGCAGAATCACAATTCTCGAAGAAGAGGCCGCGCGGCTGGATCAGCAGTTTCGCGACGAGCTCGCGGCCGTTCCCAACCTGCCTCATGAGTCTGTACCGGTCGGCGCTGACGAAAGCGGCAACGTCGAGGTTCGCCGCTGGGGCCGGCCGCGGGAGTTCGACTTTCAACCGAAGGCGCATTGGGATCTCGGCCCGGAACTGGGCATTCTCGACTTCGAGCGCGCGGCCAAGATCACAGGGGCGCGTTTCGCCGTGTACTGGGATCTGGGAGCGAGGCTCGAGCGGGCTCTGATCAACTTCATGCTGGATCTGCACACCCGCGAGCACGGCTACAGGGAGGTGCTGCCCCCCTTTCTTGTCAACTCCGCAAGCCTTTACGGCACAGGCCAGTTGCCGAAGTTCGCCGGCGACTTGTTCAAGTGCGAAGGCTATGATTTCTGGCTCGTACCCACCGCCGAGGTGCCCGTGACGAATCTTTTCCGGGAGGAGACCCTGGACGGAGGCGAGTTGCCGGTGAAGCTGTGCGCCTATTCGCCGTGCTTTCGCAGCGAGGCCGGCTCCTATGGAAAAGATGTGCGCGGCATCATCCGCCAGCACCAGTTTCAGAAGGTGGAGCTCGTGAAGTTCGCGCGGCCGGATCAAAGTTACGACGAACTGGAGTCCCTCACGCGCGATGCCGAACAGGTTCTGCAACGGCTGGGGATTCCGTACCGTACCGTTGCCCTTTGTACGGGCGATCTGGGCTTTTCCTCGGCCAAAACCTATGACATCGAGGCTTGGCTGCCGGGTCTGGGATCCTTCAAGGAGATCTCGTCCTGTTCGAACTTTGAGGCCTTTCAGGCCCGCAGGGCGGGGATTCGTTTCCGGACGCCCCAGGGAAAGGCGGAGTATGTCCACACACTCAATGGCAGCGGTCTGGCCGTCGGGCGGACCTGGGTGGCGGTGGTCGAAAACTACCAGCAGCGGGACGGCAGCGTGGTGATTCCCGAGGCTCTGCGACCGTATCTCAATGCCGAATGCATCACCCGGCAGGGAGTGCTGAAGTAGCCGGCCGCGCAAACGATCAGTCACGAGCGGGTTCCGCAAACAAGCTCCGACCTAAGCCACGGCGCATCTGTCGGTTAACCGCGGTGCGAGAACTCCCCGCGACGGGGTGTTCCCCGGAGGCGTGCCTAGACTGGAGCCGGAGGCTGTTCAAAGCCGGCCCGGCTCGCCTCTGCGAGTCCGCCATTACCGTTTCCTTCACCGGAGATGCTTTCCATGTCGCTACCCCGCGCGGTTGCGCTTTGCCTTTGGTTTGCGGGCGCTGCTCTGGCGGCGCCGCCATTGACGACGATCGAAGACGTGCTGTACAAAGCCGACGGCAAACCGTTCCAGGGTCTCGCCGTCATTCAGTGGAAGACGTTCCAGGCCGCGGACGGATCCACGATCGCGACCAGCAGCATCGCCGTCCCCGTGGTTAACGGGCTGTTTCGGGTGCAGCTGGTGCCCACGACGAATGCCTCGCCGGGAGCCTACTATTCGGTCCGCTACCTGAGCGAAGGGCGTGTCGTGTTCGAGGAAAGCTGGGCGGTGTCACCCAGTCCCGTGCCACTCAAGCTTAAGGACGTGCGCGTGGCCGGGCCGGTGCCGTCCGGCAGCGGCGTGCTTCCGCCGGCAACGCAAACTCAGATCCAGCAGTCCGACGTGCTCGGACTGCCGGAAGAACTGGCAGCCCGGCCCGTCAAGGGGCCGGGTTACGCACCGAGCCGCGCCGCGGTCATTAACGACCTGGGCGAACTCGAAGGTGTGGTGGGCAACCTTTCCGACTGTGTCCGGGTGGACGGCACGGCGGGACCGTGCGGCGCAACGGGGAGCACGGGCCCAGGTTTCGTGGATGGCGAGGTGCCCGCGGGACTGATCAACGGCTCCAACGACACCTTTACGTTAGCCAATAGTCCGAGCCCCGCCTCGAGCCTGGCCCTGTATCGCAACGGACTGCTGCAGCAGCAGGGCCTGGACTACACGATCAGCGGCAACACCATCACGTTTCTTCCCGGCGCCATTCCCCAGCCTGGAGACACGCTGCTTGCTTCCTACCGTCTGGCTGATGCCGGCAATCCGGCCGGCCAGGCGGGCGGCCACCTGACGGGTACCTACCCGAACCCGCAGATCGCTCCCGGCGTGATTTCGGACGTCAACATTTCCGACGTGGCCGGGATCCGAGAGTCAAAGCTCGCGCTCAACTATCCCACACACTCGAACGCCAACGACCCGACACCGGGGGAGAAGGCAGCCCTGGCCGGCACTTCAGGGACGCCTTCGGCCACGAACCGGTTCGTGACCGATCAGGATCCCCGGATGAGCAACGCGCGTCCCCCGGTACCTCACGGGCTGCTGAGCGCCAGCCACAGTGACACGGCTGCGGCCACTCCCGTGCGGGGCGATATCCTGGTGGCCACCGGGTCCTCGCCTGCCACGTGGACGCGCATGCCGATCGGGCCGGCCAACCGCTGCCTGATGTCGAACGGGTTCGATGCAGTGTGGAATACGTGCTTGTTTACGGGCTTCAGTGCCGGCTCCATTCCGTTTGTCGATTCCGCCGGCCTGCTGAGCCAAAACAACGCGCGGCTGTACTGGGACAACAACAACCGGCGTCTTTCGGTCGGCAATAACCTGGCCGGAGCCACGCTGTACGTCTATGACGCCCTGGCGGCCACCGGATTGACCTCGCTCGTCGTGCGGGCCGGGCAAGGACAGGGTTCGACACCGCTGCAAACCTGGTTGGATGCTAGCGGAGGCGAACTGGCGCGACTGGATGGGTCCGGGAACTTCTCGGGAGCTTCGTTTACCGGGGCCACCTCTGCGGCGCGGGCCGCCTGGCGGGACACCGGGCTGGCCGGCGATCCGGCGCCGGTCGTGGATGGAGACGCCTGGTACAACTCCGCCGTCCAGGCTCGCAAGACTGCTGAGGCGGGCCAGATCCACGCCCTGCCGCAGATCATCTGCAGCAGTACGGGCGCAAGCACGAGTGCGGCGGCGCTCACGCGGCTGGGAAGCTGCACGGTACCGGCGAACTTTCTCAAGGCCGGCGATCGCGTAATGGTTCACTTCAACTACTCCCACGAGGGAAGTGGCACGGGCTTCACCGTGGAGCTGCGCTGGGGAACGACTACCCTGTTGTCGCGCAGCGGCGCAGCCACTGAGAGCTACCTCACAGGACGGGCGGAAGCGGGCGTGCATGCGGCGGGAGCGGCGTGGAGCGTTCAGAGCTGGGGGGTCTCGACCGCCCTGGCTTCCGCAGCAGGGAACGCCGCCGATTCCCTGGCTGCTCCGCTGGTTATCGATCTGCTGGGACGTATGGCGAACGCCGGCGGTGAGACCCTCACCCTGAGAAATTTCACCGTGGTCCGTTATCCGGCACAATCCAATCCGTAGAAGGCCCTCGGGGCTTTGCACGTTTGCGAACTCGGCGAAACGCCGGATTGGCCTCCCGGACAAACTTTCGGAAACTGAAAGAGGTATTCACCGTTGATTCGGGAGGGACGTCATGGGCAGCAGTTGGCAACGCGCAGCCCGGTGGGCATTCTGGAAGGAGGACGACGGCCAGGATCTGGTCGAGTACGCCTTGATGGCCGGGTTCGTGGCCGTAGCAGGGGGCGCCGCCTTTCCGCCGGCGGCCCAGTCCATCAGCTCGATCTTTTCCCGCATTCAGGACATCCTCAGCCAGGCGGGAGGCTAGCCGGCTCTAGTTGCCGAGGTATTTTTTCAGGTCGGGATTGATCTGCGCCTGGACGTCGGGGTCGTCCAGATTGTCGCGCGTGATCAGGCGGGGCGGGAGTGCGTTCACCTTCGGCGGCGTCTCGCCCCGCAGCTTCCGCACCGCCGCCATCACCGATTCGTAGCCCATCTTGAAGGGATGCTGCACCACAAGCGCATCCACCAACCCGCTGCGCAACTCTTCGATTAGCGTCGGACTCCAGTCGAATCCCACCAGCTTGACCTTGCTCCGCCGGCCCCTCAAGGCTTGCACCGCACCGACGGTGCTCGATTCGTTGGAGGCAAACATTCCGTCCAAGTCGGGATGGGCCGTCAGCATGTTTTCAGCCACGGCGAGCGACTTGGCGTAGTCGGACATCCCGAATCGTTTGTCCACAATGGCGATCCCCGGAAATTTCTGCCGGATCGTGTCCTCAAATCCTGCTTCCCGTTCCATGGTGGAGGCCGAGCCGGGTTGGGTGGCCACCATCGCCACTTTCCCCTTGCCCTGAAGGATCTCCCCCATACGCTCCGCCGCCATTCGCCCGGCGCCGTAGTTGTCGGTGGCTACGTAAGAAACGAACTGCTCCGTGTCAACACCGGAGTCGAAGATCACGACGGGGATGCCCTGCCGTGTGGCACGCTCGACGACGTTCACCATCGCCTTCTTGTCAATGGGCGCAAGTACTAAAGCGTCCACGCGGCGGTTGATCATGGTTTCGGCGATCTGCAACTGGATGTTGTAATCGGTCTCTGTAGGCGGGCCGTTCCACAGGATTTCGACGCCGGCTTCTCTCGCCGCGGCTACGGCTCCCGCATGAACGGACTGCCAGAACAGATGGGCGCGGCCCTTCGGGATGACCGCAATCACCCGTTTCTGTTCCCGGCGGCAGCCTGTGGCGGCGAGCGACGCCAGGATACCCGCAATCCGAACAATAGCGGTACGCCGTTTCATACCCTGAACGGGTCTTGCTTGCTGCAACCACGCACTAGCCCGCCGTCAACTTGCGGTAGCGCTCCGAAACAAAATCCCAATTGACGACGTTCCACCAGGCTGCTACGTAATCCGCCCTTCGGTTCTGGTACTTGAGGTAATATGCGTGCTCCCACACGTCAATGCCCAAGACCGGCGTATTGCCCTTCATCCAGGGATTGTCCTGGTTGGGAGAAGTCTCGATGAGCAGCTCCTTGGACGCATCCAGACTCAACCATGCCCAGCCGCTGCCGAAAACGCCCAGCGCCGCCTTGGTGAACTGATCCTGGAAGGAAGCGAAGCTTCCGAACCTGCGGTCAATCGCCTTGGCCAGTTCTCCGGCGGGTTTCCCTCCAGGATTCTTCTTCATGAGCTCCCAAAACAGCGAATGATTGATGTGACCGCCCCCATTGTTGCGCACCGCCGTTCGGACATCTTCGGGTACGGCTTGCAGATTGCGCATCAGCTCTTCGACGGTCTTGCCTGCCAGCGACGGGTGTTTGGCGACGGCCGCGTTCAGGTTGTTCACGTAGGCGCCGTGATGGCGGTCGTGGTGGATCTGCATGGTTTGGGCGTCAATGTACGGCTCGAGCGCGTCAAAGGCGTACGGCAGAGGGGGCAGTGTGAACGGCCCGCCGGAACCGGCCTGAAACCCGCGCACCGGGGTCCACGCCGCTGATGCAACTGCCAGAGTGCGCAAAGCGTCGCGTCGCGTCATCCGTTCGGTCCTCCTTTCCGGTCCTTCTAACCCCGCACGCTCGCAGCGGGAATCTTGGCCACGAGGCTCTCCAGCTCGGCACGGCTTTCGCTGCCGATCGTGAAGCAGTCCACGCAGTCGAGCGCCAGCACGTACTGCAGGCACTCGTCCGCACGGTTGCGCAGGCGGCCGGCCCCGAAAATCTTCATTCCGATGATGCCCTTGCCCGCGGCTTTCATCTCCCGCAACACCTGCAGGACCGTTTGTGGGTCGGCGTCCATGGCCACCCCGGCAGGATTGATGCGCGCCAGGTCCACTTGTACCCAGGGGTGCCGGGCTGCGGTCTTGAGCGCGCCGAGGGTGTGGCAGGAGACGCCGTGGGTTCGCACGATGCCCTTTTCGCGAGCTTCGGAAATCACGTTCATGGCGCCCTGTTTGCGCCGGGGCCAGTCATCGTCCATCATGCAGTGCAACAGCAGGATGTCAATGTAGTCCGTCCCGATCTCGCGGCGGAACCGGTCCAGATCCGCCCGCATCTCCGCTTCCGTGGAAGCATGGGTTTTCGTCAGGATCACGACCTTTTCACGAGGCACGCCCTTCAGGGCCGCCTTCAGATGCGCATGCGTGCCGTACTGATCGGCCGAGTCCCAGAAGTTGATGCCTTGATCGTAGGCGGCGCGCAGCAGGTCCGCCAGGCCGCGCACGCCCAGCTTGCGCGTCTGGTTGGAACTGCCTCCCACCCCGTTCGTGCCCGTTCCCATGGCCAGGCGGCTGAGCGTGATCCCGGCGGGACCCAGTTTGACGCGGTCGCTGGCGTGCTTCTTGGCAGTGCCCGCAAAGAGTGGATACGGAAACGAGTCGAGCAATGCGGTTCCCGCAGCGGCTCCGGCCGCGGAGAAAAATGTGCGACGGTTCATAGCTCCTCCAGCTGAGTGATGGAACGCCCTTCGCTCCAGGAGCGGAAGGCCTGATGCAAAGTTATCACAGTCCGCCTGCCCCGGGCCAGACAGGCCGGCGTGCAAACGGCAGGTACAGAATGGCGAACACGCCCAGCGCCAAGGCTTCCCCGACCGCGATGTAGACCGGCCACGGGCCCATGTAGTCGAGCAGCGAAGCCGTCGGCGGCTTCCGGCACAAAAACATGTAGTTGGTCCCAAAGGTCAGATTGAACAGACCGACCAGCGCAGTGTAGCCGTTCAACAGCAGGAACACCCGCCAGAGGCAGCCCGTTCGCGGGCGGGCCAGACCGGCCAGCGCGAGAAACAGCACGGTCGCTACCACCCCGCCGTGGGCCAGGAAGAAATAGATGCTCGGATAGGAGAGCATCGGTGCCCACAGGGCCGGGGTGATGAGCGCCATGGTGCTGCCGCCCAGTCCCGCAAAATAGGCCAGTTCGTAGCTCCAGGGCTTGAGCGTCCACGCAGAGACGACGGTCATCCACAGAGCCAGATCGCAGAGTTGCAGCGGCAGACCCTCCGGGAAGCGCACTCCCTCGGTGTGCAGTCTCCAGGCGTACCAAATCAGTTCGTTCACGGCTAACAGAAGGCCGAGGATCCTCGGGACGCTCCGGGCAAGTTGGGGCCGCCGGCGAACCCAGCGGGCAACGAGCAGCGCGCTCAGCGGAGTCGCAGCCAGGATGGCCAGATGCACGGGTCCGAAAAGGCGGAAGTCCGTTTGCATGCCCCCACCTTAACGTACCCGGGCAAAGACCGTGGCCTTACCGCAGGAAACCCTCGACTGTGGCCAGGAGTTCCGCCCCGGAGACCGGCTTCGTCAGGAAGGCCTGCATGCCCGCGGCCGCGCAGCGACGCCGGTACTCTTCGGTCGCGTTCGCGGTGACGGCCACCAGCGGAGTCTTTTCGTATCCCGTCATCCGTCGCAGGCGGACTGCCGTTTCGACGCCGTCCATTTCAGGCATTTGCAGATCCAGCAGGACCAGATCGAACCGCGCCGCCGCCGCCAGCTGAAGAGCCTCGATGCCGCTTGCGGCACAGGTCACTGAGTAGGAGCGCCGCTCCAGCACGCGCGCAACGATGCGCTGTGCGACCGGATCATCCTCTACCACCAGAATCCGGGGGCCGGCTGGCTGGGCCGCCGACTCTGTTGCATCCGCAAGGGAGTCTTGCTCGCGCACCAGGAGGGGGATTTCCGCTGTGAACACGGAGCCTTGACCGACACGGCTGTCAACGCGGATCGTCCCCCCCATGAGCCGCACGAGTTTTCCCGCAATGGCGAGTCCGAGCCCCAGTCCCGCGTACCCGCGGCGAAAACCGGAATCCAGCGCTCCGAAGGCGTCGAAAACGCACTGGAGCTTGTCTTCGGGAATACCGATACCGGTGTCGCGCACCGAGATCTCGACCCCGGCTCTTTGCCTTCTCCGCCACGCCACGCGGGCCCGGAGACCAATGCCGCCACGGTGGGTGAACTTCAAGGCGTTGTCTAGCAACTGGGTCAGGACTTGGCGGAGCCGGACCGGATCGCCCGTGGCCATTTTGGGAAGCGCGGGATCCAGATCGCATTCGAAGGATAAGCCCTTGGCCGCTGCCCGCTCGCGAAACGGCTCGGCAGCAGCGGCCAGTTCGCCCGGCAGGTCGAATTCGGCTTCTTCCAAAAGCAGCGTACCCTCGGCGAGCTCGCAGTAGTCCAGCACGCGGTTGAGAAGAGCTACCAGGTTGTCGGCGCACAGCCGTATCGCATCCAGGTACTCGCGCTGTTCGTCGGTGAGATCCGTTTCGAGCAACAGTTCGGCCATGCCGAGGATGCCGCTCAGGGGTGTACGGAACTCATGATTCACACTGGCAAGGAATTGCGCCTGCAAATGCCGCTGGTCGTCCTCGCGCGCCGGAAGGCTCCCAGGCGCGGAGTCGGCGACTCCGGCAGGGCCGAAACGTGACATGGGTCAATAAACTATCGGCCTTCCGGGGGAATCGGTTTAGTCCTCGGGGTCAGTCTCAGGTGTGTCCCTAGGACGTCAGCTCCGGAGGTAGCTCTGTGGGGAATCTGCGACCAGGCACGGACGTGCGCCCGCGGAACTCCATGCGGCGGACCCGCACGGCCAAGGCCGGGGATTCCCGCCCCTCCAGGCGTACGATCACGCCCTCACAGTGCAGACACCGTTTCCGGTTGGCGGGCTCCGGGAGCTCCACATTCACTTCCACCAACTGCCCCGGCTGCGGAGGGTCTTGGGCCGGCAGGGGCGAAAGCAACCGGACGAGCAATCCGGTGCGGCTGATGTTCAGCGTCACCGCCGCCAGCTCGGGGAAGTCCTGGAAGGGCGATCGCAGGCGGCACTGGCAGCTCAGGGCAAAACGCGCGGATCGCCTGCGGTCGGACGCGGACACCATAAGACCACCAATATCCCTTTTAGGCTATCCGGAGCGCTCCTGTCGAGCTATCTTTCAGTCGGCTGGTCCTAGCAAGTCGGATGTAGTACTGCCGTCCTACTCCTCCTCTTCCTCCGCGACGCCGGCTTTGGCTGCCCTCGCCGCGGCGATGATTTTCTCCGCCTGGGCCTGTGGGACAAAGTCGTAGTGGGAGAACTCCATCGTGAAGGAGGCCCGGCCCTGCGTCATCGAGATCAGGTCGTTTTGATAGGTGAGCAGCTCGGCCATGGGTACCTGCGCCCGGATGATCTGCGTGTTGCCGCGCGTTTCCATCCCCGTGATGCGTCCCCGGCGGCCGTTGAGGTCCCCCATCAGGTCCCCTGCAAACTCCACCGGGGCCTGCACTTCCACGTTCATAATCGGCTCCAGGAGGGCCGGCTTGGCCTGCTCCATGGCGGCGCGAAACGCCTTGCGGGCCGCCAGCTTGAAGGACAGTTCCGAAGAGTCCACCTCGTGATAGGAGCCGTCGTAGAGGATGACACGGAAATCCACCACCGGATAACCCGCCAGATAACCCTGTTCGGCAGCCTCCAGGATGCCCTTCTCCACCGCAGGGATGTACTGCTTGGGAATCGCCCCCCCAAAGATCTGGTTGACGAACTCGAAGTTCGCCCCCCGGGGCAGCGGTTCCATGCGGATGCGGCAGTCGCCGAACTGCCCGTGGCCGCCGGTCTGCTTCTTGTGACGCCCTTGCACGTCGGCCGTGCCGCGTATCGTTTCCCGGTAGGGAATCTTGGGGGCTTTGAGCGTCACGTCCACACCGTAGCGGTTCTTCAGCTTGCTCACGACAACCTCGACGTGCTGCTGGCCGCTTCCCGCCAGGAGAAACTCCTTGGTTTGCGGATCCCGGTAGAACCGCAGGGAGGGATCTTCTTCGAGAATGCGCTGGATGGCTGCCCCCATCCGGTCCTCGTCCTGGCGCGTTTTTGCTTCGATGGCGAAGGCGATCGAAGGCTCCGGCAGCTTCACCTTGGGATACGTAATGGGAGCGCTCTTGTCGCACAACGTGTCGCCGGTGAGGGTGTCTTTGAGCTTCGACACGGCGCCGATGTCGCCGGCGTGCAGTTCGGTTACGGGGCGGATTTCCTTGCCGAGCGGACAGCCGATGTGGGAGAGCCGTTCCAGGCTGCCCGCGCGCGTGTTCAGCACGGTGGCATCGTTCTTGAGGATGCCGGAGAAGACCTTGAAGTAGGAAATTCGTCCGGCGAACGGGTCCGCCACCGTCTTGAAGACGAATGCCGAGACCGGTTCGGAGTCCGAGATGGCCCGTGTGGCCGTCTGGCCGTCGGAGACCGTCCCGCTCACCAGGCCGCGTTCGACCGGGGCGGGGAAGTACTCGACGACGAAGTCCAGAAGCAGATCGGTCGGGATGTTACGGATCGCCGAGGCGCACAAAACCGGGAACAGACGCCCTTCCCGGACCGCGGATCGTAACCCCTCCACCAGACGTTCCACCGGAAGCGTGCCTTTCTCGAAAAACTCCTCCATCAGGGCGTCGTTGCCCTCGGCGATCATCTCTACGAGCGCCTCGTGGGCCTTCGCCGCCGGCTCGGCCAGTTCCGCCGGAATGGCGGTTTCGCGGCCCTTCCCCGTAGGCTCCGGGCCGTAGACAAAACATTTCATGTGGACCAGATCCACGACGCCGGCGAAATCCCGCTCGGCTCCCACAGGCAGCTGCACCGGGATGGCTGTACGGCCGAAGTTCTGCTGGATGCTGTCGAGCGCGCGCTCGAAGCTGGACAGCTCCCGATCGAGCCGGTTCACCACCAGTGCGCGCGGCAGGTTGAACTGATTGCAAAAGTTCCAGACTTTTTCGGTCTGCACCTCCACGCCGGAGACGCCGTCCACCAGCACCAGAGCCGCATCGGCAGCCACCAGGGCCGCCTGCGTGTCGTTCAGGAACAGATTGAACCCGGGCGTATCCAGCAGGTTCACCTTCTGCTTTTTCCACTCGGCGAAGGCCACCGCGGTGGAGATCGTGAGTTTCCGCTGGATCTCCTCCGGGTCGAAGTCGGTCAGTGTGTTGCCTTCATCCACGCTCGTCAGGCGGGTGGTCGCTCCGGTAAGGTAAAGAATGCCCGCCGCCAGCGAGGTCTTGCCGCAATGACCATGTCCCAACAGAGCCACGTTGCGGATGTCGGCGCCAAGGTAAACTTTCACGGAATGAACTCCCTTAGGATTGCTTCATCAGGCGGAGCCGTTTGCCGCCTAACAGGGGATGGTAACACAACGGGCGGCGAGCTCAGGATCGCTACGCAGATTCCGGCGGCGTAGACTCCACCCGCAGGCGCTCGTCCGGCCCGAGCAGCTTCTGGCCGCGTAGCCACGCCTCCAGGCGTGACGCCGCCTCCTCGGCCGACACCCGGAAGCCGGCTTCGACCACGCCGTCGGCCACGGGCAACGTCTCGTCAAGGGTTCGATGGCCCGTGAAGTTGCGCATGAAGAACCGGTCGAGCCAGGCCTTGGGCACAAGCGATTTTCCCTGCGGTCCTTCCACGTAGAAGGTCAGACGCCGCGCAAACATAGCTCGGATCCCGAGAACTGAAGCAGGCGCCGGGAGAGCCTTAGTCCGATTCGGAGGACGGCTCCTGGGTATACGAACTCGAGTAGTAGTAAGTGTACTTTGTGTAAAGTTCTCCGGCGCGGGCGCCGTTGGCTACAACGCCGAGCACGTTGTTCTCACAAAGGGATTGCATCGCACGCACGACCGAGTCCACCGTGGTGGAGCCGACGCGGACTACCAGAATCGTGCCGTCGCACATGGTGGCCAGCAAGTTGGCGTCCGCCGTGAACAGCAGGGGCGGACTGTCGAGCACCACCCAGTTGAACACGGACGGCAACTGCAGCATCAGGTTCCGCACTTCCTCGAGGTTGAGCAGCTCCAGAGGATTGCTCACGGGCTGGCCCGCCGGCATGACATACAAGTTCATGCCGGCGATCTTCTTGATCACCGAGGCCAGCGGCGCCTCGCCCCGCAGGTAGTCCGTTGCGCCCGGGGCCCGGTCGATCTGAAACACGCTGTGGAGTACGGGCCTGCGGAAGTCAAAATCCGCCAGCAGCGTCGGGTTGCTTTCCAGTTGGGCTTCCACCAGTGCGAGGTTGACGGCTGTGAACGACTTGCCTTCACCGGGGCACGGACTGGTGATGACCAGAGAATGCACGGGCTGGAGCTTTTGCAAATGGTTGAGGCGCGTGCGCAGACTGCGGAATTCCTCGGTGTGCGCATCGTGCGGGCGGGCCGGATCAATCAGGATGGAATCCGGCGCAGGCGTGAAGGGAACCTCCTCGATCGCCTCCAGCAACCCCTGCAAAGCTGCGGGCGGCGTCCGCGGCCGTTTCCGGTTCGTCTTATTGCCGTTGAAACTCCACCCCGCCCGGCGCAGGGCCTCATGTACGCGGCTCATGTGTCTCCGTTCTTTTGGTTCTGCTACTAAGCCTGCTTGCTGTAATAGTAATACACCGATCCGATCATGACCAGGACCCCGAGCATCAGCGCGGTGGACCATGCCAGCCACGCCATGCGGCGGCGGCGGCGCACCACCAGATCGCTTTCCAGCAGCGGGATGCTTCCCAGCACGGGAAGGTTGGTGTAGGCCCGAACGTCCTTGAGGTTTTTCAGAGATGTGTCCTTAACCTCACGGGCCGCCGCCAGGCTCACGCCCAGGAACAGGCCCAGGCACAGACCTGCGCCGATAATCTTCAGACGCTTGGGCTGTGTGGGGGTGGTCGGCAACGACGCCGCGTCCAGCAGTTCCAGTGTCTCTCCCTGCTTGCGATTCTCCAGATCTGTGGCGATCTCTGATTGTGCGGACTTGGCGCTCAGGTCGTCGTAGCGCTGTTTGGCCAGATTGTAATCGCGGACCAGGTTGATGTATTCGCGCTCGCTCAGCGGAGTCGCCTCGATGCGCTGCTGGAACTGCTTGATCAACTCGTCCAGGCGCGCCTGTTCCTTGACGAACTGGTCCATCTCCATGTCTTTAGCCCGGATCATGACCTCCAGGCGCTTGATGGCGGCGTCCAGATCCTGCACCTCGCGAGAGGGCCGCTGGGGTTCTTTTTTGGGCGGTGCGGCCTGAGCCAGCTTGCGCTGCTCCTCCTCTTCGGCCAGCAATGCATCGCGCTGGCGGCGCAACACATTCAGCTGCCCCTCGAGTCGCCGCACGTCCGGGTGCGTCTCCTTGTATTGCTCCCTCAGACCCGACAACTGAGTCTCGAGGGCGAGAATCTGCCGCTCCAGCTGTGCAAGCCGCTCGCTCTTGGCTGCGGCCTCCGCGGGCCGCTCCACCGCCGTACCGAGGGCCTGCCATTGCTCCTTGAGCGATCGCAGCTGCGTTTCCAGAAGCAGCTTTTCCTGGCTGGTGCGGCTCATGGAGCTGTTGACCGCCTGCATCCGCGTCTGTAGCGCGCTCAGCTGTTGCAGGTTCATCTGCAGCTGATCCGGAAGCCGTCCGGCATGGCGCATCTTGTACTCGGTGAGCCGGCTCTCAATGGCGTCCAGTTCCTTTTTCGCCTCGGCCAGTTTGTCCCGCAAGAACTCGGTCGTCATCACCGACTGGCTCGCCCGGCCCGTGATGCTCTCGTCAATGAAACGCGTCACCAGCTCCCGCACGACCCGCTGCGCCTGGTAGCGGTCCTCGTAGGCAAATTCGATCTGAAACGCCACCGAACCGACCCGGCCGGGGGAGGCGTCATTCAGCGGAAACACCGGACTCACCTGGATGGCCTTCCGCATCTTCTCGATGACGTCCTCCATAGGCAGGCGTTTGCGCTCGCGGGGATACAGCCCGTAAGAGTTGATCAGGTCGGCCAGCCGGGCGCGGCTGAGGATCGTCTGCGCCAGGGCCATCACCCGCTCGCTCATTTGCGTGCTGACGTTGGTGGCTACGTAGCGCTCAGGCACCTGAGGAGGAACCACCCGGATGCGTGCTTCCGACACATAGGTGTCGGGCCAGAAAAACGCCACCGCCACCGAGATCACCAGCCCCGCAAAGGCCGGCCCGAAGATCCACCCTTTGTGCCGCCGGACAATGTCAATGTAGTCCTCCACATCCAGAGGGCGGCGGGTTACGGCATATGTTTCCGCGGCAGGCACTGCCTGCCCTTGCGTAGGGTTAGGGCTCATAGAGACTTTCAGGGCACGATGATATGATCCCCGTTTTCCAGGAGCATGTTCTGCTCCATGCGCTTGCCTTTGATCACGTCGTTATAGTTGAACTTGAAGCGCTTCGGACCCCGCAGAATGATGATGTTCTTGCGGTCGGCGTAGTCGCGGAAGCCTCCCGCGATGGCGATGGCGGCAAGCACCGTGGTGGGAGAAACCAGAGGATACGAACCCGGCCGCTGCACTTCGCCGCTGATGAAGTACTTCTTGCTGTTCACCGCGGCCACTTGTACCATCACCTCCGGCTTGTTCAGGTACTTGGAAAAACCTTCCGTGATCTTTTCCGCCAGCTTTTCCGGCGTCGTCCCTCCGGCCTGAAGCTCGCCGATCAGAGGCAGCGAGATCTTCCCGTCCGGGCGCACACCGACCGGCCCGGAAAGGTCGGGTTCGCGCCAGACGCGGATGATCAAAATGTCATCCGGTCCGATGACGTAGGATTTCGGATCCACGGGGAGCCCTACGGCCCGCCGGAGGCTCTCGTCCTCCCCCGGCGCCGCGGCAGGGGCCGGTGCCGGCTGCTCGGTCTTGCGCTCCTGAGCCCAAAGGGCAGGAAGAGCGAGGCCCAGGCAGAACATCAGGCTGATGATCTGCGTTCGGATGCGCATCCTCGTCCCTTTCTATGTGCTCGGAGTGCGTCCCTTAATGGGACGGCCGCCAAACAGGCGACGAAACCATTGTACACCGAAAACCGTCGGGGATGTACCTCGGTTACTCGCGGCAATTGGCTGAAGGGACCTCCGCTAAGTGACTGAATAAAAGAGAGAATTCAGCTTACCGCAGCGTCCCTCTCAAACTATCGTACTAGTACCGGACTTGGGCGATTTCTACACTCCGCTCTCTTTTGGCCGCGCTTCAACACAAATAGTGGCGTACAATGAGCAAGGCCTTCTGGTAGGTGGAGGGCATCGGAAGGAGCACACTCGGAGGATTCGATGAACATCATACCCTGGGTCGGCGCGCGTCGCGTCGCCATCGTACCCGTGATTGACCTTCAGGTGGACCAGGAACCCCCGCCTGACTGGGAATACCAGGTTCACAGCCGCGTCTTTTACGACCCCCAGCCGGGGACCGGCCTGGACCAGTCGTTTCAACACTACCTTCAGGCGCTCTCCTACGGAAGGGCCATCCTCGAAGGGGAGGTCTTTCCCTTAGTGCGGGCGCCGGATGCTGAGGTGAACATCCCGGCGATGAGGTCGCTGCCGGAGGGGCACGGTTACAAATACCTGCTGGCGGTCCTGCCTCACGGAGCAGGCCAGCACCGCGGCGGGCACGCGTTCGCCCATGTCTCCGAGGTGAACGGGATCACCGGATGGGCCAGAGTGGCGATGTTCACGAATCCGCTCCTGCGGGATCGCCAGCCGATCGGCGTGTGGGCACAGGAGCTGCTCCACCTGCTGTGCGAGCTCTTCGAACACCCGAACTTGCCCGGCTACGACGTGATGGATGGCGTAGGAGCGAGTAACAGCGTGCACGCCTGCGCCAGCACCAAGAGGTTGTTCGGCTGGCTGCCCAGGGGCGTCGCGGAGCATGCCGAGGGCGCCTTGGACGTCAACCTGCATGCGATCGGATTGGCGCAGCCACCCCCGCCCGACCGGGTCACGGCGGTGCGGATTCCCTCTCGGCGCTCGTCGAACCATTTCTTCGTCGAGGCGCGGCTTCGAACCGATCCCTTCGACGGCATGGTGCCCGTCGAAGGCGTGCTCGTCTACGAGGTCAGCGACACCGTCAAGGTCAACCTGCGCACCAGCCCCGCACTGACCAGAGGGCAGACCTTTGACGACCCGGACGAAGGACTCCGGGTGACCGTCAACGACGGGCTTGCCGGCGGCTTTGCCGTCTCCATCTTCGTCAAGCCGGACCCAGGCCTTTCCGGCAGACTGCTTTCCTACGGCGATGCCGCCAGTCCGGGCAATGTTTCCGACCCCGTGGTGGTCGGCTTCGGTGGCTGGCAGGCCTTCAAGTTCGTCTTCGCCGGCAGGGATCTCACCGGTGCCAACCGCATCTATGCGGTGGACCGGCAAGGCCGGCTGCTCTCCTACGGGGACGCCGGCACCCCCGGCAATGTGTCAAATCCCATGGTGGTCGGCTTCGGCGGCTGGTCGGCCTTCCGATTCCTCTTCGCCGGCGCCAATCTGGCCGGCGAGAACCGCATCTACGCGGTGGACCGGCAGGGCCGCCTGCTGTCCTACGGCGATGCCGGCACTCCCGGCAATGTCTCAAATCCCGTCGTGGTCGGCTTCGGCGGTTGGCAGGCCTTCAAGTTCGTCTTCGCCGGCAGGGACCTCACCGGTGCCAACCGCATCTACGCGGTGGACCGGGAAGGCCGGCTGCTCTCCTACGGGGATGCCGGCACCCCCGGCAATGTGTCAGACCCCATGGTGGTCGGCTTCGGCGGCTGGTCGGCCTTCCGATCCCTTTTCGCCGGCGCCAATCTCGCAGGCGAAAACCGCATCTACGCGGTGGACCGGCAAGGCCGCCTGCTGTCCTACGGCGATGCCGGCACACCCGGCAATGTCTCAAATCCCGTGGTGGTCGGCTTCGGCGGCTGGCAGGCCTTCAAGTTCGTCTTCGCCGGCAGGGATCTCACCGGTGCCAACCGCATCTACGCGGTAGTCGCCTGACAGGCGGCGCGTCCGCGTGCCCTTGAGCCGGCCGCTTGCAGTCTCTGGCGCGGGCCTTGTGGCCGGACCAAGTGACGATTTTCGGCACGGATACATGACAACCGGTGCACGACTTGTTCGGCCTGCCGGGCACCTCGCTCCGGCCCTCTTCGTGCGACAACGCGTGCTCTTCGACGATGGTGTGGAGCGGGATGAAACCGACAGCAATCGGCGGATCTACAGCCGGTCGCAAGGCGGGCTGACCATGCTCTGTGCCCGCAATCCGGCACTGCTGTACAATTACCGTTCTGGCGATGGCGTCGGCATACTTTCTCGCCAAGACCGATCCGGAAACCTACTCGCTCGCTGATCTGGAGCGGGAGGGGCGGACCGTGTGGGACGGCGTCAAAAATCCCCAGGCCCTCAAAGCCATCCGTCAGATGAAACCGGGCGACAAGGTCTTCATCTACCACAGCGGCGGTGAGTCGGCCATTGTCGGCTTGGCCGAGGTTGCCTCCGAACCGCGGCCGGACCCGAAGAACCCAAGGCTGACCGTCGCCGATTTCCGTTTCCTCACCAGGCTCGATCCTCCCACCACGCTGGCGGAGATCAAAGCCGCCGGCCGGTTCGACGATTGGGCCCTCGTGCGGCAGCCGCGACTTTCCACCATGGAGGTTCCGCCGGAGTTCGTTACGTGGATGCGCCGCCGCTACCCAAAGGCGCGGCTGTGAATCAAGGCAGTGCGCCCATCTCCTTCAACCGCCGGTAGACCAACGCCACCGGCAAGCCTACGACGTTAAAGTAGCAGCCTTCGATCCTTTCGACGAATTTTGAAGCCAGCCCCTGGATCGCGTAGGCGCCGGCTTTGTCCAAGGGCTCGCCGCTTGCCACATAATCGGCGATCTCTTGCTCCGAGAGCGCCGCGAAACGCACGCGTGTGATTTCGACGTCCACACAAAATTCGCCGCCGCGCCGCAAGCAGACGCCGGTCAGCACGCGGTGCTCCCGTCCGGAGAGTTTCCTGAGCATGCAGGCCGCCTCGGCGGAATCTGCCGGCTTGGCCAGCATCTCCTCTCCCACAACCACGATCGTGTCGGCGCCCAGCACAACCTCTCCCGGACCGGATGGCGCGGCGGCCGCCTTGAGGCGCGCAAGCCGGCTCACATGTTCCTCAGCACTCTCGCCGGCAAGGGCGCTTTCGTCCACATCCACCGCCACCGCCCGGAAGGGGATGCCGGCGCGGGCCAAGATTTCCTGCCGGCGCGGTGACCGTGATGCGAGCACCAGCATAACCGCATGGTACAATGTTGCGTTCCGCCAACCCATGGAGCGCGCGGGGAGAATCATCACCAGAGTGAAACTGCCTCCCGGCACGGTATCGCTGGAAGACGTGGTTTGTCGCGGCTGGGCTGTCGCCGTAGGCAAGCGTGTCGCCGCCCATGCGCGCGCACTGGGCTTCTCCGGTTCACGGCTGGTGGTCGAAGCCGAAGACACAGTCTGGCAAGGCCATCTGCGGCTGCTCGAGCGCCAGATACTCACCCGCCTCGATGAGGTCATCGGCCCGGGGATCGTGCGCGAGATCGAGTTCCGCGTCCCGGTCGTGCGCCGGATGCCGCAGTGGGCCTCCGAGCCCCGGCCGCGGCTCCGCCGCAGTGCTCAGGCGGAGAAGGCCTCGCCGCCATCTTTGCCGGTACTCGGAAAGCGAAGGAGTTCCGCGTGAAGATCTCCGAGCAGGAAGTCCGCTACGTGGCCGATCTCGCCAACCTGGCGCTGAGCGAAGAAGAGCTGCGCCGCATGCGCGCCGAACTTGAAGAAATTCTCGTCTACATGGACAAGCTCAACGAGCTCGACACGGCGGGTGTCGAGCCCATGGCCCAGGTCCTCTACGAGGCCGAAGAAACCGCCACGCTCCGCGACGACCAGGAGCGCGAGACATTTGACAACTCGACCGCACTGGCCAATGCCCCGCTGGCCGGTGCCGGCTTCTTCAAAGTGCCGAAAGTCGTGGAAAAATAGAGCCGCGATGGACGCCGCTACGCTCCGGTCGCTCACCATTGATTCTGTGCGCGACGGCCTGCTGCGCAAGCGCTTCAGCGCCACCGAGCTCGCCACGGAGATGCTGCGCTTTGCCGAGGCCGAAGACGCTCGTACGCACGCCTATCTGCACTTCTGCCCCGAACGCGCGCTCGAGGCCGCGCGCCGCGTGGACGAACGCATCGCTCGGGGCGAAGATCCCGGGCCGCTGGCGGGCGTGCCGGTCGCCGTTAAGGATGTCATCCTGACCAAAGGGGTGCGCACGACCTGTGCCTCCCGGCTGCTCGCCCGCTACATTCCTCCCTACGACGCCACGGCGGTCGTGCGCCTGGAGGAGGCCGGCGGTGTCATTCTCGGCAAGACGAACTGCGACGAGTTCGCCATGGGCTCCTCGACGGAGAATTCCGCCTTCGGCCCGACGCGCAACCCCGTGGATCCCGAGCGCGTCCCGGGCGGCTCCAGCGGCGGCTCGGCTGCGGCCGTGGCGCAAGGAACCGCCGTGGTGGCGCTAGGCTCCGACACCGGCGGCTCGATCCGCCAGCCGGCGTCGTTTTGCGGCATCAGCGGCGTGACCCCCACCTACGGCCGCGTTTCGCGCTATGGGCTGGTGGCCTTCGCCAGCTCCCTCGATCACATCGGGCCCTTCGGCAAGACGGTACGCGACAACGCCATCCTGCTGCGGGTCATCGCGGGTCGCGACGAGCGCGACTCGACTTCAGCTTTCGCTCCCGTGCCGGACTACCCCGCGCTGCTCGATGGCAATGTCCGCGGAGTCAAAATCGGCCTTCCGCGTGAGTATTTCAAGGATCTTTCCAGCGAAACCGGTGACGTCATCTTCCGGGCGGTGGATGTGCTGAAGAAACTCGGATGCGAAGTCTTCGACATCAGCCTGCCGACGACGGATTACGCCATCGCCTGCTACTACATCATCTGCACCGCGGAGGCCAGTTCCAATCTGGCCCGCTATGACGGAGTCCGCTACACCACCCGCAATTTCGAAGCGGAAACGCTCATTGACATGTACCGCAAAACGCGCGGCGAGGGATTCGGCGCCGAGTGCAAGCGCCGCATCATCCTCGGAACTTACGTCTTGAGCGCCGGCTACTACGATGCCTACTATCTGAAGGCTCAGAAGGTCCGGACTCTGATTGCCCGCGACTTCGCCGAAGCGTTTCAAAAAGTGGATGCCATCGTGACGCCCGTGTCGCCGTTTCCGGCCTTCAAGCTGGGCGAGAAGATTGACGACCCTTTGGAGATGTATCTATCGGATATCTACACCATTACCGGTTCCCTGGCGGGCATTCCGTGCATGAGCGTGCCGTGCGGGAAAACGGCCGCGGGACTCCCCGTCGGGATGCAGATTCTGGCAAGACATTTCGACGAGGCGGGCATGCTGCGCCTCGCCGACGCTTTTGAACGCGCCGGCGGCGCCGCCGGCCTCTGAGGGGCTTTTGCGAAAGCGCTACTTCTCAAGGAGGGATGTATGCCGTTTGAATTACCGCCGTTGCCTTATCCGTTCGATGCTCTGGAACCGTACATTGACAAGATGACCATGGAAATTCACCATGGCAAACATCATGGCACTTACGTGGCCAACCTAAACAAGGCCCTCGAGTCCGCGCCGGATCTGGCGGGCAAGACCATCGAGGAGCTGCTGGCCGATGGATGCGCGATCGTGCCGGAGAACATTCGCACCGCCGTGCGCAACAACGGCGGCGGTCACGTCAACCACTCCATGTTCTGGGTCATCATGGCGCCCCGGGCCGGCGGGCAGCCCTCCGGCAAGCTGGCAGAGGCCATCAACAGCGTGTTCGGCAGCTTCGATCAGTTCAAGCAGAAATTCACGGAAGCCGCCATGGGCCGTTTCGGATCCGGCTGGGCCTGGTTGACCCGGGACAAGGCCGGCCGCCTCGATGTTTACTCCACGGCCAACCAGGACAGCCCGCTCATGGAGGGGAAGTTCCCCATCATGGGCCTGGACGTGTGGGAGCACGCCTACTACCTCAAGTATCAGAACCGGCGTGCGGAATATGTGGCCGCCTGGTGGAACGTCGTGAACTGGCCCGAGATCGAGCGGCGCTTCGTCGAAGGCAAGTAGCGACTCGGGGGCCGGGCCTGTCAGCGCCTCACCGCGGCCGCCTGCCCCATGGCGCGGAGGAGCCGTGTGACGCCTGCAAGTTCGGCCTCCGGATCTTTCTCGTAACGCTCGGCCAGTTGCGCGGCAAACACCGTGACCTGCCAGCGGCGCCAGACTGCTAGCAGAAACAGCCAGGGTGCGGCCCACCACAGGGTCCGCGACAGCACCGTCGCAAGCGGTGCACCCGGCAGCAGCCCCAGCCACAGCGACACCAGTCGCACGACGAGGAATGCGGCCAGGTATCGCATGGAGGCGGACATCTCCCCGCCCCCCATCTCCTGCCGGATGCGATGGAGCACGACCGCCACCAGGGCCGGAGCCGCCAGCAGGGCGGGACTGGCGGCCTGCAGGTAACGAATCCACGCGTACGCCGACCGGGCGTCGTGCATCCCCTCTCGTAGCGACAGGATGGCCGGCACGAACGCCAGAATGCCGGCCAGCAACAGGCCGTCGGAGAGCCGGAAGCGCACCCCCATGCCCACGGCGGCAAACGAGAACCACATCGCCACCAACCCGGCGGTCAGCACAACCAGCGACAGTACGATGGGAATCTGCCGGAGGCTCACCAGCGTGGTGAGGTGTGTATCAATCCAACCCGCCGCCAGAACGAGCCATTCAAAAAAATGCCGCAGGACGGCGAACGCGGCGCTGGCCGTGATGAGACCCCATGCCAGCCGCATCGAGGTTCCCCCGCGGTGGTCGGCCGTGATCTTGCGGCACACGCAAGCGGCACTCAGATACGCCGCCGCGGCCGCCAGATGGAGCAACATCTGAAGCGGCCGGACGGCGGGGCTGCCCGGGTGCCAGGCCAGCAGCGTGCCGTAAACCGTGCCGGCCGCTGCGGCGGTAACGAGCAGGATCCACAAGGGCAGGGAACGCATCCGCCGGTGATTCATGTCAGGGCCTCCGGCGCCAGCGAGAGCCCGGCCCGTTCCACAAGCCGGCCGACAGCAGAACCGCAGACCGCCGACGTCGTCTCGCTCAAATTCCCGACGAACCTCCCCCAATCGTTCCAGGTCAACATGCGTCCCGTGGCCGCAGACCGCGCCACCGCGCGGTCCACGACGGCCCGCACCGTACCCGGCCCGCAGAACGGCTCCATCAGGAAGCGCAGCACGGCCAGCGCTTCGGTGAGGGTCCAGCGCGCATCCGCTCGCTCCGGGGTTCCGGACCGGCGAATCCGCGCCAGACAGCGCCGGAGCATGGCGTCCAAGTCCGCCTCCGGCCCTCCCAGCGCCGCCCGAAGCCGCCGGCCTTCCTCTGCCAGCAGCTCCCGCCACCGGGACAGCTCCGAAGCCAGTTGCCGGCATGCAGGGCAGTCGCGCAAATGCGCGCGAATCGCCGCTGCCTCGTCAGCGCGAAGGGCGCCGTCCAGAAATTCCACCCACTTCTGCTCCGAGATTCCGTGTCGCATCCGTTTCAGCCTTGTCCGTTTCGAAACCGTTGTGCCAGTTTGCGCTTCGCGTTGAACACCTTCCACTGCACCGTGCCCGCAGGCAGCCCCATCACGTCCGCGATTTCGTGATACTCGAGCTCGTCCACATACCGCAGCGTCATGATCTCCCGCTCGTCGGGCGCCAGCGCCGCCATCCATTGGCGAAATCGCGAGCCGGCCAGCGGGTCGGCCTCCGGCCTCGCCGGTTCGTGCGCCGCCGCCTCCAGGTCCACCGTGGCCACCTCGCGGCGCAGCCGCCGCAGATGCTGCAGCAACACATTGCGCACGATCTTGTACAGCCACGGCCGGAAGAGTTCGGCGTGGCGGAGCATCCGGCTCCGGCGGTAGACGGTGAGCATCACCTCCTGCAGCAGATCTTCGGCCAGTTCCAGCCCGCAGCCCCGCGCCCGGAAATAGCAGAGGAGGCGGGGCGCAAGCACACGGAACAGCTCGCAATAAGACTCCTCGCCAGGGTGGCGCAGAAAGCGCTCTACGGCCTGCTGCTCATCCCGTGCAGGCGCCGTCGTCGCACTCGCCGCCAGTTGCCGCCCCGGCATCTCCTGAAAGCTTACCGCGGTCCTGCTCCACAGGAGAAGATGCCCGCGACGTCCGGTTTTGTTGGCTCGGCGCCTTCCGGATCCTCGCTTGGCCGGATTTCCCGGTCGGGGATGAGGTGTTTCTCCGCGCCTGGAACCCCCGGTACTCACCCGGCCGCTGCCCCCGGGATTTGTTGCCCTCGCAGGCTCACTCTGTGAGCCACCGCAAGCCGCAACCTGAAAGTGAATTTCACCTGATTCCGGGAGGGATTGCGATGAAGCCTTACGTCTTACTGCTGGCGCTGGCGAGCGCGCTGCCGGCCCAGAACCAGCACCAGGTGGTTACAAATGAGACCGTGGCCGAGATGGTGCGCGCGGGAGTGGCCACGGACCTGATCCTCGACGTCATTCACCGCTCCGAATGCCGGTTCCATGTGGACCCGGCTAACCTGATCTGGCTCAAGAACTCGGGTGTCCCGGATGAAATCGTTCGGGCGATGGCTGCCCGGGCGGCGGGAAGGTCGGCGGCCGGCGGCGCCGCTGCAGCCGGGGCGTCCGTCTCCTCGGCTTCCGCACCGCCGCTGGCGTCTCCGCCGGAGCAGGCGGCTGCGCCCGCCAAAGCAGCCGCCGCGATTGCGGGGACGGTGGAGGACTGGGAGTTCGGCCTCGGAACCGTCGCGCTCCAGTTCGGCGGGGGCTTGAGCATCGGCAAAGACTGGGCCCCTCGCACTGTGGCCCCGTCCGCGCAGGGGGAGCTTGACGTGGGCCTGCACCGGTATTTGTCGCTCGTCGGCGCCTATGCGTGGCACGCTCTCGGCAAAGCGGATGTGCTTTCCTGCGCCGGAGTTTCGTGTGTGCTCGCCTCCGTAAAGGTCCGGGCCCATGAAATGACGGGCGGTGTCAAGCTGACCATTCCCACTTCCACACGGTTTACGCCGTTCTTCACCGGCTCGGCCGGCATACTGCGGGCCTCAGCCGGTGCGGACGTTCTGGGAATCACCGTCGGCGCCAGCGATTCCGTTTTCATCGCAGGTCCGGGCGCGGGTTTCCGGGTGCATCTCACGCACAGACTCGGTCTCGACTACGACGCGCGCGTGTTGTTTGGGCGACAAGGCCTTTTCTACGGCCGCACGACGCTCGGATTGCTCGTGCGGCTGAACTGACTCGGGAGCGACCCTATGCGTGCACGAATCGTGACTGCTGTGTTCCTCACCCTGCCGGCGCTTGGCCAATTACAGCCTCAGAGCGCGCACGTCAACCTCTACTTCCCTCAGCTGGCCGATGGCGGAACTTTCGAAGCTCAGTGGCAGACCACCTTCACGTTCGTCAATCCTGACCTCGAAACGCCGGCCTTGGTCGTGCTTCACCTGTTCGATGACAGTGGCGGGCCGCTGGCCCTGGATTTAGGCTTGGGTCTGTCCAGCCGCCATGAGTTTCTCGTTCCGCCTCGAGGCATCCGCGTCTTGCGTAGCCGGATCGCCTCTTCCACCATCGTCGTGGGATGGGCGGTTGGGCTGGCTACGGCCCCGGTGCAGGCCACCGTCGCGTTCCGCGCCACCGGGGCGTGCCGCGCCAGGAGATCACGGCGGAACCCACGCTGCCCACCTTCCGGTACGTGTCCGCCGCAAACCGCTTCCTCGGCGTGGCCATCGCGAACCCCTTCGCCAACGCACCGACCATCGTAGAGCTCGAAGTCGGCGACCGTGACGGCCGCCTGCTGGCGGGCCCCGCTCGGGTCAGCCTGCCTCCGCTCGGCCACCGGGCGTTCAACCTGTGGCAGATGTTTCCGAGCCTTCAAAACCTGGATTTTGACGGCGTGTTAAACATCAGGGCCTCGGATCCGTCGGTGGACCGCTTCGTAGCCTGGACGCTGAATGGCGATGCCTCCGGCACCCTTTCCAGCCTTCCGCCCGGACGCTTTATGTGGCCGCAGTCCCACCCGGATCAGATATGGCTGGCCTACTCGCGGGTGGTGAACGCGGCGCTCTCCTACGGCGTGCTGAGTTCGGTTCCGCGCCTTCGGATCCTGCCCGACCGCGTCGTGAATGCCTACGCCCGGGGCGGAAATGAAGTGGGAATCACGCTGGGGCTCGCGCAGCTGGTCAGCGACTCGCCGAGCGAGCTGGCCTTTGCGCTTGCCCATGAGCTCGGCCACATTTACCAGCAGTCCAACGGAGGGAGGCTGGAACTCTATCCCGGCAACCCCGAGTTCGACGCGGATCTCTGGGGCGTCGTCCTGGTGCTTGCGGCGGGATACGATCCCTACGCGGCCGCAGGAACTCTGGCCAAGCTCGCCATGGCGACGGGCCGGGCCGGGCTGGCCGCACAGTTCGAAGATCAGCTTGCGGCCGACGCCCACAAATCCTTCAACACCCGCCTGGAAGTGGTCTTCGACATGCTCACGCTCGCTTGCGCCCAGACCTCATTGCGCTCGTTCTGCGAGGACTATAAGCGAATTGTCCATCCGAACCTGCCGCCGACGGCGCCTCTGGTCGAACGCCCGGGCGGCGAGCCCGGCTCCATGTTGATGGGACCGTAGGTTCGCCACGGCGGGCTGGGGGGACGCCGGCTGGCCTAATGATGGGTCTCTCCTTTCTTTCGGTCGGACCCTGACCGCCGGCCGGCAGGCCCCTGCGTTTCATTTCTGTCGCCTTGCTCT
Organism: Bryobacteraceae bacterium; assembly: GCA_035575135.1. Classification (GTDB taxonomy): domain Bacteria; phylum Acidobacteriota; class Terriglobia; order Bryobacterales; family Bryobacteraceae; genus JANWXD01. The sequence goes on from DATLYE010000004.1 coordinate 44,860, forward strand.
CCGATTCAGCTCAGGAACGCCCCTGCCGTCGCCGGGCGGACTATGATCAAAATGTCATGACCAAAGAAGCCATCTTGTCCTCCATCCGCGACATCGGCATCGTGCCCGTGGTGCGGACCTCGAGCGCCGAGGCCGCGGTCCGCTCCGTGGAAGCCATCTACCGCGGCGGAATCCGCGCCGCCGAGATCACCATGACCGTGCCCGGCGCGCTGCGTGCCCTCGAAAAAGTGGCGGACCAGTTCGGCGACCGGATGGTCCTCGGCGCAGGGACGGTTCTGGACCCCGAGACCGCCCGGGCTTCGATGCTCGCCGGCGCCGAGTTCTTCGTCACCCCCAGCCTGAAGGTCTCCACGATCGAGTTGGTCAAGCGCTATTCCAAAGTCATGATCCCCGGCGCTCTCACCCCCACCGAGGTCCTCACCGCCTGGGAAGCGGGCGCCGACATCGTCAAGATCTTCCCCTGCGGCAACGTGGGCGGTCCGAAATATATCAAAGCGCTGAAGGCCCCCTTCCCGCACATCGAAATGATTCCCACCGGAGGCGTCAATCTCGAGACGGCAGGCGAGTTCCTCAAGGCGGGAGCCTGCGCCGTGGCCGTCGGCGCCGAGCTTGTGGACGCCAAAAGCGTGTCCGAAGGCCGCTTCGACCTGATCGAGGAGAAGGCGCGCCAGTACCTCGCGGTCATCGCGCGCGCCCGCGCGGAGATGAAAACAGCAGCCTGATCCCCCGGCTGGCTACCGCTTCAGCGGGTCCTCCACCCACGGAGGCGTTGCTTCGATCAGCCGGCCGAGCTCGGGCTCCGCTTCCTCCATCTTCTGCTTCATGCGCCAGGCGATGTGGCGGTAACTGAAGTGCCCTTTGACGCCGCTGCGCAGCCGGGCGATATACTCCGCCTCGGCGAAATCCATCTTCATGAGGAAGCGCATCCGGGCGCCGAACGGCGCCAGATAGTGGGAACCCGGCGCCGGAAGCGCGTCGGCCGTCGCGAGCGCCTCGCGCATCACGGACGCGTACCAGCTCTCGATCCCCGCCTCCCGCACGAGCGGCGGGACCTCGAAACCGAGATGCGTCGAAAAGGCCTGGCGGAATTGCTGGCAGCGGCGGTGCCGGTGCAGGTCCCGGTAGGCCCCGATGTCGGTCACGATATCGAAGGCGTAGAGATTGCCGCGGAAGTTGCGGAGCAGCTCGTCGCGGCGGCCCCGGGAACGCACCGCCAGATCCAGCACCTCCGCGCGCCGCGCCGCGCTCCAGGAACGGGCGATTTCGTAGAGCTCCCGGAACGGGCGGTCGGTGACCGGATACAGCAACGTCGCCACGATGTCCGCCGGCGTGTCCTGCGGCCGCAGGAGATCCACATCCTCGACCGGGAGGCTCGCCGGCGGAGGGAGATTCTGCTCGGCCCACAGGCGCAGCTCGCTGCGCGCCCGGCTCAGATAACAGTCCGCCTCCACGTGGCGTGCCAGCGTGGGCGCCAGCGGCTCCGGTGCTGCTCCTCCGTCCCAGACGCAGTCCGGGGGCTCGGCGCAGGCCCGGGTCATTTCTTCGCCCACCTGGCGTACCTCGGCGTATTCGGAGGCTTTCAGCCGCCGGATTTGTTTTTCCAGCGTCCGTATGCTCGTGATCTGCCCGACATTGGTAGGCACCCCCAGAAACAGCAGGTAGCGCGCCACGTCGAACGCCCGGGCCGCCAGATTGCGCTCGTAGGCCTCGGGCTTCATCTCGGCCGGACGTGGAAGCTGCTCCCGCAGGTGCGCCAGCGCCCGGGCGTGCAACTCCGCGTAGGCGGCCAGCAGGCGCTGCGCCGCAGCCCCGTAGCGGGCCGCCTGCTCTGCGGTAAACTCCGGGGGCGTGATGAAGCCCGTCTGCGAAAAGTCCTGGTATCGCGACGACTTCGCCTGCCCGTCCCACAGTGGCTCGTCCTCGACCTCGATCGCCGCCAGCTCCGAGATGCCCTCGAAGCACAGCACCAGGTGTCCGAGATCCGCGATGGAAGCGTGCCCGTATTGAAAATAGTAGTGTTCCAGAAACCGCTCGGAATCGTGCGAGCGCACCCACTCAAGCGACTGCCGGATCGAATCCGCCGAGCGACTGTAGCGCGCCAGCGCGTAGGCGCACTTCTCGGGCGGCAGCGGACCGACGGACACAACGCGCCGGCGAGGTTCCTGTAGCATTGTTCGCTATGATACTAATCCATGCGCGTTCGAATCCGCCGGCTCCGCCCCGATGCTGTGGTGCCCGCCTATGCCCACGGCCCTGATGCCGACGCGGGCATGGATCTGTGCGCCGTTGAGGATGTCGAGCTCCAGCCGCACGTGCCCGCCTTAGTGCCAACCGGGCTGGCCATCGAGCTCCCGCCGGGATTTGAAGCGCAGGTCCGCCCGCGCAGCGGCATGGCGCTTAACCATGCCGTCATTCTCCCGAACAGCCCCGGCACGATTGACCCGGGTTACCGCGGCGAAATTCGCGTGATTCTGCTAAACCTCGGTCGCGAGCCTTACCACGTCCGCAAGGGCGACCGCATCGCCCAGCTCGTCGTGGCGCGCTACGAGAGCGTCGAGTGGGTGGAGGGCGAACTGGGGGAAAGCGCGCGCGGGGCCGCCGGCTTCGGTTCCTCCGGCCGCTAGACTATCCGAGCGGTTCTCTTGCCTATCTGAACGGATAGATCCCGCCGCAGGTCGCTCGCCCTCAACTGCCGCATATAGCGAGACTTGCAAAAGGGCCGCTGAATTGCCCCTGAGTGCGCGAGGAGGTTGTTGATGAAGCATCTCGTTGTTGCGACCGTACTGGGAATTGCGGCGCTGGCGGCACCGCTTGCCCGCTCGCAAACGATCATGGGCGCAAAAATCCCCTTTTCGTTCGTCGTGGGCGAGCAACGCCTTCCGCCCGGGGACTACCAGGTAACCCTGGATTCCGCCTTGGGTACGCTGAAACTGCTCTCCAGGCAGAGCGGTGAGGAGGCCATGGCCCTGTCAACGGGCCGGGAGACCCGAAGCCGTGAGGACCACGGCGGCAAACTCACCTTTCACCGCTACGGAGAGGACCACTTTCTCCGGGCGGTTTGGTTTCCCGGCCGCACGGAGGGACGGGTTCTCAGTCGTTCCAAAGCCGAACAGGAACTCGCACGGCGGCTCGGCCCGGCAGAAAAGGTCGACATCGTTCCACGGGTCCGTTAACAGAAAGTCAATTCTCCTGTCACTCGGCCGCCCGGAGGCCGGACAGCCCGGGCGGCCTCTCTTGTAAGTCGCCCGTCGGAATGAGGCCGTGTTATCGTAATAAGAGCCTCATGGGCCAGATCGAGCGCATTTACAAGATCGATCGTCTTCTGCGCCGCCGTAAGCCACCCTCGCGCCAGGAATTGCTCGATGCGCTGGAAGTCTCGCCTGCGACTCTCAAGCGGGATTTGGAGTTCATGCGCAGCCGCTTACACGCCCCCATTGAATGGGACCGCCAGGCGGGCGGCTACCGCTACGGGAGCCCCTCACCGGAGGCTCCGGAGTATTGCCTGCCCGGCCTCTGGTTTACCGCAGCAGAGCTGAGCGCTCTTTTGCTGATGCATGAAATCCTGGAACAACTTCACGCCGGACTGCTGCGGGAGCATCTGGCGCCTTTGCGGAAGCGTGTGGAGGAGTTACTGGAACAAATGCCCGCCCCGGCCGAAGAAGTACGCCGGCGTTTCCGGATTCTTCACGCCGGCATCCGCCCGGTGGAGCCGGAGTGGTTTCAGCTGGTCGGTCATGCCACGCTCGGACGGCGCAAACTGTGGCTGGACTACTTCAGCCGCTCCCGCGGCGCCGCCACGGAGCGCGTGGTCTCTCCGCAGCGACTCATCTCGTACCGCTCAAACTGGTACCTGCAGGCGTGGTGTCACGACCGGAAAGCGCTCCGCAGTTTCGCGCTGGATTCGATCCGGCGGGCCAGGATCCTGACCGAGCGGGCGCTCGAGGTGCCCGAGGACGAACTCAATGCCAGTCTCGGCGTCGGCTATGGCATCTTTGCGGGGCCTGCCACAGAGCGGGCTTTGCTACAGTTCAGCCCGGAGGCCGCCCGGTGGGTGAGCCGCGAAGTGTGGCATCCCGACCAGCGCCAGAGCCTGCTGCCGGACGGCACACTCCTGCTCGAAGTCCCGTACTCCAAGGATCGCGAAATCCTCATGGATATCCTGCGCCACGGTCCCGACGTGGAGGTCCTGGCGCCGGACTCCCTGCGCCATGCCGTCGCCACGGCCCTGGCGCGCGCCGCAACGCTGTACCGCGCCCCGCGCCGCATGCCCGCCCGCGCCCTCGCCGCCGGGGCCCGGGCCGGCCGCACGGTTGGGACCAGATCAGGTTAGAGCAGCTCCAGGCGGCGGCTGTCGAAGCGGACGCGACGCCCGAGCCGCAACGCTTCGGCCGCCATAATCCCCGCCACAGCATGCGAAAAGCCCGCTTGCGCATCCGCCCGCGGCTTCTGGCGGCTGCGAACGCATTCGAGGAAATTGTGCAGGTGCGAGTTGGCCGGCTCGGGCTGGATCTTCGTCTCCCCCTGAATCCGGTCCGGCGCGGAGCTGCCTTCGCCCGAAAGGACCCACCTCTCGCAGTCCAGCGTGCCCCGGGTCCCGAACCACATGGTCCGGTTCCCGGCGGAATTCGTGAGGCTCATCTCGAAGAGCACCACGAATTCGCTCGGATAGTCGAGTAGCGTGTAGAAGACGTCGCTCGTCGTACGGCCGTCCTTCCACAGATACACGCCGCCGTTGCTCACGGCCCCGGCCGGATAAGGGTCTCCGAGAAACCACGGCACCAGATCAATGAAGTGACTCATCCACAGCCCCGGGATGCCGTTGGTGGTCAGCGGGGCATGAAGCTGCCACTCGCGCAGCAGGCTCGGGTCGAACGGCCGCTCGATGCGGCCCATCTGGAACATCTTCCAGTCCACATCCGCCGGATCGATACTCTCGGGCGGTCGCTTCCAGCGCGGCTGGTGGAAATTCACGCAGAACTCCACGCGCGTGACCTTGCCCAGCGCGCCCTCCCGGACAAGTTTCGCCGCCGCCATGAAGCGACCGTCGCTGCGCCGCTGCGTCCCCACCGCGACCACCTGCGAGCTTTTCACCGCAGCCAGGTACGCCGCTTTACCGTCTTCGAACGTAGTGGCAAAAGGCTTCTCCACAAAGGCGTCTTTGCCGGATTCGATGGCCGCCTTCAGGATGATCGGGTGGCTGAAGTCCGGCGTCGCGATGATGACCGCGTCCACCTCCTTCCACGACAGCAGCTCGCGGTAATCGGTCGTGGTCCGCGGCCTGGCGCCGAAGGATTTCTCGACGAACGATGCAGCACGTTCCCGGTTGGGACGGTAGACGTCGCAAACGGCCGTGACCGTCACATTGAGATCCTTCAGCCGCACCAGCTCGCGCAGATGGTCCGTGCCCCGGCCGCCCGTGCCGATCACGCCAATCTGGATGCGGTCGTTGGGCCCGGCGGCATGAGCCAGCGCCCCCGCCGATGCCGCCAGCACACTTCTCCTGCTCAGTAGATTGTCCGCCATTGCGTTCCGTATGTTCTCGCGTTTCGCTTCAGAAGGTCAAGCGGGCCTGGACCTGGATCCAGCGGTTCGTAGCGCTGGTCTGGCTCGTGATGCGGCCGAAGTTCGTGGAGAAGGGATCCGTTACGGGCGCCGCCATCTGCGAACGATTGAGCACGTTCAGCGCATCCAGCCGGAGCTGCAGGTTCCAGCGCTCATTGAAGGGCAGATTCTTCGACATATTGGCGTTCCACTGGTGTGTCGAGTGAGCCCGCAGCCCGTCAATCCGCGTCGGAAACACCCGCCGGTGGAAAGCCGCGGGTCCTCGGGCTGAATTCCGCTCGAAGTTGGCCGTGTTGAACCACCGCTCGAAGCTGCGGTCCACCTTCTTGATTTCGTTCAGGTCCTGCCCGTAGTAGAAGAGGTTGCCGAAGTCAATCAGCGGCCCCGGCTGGAATTCATAGGTCGAGGCGATCTGCCAGCCCCCGACCAGCAGGTTCAGCGCGCGCCCGGCGTTGCCCAGCAGGGGCTTCCCCTTTCCGAACGGAAACTCGTAGATCCCGGTGATAATGAACCGGTGAGGCCGCCCGTCGTTCGACGGCCGCTCGGTGGGCTTCGGGTCGAATTCGTTCAAGTAAATGTCGGCCTCGCGCAGGTTCATCGCCGTGTAGCTCAGGTTCAGATTCCACCCCTTCGAGAACCTCTTTTCGAAGGTCAGATAGAACTCATCGGAGCGGTTGTAGTAACCGAAATCTCCCGTGGGCCTCAGGCCGTTGCCCGAAGTCATGTGCGGGAACGCCCGCAACAGCTGATGCTTCCGGATCGTGGTGGAAGTGAAAAAGCTGTTCGTCGTGATGGCGGCCCACACTTCCGGCGAAAAGTCGGCCGGATTCAGATTCCGGAAGTAAAACGGATTGGGAACGTTGGCGTTCAGATTGGTCGCGATCGCGTCATTGCGCACCAGCCCGTCGGCCCAGTATTGGCCCGGCAGGATGTCTTTCTTGGTCTGGAGAGAAATGTGATCCGCGTAGGTGCCCACATAGCTGGCGGTGATGACCATGTCCGTGCCGAGCTGGCGCTGGATGCCGATCTGCCACCGCTGCTGGCGCGTGTGAGGCTGGTTGAAGTCAATGTAATCGTAGCCGCGCCCTGCAAACGCCATGGCTCCGAGTTTCTCCCGTACCGGTGCATCGAATCGCGTGCCGTCGGCCCGCACCGGGAACGGATCCCGCAACGGGCTCTGGAAATTGGCGGGGTTGGCGTTGGCCGGGAAGTTCCAGGTCTGGCCGAAGTCATTGCTGATCACCGCATCCGTCTGGCGCGAAAAGCCAAACTGGTTCGGCCCGAAGTTGAGCACGTTGA
>DATLYE010000005.1:0-164107 GCA_035575135.1 Bryobacteraceae bacterium
CGCCCTCCTGCTGGCGCCCCCCCAGGCCCCGCTCCTTGCCGCCGCCCGCGACCGCGCCCTCCCCGCCGAGCCCCTCTCCCTCGCCGCCCTGGCCCGCCACAGCCGCCACGCCGACATCATCCACGCCCACGATGCCCGCACCCACCTGCTGGCCGCCCTGATCAAACGCGCCCCCCTCATCGCCGCACGCCGCGTCGCCTTCCCCGTCGCCCGCGGCCCGCTGTCCCGCTGGAAGTACGCCCGCGCCGACCACTTCATCGCCGTCTCCGACTGCGCCCGCCGCACGCTGCTGGACGCCGGCATCCCCGCCGATAAAATCTCCGTGGTCTACGACGGCGTCCCCGTCCCCGCTACCCCCGCCTGCGGCGACCGTATCCTCGCCCTCGCCTCCTCCGATCCCCGCAAGTGCCCCGCCCTCCTCCGCCAGGCCGCCGCTCTGGCCGGTGTCGAGCTCGATTTCTCCACCGACCTCGACCGGGACCTGCCCGGCGCCGCCATCTTCGTCTACCTCACCGAAAACGAAGGCCTCGGCTCCGCCGTCCTGCTGGCCATGGCCGCCGGCGTCGCCGTCGTCGCCAGCCGCATCGGAGGCCTGCCCGAGATCATCGAACACGAACACACCGGCCTGCTCACCGAGAATGCGCCCCAGGCCGTCGCCGCCGCCATCACCCGCCTCCACAGCGACCCCGCGCTTCGACGGCGCCTCGGCCAACAGGCCCGCCGCCGCGTCCTCGAACGCTTCACCGACACCCACATGGTCCAGGCCACCCTGGCCGTCTACCACAAGGTGCTCGCATGCCGGAAGCCGTCTTAGCTCTCCTCGCCGGCCTCCTCACCGGCAGTTTCCTCAACGTGTGCATCTACCGCCTGCCGCGCGACCGTTCGGTCATCCGCCCCCGCTCCTATTGCCCCGCCTGCAACACCCCCATCGCCTGGTACGACAACATCCCCGTAGTGAGCTACCTGCTGCTCGGCGGCCGCTGCCGCCACTGCCGCACCCGCATCCCCTTGCGCTACCCCGTGGTCGAGCTACTGACCGGGGCGGTCTTTTTCCTTGCCGTACTCCCCCTCGGCTTCAGCCTCGCCTCCTTGAAACTCTGCCTGTTCGCCGCGCTGCTCATCGGACTCGCCTTCTGCGATCTCGAACGGCGCATTCTGCCCGACCAGATGACCCTCGGCGGCGCCGCGGCCGGTCTGGTCCTCTCCACCCTGGAACCTTTCGATTTCACCTTCGTGCAGCTGTTCCTTCCGGCCTGGAGCCCCCGCAGCCTCTCATTGCTCGAATCACTCCTCGGCGCCGGCGTCGGAGCCGGCCTGCTGTGGTTCACCGGGGCCGTCTACCGCCGCGTGCGCGGCCGCGAAGGCCTCGGCTTCGGCGACGTCAAGATGCTCGCCATGATCGGCGCCTTCTTCGGCCTGCGCGGCGCGCTCCAAACCCTCATCTTCGGCTCCCTGGCCGGCTCCATCATCGGGCTGATCTACATCCGGGCCGCCCGCAAGGACTACGCCACCTACGAACTCCCCTTCGGCACCTTCCTGGCTTTCAGCGCCCTCGCCCTCGCCCTGCTCCAGAGCCCCGCCCTGCTGTGGTATCAAGGAATTTTCCGGTGAAATTTCGCGGCGCCGTCGCCACCCGGTGATCTGAAACCCGGCGCCGCTTCCGCGGATCAAACTCTACGTCATGCTCTTGCGCGTTTTGCTGGCCGGACTCACCGCCGCCCTTCTCGGCGCCGCCGCCGAGCGCCCGCTTCCGTCCGTTGATTTACAATTCCTTTACGCCGGTTACATCGGCGGCGACCGCTTCGACCAGCCCGCCGCCATCGCCCGCGATCCTGACGGCGGCCTCTGGGTCACCGGCGTTACTACCTCCTTCATCGAACTGCCCGTCCAGCCCGACCCCTTCCAGTTCACCGTCAAGGGCGGCCGGGACGTGTTTCTGGCCAAGTACGCCATCCGCCCCGGCGGCCGCGCCGAGCTCGTCTATTGGACCGCCCTCGGCGGCTCCGCCGACGATTTGCCCGCAGCGCTCGCCGTGGATGCCTCCGGCAACGTCTACGTCGCCGGCATGACCGCCTCCACCAACTTCCCCACCGCAGGCAACGCCCACCAGACCAGCTCCGGCGGCTCCTGGGACGCCTTCGTCTCCATCATTGATCCCCGGCGCTCCGGAACCGAGTCGCTGATCTACTCCACCTACCTCGGCGGGCCCGGCGTGGACGCCGCCACCGCTTTCGCCCTCGATCCCGCCGCCGGCCTCCTCGTCGTGGGCTACACCGGCTCCGGCGAACTCTCCGGCCTCCAGCAGGGCACGCTCCAGCCCGGCAACCGCGGCGGCTGGGACGCCTTCATCGCCCGCCTGGATCCCAACCGCTCGCCCTCGCTGCTGTTTCTCTCTTTCCTCGGCGGCAACTCCACCGACGTCGCCACCGGCGTCGCCTTCGACGGCCCCTCCCTCAAGGCCTGGATCGCCGGCTATACCCTTTCGACTGACTTCCCCATCGCTGGCGCCGCTCCCCAGGGGCAGCCCTCCGGCGGCGGCGACGGCTTCCTCGTCGAACTCGACTTCAACCGCACCGGACTGGACACGCTGACCTACGGCACTTACTTCGGCGGCTCCGGCCTGGACGTGCCCCGCGCTCTCACACGCGACCCCTTGGGCGGCTTCTGGCTTGCCGGTTACACGCTCTCGGCCGACTTCCCCTTGGCCGGACCCTCCCCCCAGCGCGCCCTGTCCGGCAACGCCGACGCTTTTGTTACTCGCCTGGATATCTCCCTGCCGGCCCCCGACTTCCTCACTTACTCCACTTACCTCGGCGGAACCTCCACAGATGTCGTCTACGCCCTCACCCTGCTCGACTCCGGCGCCGTCGCCCTGGCCGGCTACACCACTTCCCCCGACTTCCCGCTCCGCAAAGCCCCCGAACCCAACACCCTGCACTTCCCGGGCGCCGACGCCTTCGCCGCCATCCTGGATCCCGCAGCGCCGGAACCCGAAGGGCTCACCTGGTCGGCTCTGCTCGCCGGCTCGGGAACCGAAACCGCCACGGCCCTGCTCGCCGCACCCGGAGGAGGTTTTTATCTGGCCGGTTACACCACCTCGCGCAACCTTCCGGTAACCGACGGTTCGAACAAACCCACTCCGCCCGGCTCCGCCGCCGGCTTCCTGGCGCTCGCCGGCGCCCCGTCGCAGTGACCCGCGCTCCGGCAAGCTTGTAAGCCGCGCCCTCCGCACCGCGCATCCCGTATCATGGACTCGCCACCATGGCCGTACTGCTCGTCTGCACCGTAGGCGGCGCGCCGGAACCGGTGATCCGCTCGATCCTCACGCAACCGCACCCGGACAAAGTAGTGTTTATCTGCTCGAGCGACACCTGCTCCAGCGTCAACGAGAAAATCCTCCCCGCCCTGGAGGCCGCAGGCCTTCGCCTCGGCCCCGCCCAGCGCGAGATCTTTCAGGTCAGCGACCCGCAGGCGCTCGACGCCTGCGTCCGCGAGATCGCCCGTGAGGTCAGCTCCCAGGTGCGCCGCTGGCGCGACCAGCACGGCGACAAGGTCATCGTGGACCCGACCGGCGGCACCAAGGTCATGAGCATCGCCCTCGCCTTCGTGGCCCGCCGCTGGCACTGCACCTTCCGCTACATCGGAGGCACGCAACGCGAGCAGCGCCCCTCCGGCCCCGGAGCCGTCCTCGCGGGCGCCGAGCAGGTCGTGCATACCCTGAACCCCCTCGATGTGCTCGGCTACCAGCTCGCCGAAGACGCCCTCACCTTGGCCAACGCCGGCAACTACGCCGCCGCGCGCCAACTGCTCGAACAGGGCGTGCGTTCGGCCGCCGACCCCTCCGTCAAGCGCTCCCTGAACACCCTCACCCAGCTCCTGGGCGTCTTCGCTTTGTGGGATCAGTTCGATCACGCCGGCGCCGCCGCCCGGCTCCAGGACCTCGAAAAAAACCGCAACGACCTCGCCTGCCTGCTCGACGATGCATCCTTCCGGGCCGTGGAGAACGTGCTGCCGGCCTGGAAGGACCGGCTCGCCGTCCTGGCCGCAGGACGGCCCAGCCGCGAACTCATCGAAGATCTCCTGGCCAACGCCGAACGGCGCCTCCGCGAGGGCCGCTACGACGACGCCGTCGCCCGCCTGTACCGCGCCGTGGAGGCCATGGCGCAGTGGCGTCTGGCGCGGCAATACGGCATCCCTGACACCGGCGCCGTGCCGGCAGAAAAAATCCCCGAGCCGCTGCGCGCCGAGCTCGCTCCCGCCCCGGACGGCGCCTTCGAAATCGGCCTCCAGAACGCCTACCGCCTGCTCGACGCCTTCGGCGATCCGCTCGGGTCGCGGTTCCGCGAGCTCAATCTGCATCACCCGCAGCAGTCGCCGCTTGCCGAGCGCAACCACTCCATCCTGGCCCACGGCTGGAAGCCGGTCAGTCAGAAGGGCTCTGAAGCGCTACGGCAGCGGGTCTTCGCCCTCGCTTCCGAACTCGGCCTCTCCGAGCAGACTCTGATGCGTTTTCCCGAGCTCAAACCCCGGCTGGCCTGAGAGGTCCTCGCTGCGGCGCAGGCTCTCGACCAGCAGCTCCATCAGACCCGCTTCGCTCAAGAACACGCCTTCGGGCAGATGCTGGCGGCCGAGCGCCACCGCGTGGCAGCGCTGCGGCAGCGGATAAGCCCGCACGTCGTCCTGGCCCGGATGGATGCGCTCCTCCAGTTCGCGGAGCACTCCCAGCAACTGGCGCTCCGACAGCATCCCGGCAAAGACGGAGTATTGCAGATCCAGGGCCACCGACTTCAGGTAGCGGTGCACCCGGTACAGCCGCCGCGGATCGGCAATGTCGTAGGCGATCAGGTAGGCGCGCGGCTCCGTCCGGCTCACCGCACTCCTCCCAGCCAGTAGCAAAACCCGTCGAGCAGCCTGCCGGTACGGTGGCTCTCCCTGCCCCGGCGCTCCTCGAACCACGCCGCCAGCTGCCTGCGCCATTGCCGCTCGGTTTCTGCGGGCCGCAGCGTGCCGGCGGCCAGCGCGGCCGCCAGCTCCGCCCTCAGCCCCCACAACAGCAGGCGCGCCAGCTCCGTGGCCAGATGAAAGTCCGGCCTGCGACCCGCGGCCGCCTCCGGCGCCAGGCCTGTCTCCGCCAGCCGCTCGCTCACCAGCGAGGCCGCCAGGCCTTCCAGCCACGAGAGGGCCTGTTTTCTCCGCTCGCGCCCGCAGCGCGCATCCAGCTCCTCGTCGAGCAGCAGCCCCACCGAGCCGGGACGCAGATCCCGGGTGCGGGCCCGGAGCCGCCGCAGCGCCCCCAGAATTTCGCGCCGCTCGGCCGCCCGCCGCCAGTTGTCGTACAGCTCCCGCCAGTCGGGCCGGGCCAAAAACTCCTCGATGCGTTCCTCCAGCCGCGACGGCCGCAACGTCGCCGGCAGCGCCGCGCCCGCCGGCGTGCCGTCCGCCGCGAGAAACGTCACCGCAATGCCGCGGCGCAGGCATTCCACCAGCGCCGCGGTCTGCAGTTCCACGGGCCCGCACACCACCACCCGGCTCAGCCGGTGAAACGGAAACCGCCGGGGCGCCGAGCGCTCGCTGTGCACCAGAAGCGACGGCCCGTCCAGCTCCACCCGCAGCGTCTGTTCGGCGTCAAGATACAGCGGCTGCATCCTCCAGACTCCCTCCCGGGTCTTCACCCGTCAGGGCGCGCACCAGCAGCCGGCAGATCCGTCGCTGCTGCCGCGCCCACCGGGCGCTCCACAGCTCGTATTCTTCGTAGAACACCGCCCGGCCCGCCTTGCCCAGCAGGCAGGCGCCCGCGTGTTTGCGGAAATGCTCGGCCCGCAGCTTCCGCTCCCGGAACAGCCGCCACACCCAGGCCTCCACCCGCGGCCGCAGCAGTTCGACCAGATCGCAGGCCAGCGACTCCCGCCCGTGCGCCAGATCGTGATAGAACCCTATGGCCGGATCCAGTCCCGCCGCCGCCACCGCGCAGCAGGCCTGATGATGCGCCAGCGTATAGCCGAGCGACAGGCAGGCATTCACCGGATCCCGCGGCGGCCGGCGGTTGCGGTCCTCAAAGCCCAGAGCCGGCGCAAACAGGCCCGCGTAGGCCGAAAAATAGGCCGCCGCCGCGGCCCCCTCGATGCCCCGGATGCTGGCCAGCTCCAGAGCGGGCTCGTGGCGCAAACGCTCGAGCAGTTGCGCCAGAGTCTGGGCCGCCGAGCGCAGCGCGTGGCGCTGCACGGGCCGCTCCTCAGCGGCGCCGAGCAGCAATGCCCGCTGCGCCGCCAGCTTGTGCCGCATCAGCCTCCGGGACCAGTTCCGCCGCCAGGCTTCGTCAAAATAGGCCCGGTACTGGGCCAGTCGCCGCCGGGCGTCCCCTCCCGCCAGCCAGGTGGTGGCGGCCGCGGCCTCGCCCCTCCGGCGGTCAATGACGATGAGCCCCACGTTGCGCGCGCTCAGGCGCGCCAGCAGCCGGCTGCCCAGTTGCACGTTGCCCTGGATGACGATCCGCTCCAGAAGCAGCAACGGGACGCTGCGGCGCTTGCGGCCCGACTCGTAGATGGCCAGGCTTTCGCCCTCCTCCCGCAGCTCCAGCCCGGAGCGGTCCAGGTACAGCGTGGCCATCTTCAGCTCACGTAGAAAAACGGCGGATCTTCCGGCGGCACGGCGAGGCCCAGGGTGCGCACCTGGCTGCGCGGATCCAGATGCACCATGAGAAAGCTGTCGTCGGCCGCCAGAACGGCCGCGATTTCCGCCAGCAGCCTGCGGCGCTCCGCCTCGGTGAGGAAGCATTCGAAGACGGACTTCTGCCCGCCGGTGGCGTAGCCTTTGAGCACGTTGAGGGCGCGCCGGAGGCGTTTGGGGTCGCGTACGTCGTAGGCGGCGATCCACAGGCTGCGGGCCGGCATGTCTTCAGTGAAGCACGGGCCGGCGGCGGCGCCGGCGGTTGACAAGCTTGCCGCACCCTCCGGCCGCGGCCTCGGGCTCCCTACGTTTACATCAGCCGGTCGTTCTGGATCCCCCGCAGTTCGGCCCGGGCTTCCTGGTATTCCGAGCAGAGGTCACACTGGCAGCAGGCGCAGGGCAGCGAGCCGTCCGGCCAGTTCCGGATGACGTCGGCGCAGGCGTCGCACCACTCCGCTCCGGGCTCCTTTGGGGACTTACACTGGCATCCGGGGCTTGTGCATCCGCAGGTCATCGTGTTGGATTCTCCCGAGTCGCCCCGGCACGGCGCGCTGTTGTGTCGCGTCCGCGGCCTGTAGCGTCTCACTTTTTTCTTATTCCGGCTTCCCTTCCTACCGCTGATCCTCGACGGGTTTAACTGACTGAGCGGCGCGGCTTTTTAGTTACTCTGGTCTCCTTTCCCTACATCATACACACCGCCGGTGTTCGGTGTCAATACTTGATCTCCGCCGGTTTCTATTCACGTCTCATTTTTCGAATGAAACGACGGTGGTACGCAGGGGCAAGACGTCTGAATGAGTTTTTACAGGGGGTTGCTTCGATGTTGTGATAGCTCTTACTGAGGCTGATATCCGGAGTCTCCATCTCTTCCCATTCTAATCTTCTGCGATGCAGAGACTCTGGGCGGGCAAGTCTCCGGCCGGAGATTGATTCAGCGTCTTTTTATCCAAGTCTCATTCTATACAGAGCCTCCCGGCGGCCCAGTCTTTGACAGGACACGGTCTCAATCCCTTCTTATTCAGGTCTCCTTCCATACGCCACTGGAAGGAGGGAACCTGTAGCCGCCATGTCTCAATCCCTTCTTATTCAGGTCTCCTTCCATACACCAGGCCGCGCACACGGCGCGCACGAGCCCGGTCTCCTTCCATACACGAAACGATGTCAGAGATCAAGTTAACATACGCTGTCTCAATCCCTTCTTATTCAGGTCTCCTTCCATACAAAGTCGTTGCCGAGTCTGTCGCTAATGCTCTAGCGAGTCTCAATCCCTTCTTATTCAGGTCTCCTTCCATACCAGGCGCACGGATGAATCGCGTTCCCAGTAATCCCGTCTCAATCCCTTCTTATTCAGGTCTCCTTCCATACGGCCATCATCCACGATGACCTGATCGGTGACCACGAGGTCTCAATCCCTTCTTATTCAGGTCTCCTTCCATACCCAAACGGCATGAAATTGGCGCACACCAAGGGCGTCTCAATCCCTTCTTATTCAGGTCTCCTTCCATACCCTTTTCTTAGACGAGTTAAGCTGTGCTAGTCCAGTCTCAATCCCTTCTTATTCAGGTCTCCTTCCATACAGCTCATGGATTCGACGCGTACGGTGCCTCTGGCGGGTCTCAATCCCTTCTTATTCAGGTCTCCTTCCATACCACAAACTCAATCTGAAATTGTTACTTTTACGAGGTCTCAATCCCTTCTTATTCAGGTCTCCTTCCATACTAGAAGTTGACCACGGTGATTTTCTCGCTAATTTTGTCTCAATCCCTTCTTATTCAGGTCTCCTTCCATACCCAGGTTCGATCAACTCGACCGGCTCCAGCGGGTCTCAATCCCTTCTTATTCAGGTCTCCTTCCATACGGGTTGGTGGCGCGCAAACGGGACGCAGAGCCTGGTGTCTCAATCCCTTCTTATTCAGGTCTCCTTCCATACCGCCCAGGACAGCGACATCCCGTTCTGAGCCATGCCGTCTCAATCCCTTCTTATTCAGGTCTCCTTCCATACTTTCTTACACAGAAAGAGGGAACTAATTTGTAGTCTCAATCCCTTCTTATTCAGGTCTCCTTCCATACGTCTGAAGACAATGACTATGAGTTAGAGATTTGTCTCAATCCCTTCTTATTCAGGTCTCCTTCCATACTCTACTCACCGTCACAACGTCGCCTGATTGTCGTCTCAATCCCTTCTTATTCAGGTCTCCTTCCATACGCAGACGTATCGAGCATCGCTCCGGCGCCTGGGGGTCTCAATCCCTTCTTATTCAGGTCTCCTTCCATACACGCAAACTAGTCTCAAGGCTCCAACGCTTGATGACGTCTCAATCCCTTCTTATTCAGGTCTCCTTCCATACGGTCGCCGGGTGGTAGGTCTCTACTCACCGTCACGTCTCAATCCCTTCTTATTCAGGTCTCCTTCCATACCATCTCTATCCCGAAGTGCAGCGAGTGCTGCGTCTCAATCCCTTCTTATTCAGGTCTCCTTCCATACGTTGTCCGTTCAAACAATTGCGAGAACTTGTGGTCTCAATCCCTTCTTATTCAGGTCTCCTTCCATACCGCGCTGCTGCGCAGGAATGGAATGCAAATCTGGCGTCTCAATCCCTTCTTATTCAGGTCTCCTTCCATACCTGGTAGCCCCACCAGAGAATTGCAAGACGCAACGTCTCAATCCCTTCTTATTCAGGTCTCCTTCCATACTTCAGCTGCTCGGAAATTTTACGTACCATCACGGGTCTCAATCCCTTCTTATTCAGGTCTCCTTCCATACGCCTTGATGTGTCCGGGGCCCTGCGATGGTTGGAGTCTCAATCCCTTCTTATTCAGGTCTCCTTCCATACCATAACTTGGAGGCAACCAATGTATAAAATCGTGGGTCTCAATCCCTTCTTATTCAGGTCTCCTTCCATACCGGAAACTGAGTGAATACCTGCAATCATCCTTACCAGTCTCAATCCCTTCTTATTCAGGTCTCCTTCCATACGGCGCGGCGTTCGAAGCCGTGCCCGGCATGGTGGAGTCTCAATCCCTTCTTATTCAGGTCTCCTTCCATACCCCTTATGCGTACGTCATCCGGGAGGCGGAGGAACTGTCTCAATCCCTTCTTATTCAGGTCTCCTTCCATACGGCTCGATGGGGGAGTTGATCCGCAGCCGCGTGGTCTCAATCCCTTCTTATTCAGGTCTCCTTCCATACCACCGGCTCCTGCGGCAGCTGGCACGATGGTGTAGTCTCAATCCCTTCTTATTCAGGTCTCCTTCCATACGAAAGACGTGACATATTGCATGGACGAGATGGGTGTCTCAATCCCTTCTTATTCAGGTCTCCTTCCATACCGCACCACCACCGTCAATCGGAGCGCTCCCGCCGTCTCAACCCCTTCTTATTCAGGTCTCCTTCCATACACATCTCGGTTCGGACCTATACCGCGGGCGCGCGTCTCAATCCCTTCTTATTCAGGTCTCCTTCCATACAATTACTTCGCCCAAGTGGTGCGCGTGAAATCCGTCTCAATCCCTTCTTATTCAGGTCTCCTTCCATACCGAGACAAGCAAAGCCATCGTGGCCGCTGCCGTCTCAATCCCTTCTTATTCAGGTCTCCTTCCATACCGGCAGGTCTCTGGCAAGGAGGCGCGGCGCGTCAAGTCTCAATCCCTTCTTATTCAGGTCTCCTTCCATACTGTGCGGCGCGGGCGAAACCGGCCTTCACTGGCCGTCTCAATCCCTTCTTATTCAGGTCTCCTTCCATACGTCGAGTTTCGCGTACTCCCGTACGCCGAAAGCGGTCTCAATCCCTTCTTATTCAGGTCTCCTTCCATACGACGCATACTCCCGGTTCCACGCGGTACCGTGCGTCTCAATCCCTTCTTATTCAGGTCTCCTTCCATACCGTTGAACTCGCCTGGGATGTCTCGGTCTACGTGGTCTCAATCCCTTCTTATTCAGGTCTCCTTCCATACTTTATCGGTTCGCAAGGCATCTGCTTCCAGCGGGCCGTCTCAATCCCTTCTTATTCAGGTCTCCTTCCATACCGGATACCGCCCGCATAGTCGGCCAGCAGCTTGGTGTCTCAATCCCTTCTTATTCAGGTCTCCTTCCATACGACATGACAAAGCATAAGCACATTCCAGTCCGCTCGGTCTCAATCCCTTCTTATTCAGGTCTCCTTCCATACCGGCAGTGCCCCGAGGCGTTTCGCTGGATCCAGGGTCTCAATCCCTTCTTATTCAGGTCTCCTTCCATACTGAGCGCCGTGTCGACGTTGAACTCGCCTGGGGTCTCAATCCCTTCTTATTCAGGTCTCCTTCCATACGCGAGGTTTGGCGCAAATTGCGCGGCTCGAGTCCGTCTCAATCCCTTCTTATTCAGGTCTCCTTCCATACTCGTGCGCCTGCTGCACCCGATGCCGCCGCTCGGTCTCAATCCCTTCTTATTCAGGTCTCCTTCCATACAACAAAATCGAAGAAGGATGATTCCGCGAAGCGAAGTCTCAATCCCTTCTTATTCAGGTCTCCTTCCATACCCATCTCGAGCTCGAGGATCTCGACGAATGGCTGGGTCTCAATCCCTTCTTATTCAGGTCTCCTTCCATACGAGACTGCGAAAACAAAAGAGAAGCAAAATGTTGCGTCTCAATCCCTTCTTATTCAGGTCTCCTTCCATACGGGAGACAAGTATGGTTGTAGCAAACGCGCTTTGTCTCAATCCCTTCTTATTCAGGTCTCCTTCCATACGCAACTGCGCTCCCCGAGGGGGCGCGCATTGAATACGTCTCAATCCCTTCTTATTCAGGTCTCCTTCCATACGGGAGCGCCTGAGGCCTATGTGGATCGGGTCGTGTCTCAATCCCTTCTTATTCAGGTCTCCTTCCATACGAGACTCGACCAACTATGCGGACGCTGCGGCGTCTCAATCCCTTCTTATTCAGGTCTCCTTCCATACTCCGCGCATCTACGGGGCCGCTAGCTCTCGTGATCAGTCTCAATCCCTTCTTATTCAGGTCTCCTTCCATACCGCGCTGCGCGCCGGCGTGCGCATCCAGCGCATCGTCTCAATCCCTTCTTATTCAGGTCTCCTTCCATACGCGGAGGTGCGGTGATGATTGAGCTGACACCAGAGGTCTCAATCCCTTCTTATTCAGGTCTCCTTCCATACGAAAATCTTGGAGGTACGATGGCGGTCAAAGGGTCTCAATCCCTTCTTATTCAGGTCTCCTTCCATACCGCGGTCTGCTGCGC
Organism: Bryobacteraceae bacterium; assembly: GCA_035575135.1. Classification (GTDB taxonomy): domain Bacteria; phylum Acidobacteriota; class Terriglobia; order Bryobacterales; family Bryobacteraceae; genus JANWXD01. The sequence continues at coordinate 11,898 of DATLYE010000005.1, forward strand.
ACGTTTGAGCGATTCGCTCTGTCTCAATCCCTTCTTATTCAGGTCTCCTTCCATACCGAGCAGAACAGCGTATGCCTCGCGCGGATATCTCGTCTCAATCCCTTCTTATTCAGGTCTCCTTCCATACGCTCAGCGGGCGCAAATCCAGCTCTCGCATCGAGTCTCAATCCCTTCTTATTCAGGTCTCCTTCCATACACACCGCAACGCCTAAAATCGCTCCATGCATGTCGTCTCAATCCCTTCTTATTCAGGTCTCCTTCCATACGGGGCGGATGCATATGCCTTGAAGTCTGTTAGTCTCAATCCCTTCTTATTCAGGTCTCCTTCCATACCGCGCGCGGACTTCTTCGGTCTCACGCTGTCAGTGGGTCTCAATCCCTTCTTATTCAGGTCTCCTTCCATACGAGCGGGCTATTCAGACGCTGGTCGAGGGGGGGCGTCTCAATCCCTTCTTATTCAGGTCTCCTTCCATACCGTCAGACGTAACGGTCCTGTCCGAGGGCCGCAGTCTCAATCCCTTCTTATTCAGGTCTCCTTCCATACTTCTCGTCCTCCGCACTCCGATCGGCTTTCGTGGTCTCAATCCCTTCTTATTCAGGTCTCCTTCCATACACTGGATGGTAACTTGGGACGGCGTCATACGCCGTCTCAATCCCTTCTTATTCAGGTCTCCTTCCATACGGTGCTGGCGCTAGGAGACTTCGACTCGCACGAGGTCTCAATCCCTTCTTATTCAGGTCTCCTTCCATACATCGCGAACCACTCGAACGTGCGCACGATCGAGCGGTCTCAATCCCTTCTTATTCAGGTCTCCTTCCATACAACAGATTCTCCGGGAAATCGCGCAGCTTCGGCGGTCTCAATCCCTTCTTATTCAGGTCTCCTTCCATACCCGCCTGCAGTTTTTTGACCGGAGCCGTGACTTCTGGTCTCAATCCCTTCTTATTCAGGTCTCCTTCCATACGCAGGCTCTTGGCGCGGCCTCATGCTCTGCGGAGCCGTCTCAATCCCTTCTTATTCAGGTCTCCTTCCATACCAAGGGACGAAAATATCGTGCCCTCTATATTGGTCTCAATCCCTTCTTATTCAGGTCTCCTTCCATACTTTCGCCTGCGCGATGTGCGCAGGCTCTTGGCGCGGGTCTCAATCCCTTCTTATTCAGGTCTCCTTCCATACCCAATATCGCCTATGAAAAGGCGGACCATGTCGCGTCTCAATCCCTTCTTATTCAGGTCTCCTTCCATACGCCATCGGCCACGCGGACACCGCGCGGGTGGTAGGGTCTCAATCCCTTCTTATTCAGGTCTCCTTCCATACACCCGCCGAGATCAGACTTGGCTGGCCGATACCTGGTCTCAATCCCTTCTTATTCAGGTCTCCTTCCATACGCTCATTGAACCGTATTGGGGGTGTACCACCCCGTCTCAATCCCTTCTTATTCAGGTCTCCTTCCATACGCGGGGCGCGCCGCGTATGCGGGGCTAGCGGATGTCTCAATCCCTTCTTATTCAGGTCTCCTTCCATACCTATGTACAACGCCTCGACAATCGCTACTGCCGATGTCTCAATCCCTTCTTATTCAGGTCTCCTTCCATACGGTTTCATGAGCAGTATATAGAAGACCACTACGGTCTCAATCCCTTCTTATTCAGGTCTCCTTCCATACGCGGCGCGCAACGGGTGAGCGTGGTTGTAAGTCTCAATCCCTTCTTATTCAGGTCTCCTTCCATACGGTAGTGGAGATAGGACATGAAGCATAAGCACATGTCTCAATCCCTTCTTATTCAGGTCTCCTTCCATACTCGCCAGAATCGGGCTCCGGATGCACTGCGCCGTCTCAATCCCTTCTTATTCAGGTCTCCTTCCATACGACCGCTGCACGTCGCATAGCGCGCCTGATCCTCCGTCTCAATCCCTTCTTATTCAGGTCTCCTTCCATACGCGCGATCATGTTCTGGCGAGAGTACCGCCGCGTCTCAATCCCTTCTTATTCAGGTCTCCTTCCATACGGCTCCACATTTCGGATTGTGAACGTGGCCAGCGTGTCTCAATCCCTTCTTATTCAGGTCTCCTTCCATACATTGACCCAGGGTTCAAAGGTGTTTTGGTAGTCAGGGTCTCAATCCCTTCTTATTCAGGTCTCCTTCCATACACGTCGTGGCGCGCGAGTACGCTCGCCGCGCCGGCGTCTCAATCCCTTCTTATTCAGGTCTCCTTCCATACGCTGAGATGGAGGTGCAGGGCGTCTGGACGCGCGAGGGTCTCAATCCCTTCTTATTCAGGTCTCCTTCCATACACCTCGAACTGGAGCCCGATGCACCAACATTAGCTGTCTCAATCCCTTCTTATTCAGGTCTCCTTCCATACATTTGCCGATCTCCATCGAGCTGGCTAGGGCGATCGGTCTCAATCCCTTCTTATTCAGGTCTCCTTCCATACTGTCAGTGGGGGTGAAATGTTTATCGTGAATTACGAGTCTCAATCCCTTCTTATTCAGGTCTCCTTCCATACGCGTTGTGGTTCGCGCGTCTTCCTCAGGCCGAGGCGTCTCAATCCCTTCTTATTCAGGTCTCCTTCCATACGCGATATGCAGGCCGATAGCATCGCAAACTGGCCGTCTCAATCCCTTCTTATTCAGGTCTCCTTCCATACGCCATCGGGCACGCGGATACCGCGCGGGTGGTAGGTCTCAATCCCTTCTTATTCAGGTCTCCTTCCATACGACTAACAAGCCAATGAGTCAGCTGAAGCAAGCGTCTCAATCCCTTCTTATTCAGGTCTCCTTCCATACGAGAGTACAGCAGGCGGACTGGGAATGCCGTTCAGGTCTCAATCCCTTCTTATTCAGGTCTCCTTCCATACGGGCGACCAGTATGTACTGATCGCCCGACAGGGTGTCTCAATCCCTTCTTATTCAGGTCTCCTTCCATACGGGGGGAGTCCGCGTATGGCCCCACGGGAGCTTGGGGTCTCAATCCCTTCTTATTCAGGTCTCCTTCCATACCGTCGATCTACGCGCACACCGGCACGGTCTATTGTTGTCTCAATCCCTTCTTATTCAGGTCTCCTTCCATACTCCGTGCTGCAAGCGGCGCTCTACGCGCGGCGTCAAGTCTCAATCCCTTCTTATTCAGGTCTCCTTCCATACTCTGCGGCTACTAGGGCGAGTGTGCTAGTTCCGGTCTCAATCCCTTCTTATTCAGGTCTCCTTCCATACGGCCCTGCGCGCAGAGTCATGGCCTCGGCGGGATTGTCTCAATCCCTTCTTATTCAGGTCTCCTTCCATACCGCAAGATTCACATTGAGCCGACATTTACGCTGGAGTCTCAATCCCTTCTTATTCAGGTCTCCTTCCATACTTTCGCGCCGCGACAAATTTCACCATCGACTTCGAGTCTCAATCCCTTCTTATTCAGGTCTCCTTCCATACATAGTTGTCTGGAAACGTCTGGATCCGGGCAGCTTCGGTCTCAATCCCTTCTTATTCAGGTCTCCTTCCATACCGCCAGGCCTCTTCCAGCGCCGACTTCCATCTTTCGGTCTCAATCCCTTCTTATTCAGGTCTCCTTCCATACCGCATGCTCCAAGCGCGCCTCGATGATCTGATAGAGGTCTCAATCCCTTCTTATTCAGGTCTCCTTCCATACGCCTTCGACGTTCTCATGGAAACGCTGGATGGTGGTCTCAATCCCTTCTTATTCAGGTCTCCTTCCATACTGTCTATGGCATAATCAGGCCATGGAGGTTGTCTCAATCCCTTCTTATTCAGGTCTCCTTCCATACACACTGGCTGATAGAGGCACTCGGCGCCACGGATCAAGTCTCAATCCCTTCTTATTCAGGTCTCCTTCCATACCCATCGTGCTACGGGGACGAGGCCTACTGTGCGTGTGTCTCAATCCCTTCTTATTCAGGTCTCCTTCCATACCCGAGCGGGCGGGTATCGGCTCGTAGGGACGGGCCGTCTCAATCCCTTCTTATTCAGGTCTCCTTCCATACCTGGCGCACGTGTGACGTTCTCACGCGTGCCTGTGAGTCTCAATCCCTTCTTATTCAGGTCTCCTTCCATACCTTTTGTTCTACTACTCCGCAGTGCCTACGGTGTCTCAATCCCTTCTTATTCAGGTCTCCTTCCATACACTGCCATCAGCGACAGAACTAGTCGGCCCCGGCGGGGTCTCAATCCCTTCTTATTCAGGTCTCCTTCCATACGCCACTAGCGGCACAAAGGAGGGCAACCGATGATCCGGTCTCAATCCCTTCTTATTCAGGTCTCCTTCCATACAGCTTCGGCTACCACATCCGCACGCGTGAGAAGGTCTCAATCCCTTCTTATTCAGGTCTCCTTCCATACTGCGGATGGCTTTTGAGGCGGTGGGAGGCCAGTGGTCTCAATCCCTTCTTATTCAGGTCTCCTTCCATACTTGCACTCCAAGACCTCTGTTCTGCGCTCGCGCATGTCTCAATCCCTTCTTATTCAGGTCTCCTTCCATACGCTCATGGAAACGCTAGATGGTGGCGCGTGGATGGTCTCAATCCCTTCTTATTCAGGTCTCCTTCCATACCACGGATCCCGCAAGACGTCGATCGCACGTTCGACGTCTCAATCCCTTCTTATTCAGGTCTCCTTCCATACAGTGATCTGATGATGGGGTCCGCCGTGCTCCAAGCGTCTCAATCCCTTCTTATTCAGGTCTCCTTCCATACATCACGCACATTGCACTCCAAGACCTCTGTTCGTCTCAATCCCTTCTTATTCAGGTCTCCTTCCATACAACGTGAGGCTGTTCCTCCAGCGCCTGAGCCGAAGCGTCTCAATCCCTTCTTATTCAGGTCTCCTTCCATACGGCGGAGGCCGCGTACCTGCGCGGCGACGATAGCGTCTCAATCCCTTCTTATTCAGGTCTCCTTCCATACCCAAGTCGCGATCCAATTGCGCCGCGCGCGGCACGCGTCTCAATCCCTTCTTATTCAGGTCTCCTTCCATACCTCACCAGCGGCACGGCCATCCCGGCCGTGCTGTCTCAATCCCTTCTTATTCAGGTCTCCTTCCATACACGGCCAGCCGCGTCGTATCCATGCCATGAGCGCGGGTCTCAATCCCTTCTTATTCAGGTCTCCTTCCATACGATGGGCTGCTATGCCCATCGTGCTACGGGGACGGTCTCAATCCCTTCTTATTCAGGTCTCCTTCCATACTGGGCGATGGGCTGATGCTCATCGCCCAGTACACGTCTCAATCCCTTCTTATTCAGGTCTCCTTCCATACTCCGCCAACTCTTGGGGAAAGGAGAAGGAAATGAAGTCTCAATCCCTTCTTATTCAGGTCTCCTTCCATACGTGGTTTCTGGTTCGGCTCGCGACCGGCGAGGAGTTGTCTCAATCCCTTCTTATTCAGGTCTCCTTCCATACTGTATGCTAGTGACAAACGCTGTTTCTTTAAACATGGTCTCAATCCCTTCTTATTCAGGTCTCCTTCCATACGACGCACTCCCGACGGGTCGGTCATTTTCGTCCGGTCTCAATCCCTTCTTATTCAGGTCTCCTTCCATACGGTTGACCCGGTAGATACTACCAAGTTGACTGCGTCTCAATCCCTTCTTATTCAGGTCTCCTTCCATACGGCCCCTTGCCACCACATCATGCGGCACGAGCAGCGTCTCAATCCCTTCTTATTCAGGTCTCCTTCCATACCAGATAGGCTGCTTATTTTGTTTTGGTGGGCCCTGTCTCAATCCCTTCTTATTCAGGTCTCCTTCCATACAGGAGGGAGTGTATGCTAGTGACAAACGCTGTTTGTCTCAATCCCTTCTTATTCAGGTCTCCTTCCATACCACCGCCGGGGCTTTGTTTTTGGAGGGACACAAAGGGTCTCAATCCCTTCTTATTCAGGTCTCCTTCCATACATATGATGGTATGCAGTACAGCGATAGGAGAGGGGAAGTCTCAATCCCTTCTTATTCAGGTCTCCTTCCATACAACTGGTCGACGGGCGGATCATGCCGCCCAGATAGGCGGTCTCAATCCCTTCTTATTCAGGTCTCCTTCCATACCCCGAGGGAGCAACTGAGTTGCCCGCTGGGGCGTCTCAATCCCTTCTTATTCAGGTCTCCTTCCATACGCACACTGGTACAAAAGTTTGAGCTCACCGCAGGCGTCTCAATCCCTTCTTATTCAGGTCTCCTTCCATACGTGCGCGTGACGATCACGATTACGGACGCTCTGTTGCGTCTCAATCCCTTCTTATTCAGGTCTCCTTCCATACTACAAAAGTTTGAGCTCACCGGCGGCACGGCCATTGTCTCAATCCCTTCTTATTCAGGTCTCCTTCCATACCATTCTCGTCCTCCGCACTCCGATCGGATTTCGTGTCTCAATCCCTTCTTATTCAGGTCTCCTTCCATACACGCGTGACGATCACGATTACGGACGCTCTGTTGCGGTCTCAATCCCTTCTTATTCAGGTCTCCTTCCATACCCCACGCCCACCCCATGCCCGCGCTGCGGGATTCTGTGTCTCAATCCCTTCTTATTCAGGTCTCCTTCCATACTCACCGCAGCCCAAATCCTTGCTCGCAGGATGGGTCTCAATCCCTTCTTATTCAGGTCTCCTTCCATACCCAGCTCGCTGCATACGTCGCTGCGTGTGCGGCGGTCTCAATCCCTTCTTATTCAGGTCTCCTTCCATACCGTGATCATCATATATTATGAGGGCATGATTGTGTCTCAATCCCTTCTTATTCAGGTCTCCTTCCATACCACGGCGACGTCCACACGTCGCAGTATAGACCCGTGTCTCAATCCCTTCTTATTCAGGTCTCCTTCCATACGGACACGTGGTGCGACGACTTCACGACATTCGTTGTCTCAATCCCTTCTTATTCAGGTCTCCTTCCATACCGCGCGCGATCAAAGATCTGCGCGCCGAGGCTGAGTGTCTCAATCCCTTCTTATTCAGGTCTCCTTCCATACGGTTGGGCCGGTCTAGGCTTGGTGAGGCTCGGTGGTCTCAATCCCTTCTTATTCAGGTCTCCTTCCATACTCGAGGTACCGCCTCGCGTGGGTGGACATCGACCCGTCTCAATCCCTTCTTATTCAGGTCTCCTTCCATACTGCCCAGTACCGCGGCCCAAGGCTCCCCGAGGGGTCTCAATCCCTTCTTATTCAGGTCTCCTTCCATACGTGTACTACGTCGTACACCTCGCCCGGTAGGGTCACGTCTCAATCCCTTCTTATTCAGGTCTCCTTCCATACCGCGCTCGCATGCAGACGCCGCATGCCGGTCCGGGGTCTCAATCCCTTCTTATTCAGGTCTCCTTCCATACGGCGCGCCCCGGCCCACGATCACGCTGGGCGACGGTCTCAATCCCTTCTTATTCAGGTCTCCTTCCATACGTGCTACGCGCACACGGGTATGAGCACACGCGCGAGTCTCAATCCCTTCTTATTCAGGTCTCCTTCCATACAGCGGCATTCTCGGATATGTGCACGCTGCACGTGGTCTCAATCCCTTCTTATTCAGGTCTCCTTCCATACCCCGCACTCGCTGCGTGTGTGAATGTATGTCTCCGTCTCAATCCCTTCTTATTCAGGTCTCCTTCCATACGCAGCCGCGCGATCACTGAGATTGTTCGCGGCGTCTCAATCCCTTCTTATTCAGGTCTCCTTCCATACCCACCACAAGCACACCCACGCGGTGCGCGTGACGGTCTCAATCCCTTCTTATTCAGGTCTCCTTCCATACGTCCGCCGATCCTGTACTTGCCGCTCGCCAGCAGGCGTCTCAATCCCTTCTTATTCAGGTCTCCTTCCATACTTGGAGGCCGGCGAGATGTGCTCGCCGCGGGTCAGTCTCAATCCCTTCTTATTCAGGTCTCCTTCCATACGATTCTTGGGTCATTTGTCCTCCTCTCTCCATCGAGAGTCTCAATCCCTTCTTATTCAGGTCTCCTTCCATACGCTACGGGAGACTATGTCTCTACAATCGGCTACGCGTCTCAATCCCTTCTTATTCAGGTCTCCTTCCATACGAATGCGCTCGCGCGCGCTGCATGGTTGGCAATAGGTCTCAATCCCTTCTTATTCAGGTCTCCTTCCATACCAGCACTCGCGGCGGAGCTGCTCGGCCGAGACGTGGTCTCAATCCCTTCTTATTCAGGTCTCCTTCCATACTCCGGCAGTCTGCGGAATTGTTTCCGATGCGCAGTCTCAATCCCTTCTTATTCAGGTCTCCTTCCATACGCAGGAGACCTCCCAAACCGCTTGGCTTGACATCATGTCTCAATCCCTTCTTATTCAGGTCTCCTTCCATACTGCGCGCGCCCCCAACCCCCGTTCCGCCAGGCCTTTGCAGCCACCGTTGCCAGAAAATCTCCCCGCTTCATCTCTGTTCCCCCGGCCGCAGCACGATCCACCCGAACGGCGCCAGGCGCCCCGCCGCCGTGTGGCACAGCGTCCGGCTCGAGCCCATCCCCCGGATCGGCCGTTTCCGCTGCGCATCCCACCCCTCCCGGTACCCGTCCACCGAAAGCGACTCGAAGTGGCAGAACCGCCCCACCCGCAGCAGAATCTCCCCTTCCCGCAACTCAGGCCGCTCCCCCACCGCCTCCTTCACCCGCGCAAACGCCGCCGCCTCCTCCTGCCACCGCCCGAGGAAAAACGCGTTGCACGCAGCCCCGAAAAACTCCCAGTCAAAGAAGACGTTCAGCAACTCCCTGATCCTCGGATCCCTCGCCCGCTCCTCCTCGAGCGCAATCCGCACCCCAAACTCCGCCCCCGCGCCCCCGTCGGCCCGCGACACCAGCCGCTCCACGTGCATTTGAATCCCCCCCGCCCGCGCCTCCTCCCCCGTGCGGTTGACGATCACCGCCCGGTCCACCCGCACCGCCTCCGGCCTCACCTCCGCATCCGCCACATGGATCAGCCGCATCGGATCCTTCTCCGTCTCGCTGCGCGGGTACTGAAATCCCACGCTCTCGAGCGTCTGCCAGGCCTTCTTCAGCTCTGCGCGCTTGGCCTCCTCGATCCGCCTGGCCACCTCCGCCTTTTTCGACGCCGGCGGATGGTTCACGCAGGCGCTCAGCAGCGCCGTCCGGATCGCCCCTTTGATCGCCGATCCGGGCACGATCACCGCCCCGGTGTAGGGGTTCCGCGGCAACGCCAGCACTTCTCCCCTCCGCCGCTCCGGCTCCTCGACCGCCGCCTTGAGCTCCGCCACCGACTCCTTGCCCGCCGCCACCTCCCAGGCCCGGTACTTCGCCTCCCCCGCGTGCGCCCCCAGCAGCCGCCGGGCCTCCCGAAAACGGTTCTCCCGCAGCAGGCTCTCCAGCCGCCCCCGCTCGGCCTCCCCCAGATCCCGCAGCAGCGCGCCCGTCCGCAGCCGCACCAGCCGGTTCGTCCTCTCCTCCAGCACGTAGTCCTCCGGCGCCAGCCGGTCTCCGCTTCCGATATGTACCGGCGTCAGCACCACCGCACGAAACATCCGTTCCGCCAAGGCCCACCTCCCTTCGTCCGCTACGCCTCCCGGTAGCCCACCGTCAGATGCCAGCCGTTGTGCCGCACGCTTTCCCTGTGCGGATGCACGCCGCCCAGCAGTTCGCCATAGGGTCCGCCGTCCGCAGGCCGGAAATTCGCCCCCGGCGCCAGCAGCGTCAGCGGATACTTGAACGGATCCCCCGCCCCGGCCCACAGCGAGCCGAGCTTTCCATAGTGCGTCTCCAGCCGGTAGCGCGCCTCCAGCATGTTCTCGGTCAGGGAGCCGTGCGACAGGCTCATCCGCCGCTCCCACTTTCCGTCCAGCACCCCGTCCGGCGCCGCCTCCGTCTTCGCCTCGAAGCGTCCCCGCCCCGTCGAGGCGTCGCGCCCGTAGCCCAGCTCACCCACCATCCCGAACAGCTCCTCGAGCTCCTTCGCACCCAGTGAGCACCGCACCCATACCTCCGCCTCGCATTCCTCCTCCGGCCACAGATCGTCCATGAAAAACAGCCCGCCCCGCTCGGGCGTCCGCCCCGTGAGCCGGTTGATGGTGTTGTGCGGCACGCGGCGGCTGCGGAACCATCGCGCCCGCTCTTGCTGATCCCGTTCCTCGGCGACCTCCTCCTCAAGCAGCGCCTCCAGCAGCTTCTGCGGGCTCAGCCCCGAACGCAGCTTGAGAAACGTCTCCCGCCGCATCCAGCGCCGCTTCCAGGCCCGCTTGAAGCGCTCCGCCTCCTCGAGCGACGGCCTGCCCTCCCGCCGCGGCGGCGGCATCTCCGGACGCGGCAGCCGCCCCCGCGGCATCCCGTCCGAGATCAGGAACGGATCTTCCGCAAGCGAGGCCAGCCACTCCGCAAGCGACGCCTCCCCCTGCCGGTGCCGCCAGGCCCAGCACAGGTGCCCGAACAGCGTCCCCGAATGCAAGGGCGTCCCGAAGGCCGCCCGCGGGCGGATCCGCACGATATAGTCCGGCATGCCTCAACCCTCCAGGGGAAGCCCCAGACCGGGCTCGTTCTTCCACTCCCGGATGGCGTCGAACTGCTCTTGAATGGGTTTGCCGTCCAGCTTGAGATCGCAAAAACGCACCTTCCCGTAGCCGCGTGAACCCGAGCCGCCGAGCGCGTCCTGCTCGAGCAGCTTCATCGCCTGCACCAGCAGCTCCAGACACCGCCGGTCGCCTTCGCCCCCGTCTCCGTTGACGCTGTAAACCTTGAAGACCATCTCCAGATCGAACCGCGCCCCCGCCGGAACCCGCTCCATGCGCCGCGGGCCGGGGCCGCCCGCCTTGCCCTGGATCCGGTCAATCACCACCTCGGTCTTCTCCTCGGTCAGCGGCAGGCCTTCGCCGATCTTCTCCCTGGCCCAATCCTTGTTCAGAAACGCATCCCGCACGACCAGGCGGCTCGGCCCGTCCTTCCATTCATCGCTGGTCACGCCGAAAATGCGCAGGATCTCATCGCCGTTTCGCACCGTCCTCGTCCCCCAGACCGCGCCGTTGTCTTCGATCCGGTTCATGGCCCACTCCATCAGCGAGCGCAGTTTGCCCTTGAGGCTCGAGCCCGGAATGTAGGGCTCCTGCGTGTGCGGATGCTTGATCACCGGGTTGTCCAGCCCGCCGATCTCGATCGTCTCCTTGCCCGCTCCGATCCGCAGGCCGGTCACCACCTCCACCGTGCCCGTGATCGTGTGCCTTCCGACATACTCGATATGCGCGCTCATCTGCCTTCACTCCTTTCTCCCGTAGAAATTGTGAAACGCCACCACCGCCTCGAAGTGCCGGCGGAAAGCCTCGAAATCCCGAACGGTTTTAACCGAGTCGGTGCGAACGGCGATAAATTCGAGCAATGCTGCCGGAATGGGATTACTTGGCCGGCCGCGTGCATAGAACGCCTTTGCCTTGAGCATCAGCAGCTCCGGCCGCAGCCGCGCAAAGACGGCCTCCCGTTCCTTCTCACTGCCGCCGCGCGCCTCCAGCCGGAGCTTCCGGTCAATTGCCTGGACGTGATTGTAGAACCGCCGCAACTGACTCTTGGCCACGTCCGAAAGCTCTCGCGCCACCCTTTCAGCTTCCTGGTCGAGCAGCTCCGTGCGAATCTGTGACCCCCCCGCCTCAAAGTACTCGATGCGGGGCTTCTGCACAGTTCTCGAACTGCCGCCCTGGCCCTCGCGCCTTCCGGCGCCCGAATGTCCTCTCCCGTTCGGCATCGCCGTTTACCTCCTTTCCCTTTTTTCCGGAATCCGGTTCCGGTAAATCGCAATGCTCAGGGCGATCCGCGCCCCCCGCGTCGGCTCGGCCCCTGGGCGCAGATCCCCCCTCAAACCCAGCAACCCGTTGAGCTCATCCTGCACCCGGCGCCGGTCGCTTTCCTCCGGGATCCGCTCTTTGTTGTCCCGTACGTTCCGCGCCAGCTGCCAGGCCCACCGCGCCCGCCATGACGCCGCCTTGAGATTCACGCCTTTCCCGTCTCCGTCGCCCGGCTCCGCTTCCCGGCGCTCGTCCTGGAACGCCAGCACCCGATACACAAAAGCCAGGCTCAGCCACTCCCTGCGCAGCCAGTCGCTGAGAAGCGCGGACTTTTGGAGCTGGCTGCGGTACTCCGCCCACCCCACGGGCTCCGCGCCGAAGGCGCACACCCGCGCGCGGCCCGCATCCTTGGCCCGCTCCAGCCGGTCCCCGGCCGCCGCCGCCGCCCGGTTCAGCGGCTGGTCCGCCTTGACCAGCTCCAGCCCCGCAGAAAGCGTGATGTTGGGATTGCCTCCTGTCCACCGCCGGAACTCCTCTTCCAGCTTCCCCGCCAGCTCCGCCGTCTGCCGCCACGGGCCGATCAACAGCAGGTCGTCTCCACCCGCGTAGACCGTGTAGGTGGAGGGGAACTCTTTCTCGAGCACTTTCATCAGACGGGCGGCGAAAAAGAAATCCATCATCCGCGACAGCGCCGCCAGCCGTCCCAGGCTCGGGGTCTGACTGCCCGCGGCGAAAATCATCCCCAGCCGGTCTACGTCCGCCTTGAGCACCGCCAGCATCGGCTCGCCCCGCAGCTCTCCGTTCACCGTCTCCAGCGCATCGAGCGCCAGATGCTCGAACGTCTTCACATCCCCGGCCTCGCTCCGGCGCCCCTCCTCGCTGAGCAGCCCGTAGGCGGGTTTGCTTCCTTCCCCCGCGGTCAGCCGCGGCACGTAATTGGCCAGACGCCGGAGCGCGCAGCCGCCTTCGCCCGCTTCCAGGCGCGACAGCGAGAGCAAATCACCCGCCTCCCCGGGAACCCTGTCGTAAAGCGCAAGCCAGAGCCGGTGGAACAGCTGCACCGCCTTCAGCGCGCGCCGGGGTTCCCTTTCGCTCCAGCCCAGAGCCTGCGCCCGGGGAAGCACGCTGCCGATCTGGCGCTCGGCTTCGCAGGCCTCGCAGCGCCACACCGAACCGCCCTCCTCCAGCCGCTCCTCCCGTGTGGCCGGACGCACCCCGCACGCCGTGCAGACCCCTTGCGGGAAGCGGGCGTCCGTGTGCACCGCCCGCAGGCAGGTCGAAAACGCCCGCAGCTTGGCCTCCTCCCGCGCCGCCGTGATGCGGTCCTGCATTCTGGTGAACTGTTCCCGCATCAGGTCGGCGCCCGGGAACGGCTCAGTGAGCGAGAGATTCAGAGCGAGCTCTCCGCGATAGCGCCCGAACAGCCAGTCTTCGATCTGCCGGCGCACCGCCGCGATCCGTTCTTCGAGACGCGGCACGTCCGCCACCAGCATCAGGAACTGCCCGCCCGCCGTCTGCAGCAGCGAAAACGGCGGCAGATCCAGCGCCCGCCGGCACAGCAGCGCGGCGCCCTCGACCAGCATGCCGAGCAGAAAGCTGCGCGCCCGCAGAATCCGGCTCACGCCCGCCACCTGCTGGCTGGCCAGCCGGAACAGGCTCGACTGGATGCCGGACAGATCCCCGACAAGAAACCGGAACTTGTTCCGCCGGCGATCCCGGATCGCTTCGGCCGCCTCCAGCGTGCCCTCGCCCTCGTGGAACCGGTAGAGCGCCGCCGCCACCGCCGCCGCCGCCCGCGAGTGATCGTGCAGCGAAATGTCCGGCTCGTCGCGAACCGAAGACGGCACCGCGTGCAGGAACCGCTCCGACAGCGACAGCACCGCCTCGCAGAAAACGTCAAAGCCCGCCCCGAGCCGCAAGGCCTCCTCGAATTCCTCCTGAAAGCGGTCCGCCAGTTGCCGGTATCGCGCCGGATAGTCCCTCGTCTCCACAAAGGGCTGCGGGAAGCTCTCTTCTTCGGGGGTCAGCTCGGCCAGCGGCACCTGCGAGTCCGGGGCCTTTCCCAGGCCCAGATTGACGTTCCGGAAGGGACTGATCAGCGCCGTCTTCAAATACTCGGCCGGCCGGGCGACTTCCTCTTCTTCGTCCCGCTCCTTGCGGTCCATGCCCGCCGACAGCCGGTCGGCTTCCGCTCCGATCCAGGCCGCGGCGCCGATCTCCGCCCGCCCGTTGTCGGGTGCGTGATGAAACACCGCCACGTCGCGCACCTTTTTCCAGCGGATGCCGCCCGGACCCTCACCGGAAAGCGGCTGGAAAAACAGATCCGTCCACAGCACGTGCTGATGCGTGTAACGTCCGCTGCGCGCATCCTTGGGCAGGACCGTCGAGTCCAGATTGCGCACGTGCTCGGGAAGTTCCACCTCCGCCCGTTGCAGGAACTTCCCGATGTCGTGGAGGAACACCCCGAGCACCGTCTCCTCGCAAGTTGGAAGCAGATGTTCTGTCACGGATCGTCTCCCTTCACTCCTCCCCCTCGTAGCGTATCTGCGCCGGATCCAGCGCCAGCCCGAACCGCATCTCGGGGCGCCGGCCGAATCCCTGCACCTTGTACATCCAGGCCGCCGGCCCCAGCGCTTCCTCGAGCGCCCGGTTCACCCGCGACTTCCTCTCCAGAAAATAGTTCTTCTCCATCCCCCCGCGCAGCGCCCTCCGCGTCCGTTCCTCAGCTCCCGCCCCCGGCTCCGCCCGCCGGTATTCCGCCAGAAACTCCTTGGCGTAACTGGCCTCCGGGGCACCCTCGCTCGGACAGGCCACCGGCTCACAGCCCGCCAGTCGCCGCCGCGCCATCCAGCTGTAAAACGCCAGCTCGGCCGCCGCCAGCCGCACCGGCCGGCCCCCGGCACGCACCAGCCGCCGCCCCAGATCCAGCACCAGCTCCGGACCGCCCAGCCTCTCCTCGGTGGCCCGCACCAGTTCCGCATACTTGACGCCCCGCTCGAGAAGCCGCGGCGGCAGCAGCCGCCGCAGCCGCACAAAGGGAATCTCCGCCAGCGTCACCTCCGCCGCGCTCGTGTCCAGCGGCCGGCTGTCCGGCGGCGGCGTGTAAATGATCCGGCTCTCCCGCGTGGGATAGTAAAACTCCGGGTGCGATTCAAACGGCGCCGACACCAGTACGTGCGACATCCGGTCCTGCGGCCGGCCGAACAGACTCAACGCGTAGCCCGCATAAAAGCCCGTCGTCTTGCGCCCGCCCGCAATCGAGACGTGCAGCGCCGCCCGCTCATCGGAAGTGAACTCCCGCACCAGCTCCGCGATCCGGTCGGCGGCGCTCTCGTTGTCCTCCCGGCTGCGGATGTCGGCCAGCGGCGTGCCGCCGTCGTCTTCGAGCACGTGGATCTGCTCCTCCTCGAAGCGGATCCCCTCCAGCCGGTATTCCCGGCACAGCTTGCGAAACCAGCCCGGAGAACGCCCGAGCAGCGTCAGCCTGGCGCGGCGCGCCCCCTCGAGCGTCGTCACCAGATGCACCTCGCTCGGAACGAACCGCGGCTCGCGCTTCACCGCCAGGGCATACACCGTCTCGGTGAGCACCTGCGGCGAAAGACCGCACACCGCCAGCAGCACCTTCCGCGGATAGTCCTCATGCATCTTCCTGTGAATTATAGGGGCGCAAACTCCCCAAACGTTTCACTCCCCAAGCTTGTCAGAGCGGCACGATCTCGTACCGCCCCAGACCCATGCTCGTCCCCTTGCCGGCGTGCGTCCACTGGCCCAGCCACAGATACGGCCAGAACTCTTCCCATCCGGCCAGCCGCAGCTCCGCCGCGCCCGTCACTCCCCCCATCTGCATCCTGGCCTGCTGGCGCGAGGAGTACCGCGTCCAGTCTTTCCACTCGAGCGCCGAACCCTCGAACTCCACAAGCCGCGCCCGCGCCGCCAGCCCCCGGAAGTCGGCTTCGAGCGGATCCTCGGTGTGAAAGTACGTCAACAGCGAAATCCGCCGGAGCAGGCTCACAAAAAACGAGTGGAAGCGAAAAGTCTCCGGCGTCACCAGGTCTTCCCGCAGCCGCAGCCGCAACGGCGTCAGAAACTCGATCCGGATCCTCCCGGGCGGATCCGGCGGCTGCGGCACGCGCACCCGCAGCGGCTTCAGATGCTCGCCTTCCAGAATCGGATGCCACTCCCCGCTTCCGGCAACCCGTTCCTGCTCGATCCCTTCGAGCGCCATCGGACCGGTGCGCCCCCGCAGGCCTCGCCCGGCGGCTTCGCGCAGCGCGTGGATCAGATAGGCCAGATAGCGGTTGCCCCATCCGAACAACGTCAGCCCCAGCACGCACCGCCCGCCCTCCTCGGGCACGTTCGGGATCAGCACGAAGGGGTGCGGCGCCGCCACGTAACCCGGCAGCTTCTTCGACTCCGGAGGCGGCGGCGTGACGAACACGTAGGGATACACACAGGAACGGTACAGCAGGCAGGGCTCGCACTCCTTGAGCTGCGTCACGCACACCAGCCGTTTCAGCGAGTGACCCAGCACGCCCCGCCAGGCCGAACCCCAGTAGCCCTCCCGTTTCTCGACGCTTTCCGCCCGGAAAATCAGCCGGTAGCGCCCCACCGGAAGCCGCGGCTCCGGGCTCTCTCCTCCGGCAGTCATTTCTCCGTATGCTACTCTATGGGCGGGTGGCCGGCGCAGCTCCGAAGGGCGGGGCCGCTTTCTTGAACGCTGAATCCGGAGCCGGGGCGCCGCGGGGCATACAACTTTAAAACCCGACAACGGTCCCTGACAAAACGAAGCCAAACCCCGCAGCGCGGCGCCGCGCACTCGCGGCGGACCAAACGAACCCAAACCCCGGCGGGCTGCCGCAGGCTTCGAGATCGGATGGCGGCGAGCGCTGTGTTGACCAAACGAACCCAACTCAAAACCGCGAAGCCTGCCTCACGCGATTTTGCACAAACGAACCCAAACCCCGGCGGGCCGCCGCAGGCTTCGAGATCGGATGGGGGCGAGCGGTGTGTTGACCAAACGAACCCAAACTCAAAACCGCGAAGCCTGCCTCACGCGATTTTGCACAAACGAACCCAAAAAACGGTAAGTCCTTTATTATGAATGCAGTTCAGACTTCTCCCGCGGGTTCCGGCGCCGGAAGGATTCGGCGCGGCTCGCCCTGCGCCGCCACTCCACAATTTGCCCGCCGCAGGCGATAATATTGAGGATCCAAATGAAGGCGCTTTTCGAAGTTCTCGAACCCGGCGACAAAGACTGGGAGCTTGCCCGCGCCATTGACCCGGACCGCCTCCCGGCCCACATCGCCGTCATCATGGACGGCAACGGCCGCTGGGCGCGCCAGCGCAACCTGCCCCGCGTGCGGGGCCATCAGGCGGGCATCAAGCCGGTGCGCATGACCGTGGAGACCTGCGCGCGAATGGGGATCGGCGCGCTCACCCTTTATGCTTTTTCCGTCGAGAACTGGAAACGGCCGCGCCAGGAAGTCGAGACGCTCTGGCGCCTGCTGCGCATCTACCTGCGCCGCGAACTGCCCAACCTGATGAAGCACCGCATCCGGCTGACCGCCATCGGGCGGCTGGATGGGCTTCCGGCCGACGCCCGCCGGGACCTGGAGGAGGTCGTGGAGGCCACCTCCCGCAACCGCGGCCTGCGCGTCAACCTCGCCATCAACTACGGCGGCCGCAGCGAGATCGTGGACGCCGTCAACGCCGTCATCGAGGAAGCACGCCGCAAGGGCCGCCTCTCCGCGCTCCGCATCACCGAGCAGGCGATCGCCCAGCATCTCTACACCGCCGGCCAGCCCGACCCGGACCTGCTCATCCGCACCTCCGGCGAAATGCGCGTCAGCAATTTCCTGCTCTGGCAGATCGCCTACGCCGAACTCTACGTCACGGAAACCCTCTGGCCGGACTTCACGCGCACCGAGCTTCTCCAGGCGATCCTGGACTTCCAGCGCCGCGAACGCCGCTTCGGCGGCCTCTCCGAGCCGGTCCGCCTCTCGGTTGCCGAGCGCTGGTGGGGACGGGTGAGCGCCTCGGCCCGATGATCCGGGTCCTCACCGCGCTCCTGCTGGCGCCCGCCGTCGTCGCCATCCTGCTCTGGGGTCCCCCCTGGCTGGTGCTGGCGCTCGTCGCCGCCGTGGCGCTGTTGTGCTTTCACGAATACGCCGGCATCGTGGCGGCCCACGGCCTGCCGCCGCCCGGGCCCGCCTCCTACGCCGCAGGGCTGGCCCTTCTGGTGGTTCGCGGCGAGGAGTTGCTGCTGCTCACGCTGTTCGCACTTGCGGCGCTGGCGCTCGCCGCCCGGGGAACCGAGCTCGCCAAGGTGCTCCCGCAGGCCGCCGCCGCGCTGCTCGGCGTGGCCTATGTCTTCGGCGGGCTGCGTTTCGCCCTGGAACTGCACGCCGAAAGCCCGTACTGGCTTCTGTTCGCGCTCGGACTCAACTGGGCCGGAGACACCGCGGCTTACTACACCGGGCGCGCCCTGGGCCGGCACAGGCTGGCGCCTCACCTCAGTCCTTCGAAGTCCTGGGAGGGCGCGGTCGCCTCGCTGGCCGCGGCGATCCTGTTCGGCGTAGTTTTTCTCGACCGCCTGCTGCCGGAGGTGGCGTGGGTCGCGCGGCTGACGCTTTCGGCGGCCGGCAATCTGGCCGGGCAACTGGGCGATCTGTGCGAGTCGGCGCTCAAACGCGGCGCCAACCTCAAGGACAGCGGCCGGCTGCTGCCCGGACACGGCGGATGGCTCGACCGCCTGGACAGCACCCTGTTTGCGCTGCCCGTGGTCTATTCTCTGTTACGTCTGCTGTAGCGGGACGGGTCCCCGTCGCCGGAGCAAACTACCAGCGCGGCGAGCGGCGTCCGCCCTTGCGTCCGCCTCCGCCGCCCCCGCGGCGCTCGCCGCCCCCGCTGCGGCTCGGAGCCGTCATCGGACGCGCCTCGTTCACCACCACGGCGCGCCCCATGAAGGTCTTGCCGTTGCAGGTCTGCAAGGCCGCCTCCGCCGCATCCCGGTTGTGAATTTCGACGAACCCGAACCCGCGCGGTTCGCCCGAAAAGCGGTCGCGAATCAACGCGACGCTGTCTACCGTAACACCCGCCTGAGAAAACCAGTTCTCAAGATCCGCCTCACTGGCCTGATAGGGAAGGTTCCCCACGTACAACTTCATCTCTCTCGAATCTCCTCGGCGCCCTTTTCGAGCGCCTGATGTCACTGAAGAGGCAGACAGGAAGCCGCCGGCAGCTCAGGAAAGCAACGGTTAGCTGAGGGAGACTCTGACGCTCACAGTGCAGCCTCCATCATCCCACATTGCGGCCCCCATGTCAAAGTCAAAGCGCTCGCCGGCGCCGCCCGCGGCGGCTCACGGATTGTCCCCGCCCAGACCGTGCCGCGCGCCGCAGCGCCGGCAGAACGTCACCGGCTCCGTGTTGTCCACCCGGTGGGCCACAGGCTTCGAGGCGCGCAGATACGCGAAAACTCCCTTCAGATCCTCTTCCGTCATGTGCCGGTAGTAGCCCCAAAGCATGATGGGGTTCAGGCGCCGTGCTCCTACCCGCCCGGTGCGCATCACCTCCACGAAGAGCGTCTCATCGTAATACGGGATACCGGAGGCGTGCGGCGTCAAATTCGCCGCAGCGACCGTTCCCCAGGGACCGCTCAACACAAACCCGCCCGCAAAATCCATCCCCGCCAGAGAGCGGAAATCCGGTCCCTTCGGCGTGTGGCAGGCGTCGCAGTGCGCCAGGCGCGCATAGTAGGCGCCGCGACGCACGGGCGTGGACAGATCCGGAGGCGGAACCGAGCCGACCGGCACCGGAGCCTGCAAAGCGGTGCGGACGGCTTCCGGCAACTCCGACTTGCCAGGGTCGTGGTGCACCGGCGGCAGCGACCGCAGATAGGCGATCACCGAGGCCAGATCGTCGTCCGACAGGATCCGGAAATTCAGATAGGGCATCTGCGGGAACAGCACGCGCCCGTCCCGCCCGATACCGTCGCGGATCGCGCGGGCCAGTTCCTGGTCGCTCCACCGCCCGATGCCGGTCTCCGGATCCGGAGTGATGTTGGACGCCACCAGCCGGAACGGAATGGTTTTCTCCGGAAAGACGCTGCCGGCGCCCTGGCGCCCCGGCTTGGGAGGAGCGCCCGTGGCCTGCCAGTCCACATCGGAATGACACGCAAAACACGCCATGACTCCCTCCACCAGGTAGCGCCCGCGTTCCAGACGCCGCTCGCGCTGCTGCGCCGTCGCTTCCTTCTGTGGTCGCTGTCCAGCCCCGCAGCCCCAGGCCCAGATCACAAACGATAGCAGCCCTGCCGTCCGCACTACCGTTCCCGCCTGCATCGGATCCCCCTCTCGATCGAATTCTCGGGAGTCGGCGTTCCGCCGGCTCGCCGAACTGCGGCAAAAGTCCGACTAGTGTAGCATGGTGCGGCTCCCCGCCGTCGCCGCGGGCGGTGCTTTCCCTCTCGCCCGTCCCTGTCCGTACCTCGTCCTTCCGCCTGCTATCATGGCGGGGGAACCGAAACGGGAGGTTCCGATGCAAACCACGCGCAGAGAGGTGCTCGGCTGGATGGCCACAGCAACAATCGCGAACGCCCAGCGGCAGGCGGACGGGGTCCGATACGTGCGGTTTCGCCGCGGCACGGCCGTCTCCTACGGCATCCTGGACGGCGACACGATTCGCGCCTTGCGCGGCGATCTGTTCGGCGCGCACGAGGAAACCGGCGAACGCCTGCCGGCCGGCAGCGTCAAGCTGCTCTATCCCTGCGAGCCGCCCAAAGTGCTCGCCGTCGGACTCAACTACCGCAGCCACCTGGGCGGCCGTCCTGCGCCCTCGCGCCCCGAGATCTTCTATAAGCCGGTCACGGCCCTGCAAAACCCCGGCGATCCCATCGTCATCCCCAAAGACGCGCACAACGTGCATTACGAAGGGGAGCTGGTCGTGGTGATCGGCCGCCGCCTCAGAAACGCCTCCCTCGAGGAGGCGCGCGCGGCCATCTTCGGCTACACCTGCGGCAACGACGTCAGCGAGCGCGACTGGCAGAACGGCCCGGACAAAGACCTGCAATGGTGGCGCGCCAAAGGCGCCGATACCTTTGCGCCCCTCGGTCCGGCCATTTTGCGCGGCGCCGACGCCGGAAAGCGCCTGCTGCGCACGCGCTTGAACGGCGAGGTCGTTCAGGAGCAGTACGTGACGGATCTCATTTTTGACCCGCCCGCCATCGTCAGCTGGGTCAGCCGCTACGTGACCCTGACTCCCGGCGACGTGATTTACACCGGCACGCCCGGCACGACGCGCCCCATGAAACCCGGCGATGTGGTCGAAGTGGAAATCGAAGGCATCGGCGTGCTGCGGAATCCTGTGGCGGCGGCGTCCTGAACCGGCCCGATCCGAGACGGCGCAGGCGGCCGGCAAACCTTCGGCCGCCTGCCGGGATGGTATGATGATTCGGTAGCTGGGGACTGGCGATGCCTTTCCTTCAGAACGAATTCGAAAAAAATATTCTCGTCACCTCGGTGGATTACGTCTTCAACTGGGCCCGCAAGTCGGCGCTGTGGCCCATGACCTTCGGGCTGGCCTGCTGCGCCATCGAAATGATCGCTTCGAGCACCTCGCGCTTCGACATCGCCCGCTTCGGGGCCGAAGTCTTCCGGCCGAGCCCGCGGCAGTCCGACCTGATGATCGTCGCCGGCACCGTCACGCTCAAGATGGCGCCCGTCCTGCGCCGGCTCTACGACCAGATGCCGGAGCCCAAATGGGTGATTTCCATGGGCGCCTGCTCGAGCGTGGGCGGACCCTTCAACACCTACTCGGTGCTCCAGGGCGTGGACAAGATCGTCCCCGTGGATGTTTACGTCGTCGGCTGCCCTCCCCGCCCCGAGAATCTGTTCTATGCGCTGCTCAAGCTGCAGGACAAGATTGACCAGATGACGACGCTGGCGCGGCGGCCCACCGAAGTGCGCCTGGACGAGTCCATGCTCGAGAATTTCAAAAAGCAGGTCATGATCGCTCAGATCCAGCAGCCCGTTTAGGGTGTGGCTCCGGTTGCCTTCTTCTGCAGCCCTGAGGCGATCTGGCGGGCGGCGCTGCTTGCCCGCTGCGAGTGGCTCGAACACGGTTTCGGTACGCGGCAGACGGTCTGGGACGCTTCCGAACGGCTGGCCTCGGCAAAGCAGATCCACTCGGGCCGCTGCCTGTATGCCGCGGCTCCCGGCCGCCTCGGGGAAGCTGACGCCCTGATCACAGACCGGCCCGGCCTTCTGCTGGGCGTGCGGACGGCTGATTGCCTGCCGCTGCTGGTCGCGGACCCGGAACACCGGGCGGTCGCTGCGATCCATGCCGGCTGGCGCGGGCTTGTGGCGGGAATCCTGGCGGAGGTCCTCCGCCGGATGGCGGAGCGCTTCGGCTCGCGTCCCGAAGCCTTGCTTGTGGCGGTGGGTCCCGCCATCGGGTCCTGCTGCTACGAAGTCGGCCCGGAAGTGGCCGCACAGTTCCGGCAGCTTTTCCCCGAGCGGGAGGACCTCTGCGGAAGGACCCGCCTGGATTTGGCCGAAGCCGCCCGCCGCCAGCTTCGTGCCGCCGGCGTCAGGGAGGAACGGCTGGCCGTGGCAGGCATCTGTACTCGCTGCCGCGCGGAGGAATTTTATTCCTGGCGCCGCGACGGCCCACGCACCGGCCGCATGCTCTCTGTCATCGGGATTCGGGCCTGAAAACACCAGGGGCGCGGGAAGGGATCCCGCGCCCCGCAACTGCAACGACGATTATGCCGCGTCTACGAGGAACTCTTCGAGGATCTCCTCGCCGCGTTCCTGCTGGCGGTCGGCGATTTCCTGACACTTCAGACAGTAGGCCGCCCAGGGAACGGCCTGAAGGCGCTTCGGGCTGATCTCCTCGTCGCAGTGGACACAGATGCCGAACGTACCTTCATCAATGCGCCGGAGAGCGGCTCGAACCTGGCGAAACAACTGGGACTCGCGATCCAGATTGCGAATGGCGAGCTCGCGTTCAGCCGCGAACTGGACCTCGTCGAGGGCGTCCGCAGCTTTTTCGATGGCGATTCCCTCGCGCTTGCGCAGAACCTTGGCAAGCTCGGCCTGCTTTTCTTCCAGAATCTGTTTGAATCGGTTCAGTTCGGTCTTCGTCATGGTCCCAATGCTCCTTTTCGGCCGGAGACGCGGTTACGTTCCGGTTTCGAATCGTCCACCGCATTTGGATGCGGATCTTCACAGAATGGTTGCATAAAATCTTAGCGCAGTTCGCTAAAATGACTTCGCCTGTGGCCTCCGCCAGCACTTGCACTCCGAATTCCAATGCAACCGCGGAGGGGTGTGCCTAAAGAACTTAACCCCCACTCTCCCGGGGGTACTGTTATTGACGCAAACGCTCATCGAAAGTTTCAGCCTCCGCACCGATTTTGCCCTTCCGGCGCCGCCCGCCCCGGATGGTATGATTGAGCATGTTCCGGCGCGTCTTTGCCTCCGGCTGCCTCCTGCTTGGCATTATCCTCTTCTCGGCAAACGGGTTATCGGTACTCCCCTATCCCGGAGTCCAGCAGGACGAGGTCCTGTTTGCCGCCGGTATCTACGGGCCCGAATACTGCCCGTTCTCGATCGCTATCGCCGGGCGCACGATCCCCTTAATGCTGCTTGAGTACCTGGGCGCGCTCAAAAGCTGGCTGTACAGTCCGATCGTAAAGCTCTGGGAGCCTTCACCCTGGTCGGTCCGCCTCCCCGTCCTGTTGGTGGGTGTTATTACCATCGCCGCCTTCTTCCAATTCACGCGGGCCGTGGCGGGAACCACGGCGGCAGCTTTGGCTACGGCACTTCTTGCCACCGATACGACGTTTTTGCTCACGACGGTCTTCGACTGGGGCCCCGTCGCTCTCCAGCACCTGCTGACCCTCGCCGGGCTGTGCGCGCTGGTCCGCTTTGATCGAACCGGATCCCGCTGGGCGTTGCGGGGCGGCTGGTTCTGCTTCGGACTTGCGTTATGGAACAAGGCGCTGTTTGTCTGGACGCTGGGCGGGATGATCGTCGCCGCCGCCGTCGTCCTGCACGGTGCAATCCGGCGGCACTGGACCCGGCGGAACGTCGCGGAAGCGGTGATTTGCTTCTTGCTGGGTGCCTGGCCGCTCCTGTGGTTCAATGTCCGCGAGCCGGGAGCCACCTTCCGTTTCGGTGCCGAACAGGAACTCGAGAACTTCCGGGACAAACTGTACGTGCTGCGGAGCAGTCTGGACGGCAGCGGCCTGCTCGGCTACATCGTGCGCGAGGACGGCGGCGGTGCTTCTCCGGCACAGCCGGAATCGAGCTGGGAGGCGTGGTCGGTGGAGGTGAGCCGCGCAGTAGGTTCCGTGCGCGCTACGCCGTTTCCCTGGCTCGCGGCAGCGAGCCTGTTGCTGCTTGCCTGGCTGCGGCGCACGCCGGCATGGAAGCCGCTGTGGTTCGCTCTGATCACGCCGGCGGTTGCGTGGGTGCAGATGCTGGCGACCGGCGGCGCGGGCGGCTCGGTGCACCACGTCGTGCTGCTGTGGCCGTGGCCGCACTTTTTTGCCGCGACCGCCGTCGCGGAAGCGGGCCGGCGGATCCACAGCCGAATCGGGATCGGTGCGGCGGCGTCGGCCGTTGCCGCCGTCTGCGGCTGGAGCCTCCTCGTCACCAACCAGTACCGGGTTCAACTGATCCGCTACGGAGCGGCAGGCTCCTGGACGGATGCCATCTATGCCTTGTCGGAGTCGCTGCGGCACATCCGCGCCACGGAGATTTACGTGACCGACTGGGGCATCCTCGATCCCCTCCGGTTTCTCCATCGCGGGCGCCTGCCGCTGAGAGAAGCATCGGCAGTGTTGCGGAAGGAGCAACCGAGCGAGGCGGAGCGGGGAGAGCTGCGCGAGCGGCTGGCCAACCCGGGCGGCGTCTTCGTCGGGCACGTGGACGGCGAAGAGCAGTTTGCCGGCGTCAATGCCCGCCTGCTCGAACTGGCGCGAAAGGAGGGCTACGAAAAAGTGCGCCGCTACATTGTGCGGGACCGCCACGGACGTGCCGTGTTCGAGGTCTTCGGATTCCGGCGGCGCTCAGCGAACCCCGATTGAGCCGAACACGAGTCCGAGCGGCCGGCCGTCTTCCGGGCGCGCAAAGGTGCGGTCCACCTCGAGCACGACGCGCAGTTCGCCGGCCTGCGCCAGCTTGTCCGGCAGCGGGAGGGCAACTTCGAACGGAGCATTGCCGCGGCGCAGAGCCACGGGCTCGAAGGTATGGCCGTCCACGCGGACGCGGAGGTGCACGGGCCCGGAGCGGACCTGCTCCTGCGGGCAGAAGCCGGCGAGCCGCAACGTGCGGCCGGGGCCGCCCAGACGCAGCGTGGCTTGGCGCGGCATCCAGCGATAGCCGGCTTCGATCGGATACCATTCCGGGCCGAGGAAGGAGGCAAACAGGGGATTGCCGGCATCGATTCTACGAGGGAGTTCGCTCCGCGACCAGCGGCTGCGCGCCAGGGCGTAGTATGGCCCCGTCACATTCCGCAGCCGGTCGCCGGCCGCATCGTAGACGACCGCTTGCTTGTGCTCGAGCGCCTCGAGCGCCACGGCCGCGGGAAGGATGAATTCATTTATGTCACCGAGCTCCGGATGATCTTCGATGTTCTCTTCGGCCCCGGGGGCCAGATACACGTGAGTAAGTCCGAGTAACCGGTAGGGCTTGTCGAAAACCGCGGTCCAGAACAGGTCCGTGGTGACGCCGGTGAGCAGAATCGTTTTGGAGGGGTGCAGCTGCCGGGCGCGAGCCAAGCCATAGACGAGCGTGCGCGCCATCCGGCCGCGCTCGAAATGCCAGCGCAGCGTGGTGCGCGCCACGGGAATGGAAACGCCAAGATAAATTGCCGCAAGCACGAGGGCCAGCAGGCGCCGCCAGCCTCGGGCTTCCCAGCCGCGGGCCACCGCCCAGGCTCCCAAAACGGCCAAGCCACTGACGGGCGCCGCCAGATAGTAATCCGACACGTGGCCGCTAAAGGGGAGAAACGGCGCCAGCAGGGCGAGAAACCACAAAAAGGCGAAAACGAATGGCCACCGCCGGTGCCCTAGCTGCCAGATTAGGAATCCCACGAGACCCGCCGTAAGGGCGGCGGTGGCCACGGGCGCCCAGGGGCCGAACTCCGGCCACACCGGAGTGAGCCGCACGGGGCCGAGGGCCATCTCCCAGTAGCGCCACAGCGCCTGCAGCATGCTGGCATCGAGGCGCGGCGCATACACGCCGGTTTCGGGCTTCGGCGCCACCAACAGGTGGCCGAGACCGTACAAGCCGGAGGGCACAAACAGCCACAGCGTTTTGCGGAAGTGGGCGCGCGCCCAGAACCAGGTATAGGCCGCGGCGATCACGGGGTAAACGACATTGATTTCGAGCGCTCCGAACCCGAGAAGGAACGAGACCCACTGCGCGATCCAGTAGCTGCGGCGGCCGGTTTCGCCGTAGCGGATGAGCAGCCACAGGCTCAGCAGCACGAAGAACGCACACAGAATCTGGTTGTAGGAGGACGTCCAGGCCAGCGCCGCGGCCAGCACGCTGGAGCAGGCCCAGAACAGCGGGGCCAGAAATCCGGCAAGCCGCGAGTGCGTGATGCGCCGCACGATCCAGGCCAGAAGCACCAGGTTGGCCAACTGCGTCAGGTGAACCGCGATTCGGAACGGAACGGCGTTGAGTCCGAACAGAGCATAGAAAGCCAGAAAGAAGCCCCGCTCGCTCAAGGGGCGGATAGTGCCGAAGGAACGGGGAACGAACAGCGCATGGGCCAGATCGCGCCAGCTGTGCACATGGAGGCTCAGGTTGAGCCAGGCGAAATCATCCTGGTGGAACCAGATCCGGAGTCCGAGCCAGTAGAACGCCAGAAAGAAGGCGGCCGGCGCGAGCCACCAGGCCGCGCGCAGGGCCCGACTCATTTTGCTTCGAAGCCGACGGAGGTGACGACGATGCCCAGTTCGCGGTGATCGGCCTCACCGGGCGCCAGGGCCTTATCCAGCGCGAAGTTCACCGTGACGGCTTCTGCGGGGAAAGCGCCGGGAGGGACATCCCGCCGGTAGGTGCAGTCGCCCGGCTTGCTGAAGGTTTCGGCAGCCAGCGGCACGCCCTCCACGTTGGCGGTGAGCGTCACAGATTTCAGTTTTGCGATCACAGGATCCGGCACCGCGCCCTTCAGCACCAGGACCGCTCCTTTTTGAGAAGCTCCGGCCGGGGCCCGAAGGGTGACGGCAAAGCGCGCCATGGTCCAGCGCCAGGCGTTCTGCTCGACTTCGTGGAATCCCTTGACGAGCTGGAGCGAAGCCCGGGGATCCGCCACATGGATCATGCTGGCGAGCTCCTGGGTTTCCTCCTGGGTCGCACTTGCGGGTACCGTTTCCGGGCTTCTGCGGCAGGCAGTGGCGGCCAGTGCCAGCAACCAGGCCAGGCAGGCGCAGCTCAGTCTCCGCATCGTTCCACTTCCACCAAACAGCTATAAAATGTCGGACCGCCTCCCAGATCCGCCAGGCGGTCCGAAGTCAAAACGTTGACGTTGTTGCGGTCCGGCGCCATCTTGGGCCAGCGCACCGAGCCGGCGCGGGCCACGCCCGGACGCACCGTATCGGCCACCCGCGCCATCAGAAGCAGGCTGCCGCGATCGTTGAAGACGCGGACCGGATCGCCGTCGGCGATGCCGCGAGCCGCCGCGTCGGCCGGGTGAAGCGTGATGTGGGATGTTTGACGATCTACAGCCGGACGGTTGCCGAAAGTCGAGTTCATGCTGTCATCGTTCTTGGGGGAGATCAACTCCAGCGGATAGCGCCGGCGCAGCGCCTCGTCACCCAGGCGGGATTCCTCCGGGGGCTCATATTCGACGGCTCCCGCCGCCAAATCGCACTTGCCGGAAGGCGTCCCAAAGCCACCCTCGGCGAAGGGCAGGAAGGGGCCCCCGTCCGCCGACACGCGCAACCGCACAAAGTGCCGCCGCTCCAGCTCCTCGAGCCTGATGCCGCGGACGAAGGGATGATCGCTTTGAAGCAACGCGCGGATCATGTCGTCTTCGCTTTCCGAAAAGCAAGGCTCGTCGAAGCCCATGCGAGCGGCGAGCAGACGGAAGATCTCGACGTTGGATTTGGCTTCTCCGGGCGGCGGCACCACAGGGCGAGCCAGCTGCAAATAGTAGTGGCCGTATGAGAAGTACAGATCCGTGTGCTCGAGGAAGGTGGTTACGGGAAGGAGGATGTCCGCGTAGTCCGCCGTGTCGGTCTGGAACTGTTCGAGCACGACGGTGAAGAGATCTTCGCGGCGCAAGCCTTCGACGACCCGATTCCGGTTGGGAGCGACGGCCGCCGGATTGGAGTTGTAGACGACGAGCGCTTTCACCGGAGGGTTGTCGAGCGCGGTGAGCGCTTTGCCGAGTTCCGACATGTTGATGAGGCGAGCCGGGCGCCCAAGAGCCTTGAGTTGCAAGTCGGCCCGCTCCAGGGCAGCCTTGTTCAGGTGAAACGCCTGAGAGGTGCTCAGGAGCAGTCCTCCGCCTTCTTCGCGCCAGGAGCCGGTGAGGGCGGGAAGCAGCGAGATCGCCTTTACGGCCGCGCCGCCGCGCTCGTTGCGCTGCACTCCGTAATTGAGGCGGATGACGGCAGGCCGCGTGGTGGCGTACTCGCGAGCCAGAGCCACGAGGTCTTCGGCGGGGATGCCGGTCAGTGCAGCCACGCGCTCAGGCGGATATTCGGCCAGACGGGCCCGGAGCTCCGCAAAGCCTGAGGTGAACCGGGCGACGTAGTCGGCGTCGTAGAGCTTCTCGGCGACGATGACGTGCATCATGCCGAGGGCGAGGGCGGCGTCGCTTCCCGGGTAGATGGGGAAGTGGCGGTCGGCGAGCTCGCCCGTCTTGTTCCGGACCGGGTCAATCGTGTAGAGCCGGGCGCCGTTGCGCCGGGCCTCGACGATGAAGGGCCACAGGTGGACGTTGTTGCCGAGAATATTGGCGCCCCAGGCCAGGATGAGGCGCGAGCGGCGGAATTGTTCCGGCTCCGTGCCATAGCGCAGCCCGAGAGTCTCCGTCAGGGCGGCAGAGCCCGTGGCGGCGCAGATGGTCCGGTCCAGGCGCGACGCACCGAGCCGGTGAAAAAAGCGGCGGTCCATGCCGGAGCCGTTGAGCAGCCCCATCGTTCCGCCGTAGCTGTAGGGCACAATCGCCTCCGGACCGTAGGACGCGGCGATGTGGCGGAGGCGGGAGGCGATTTCGTCGAGAGCCTGATCCCAGGAGATCCGCTCGAAGCGCCCTTCGCCTTTGCGGCCCGCGCGCCGCAACGGATACAGCAAGCGGTCCGGCGAGTACTCCCGATCGAGATATCGCGCCACTTTGGCGCAGAGGAAACCGCGCGTCACCGGATGTTCCGGGTTGCCGCGCAGTTTTAGCGCACGGCCGTCTTCCACGGTGACGAGCAGGGAACAGGCGTCCGGGCAGTCCAGGGCACAGACCGAGTGGCGAACCTGGGGCACCTTCGAATTATAGCGCCGGGCCTTCCGCGCCTCCGGGTGCAGCGGCGCGCTGCCGCCTCCGTTTCTCCACCCAGCCCTCTTTGTTGACTTGGCGCGCGCGGCCGAGCCCGAGCGCTCCGGAGGGAACATTTTCGGTAATCACCGAGCCGGCGCCCACGTAGCTGTCTTCGCCGATCTCCACGGGAGCAACCAGGGTGGCGTTGCTGCCGATGAAGGCGCGCGCGGCGATGCGGGTCGGGTGCTTGGCGTAGCCGTCGAAGTTACAGGTAATGGTTCCCGCGCCGATGTTGACGTCGTCGCCGATGTCGGCGTCGCCGAGGTAGGCCAGATGCAGCGCCCGGGCCCCGATGCCGAGGCGCGTGTTCTTCAGCTCGACAAAGTTCCCCACGCGTGCGCCCGGCGCCAGACGGGCCTGCTGGCGCAGGCGCGCGAAGGGACCCGCCTGCGAACCCCGCTCGAGGTGCGCGTTCCGGACCACGGAGAACGGCTCCACGGCGGACCCGTCCTCCAGTTCGGAATCCTCGACAATCGAGCAGGCCCCCACGCGGCAGTTCTCGCCGATGACGGTGCGTCCGAGGATCTGGGCAAAGGGTCCTACGACCGTGTCCATGCCGATGCGCACCTGCGGGTCAATCGTCACGGTCTCCGGCTTCTCGATGGTGACGCCCTCGAGCATGAGCCGGCGGACGATCCGCTCCCGCAAGATCCGGTCCGCTGCAGCCAGATCGGCGCGGGTATTGATGCCGAGCAGCTCCTGCGGGTCCTCATGGAGCAGCGGCACGACGGAGCGCCCGGCTTGGTGCAAGAGGCCGACGATATCGGTCAAGTAATACTCCTGCGCTGCATTGTCCGGCCGGATTTTTTCGATGTGCTCCCAAAGAGCGGCGCCGTCGAAGCAGTAAATGCCGGCGTTGATTTCCCGAATGGCGCGCTGCTGTTCGGTTGCGGATTTTTCTTCGACGATCGCCGCAACGTTACCCGCCTCATCCCGGAGGATGCGCCCGTAGCCGGTCGGGTCTTCGAGGCAAGCGGTGATGAGCGCGGCAGCGGCCCGGCAGGCCGTCTGATGGGAGATCAGGCGGCGTATGGTTGCCGCCCTCAACAGCGGACAGTCTCCATACAGTACGACGACGCGTTCTGCGGCGCCGGCAGCGGTACGAGCCGCCATGACTGCATGGGCCGTACCTTTGGGTTCGTCCTGCCGTGCGAAACGCACGCCGCGATCTTGAAGAAGGGACTCGACCGCCTCGGCCTGGCAACCCGTCACCACGACAACCTGCGCGGCGGGAACGACCTCGAGCGCCGTATCCACGACATGTTCGATCAAGGCGCGGCCCCCGGCCCGGTGCAGGACTTTGGCCTGGCGCGATTTCATGCGCGTCCCCAGGCCCGCGGCCAGAATAATGATCATCGTTGATGGATCCATAACGTTCATTCTGGCGCACTCAGGGGGAGTGGCTGCCCTGCGCTGGGTACGGCTTCATGGAGGCGGGCGATTAAAGCAGCCGCTCCATCAGTGCTGCCAGAGCGTCCCGATCCAAGGGTGTCGTGCGGCGGCCTGCCGGATCGCAAAGCACCCACTGATAGCCGTCGCCCTGCAGGCAGCAAAACAGCAAGAGTTCATGCGTCGCGACGCGTTCGAGCAGTTCCTGGTTGAAACACCGCGCGGCTCCGTAAAGCGTGTACGGCGTACGCAACTGGTCCGTGGAGGTCAGGGTCTCCGTGGCACGGAACTCCAGGTGGATGAGGCGTCCTCCCGCGTTGATCTGAAAGACGTTGGGGCCCGGATCTTGAAAGCTTTCCGAGTTGTACTCAGGCGGACTCAGTTCAACCAGCCGGCGCCCCACCAGACCGTTCAGAGCGTCTACGAAATCGGCGCACAGGGCGTGCAAAGCGCCGGCGGCGTCACGGCGCAACTGAGCGATCTGCCGCGCCTGGCGCTGCTGCTCTTCGTCCCTGCGGGCCACGGCTTCCAGCCGTCTGGCCAGTCTCTTGAGTCTGTCATCGGCCAAAGCGCGCTTGGCTCCCCACACGGCCATTCCCGCCTCCTCCGGTGGCTTCGGTGAGAATACCACACGCAGGCGGCCACGGCTTGTACAACGCCCCGCCGAGAATCGCCTCGACCCGGTGTTTACCCCAGAAGGTTCTAGTACGTGCGAAACCATCGGACCATGCAGAAATGCGGGGTCTCCGGTGATACAATCAAGCTCACAATGTCACTGTTTAGGTAGGGGCTGCGCGCCGCTGCGGCGTTTGCCGATTGTAATTGCGGGCCTGCCCCGGAAACTTCTGTGAGGGACAACGGTGAATCAGATACGAATCTCAAGAGATTTGGTTGCATGTCTGACCCTGAGCCTGGGCACGTTGCTTTGGGCCGACAGCGGAGCCAACCATCAGAAGCGGAACCAGCATTTTGGCGTTTCGGCCGGCAATGTCAATGACCGCTCGCGTGCCTTCTGCTGCGGAGGCACCGCCGGAGCACTGCTCCAAGATTCGGCGGGCGGTAAGTATGCGCTAAGCAACAACCACGTCTTTGCCCGGAGCGACCAGGCAGCGGTGGGGGAACAGATCATCCAGCCGGGCTTGATTGACGTAGGCTGCCGCGCCTCGAGCGCCACCGTAATCGGAAGCCTTGCGCCATATCCGAAGCTTGGGACTAACGTGGACGCGGCGGCAGCTGCCTTGAACTCCGGCACGATGGACACGAGCGGATTAATCGAAGACGTGGGACACGTGTCGGGAACGGCGACGGCAAGCATCGGCCAGAGCGTCGCCAAGAGCGGGCGGACCACCGGACTGACGACCGGCGTCATCGAAGCGGTGAACGCCACGGTGTCGGTACAGTACCAGCGCGGCTGCGGTCAAGGCAAGAAGTTCGTCGTCTCCTATCAAGATCAGATCGTCACCAGCGACGGGATGATCGCCGGAGGCGATTCCGGATCGCTACTCGTGGACAGCTCCTGCCGCGCCGTGGGGCTGCTGTTTGCGGGAGACTCAAGCGGACGCGCCATCGGGAATCCGATCGGGGAGGTTCTGACCAAACTGGGCGGCGCGATGGGCAAGACGCTTTCGTTTGTTACTGGGAGCACGTGTCTGCTGACGAGTAGTGGGACGGCCACCTCAGGTGCTTCCAGCAGTCGCGGGCCGTCGCAAAGCGTGATCGAACTGGTTCGCAGCGTGCTGGAAGAGCATAAACCCGAGCTGCTGCGCGGACCGGTGATCGGCGTAGGCGTAGGCCGGGCCGATGACAATCCGCTGGAAGCCGTGATCGTGGTCTACATTGACCGCACGCAGGGCGTGCGGCCGCAATTGCCGGACCAGGTGCGCGGGATCCGCATCCGGCGTGTGTTTACGGATCCGTTCGTGGCCTTGCCGGGTTGTGTCGCGTGCGGCGGGCCCGATTCCGGACGTTGCCGGTAAGGGCGGCACTCGCGTTGTTTCTGGCCGGCGCGGCCTTCGGATTCCAGCCCGCGCCTGTGACACAGCAAATCTCCGAAGAAGAGGTCCGGCGTGCCAGCGCCGTCAAGGGGTGGCATGAGCGCGCCTTGATGGCGCTTCCCGGCGTCACCGGTGTAGGGGTAGGCGCTTCCCGGCGCCGTCCCGGGCAGGCTGCGATCCTGGTTTACATCGGCCGCCCGCTGAGCGCTGAGGAAGGCAGGCTGTTTCCTCGGAGTCTGGAAGGGGTCGAGGTCGAACTTGTCGAAGGAGGACCCTTTCAGGCTCTGGGAGAAAGGACGGTAGCTTTTTCGAAGCTGGCGATGCCTCGGTGTCCTGCAACCGAGGCACCGGCGGCCTGGGTTATCCACACGCGCGCCGCGTGGCGGGCTTTTCTGGCCGCAGCAGGCCTGAAAGACCTGCATCCGCGGCCGGACTTTCGCCGCAGCGCGGTCGTACTCGTTTCGGCGGGGCGGCGCCCTACAGGCGGCTACGCAGTGGAAATCGAACGAATCGTTGAGGCGCCAGGCTCGAAGCCTGCAAAAGTTTACTACCGTATCGTTGCGCCTTCTCCGGACGCCCCTGTTCCGCGGGTAATCAGCTATCCCTGCACAGCCGTCGAAATTCCAAGAAAGTTCCGTACTGTAACGTTCGAACCTCCCCTCGTGGTGCACGTTCGTTAGAGAGCTGCACTTACCGCTCGCCGCAGTGTCGCTGCGTCCGAGGGTGGCGTACAATCTGGCCTATGGACCGCCGTAGGTTTCTGGGCGCCGCAGCGGCTGTACCGCAGTTTGTGGCGGCCAACGAGCGCCTCCGCGCAGGGCTGATCGGGGCCGGCCTGCGGGGCCGCCTCCTTGCCGCGGAATTCAAAGAACTCGGCGCTGAGGTTGCAGCCGTCTGTGACGTGTACGAACCGAACCTCCAGGCCGGCCTGAAAGCCGCCTCAAGCGGCGCGCGGGCGCGCCGGGATTACCGCCGCCTTCTCGAGGACCCCTCGCTCGATGCGGTCATCGTGGCGACCCCGGACCACTGGCACGCGCAGATGGTCATTGACGCGGTGGAGGCGGGTAAGGACGTCTACGTAGAGAAACCCCTGGCGCACACCATCGAAGAAGGATTCCGGATCATCGAAGCCGTGCGGCGCACGCGGCGTGTGGTTCAGGTGGGTACGCAGCGCCGCAGCTTCGATCTGTTTCAGGAGGCCAAAGGCGTGGCGGACTCAGGCAAGCTCGGGCCGGTGCGCCTGGTGAACTCGTGGTGGCTCAACCGGGTGTCGTCGCTCCGGGCCGGCAAGCTCGAAGGGGAGCTCGACTGGGAGCAGTGGCTCGGGCCTGCGCCGAAGAGGCCGTTCGATCCGGTGCGATTTTTCAACTGGTACTGGTTCTGGGATTATTCCGGAGGTCTGCTCATCGGTCAGGCGGCGCATGTCATTGACGCGATCCAGTGGTTTATGAACTCCTCTTATCCGGTGGCGGTCAGCTGTGCGGCGGCGCCGCCGGGGATCCCCGGCGCCGAGGTTCCGGAGACGTGCACGATGGCGGTCGAATATCCGGAGAACTACCTCGCGGTGTTCACGCTGGGCTATCAGGCCATGCGCTACCATCCGTTTCACGACCAGCTCATACAGTTCCACGGCACTAAGGCGCGGCTGGACGTGGGGCGCGAGTCCTACGCACTGTATCCGGAGAGCAACACGGTGGAGCTGCGGCCCTCCATAGAGATGCGCAAACCCGGCAGCTTCGCGGCCGCCACCCGCGCCCATATCCGAAACTTTCTCGACTGCGTCCGCACGCGAGGCGAACCGAACGCGACGGTAGAGATGGGCCAGGCGACGAACATCGTCCTGTGCATGGCCATGGAGGCGCTGCGGCGGGGGCGGCGGGTGCGGTGGGATCCGGCGCTGCGGCGCATGGAAGCCTGAAGGCCCGCGGCGGCGCGCCACTGTCGCAAGCACACAGTTTATCCCGCAACCGTCTGGGGCGTTTGTATGCGCGGGAGCCGGGGTCCGCCGACGCATTCCTGAGCGTCCACAACGGCGATGGCGGCCATGTTGACGATGTCGGTGACTTCGCAACCACGCTGGAGCACGTGCACGGGACGGGAAAGGCCCATCAGGATCGGGCCGATGGCCTCCGCTCCTCCGATGCGCATCAGCAGCTTGTAGGCGATATTGCCGGCCTCGAGATCCGGAAAGATCAGCACATTGGCTCCGCCCCGGAGGACGCTAAACGGGTAGGTTTGCTCGATGATCTCCGGTACGACGGCGGTGTCGGCTTGCATTTCACCGTCCACCATGAGTTCGGGGAAACGCTCATGGAGCATTTCGACGGCCCGGCGAACCTTTTCGGCGAGCGGATGGCGCGTGCTACCGAAGTTCGAAAACGACAGCATCGCAACGCGGGGCTCGATGTCGAAGCGGCGAGCGGTTTCGGCAGTGAGGACCGCAATTTCAACCAGGTCCTCGGCGGTGGGTTCGATATTGACGGTCGTGTCGGCCAGAAAGTAGATGTCGCCCTTGGGGGTGATGAGCACGTAGAGGCCGGCGACGCGCCGGAGCCCGGGGCGGACGGCAAGGACCTGGAGGGCGGGGCGGATGGTGTCCGGGTAGTGCTGCGTGAGGCCGCTGATGAGGGCGTCTGCATCGCCCATGCGCACCATCAAGGAGCCGAAGACGTTGCGGTTGAGCACCAGCTCTTCGGCCTCGCTGCGCGTCACTCCCTTGCGATGGCGCAGCCGGTAGAGCTCTTCGATGTAATCCGGCAGCCGGGCAAAGCAGGGCGGATTGACGATGACGGCTCCGTTCAGGCTGAGGCGTAATTCCTGGGCCGTGGAGCGGATGCGGGCTTCATCGCCGAGCAGAATCGGGCGGGCGATTTTTTCATCCACGAGAATCTGGCAGGCGCGCAGGATTTTCGTTTCTTCGCCTTCCGGAAAGACGACGCGTTTGGGATCACGCTGTGCCTTGTGGATCATCACGCGCATGATTTCCTGCGCTTTCCCCAGGCGGCGCTGGAGGGCTTCCTTGTATTCGTCAACATCCACAGGCTGCTGGGCCACGCCGCTGTCCATGGCGGCTTTGGCGACGGCAGAGGCCACCCAGATGAGGACACGCGTATCAAAGGGCTTGGGGATGATGTAGTCCCGGCCGAACTCCAGGCGCTCCACGCCGTAGGCCCGGCGCACGGAGTCCGGCACGTCCTGCTTGGCGAGGGCGGCCAGAGCGCGGGTGGCGGCCAGCTTCATCTCGTCGTTGATGGCCGTCGCCCGCACGTCCAGGGCTCCGCGAAAGATAAAGGGGAACCCGAGCACGTTGTTCACCTGGTTGGGATAGTCCGAGCGGCCGGTGGCCATGATCACATCCGGCCGCGTGGCCACGGCAACCTCGTAGGGAATCTCCGGGTCCGGGTTGGCCATGGCGAAGACGATCGGATTCGAGGCCATGGACAGCAGCATTTCCGGCGTAACGCAGTTGGCCGTCGAGAGACCGCAGAAGACATCCGCCCCGCGCAGGACTTCGGCCAAGGTGCGGGCTCCCGTTTCCTGGGCGAAACGCTCCTTGTAGGGATTCATTCCCTCTTTGCGGCCCTTGTAGATGACGCCCTTGGTGTCGCACATGAAGATGTTTTCCCGGAGCGCGCCCAGCTTGATGTAGTGTTCGGCGCAGGCGATCGCGCTGGCTCCGGCGCCGTTGAAGACGATCTTGACTTCGTCAATGCGCTTGCCTGCGAGTTCAAGGGCGTTGAGCAAGGCCGCACCGGAAATGATGGCGGTGCCGTGCTGGTCGTCATGAAAGACCGGGATTCGAAGTGTGCGCCGGAGCTCTTCCTCGATTTCAAAGCACTCCGGCGCCTTGATGTCCTCCAGGTTGATGCCGCCGACGGCGGGTTCGAGCAACTGACAGGCCCGGATGACCTCCTTGGGGTCCTCGGTGGCCAGTTCGAGGTCGAAGACGTCAATGTCCGCAAACCGCTTGAAGAGCACCCCCTTGCCCTCCATGACGGGTTTGGCGGCAGCCGCTCCGATGTTGCCCAAGCCGAGGACCGCGGTGCCGTTGGTGACCACGGCAACGAGGTTGCCTTTGGCGGTGTACTTGTAAGCCAAAGCCGGGTCCCGGTAGATTTCCATGCAGGGAGCGGCAACGCCGGGCGTGTAAGCCAGACTGAGATCACGCTGGGTGCGGCAGGGTTTGGTCGCGATGATGGCGAGCTTACCTGCCGGCGGCGCGGCGTGATATTCCAGTGCATCCTCTTTACGGATGGTCATGGCAAAGTCCTTTCCACTCCCTTTGTACTCCTTTTGGGGAAGGCCGGCGTCTCGTTGCGCGCAACGCCCTGGGTTAAGATGGGGACAGGCCATGCCGGTTCCGCCCGTTCCACCGCTGCTGGAGCACCTCAGCCGGAGGCCTTTCTCCTTTTACCCTCCGATCCTGAACATCGAACACAATGAGTGGCTGCTGCGCCGCGAGACCTGGTCGGAGATTCTGGTGGTGAACTGCAAGACCGGCCAGGAGGTGTGGATTCCCCGCCGTTACCTGGGAGAGATCTCCAGCGTGGATGAGCCGGTGATGATCGTGGGTCTCACCAAGGAGCTGGAGTACAAGGCCGGCTCGGTGTGGCCGCACGAGCGGCGGGTCATCGAGATGCCGCGCGCGGTCGGTGAAACCCGGCGCCCGGCGGCGGAAGCGCCGGAAAAGCCGGCTCCCGTGGTGGGCATCCGGCTGGAAGAAGGTCCGGAGCGGCGTGTGAGCCGTCTGATCGGCGGCGCGCTGCTGCTGGTGCTGCTGTGCTGCGTGCTGCTGGTGATCGCCACGCGGCGTCCGGTGAGCTATCGCACCATCGAGCAATTTACGCTGGGGCTAACGGCGCAGGATGACTACTACTCGATCGTTCGCAAACTGGGTCCTCCGGGAGAAGACCGGTGGAGGGAAGGTGCAGGCGAATTGCAATACCGGCTCCTTTACTACCCGCGCCAGTCCGTGTTCTTGATCCTGATGGGAACCGACCGGGAAAACGCGCGCTACATCGGGGCCCTGGACAGGAACTGGAGGGTGGTGCATGCAGTCGAGCTTCCCAACGGAGCCAACAGCCGGGCCGTGCTCAGGAACTTACGGCGGTTCTAGCCGACCAAAGAGATCCTGCATGCCCCTCGCAAAACCCGCGTTGCTGATGCTAGAGTAAGCTATCTGACTTTTTGTCGAAGGAGGAAAAAGTACGGTGGAGGGAATGGAGGGATACCAGGAATCACCGGGGCGGTCCAGGATTGTGCT
Source organism: Bryobacteraceae bacterium (assembly GCA_035575135.1). Classification (GTDB taxonomy): domain Bacteria; phylum Acidobacteriota; class Terriglobia; order Bryobacterales; family Bryobacteraceae; genus JANWXD01. The sequence goes on from DATLYE010000005.1 coordinate 49,814, forward strand.
CGCGGTGCTGATCGCGGCGGTGGCGGCGCTCGCGGTGGCCACGGTGGTGCTGTTCCGCCAGGTGGATCAAACCCGGCGGCAAGTGGCGGAGGTGCGCCAGGCGTTGTTAGGTGAGGTAGAAAAACTCCGGAAAGCCTCTTCCGTTGCCACGGAGGCCCACCGGCAACATCTGGACAGCCTGCGGCAGGAGCTGGAGGCCGCCCGGCGCAGCGCAGCGGCCGCGGCCGGACAGGCGCGGGTCGAAGCCCTCCGGCGAGCTGAGGAACTCGCCAAGAAGCTGGAGGAAGAACAGGCCCGACAGCAGCAGGCGGTGGCCAGCGAGCTCAGCCAGGTGCGGCAAGCCGCCACGGAGGCCAGCGCGAGGATCGCCGACGTGCGCAGCGATGTGAGCAGCGTCCGTTCGGAGATTGCCGCAACCCGCTCGGAACTGGAGAAGACCATCGCCGAGCTGCGGAGCGTCCGGGGGGATCTGGGAGTGCAGAGCGGGCTGATTGCGACCAACGCCAAGGAGCTGGCCGCTCTGAAAGCGCTGGGCGAACGGAATTATTACGAGTTCACGCTGAACAAGACGCGCGACTTTCAGAAGGTCGGCGAGATCGCCATCAAGCTCAACAAGACCGATCCCAAGCGGCACAAGTTCTCGATCGAGCTCATAGCGGACGACAAGCGCGTGGAGAAAAAGGACCGTTACATCAACGAACCGCTGCAATTCTATGTGACAGGTTCCCGCATTCCTTACGAGATTGTGGTGAACGAGGTACGGAAGGATCAGATCATCGGGTATCTGTCCACGCCGAAAGTGCGGGCCGAGCGCAAGTGAGGCCGCGGAGCTCGGCGGGAAAGATCTTCCTGACTGCCCTGTAGGATTTTCGCAAGGAACCCCTCGGATGCCTGCGGGGTTCTTTGTTTTCAACGACATACTCATTGGCCTTCCGCGTGCAGTCCAAAGGGTCAGGAGAGAAAGCCAATGAGCAGTCAGGAAACCATTCAGCCCGCCTCCTCCCGCCGGGGCGGCGTGGCGATACCGATTCTGTTTGGCCTGGTCATCGCCCTGGTGGCCGCCAACGTGTTCTTGTTCAGCCAGATCAGCGGCCTGAAAACGGAGCTGTCCGGCACCCGGGATGCCATCCTCGCCGAGCTGGCGAAAGTGAAAGAGGCATCCAACGTCACCACGGCGGCGAGCCGGCAGCGTATCGAAGATCTGCGCGCGGAGCTGGAAGCCGCGCGGCGGCAGGCGGCGGTGGCGGCCGGCCGCGCCAAGAAAGATGCGCTCGAACACGCCGAACAAATTGCAAAGCGGCTGGAGGAGGAGCAGCTCCGACAGCAACAGCAGCTTGCCAGCGAGCTGGGTCAGGTCAAGGAAGTGGCGGCTACGGCCCACACCAAGCTGGCGGACGTTTCAAGCGAAGTAGGCACGGTGAAGACCGAGGTGGCCTCCACGCGTTCAGAGCTCGAAAAGACGATTGCGGAGCTGAAGAGCGTCCGGGGCGACCTGGGAGTGCAAAGCGGACTGATCGCCACCAACGCCAAGGAGTTGGCGGCCCTGAAGGCGCTGGGGGAGCGCAATTATTTTGAGTTCAACCTGGCCAAGACCAAGACGCCGCAGCGCGTCGGAGATGTGGCGATTCAGCTCAAGAAGGCCGATCCCAAGCGCAACCGGTACACCATCGAAGTCATCGCCGATGACAAGCGGGTGGAAAAGAAGGACAAGACCGCCAATGAGCCCGTTCAGTTCTATGTGTCCGGCAGCGCCATTCCGTACGAGATTGTCGTAAACGAAGTGAGAAAGGATCGCGTCGTGGGTTACCTGGCAACGCCCAAGGTCACCCAAGCCCGCAAAGGCTGATGCTGTTCGGTCTTACACAGGCCGCCCTCAGCCTGTGTTCCTCCCGCGAGCGCGCCTGAGGAGCCACGGAGGAGAACCCAGCGCTCGCTCCTTAGTCGAGGGGAAGGCCGGAAACGAGCAATCGTTCCGGCCTTTTTATTTCAATGCGCAGCCTCTCGCCGAGGGCCAGGTTTCCGGCGAGGGTCAAGGTGTAGTGGGAGCGAAGGACTTCGAAGATGCGAGGCCCCGGCGGATCCTTGGAAGCCCGCTGCATGTCCCTCAAGCTGAAGGATGCTCCCCCGGTCTGCTGGGCCAGCCGCTCGAAAAGACTCCGTTCGTAGCCCAGAATGTAAACCGGATAAATGGACACGGCGTTACGGCGCGCCAGCCGCAAAACCTGGCGCTCGCTGACGCGGCTGTCACCCTCCACCCCGGTGGTCAGCAACACGATCACCCGGCGGAAACTGCTGTGCTGGAACCCTCCGTCAATGGCGGCGTAGAGAGCGTCGAGCAACCGAGGGGGATTTCCGTACTTGACCGAGCCGAGAGCACGGCGCAGCAATTCCTGGCTCGAGGTGAAGTCCTGGATCAGGTCGGCCGCCGAATGGAACGCTACAATCGCCATCTGCTCTTTCGGCTGGAGCTGCGCGATCAGGTTATCGGCCACGGGCTGCACCATCTCGCCGAGCAGGCTGGTATCCAGCAGAAGCATCACGTCCATGAGGCTGGAGGAAAACTCGGCGGCCTCCACGCGCCGGGGCGCGCCGTCATCGAAAACGGCAAAGTCTTCCTTTTTGAGGTCCGTGACCGGACGGCCGGACTTTTTTTCGACGACCGTCACCAGAAGCCGCGTGGCGGCCAGAGCGGGTTCGACCAGCAGGAGACCGAATAGCAGCAGGGGGATCACCAGACGCTCCTTGCAGTCAGTATAGTACCGAGTCTGCATTGCTGCGCCGGCGAGGCTCCGAAGGAGAGGAGCATTGTCCGGCGGCCACGGGCAGCGGGGAAGCCATCCCGCCTAGGTTTCCGTTTTCTCGACGAGCTTGTCCACGGGCACGCAATAGAGAGCGGATTTGCCGTCCTTGTCGCTCTGGAAGAAGATGTGCTGGCTGTCGGGCGCGAACATGGGGGAAGTCTGGGAAGGGTCCGAAGCCCGGTGCTCGCAGAGAGTCAGTTCGCGGCGCGCCACCCGAAGCAACAGGAGAATATGCGGGGCGGCGGGGTTGCGGCTTGCTCCGACGAACACCGACGCGTCGGCATTCCGGCCGAAGTGGACAAACTGACTGGTGGTGGAGACGAGGGTGTCGGCGTGGGTGTCGGGCGTATGCTCCCGGATGGCGTGGAGTGCACGCCGGTCCTCGGGGAAGTGCAGGTAAAGCACGGTTCTGCCGTCTGCGGCCCAGATCGCCGGTCCGACCCGGCCAGGCGGCAGCCTCAGCCTGCGGTTGTCCTGCCCGTCGTAGTTGACGAGCCACAGCTCGTCACCTTTGCGGTACAGGATGCCGTCGCGCTTCGGACGGGGCTGAGGTTCGTTCAAAACAGCATCGGACTCGGTGACGGTGAGCTGCTCGTTCTTGAAGAGATTGACCAAGCGGAGCCTCCACCGCCCGCCTCCGGCCTCGGTCACGGCTGCGTGCCTTCCGTCGCCCGCAAGGCTCACTGCCGTGATCTTCCAATCGGCCGGGCAACGGTAGATCTCCCGGTCGCGAAGACCGGAGAAGCTCACCTGGTGCAGGGAATCGCCGTCGGAATAACAGAAGCTGCGGTCGTCGGCAAACAGTGACAGGGATGCCGGATCCAAGCGGGAAGCGCTGGTGAGCAGCCGCATTTCACCGCTTTTGAGCTCCATCCGGAAAGCCTGCATGGAACCCGTGCGGTCGCTGGCAAACAGCAGGAACCCGGCGCGGCGGGCCAGAGAACGGTTGTAGTAAGCGGGGAGGACGCTCGTGTAAATGGGCGCGGTGAGGCGGAAGACTTCAAACTCAGTGGCGCGGTCCAGAAACCGAACCTTTTCCGAAGGAAAGATTCGACCTTTTTCCTCGGCCGCGGGCAGGCCGAAGACCGCGAGACTGGACAGAAGGGCGCGGCGTGTCCAGCTCCGGCTGCTTCCGTCGCCCTTCATAACGGCATCGTAGCACGGGCGCCGGAAGCCGCCGTGGCGCTACGGTAACGGTTCGGCGCGCAGGCAATGGTTGCGCAGCGCGGTGGCGCCCACGGCTCCAGCGGCACCCAAGTTAATGACGGAGAATGGCTTGTAGAGGTTGCTGTCCTTGCTGCGTTTGAGGAGTATGCCTTGCAAAACCAGCAAGCCTCCGGAGGCCGCGCCTTTGATCAAGATGCCCCGGCTCGTGTGAAACTGGCCCCGTGCATCGCGCAGTAGTGGGTTGGCTTCCGGCATGCCCCGGGACGAGGTGACGTCGGCGACATGAGCCGCCGCCAGCACCGCGGCCGAGGCAGCCCAGATCTTTTTCCATTTGGATGCGCCTTCGGCCAGGCAGGGAAACGCTGCCGCGAGCAGAAGACTTGTCGCGGCGCGGGAGGCGATGTTCACAAGCTGTTAATCGGCGGACACAGAACCATGCTCCAGATTGAATGTCGGGCAGTGCTTTTGTTCGGGGCGCTTCTGGCATTTGCCGGATCCGTTGCCGCCTCGGGCGGAGACTGGCGGTTCCACCCCGGCCCGCGGACGGCAGGCGGAATCCGCGGCGCGGCGCTCGGGCCAGACCGCACGGTCTACGCCTGGGGCAATGTGCTCGAGGTCTGGAAACCGCCGGAAGGCCGCTCGGTGGAGCTTGCCCGAGGGCCGTTCGGCGAGGGAGGCTGCACGCTGGATGTCAATCAAGACGGCCGGACGGATGTGGTTGTGCAGCGCAAGGACCCTTCGAGCAGTCTGGTCTGGCTCGATGCATCCAACTGGCAGGCACACACCATCGATACCGGCACGGTAGTCCAGGATGCCGCTGCCGCCGTGCTGTTCGGGCGGCGGGGTGTGCTGGCAGTGCACCAGTCCGCCCAGGTGCGGTTTTACCAGATTCCGGCACGCCCTGAGGGACCCTGGCCCTACCGGGAGATTTACTCGTTTTACACACCGTCGCGACAGGGCGGTCTTCTGGTGGCGGACGTTGACGGCGACGGCCGCAGGGACATCCTGTGCGGAAACTACTGGATTCGGAGTCCGGAACGGTATGAGTTGCCGTGGCGGCTGTTCGCCCTCAACACTTACAGCGAAACGCCCGAGGCAGCGATGCTGCGTATGGTTCTGGCAGACGTGGCGGGCCGCCGGGGATGGGATCTGGTGGTCGCTCAGCGGGAGCGTTCCGATGCGCGGCTGGCGTGGTTTGCACGGCCGGCAGACGTGCGCCGGCTGTGGATTGAACACCGTCTGGGCGACGAGCTTCGCCCGGCGTACCCCCAAGGTTTAGTCGCCGCGGATTTGGATGGCGACGGCCGTGTGGAGATCGCCGTCGGGGAAAATCACGGCCCTCAATCGCGCCTGCTGATTCTTTACAACCGCGGCGCCGGCAGGTTTGCGGCGAGCGAAGTCTTCCGGGGGACGCCCGTGCTGGCCCTGTGGGCAGCGGATGTAAACGGCGACGGCCGCCCGGATCTGGTGGGCGCCGGGCCCGACGGCGTCTTCTGGTGGGAAAACCGGCTTCAGCGCCGCAGGTAAGCGTCGTCGCCGCGGATCCAATCCTCGCGAACGGGAGAGAACAAGTCCACCGCCACGCTGTCCTCGAGCGCTTCGACCTGATGGGGGAGCTGGGGCGGGATCTGCACCGTTTCGCCTGCCTCGACTACGCGCTCTTCACCGCCCATGGTGAAGCGCAGGCGGCCACTTTCGAGCAGGGTGATCTGCTCGTTCGGGTGGCTGTGGAGCGGGACGACGGCGCCTTTGGCCAGGTGGATCCGCGCCACGGTCATGTTTTCGCCGTGGATCACCTGGCGGGCGAGGTGAGGGCTCAACTGCTCCTTTTCGATCTGGTCCCAGCGGTAGACATTCATTGCGCCGCCATTCTATCACGGGGGGCTGCGAGGACTACGCTCGAGAGCGAGTCCCGGAACAGAACCTGAAGTCTGCGGCGGGCGATGAGGGCATGGTCCTGGCTCAGGAGCACGTAGAAGGCAGCGTCCTGATCGGCGCCCTCGCGGGTGATCGGGGCCATCCACTCCATCCGCCACAGTTTGCGGTAGAAGTTGAGGCTCGGCTCAAGAAACGGGGTTGCCGCCACGCGCACGGGCGGCGCAACGGGCGGGCCCTGCGTGCGGAGAATCGCGGCAACCGTCTTGGTACTGGCGTCGTATCGCCACTCCGTGTAGTGGCGGGTTTGAAGAAAGAGCAGGTACTGGGACATCAGAGCGAGGGATGCGGTCCAAGCGGGAATCGCGATCCAGCGAGCCAACCGCCGCCCGTCGGAGAGGCGCCATACGATGAGCGTAGAAAGCGTCACCAGCACGATCAGATACAGACCTGTGCGCCCGTGGGGATACGGCAGGCCGAAAAAGCGGCGGGCCGGCACGAGCAATCCCAAGGCTCCCAGCAGCGCTCCGCCCGCAAACAGATGCAACCGGAGCGCAGTCGCCGCCCCGGCCGTCGAGTTGCGGGCGATCGAGCGCCACACGGCGGCAAGCCAGGTCGCCGCAGCCGACGCAAGAAGAGCCGGCACGAGGAGCCACTGCACGAATTCCAGCTCCGCCCGCACCCAGGGAGTCTCCGCCGAGGGGGCCCAGGGCTTGGGATGTGGGAACAACGATAGAGCGACAAGCGTCCTGAGGCTTTCTGCAAGCCGGAGATGGCCGACGTAGAAGTGCTCGCGCCGGGCGTGCACCAAAGGCATGACGAGGATCACAAAGGCGATGACGAGGCCCGGAATCACAAAGCATTCCACCGCCATCCGCCACCGCTTTCCCGCCGCGCGCCGGTCGGTGAGCAGAACCGCCAGGAAGACCAGGGCTGCGGGCACGGACGGAAACGCAAACGTCAGGTTCGCCGCAACTGACAAGGCCAGGCCCGCGGAGGCGCGGTAGGCCAGCTTCTCGGACGGCGCCTCCGTCCAGAGCCACATCTGCTCGAGCGCCCACAGGAAAAAAGCCAGGGCAAGCCCGTAACCGCGCGCCCCAGACAGGAAGTCCAGCACGAGGGGATTCAGCGTGAGCAGGCCGACACCGAGCACCAGGCGGGGGCTCGGGCCAAAGAGTCTGCGGCACAGGCGGAGCACGACAGTGAGGTACAAGACGGCTCCGCCGAGCGCCGGCAGTCGCAGGGTGAACGCCGAGACTCCAAAGAGCGTGACGGAGATCTTCTGCAAAATGGCGTACAGCACGTGGTGGCTGGCGTCGTAGTGGTTGAACAGCTTTGCCGGGTGCGAGGAAACGAACAGGTCGTAGGCGAAGGCCTCGTCCCCGGTGACGGATTGCGTCAAACCACGCCACAGGCTCACGGAAAACACGAACAGCGCCAACAGCCGTGCGGCGAACTGATTTGGATCCACAGGCTTCAAGGCGTTTCGCGCCGCCCTCTCGAAGAGCAGCCGAGACGGAGCGCTCCACTGGTTCGGATTTACAGGCTTCAAGGCGTTCCGCGAGAACGGTGTTGACCAAAGAGAACGATAGCCGGTGGATCCGTCCACATCGCCTGCCCCCGGAGAGCGGCGCCGGGCCATCGCGCCCGTTCAAGGCCGGAGGTGGTGCTCCGATTCTGCCGCCTGCTCCTTGGCGGAGCGGCGCTCTGGCCGGAGACCAATTAGGATATCATGTGACTTTGCGCGTCCCGGAGGTCCCATGAAAGGTGTTGTGCTGGCTGGAGGGACCGGCAGCCGGCTCTATCCGCTGACCAAGATCACCAACAAGCACTTGCTGCCGGTTTACGACAAACCCATGATCTATTACCCGATCCAGACCCTCGTGGATGCCGGGATCCGTGAGATCCTGATCGTCACCGGGGGCAAGAACGCAGGAGATTTTCTGCGGCTGCTCGCCAACGGCAAGGAGTTCGGCCTGCGGCACCTGCACTACACCTACCAGGAGGGCGAGGGGGGTATCGCCGAGGCGCTGGCTCTGGCCGAACACTTCGCCGACGGGGACAAGCTCTGCGTGATTCTGGGAGATAACATCATCGAGGGCACGATCCGCCCGGCGGTGGAAGCGTTCCGGCAGCAGCCGCGCGGCGCCAAGATTCTGCTCAAGGAAGTTCCCGACGCCGAGCGGTTCGGGGTCGCCGAAATTGACGGCGATCGCATCCTTTCCATCGAGGAGAAGCCGAAGCGGCCGCGCTCCAATTACGCCGTGACAGGCATCTATATGTACGACAACACGGTGTTCGACAAAATCCGCGCGCTGGTACCTTCCGAGCGGGGCGAGCTGGAAATCACCGACGTCAACAACGCCTACATCCGGGAAGGGACCATGACCTTCGCTTTCCTGGAAGGCTGGTGGACGGACGCCGGCACGTTCGATTCTCTGCTGCGCGCTGCCAATCTTGTGGTGCAGTCACGCCGCCGGGCTGCGGAGCCGGTGGCGGCGAGCGCCGAGCGATAGGTCGTGGCACGCGTGTCGGTCGCACAACCTGTTCCGCTGCTTTCAGGGGAACTCGCGCTGCCTTCGTGCGAGAGAGGGATCGGCATGGTCATCCAGCATCCGCAGGATCCGGGCCTGATCGGCGGCGTGCGCGTGGAGCCGTGCGTACTCCATCCGGACGACCGCGGTTACTTTCTGGAGGTGATCCGTGCCGGTCAAGGACTGGTTGCCTCCTACGCCCCCGCGAGCACTCAGGTCTCGGCCTCTCTAAGTTACCCCGGGGTGATCAAGGCCTTTCACTATCACGTGCGGCAGACCGATTGCTGGATTCCGGCGGCGGGGATGCTCCAGGTGGCCCTGATGGACCTGCGCCGGGGTTCGGCAACGTTTGGCGTGCGGAACACGCTGTACGTCGGCGTGCTGCGGCCGTGGCGCCTGCTTATCCCCCCGGGGGTGGCGCACGGCTACAAGGTCATCGGCCGGGAGCCCGCCGTACTCGTCTATGTTACGGACCGGTTTTACGATCCTGCCGACGAGGGCCGTATCCCGTACGATCACGCCGGAATCAATTACGACTGGGAGCTACAGCACAAATGAGAGTGCTGGTGACGGGCGGTGCAGGTTTTATCGGATCGGCGTTCATCCGCCTGCTGCTGGCCGAGGATTCCACGGCTGAGATTGTCAATCTGGACAAGCTCACCTATGCCGGGAATCTGGAGAACCTCGCGGAAGTGGCGTCGCATCCCCGCTATCGGTTTGTCCGGGGCGATATCCTGGATGCCGCGCTGCTTGATTCTCTCCTGGCGGACTGGCCGGCGGAGATAGTGATCAACTTCGCGGCTGAATCGCACGTGGACCGCAGTATCCTCGCGCCGGATCCTGCGTTTCAGACCAACCTGGGCGGCACGTTCACGCTTCTCGAAGTCGCGCGCCGCCGGGGCGTGAAACGGTTTATTCAAGTCTCGACGGATGAAGTATACGGAAGCTTGCCGGAGCCGGTGACGGCACGAGAAGATTTTCCCCTCAACCCGAGCAGCCCCTATGCGGCTTCCAAGGCCGGAGCCGACCTCCTCGCGCTCTCTTACTTCACGACTTACCGAACGCCGGTGATTGTTACGCGAGCCTCCAACAACTACGGGCCGTATCAGTTTCCGGAGAAACTGATTCCGTTAATGATCACGAATGCTTTGGAGGACCGCCCGCTTCCGATTTACGGAGACGGCCTGCAGGTGCGGGACTGGCTTTTTGTGGAGGACCACTGCCGCGCGATTCTGCGCGTGATGCAGCGCGGGCGGGAGGGCGAGATCTATAACATCGGCGGCAACTGTTCCCTGACGAACCGGGAGGTCGTACGCCGCATCCTGGCCGTTCTCGGCAAACCGGAAAGTCTGATGGTTCACGTGGAAGACCGCCCGGGGCACGACCGGCGCTACGCTCTTTCCAGCGAAAAGATCCAGCGCGAGACCGGGTGGGCGCCGGAAACGGGATTCGAGGAAGGCCTCGAGCGAACCATTGTCTGGTACCAGCAGCACCCGCACTGGGTCCGCCGCGTGAGGTCGGGTGAGTATCGTGAGTACTACGCCCGCAATTACGAGCGCCGCGAGGAGGAGCTGGCACGGCTGCGGCCATGAGGGTGGCGATTGACGCCACACCGCTGTCGCTTTCAAGCGGCGGACTGGCCCGCTACACGCAAGAATTGAGCTGCGCGCTGGCGACCACGTTTCCCGAGGACACGTATCTTCTGGTCTCCGACCAGCCGCTGCGCTCGCCGCCCGGCGCCCCGGAAAATCTCCATTGCCTTGGCGGCCCGCAGAACCGGTGGGAGCGGCGCTGGTGGCTGTGGGGGCTTGAGCGGACGCTGGAACGGAACCGCGCGGAACTGTTTCACGGCACCCATTTCGAGGCACCGCTGCTTCCCCGGCGCCCCGCCGTGGTCACGGTGCATGACCTCTCCCCGTGGATGGACGCCTCCTGGCAACCCGGTGCGCGCCGGGTGCGGCGCCGGGCGCCGCTGGTTCTGGGCTTGCGGCTGGCCGTGATGTTCATCACGCCGACAGAAGCCATCCGGAAACAGGTGATGGAGCGCTTCCGGATCCCTGCCGCCGGCGTCGTCGCCGTGCCACTGGCGGCGGCGCCGTGTTTCCGGCCTGTGAGCGATGCGCGAGCGGAAAAAAGGTATTTCTTGCTGGTCGCCACGCTCGAGCCGCGCAAGAACATCGAAACCGCCCTTGCGGCCTGGAGGCTCCTGCGGCAGCGATTCGGCGTCGAAATGCTGCTTGCCGGGCGGCGGCGTGACGATCAGCCGGCGCCGCCGGCGGAACCGGGCCTGCAATGGCTGGGCGAGGTTTCCGACCAAGAGCTGGCAGGTCTGTATTCGGGTGCGGCCGCCCTGCTGTACCCATCCCTTTACGAAGGCTTCGGTCTGCCCGTCCTGGAGGCCATGCAGTGCGGGACTCCGGTCATCGCCTCGCGGATTCCGGCTATCTCCGAGGTGGCGCAGGAGGCGGCGGTGTTAGTGGATCCGCGCGATGTCCGGGCCTGGGCCGAGGCGATGGAGGCAGTGCTGACGCGGCCGGAATGGGCCGCGGAACTCAGAGATCGAGGCTTAGCACGGGCCGCTGAGTTTTCCTGGCGCCGCACGGCGCGGCTGACGCGCGAGGTGTACCAGGAGGCGCATCGGCGGTTTTATGGCTGACCGGGCGCTGATTCTGGCACCGGAACCGCCCTATCCTCTGGTGGGCGGGGGAGCATACCGCACCGCTTCCATTGTCGAGTACCTGGGGCGCCGCTACGAGACCGATCTGGTGGTGTTCTGCGAAGAGGGATCGCCCGATCCTTGCCGGGCGATTCCCCGAGGCCTGGTCCGCCGCACCCACATCATCCGGTTGCCGCGCCATTCCAAGATTCTCCCGGCCCGGTTCGCACGCAATTTCGTGAGGTTGCTCCGGCGGAGGCCTCCGCTCAATGACCGATTCGGCGGCTTTCGGGACCACCTGCGGCGGGCCCTGCGCGGCCAATCCTACGCCCTGGCCGTCATCGAGCACTTCTGGTGTGCGGGATACTGCACGGAGGTGGCAAACGCAGCGCGAAGGGTGATCCTGAATCTGCACAACGTCGAATCCGCTCTGATGGAATCCTGCGCGGCCCTGGAAGCCGGCGCGCGGCGCCTGTTCTGGCGGCAGTTTGCGCGCCTGGCGCTCAGCCAAGAGCGTCAACTGCTGCCGCAGTTCGACCTGGTGCTCACTGCTTCGGAGACCGACGCGGAACGCATTGGTGCGATTGCACCGGGCGCGCGAGTCGCCGTGGTACCGAACACCATTCCACGGCGGCCCGCGCCCCATGTGGCCGAGCAAGAAGTGATCGTATTTTCGGGAAATCTCGAATACCCCCCCAACATTCACGCCGTGCGGTATTTTGCCTGCCGCGTTTGGCCGGTACTGCGCGCGCGGCGCCCCGGTCTGGTATGGAGGCTGGTCGGCCGCAACCCCGAAGCAGTACGGTCCCATCTCGCAGGGGATGCCCGCATCGAACTGACAGGTCCGGTGGAGGATCCGCTGCCTTGGCTGGGAGCGGCGAAGGCCGTGGTGGTTCCCGTGCTCTCGGGCAGCGGCACCCGGGTGAAGATCCTGGAGGCTTGGGCTGCCGGACGCGCTGTGATCTCGACCTCGTTCGGCGCCGAAGGCCTTCCGGCGCGCCACGGGGAGCACCTGCTGGTAGCCGACGGGGCAGACTCCTTCCAGCAGGCGGTGCTCGAGGTCCTGGACAGGGAAGCTCTACGATGGCGACTGGGCCAGTGCGGGCGGCAACTCTATGAGAGAGAGTTTACATGGGAGTCGGCGTGGAAACGGCTTGCGGAGCTCGGGATTTAACGGGTAGTTCCGCCGCCGAGGCACTATACTGAAAAGACGACCGCATGCTCTTTTCGGTGGATGCTCACGCGATCGGCCGCCATCTGACGGGGAACGAAGTATATATCCGAAACCTGGTGAGTCAGTTCGCCATTCTCGATCCGGACGCACATTTCCTGGCCTATCTTTCGGTGAACGACGCGGCGGGTTGGGTTCCGGAGCGGTTCCAGCGCCGGCGCGTGTCGCCCAATCCGTTCATCCGGCTCGGATGGGACCTGACGGCGCGGCTGTGGCGAGACCGACCGGCGCTGGTTCACGTGCAATACACGGCCCCTCTGGGTTGTCCCGTACCGGTGGTGGTGACGGTGCACGACGTGAGTTTCCTGGAGCATCCGGAATTTTTCAGTCCGGCCCGCGCCATCCAGCTGCGCTGGAGCGTGGAACGGACGGTCCGGCGCGCAGCGAAGATTCTCACGGTGAGCGAGTTCTCGCGCCGCGCCATTGAGAAGGCGTACGCGCCGCCGCCCGACAAAATCGTCGTGGCGCCGAACGCGGCTTCCGCCATTTTCCGCCCGCTGGACCGCCAGGCGGCGGCGGCCCGGGTATGGGCGCGGTTCGGGATCCCGTCCCCATTCCTGCTTACCGTGGGCGACCTGGTGCCGCGGAAGAATCACACAGGCTTGATCCGCGCCTTCTCAGCCATGCTCCGGCACTGCCCCCGACTGCCGCACCATCTGGTGATCGCCGGTAAAGAGACGCGTTACGGCCGCAAGGTGCGGCGCGCCGCCCGCGAGTCCGGCGCGGCCGAGCGGATTCATTTCACCGGTTTTGTGAGCGACGAGGAGTTGCTCCAGCTATACAACGCGTGTGAGCTGTTTGTATTCCCTTCGCGGTATGAAGGGTTCGGTCTGCCTGTGCTCGAAGCCATGGCTTGCGGGCGTGCGGTGGTGTGTTCGAACGCTTCGGCCCTTCCCGAGGTCGCCGACGCGGCGGCCATCCTGGTGGACCCTCAGGATCCGGACGACATCGCACGCGCCATGCTGGACGTGCTGCTCGACCATGAACTGCGGCTACGCCTGGAGAGGCTGGCGCTCCAGCGCGCGGCGCAGTTCAGCTGGCGCAAGACTGCCGAGCGGACCCTGGAGGTTTACTACGAAGTGGCGGGCGCTTCTGCCACGGTGGCGGCCGAGAAGATGTCGCGGATGTCCGTAGCCTGCCAATGAAACGCCTCTGGATGGCCGTGGCACTGCTGGCCGCCGGCTGGGCGCAGGCCGAGAAGGAACCGCCGGCCGACGGAGAGATCCTCCGGTACAGCGTCAACTGGCCGAGCGGCTTGCCGCTCGGGGAAAGTGAGTTCCGGGCCGTCAAAGTCGTCTCCGCAGGAGAGCCGGCCTCCGGCCGCTGGCAGTTCAGCATGAGTCTGGAAGCCGGCCTGCCCGCGTTCGAAGTTTCCGACCAGTACCGTTCGGTAGCATCGCCGGATCTTTGTTCGCTCGAGTTTGAAAAGCACTCGCGGCACGGCAAGCGCAAAGCCGACGAACGCACCGTCTTTGACGCCGATCGCGGAGCCGCCACGCGGCAGACGCTCGGCGGCGGCGGCAAGTCGCAACTGACCATCCCGCAGTGCCCCAAGGACGCTCTGGCCTTCCTGTACTTTTTGCGGCGCGAGCTCAGCCGCGGCCGCCTTCCCGGACCGCAGACGATTCTCTTTGGGGCGCCGTATCAGATCCGGCTGGAGTACGGGGGCCGGCAAATGGTCCGCATCCATGACGAGCGCCTGGAGGCGGACCGCATCGTGGCGTCGGTGGCGGGGAAAGCCTCGCAGGTCACCTTCGAGCTGTTCTTCTCCACGGATCGTGCGCGAACGCCGCTGCTCGTGCGCGTCCCCTTCCCTCTGGGAAGCTTCACGATGGAACTGTTGCGAGAGCCGTGAGACCGAGAACGCCCCCGGCGCGGTATGCTGAATCCGCTTCCTTTTGAACGATGCGCGTGGCCCTGGTATCGCCCATGCCGCCTTCGCCGAGCGGCATTGCGGACTACTCGGAAGCGCTCGCGGCGCACCTGGAGCGCCTGGTCGAGCTGACCGTCATTCCGGGTTCCCCAGAGAGGTTTGAGCCCGACCGGTTCGATCTGGTCTTGTATCAGATCGGCAACAACGGCGAGCACGGCTTCGCCTACGAGATGGCGATCGAGCATCCTGGCGTCGTGGTCCTGCACGAAGCGAACCTCCACCACCTGATTGCGGAGCTCACCATCAAGCGCGGCGACTGGGACCGGTATCTGGACGAAGTGGCCTACGAAGGCGGCCCGCAGGCGCTCGAACACGCGCGCCGTGTGCGCGCTCTGGAAACCGGCCCCGATTACGACGGCCTTCCGATGACGCGGCGGTTGCTCGAGCGCAGCCGGGCTCTCATCGTGCACAGCCGCTACATGGAGGAACGGATGCGCGCGGCCGGATTCACGGGTCCGATCGCCCGCATCCCTCACGGCGCCTGGACCGATCCCGTCAACGGCCTCCCCTACCGCCTGCGGCTGGGCTTGGATGAAACCACACCCCTCGCCGGGGTGTTCGGCCACCTCAAGCCTTATAAGCGAATCCCCGAAGTGCTGCGCGCCTTCCGGCGCTTAGTCCGTGTCGAGCCGCGGGCGCGCATGATTCTGGTGGGCCAGCCGCATCCGGAACTCCCACTGGACTCCTTGCTGGAAAGGCTGGAGCTGCTCCCGTTCGTGCGAGTGCTGGGCCGTGTGCCCATCGAAGATTTCATGGGCTACCTGGCGGCCTGCGACATTGTGATCAATCTTCGCTATCCCAGCGTGGGCGAGACTTCGGGCACGTTGCTGCGGGCCCTGGGTCTCGGCAAGTGCGTTCTGGTCTCAGACACGGCGGCCTTTTGCGAGCTGCCTGACGAAATCTGCTGGAAAGTGCCGGTGGATCAAACCGAAGAGGAAGTGCTCTATGAGCTCCTACACATGGCGGCAAGCCGCGCCGAGGTGCGCCGCAAGGTGGGGGAGGCCGCACGCGCCTGGGCCCTGGAGCATTGCCGCTGGGAACGTGTGGCGGGAGAGTATGCAGCGTTTCTGGAATCGCTGGCTGCCGGGGTCGAGTGGCGCAAGGAGGAACCCAGTGCGGCGGCTCCTTCTGCTGCCGCGGAATCTGTGCCCGCCCCGGCGTCCGCCGAGGAGATCCTCGGGTGGGCGGCGCGGGATGAGGAAACCCGCAGCTACGCGGAAACGCATCTGACACGGTTCGAGAAAACCCTGGCCATCACACCGCCCGGCGGGCCGGAGGACCGTGTCCTCGAGATCGGTTCGTATCTCCAGATCACGCCGCTGCTCAAAACCCGGCTGGGCTACGGCGAGGTGCGGGGCTGCTACTACGGTCCTGCGGGAAAAGTGGACCACCGCAGCGTCGTTTCCGCAAGCGGCGAGCGCTTTGAGTGCGACCTGGAACTCTTTGACGCCGAGAAGGACCGGTTTCCCTATCCCGACGCGTATTTCACCACGGTGCTGTGCTGTGAGGTCATCGAGCATCTCACCGAAGATCCCATGCATATGATGGCGGAAATCAACCGTGTGCTCAAACCGGGCGGCCACCTGGTCCTGACCACGCCGAACATCGCCTCCCTGCGCGCCATCGCTGCGGTCCTCGAGGGGTATCATCCCGCGCTGTTTCCGGCATACATCCGGCCGACAGGCAGCGGGGAAAAAACCGCGGCGCGGCACAACCGCGAGTACACGCCCAAGGAAATACACCTGCTGCTCGGCGACGCCGGCTTCGAGGTCGTTCGCCTGGAAACCGGACCGTTCCGCGAGCAGCCCCGCCCCGAACTGGCGTGGGTGCGGTGGTTGCTGGAGCGCTTCCAGCTTTCCACGGAGCTTCGCGGCGACGGGATCTACGCCGTCGGACGCAAGACAGGGCCCGTGCGCCGGCGTTTTCCGGCCTGGCTCTACAGCGACCCGGAAGCATGAGCGCCGCCTACGCGAACCCGGAAGTTTTCCCGGAGGACGGCGGGCGGGTTCTACGTGTCCGGTTTCGTCTCGAGAACCGGTCGCGGGAGGCCTGGCGGGGCGCAGACGGGTTTCGCATCGGCTGCCAGTTCTTCGATCCCGACACGCATCTGTTCGTGGAAGAAGGACCACGGATCGCCCTGGAGCAGGATCTCGAACCCGGTGAAAGCCGCGATGTGGAACTGAGGATTCCTCTGCCGGGCTTCGATGGCGCCTACCGGATTTTCGTCGCTCCCATGAGGGAGGGCGTGTGCTGGTACTACGAGCGCTGGCCGTTCCTTCTGGTGGACGCCAATGTAGTAGAGGGCCAGGTGGCGGACACCAGGACGGAGGTGACTACGCTCGGTGCGCTGCGCCGGCGGCTGCTGCTTCGCTCCCTCCGGCGGGCGGTTGTCTATCCTGTTCGAACGCTGTGGCGGCACCGCAGTCTGATCCGCTCCATGGCGCGCCGCGATGTGGCAGGGCGCTATCGCGGCTCCTTCGGCGGCCTGTTCTGGGCCTTGCTGAATCCCTTGTTGCTGATGCTGACTTACTTTTTCGTTTTCGGCGTGGTGCTGCGGACGCGCTTCGGCGCAGATCCGAGCCGGGCAGGCTTCGCTCTCTACTTCCTGGCCGGTATGCTGCCCTGGCTGCCCTTCAGCGAAGCGGCCGGACGTGCGCCCACCGTGATGCTGGAATACCGCACGTTTGTCAAGAAGCTCGTGTTCCCGCTGGAGATACTTCCGGTCGCCCAGGTGGCTTCCGCGCTGGTCACTCAGGGCTTCGCCCTGGCGGTGTTTTTGGTGATGCTCGCCGCCGCGCGCGGCACGGTGCCGCTGTCGGTGGCCTGGCTGCCGGTGCTGCTGATCCCCCAGATTCTGTTCACCCTCGGTGTGTGCTGGTTTCTGGCGGCGCTCGGCGTGTATGTTCGCGATCTCGGGCAGGTGAACGGATTTCTGCTGACCTTATGGTTTTTTCTGACTCCGATCTGCTATCCGGAGGCCTCCCTGCCACAACAAGCGCTATGGCTGCTCTCCAAGAACCCCATGTTCGTGCTCGTGCGAGGTTTTCGGGCGGCGCTGCTCGAAGGCCAGGCGCCGGCCTTCGGCCCACTCTGGAAGCTCTGGCTGGTGGCGGCGGCGGTCTTCTTCGCCGGTCATGCCGTCTTCTACCGGCTGCGGCGTAGTTTCCCTGATGTGATTTAATCGGATTGCGAGCCCGCGATGACGGACGCCGAACTGTTGGGGTTGCTGCGTGATCCCGAATCCGACCGCGTCGAGCGGAAGGCTTCAGTGTCGGATCGCGAAAAGATTCGCGAGGCGATTTGCGCTTTCGCCAACGACCTGCCCAACCATGGCAAGCCCGGGGTGATCTTCGTCGGCGTCCGCGACAACGGTGACTGCGCGAATCTGACCATAACCGACGAATTGCTTCGCACTCTGGCCGACATGCGCGGGGACGGCAACATCCTTCCTTTCCCCACCATGACCGTTCAAAAACGGACGCTTGATGGTTGCGAAATGGCGGTAGTCATCGTCTATCCTTCCGACGATCCTCCGGTCCGTTGCCGAGGGCGCGTTTGGGTGCGGGTCGGTCCCCGCAGGGCCATCGCGACTCCCGAGGAAGAACGCCGACTGAGCGAGAAACGGCTGTCCAAGGCTGTGACCTTTGACATCCGGCCCGCACCGGGCGCGCGGCTCGAGGACCTGGATTTGGAAATGTTCCGGCGCCTGTACCTTCCTGCCGCAGTCGGCGAGGAGACGGTGGCACAGAACGTGCGCAGGGTGGAGGACCAACTCGCCGCGCTGCGTCTGGCCGTCCCCGGAAGCGACGGGTATCCCACAAATCTGGGAATCCTGGTGGTAGGAAAAAGTCCGCGCCAGCATCTTCCCGGAGCCTACGTTCAGTTCGTGCGTTACGACGGCACAAGCGTGACGGACCCCATTAAAGATGAGAAAGAGCTGGATGGACCGATTCCCGAGCTGGTGGCCTCCTTGGAGGAAATCTTTAAAGCGCATATTTCGGTTTCGTTGAACGTCAACACGGGTCCGGTGGCGGTGGAGAAGCCCGATTACCCGATCGTGGCGCTGCGCCAGATCGCCATGAACGCCATCCTCCACAGAACCTATGAGGGCACCAACGCCCCCGTGCGGATACACTGGTTTGCGGACCGGGTTGAGATCTTGAGTCCCGGCGGGCCCTACGGTCAGGTCACCCGTGAGACTTTCGGAAGGCCGGGGGTCACCGATTACCGGAACCCGCACCTGGCGGAGGCGATGAAGCACCTCAACTTCGTGCAGCGCTTCGGCATCGGCATCGAACTTGCGCGCCGAGAGCTGCGGAAGAACGGCAATCCGGAGCTGGAGTTTCAAGTGGAAGACACCTACGTGCTGGCCGTATTGAGGAGAGCGCAATGAGCGCGCCCGTCATCGCGTTCTTCAACAACAAAGGGGGCGTTGGCAAGACTTCTCTCGTCTACCACCTGGCTTGGATGTTTGCCGATCTGGAAGTGCGTGTCGTAGCCGCCGATCTGGATCCTCAGGCCAACCTGACGGCTGCGTTTCTCGAAGAAGACCGCGTCGAGGAGTTATGGGAGGTGTCGCCCCCGCGCACGATCTACGGCAGCATCCAACCCCTGCTGCGGGGGATCGGCGACATTTCCGAACCCGCGGTCGAGGAGATTGACGAACGGCTCAGCCTTCTGGTAGGCGATCTGGCGCTGGCAGGTTTTGAAGACGAGCTGTCTTCCCAGTGGCCCGCCTGTCTGGACGGCAAGGAGCGGGCTTTCCGCGTGATTTCGGCGTTCTGGCGGCTGATGCAGCAAGCCGCCCGGCAGCAGGAGGCGGCGGTGGTCCTGGTGGATCTCGGGCCGAACCTGGGCGCCATCAACCGCGCGGCTCTCATCGCAGCCGATTATGTCGTCGTTCCGCTGTCTCCGGATCTGTTCTCGCTGCAAGGACTCCGCAACCTGGGCCCGACGCTCCGGCGGTGGCGCCAGGAGTGGAAGGACCGGCTGGCCCGAAAGCCGCACACCGAGCTCGACTTGCCCGCGGGGACGATGCGGCCCGCCGGCTACGTGGTGCAGCAGCATTCCGTCCGCCTGGACCGCCCCGTTCACGCCTACGACAAGTGGATCAGCCGGATTCCGGGCGTCTACCGCGAAGCGGTTTTGGGCGAGCAGCCGGGCGAAGGCATGTCGATCAAGGACGATCCGCACAATCTGGCGCTACTCAAGCACTATCGAAGCCTGATTCCGATGGCCCAGGAGGCGCGCAAACCCATGTTTCACCTCAAGCCGGGCGACGGAGCGATCGGATCTCACTTCCAAGCGGCGCGGAGCGCGGGGGAGGATTTCAAAGCACTGGCGCGGCAGATTGCATACCGGGTCGGGCTGGAGATCCCGCGTCCGCCCGTCCGCGCCGAGCTCACAAGCTCCTGACGCCCAGCGCTACGATATCGTCCACCTTCAAGGTCTCGCGGACGACGAACGGCTCGCCGTAGCGCACACCGATCAGGTTGCCGTAGTAGCGGGCAATTGCGGCCAGGCGCTCGCGAATTTCTTCTTCCCTCGGGAACAGCTCCGATGCATCACGGCGGCCGTACTGAGACCGGTAACTCAGCAGCGCGGCCATCCTCCGCTCGAATTGCCGGGTGATGTCCACGACGAATGACGGCGTCACGGGGGCGTAGAGCGAGGAGTAGAGAATTTTGAAGGGGCGGTGCGGAGGAGTGGTCTCGTCGAGCTTTTCGAGTCCCGCCAGGTAGCAGGCCTCATAACCCAGTTCGCTGGCGCGGTAGTGATCGGGATGGCGCCCCTGCCAGTAGGGCAGGATCACCACGCGCGGCTTGAGTTCGCGAATCTTCACGGCCAGAGAAAGGCGGGCCGCCAGCGTGTTCTCCAGCCGCGCATCGGGCAAGCCCATGTTACCGCGCCAGGAAAGCAGCAGATGGCGGGCGGCCTCTTCGGCCTCGAGCTTGCGCACCTCAGGTGTGCCGCGCGTACCCATCTCTCCGGCGGTCAGGTCCAGGACGCCGGTCCGGTAGCCGGCCTCCGCCATCTTGATCAATGTGCCGCCGCAGGTCTGCTCCACATCATCGGGGTGCGCTGCGATCGCCAGAACATCGAGTCCGGCCGTCATGCTTGCCCCCCGAGCTTCGCCAGAAATGCCTGCTCGTCCAAGCGGTGCCGGAAGGCCTCCCGGCCGTTGATGGCGATCACGGGCACATCATTGCCGTAACGCTCCCGCAACTGCTCGTCGCGGTCCACATCCACGACTTCGAGCCGGAAACGCGCCCGCTTGCGCGCGCGTTCGAGCACGTGGCGCGCCTCTTCGCACAAGCCGCACCCCTGGCGCGTGTAGAGGATGACCAGCGCTTCCCGTTCCATCACCAGTGCAGATCCGGCCGCCGGCGCCAGCGCTCGCGCGTGGGGAACAGTTTAATCAGAATCACGCCGGCCACGAAGCCGCCCACATGGGCGAACCATGCCACGCCCCCTTGCGACAGGTGCGACTCGCCGATGGTCCCCAGCCCGCTGAAGAACTGGATCACGAACCAGTAAAGCAGGATGATGGAAGCCGGGACCTCGACCGTCGTCAGAAACACGAAGATGGGCACGAGCGTGACGATTCGGGACCGGGGAAACTTGACCATATAGGCCCCCATCACGCCGGCGATGGCGCCGCTTGCGCCGATGGTCGGCACGCGCGAGTAGGGGTTGAAGGCGACGTGCACCAGCCCTGCCGCGATGCCGGAGAGCAGGTAGAACAGCAGGAATTTCGCCTTGCCCAGGATGTCCTCCACGTTGTCGCCATAGATCCACAAAAACCACATGTTGCCGATCAGGTGCATCCAGCCGCCGTGCAGGAACATGGAGGTCACCAGCGTAGAGGGATCGAAGCGGTCGGGAATCACCCCGTAGGCGGCGATGAAATGGTTCAGGCTGAAGGGGTCGAGCGAGATCTCGTACAAGAAGGCCAGCACGTTGACTACGATGAGGCCGGCGGTCACGACCGGAGTGGAGTAGCTCGGCTGAGAGTCGCGCAGCGGGATCATCGGGAAGCGGTCACGAAGGCGTGCGCGGCGAAATCCGGGTGGACCCGCCGCTCGGCGCGCCGCATCAGCGCGCGGGCGTCGGCCTGGCTGCGGATTCCTCCGCGCGCCCCGAGCGCCGTACAGTTGAGGGCGGCCATGGCGTTGGAAAAATCCAGAGCTTCCCCTAAATCCATTCCCGCCAGCACCGCATAGCAGAAGGCGCCGTGAAACACATCCCCGGCTCCGGTCGTGTCCACGCAGTTGACGACAAATGCCGGTGAATACAGAAACCGGCCTTCGGAGCGAGCCAGCGCCCCGTGCGCACCGAGCGTCATCGCCGCCACGCGCATGCCGTATTCTTCCTGAATCAGCTCCAGGGCCCGGAACGGATCGCTTTCGTTGGTCCACTGGGAAGGGAATTCGGAACTGGCGATCAGATAATCCACATGCGGCAGCACGCGATCAAAGCCGTGGTAGAGCGTGTCCACATCCACCGTCACGGGGATCCCGGCGGACTTTGCGATCCGGGCGGCCTTCTCGATCGCCGGCGTATCGTGTCCGTCAATGTGGAGCAGCCGGGCGCAGGCGATCTGCTCGGGGCGGATCTCGTCCGGCTCCAGCCGCAGGCATTCCGGCCGCCGCCAGAGCACGGTCCGTTCCCCCGTCGAGCGGTCAATCACGATGTAGGCGGACTGGTTGGCGCAACCGTGGCGTATCTGAACGTCGTCGAGGTTGATGCCTTCTGCTTCCAGACTTTCCAACTGAATGCGGCCGCGCTCGTCGTCCCCTACCGTCCCGATGTATTTCACCCGCAGCCCCAGGCGTGCGCAGGTGACCATGGCGCTGGCCACCTGGCCGCCCGGACTGATCAGCTCATCTTCGATGGCCACTTTGCCCGCGTAGGCAGGGAAACGCGGCACCAGCAGCAAGGTGTCGGTGGCGTTGAGCCCGACACCCACCACGTCGAATGTAGGCATACACCGATTATCGAACGCGTGCCAAACCCGGAAGGCTACCGAAGCGCGGGGACCCCGGGCCCGGAGAACTCACTCCGGGGTGGGCGGCATCCGGTAGACGTAAATCGTGTGCGGGCGGCGATGGAGCATCACCTTTTCGACGCGGTCCGGTTTCCAGCCCATGATCTCATAATCGTGAGAGACGACCCGCGCGCCCGGCTTGAGTTCCTGTGTGAGCTTGGGCTTGAGCCGTTCGTTGGAAAGGCGCATCAGGTAAAGCGTCACCACGTCAGCCTCCCGGAGGTCGGCGTCGAACAGATTCCCTTGAACCACGCGCACCTGTTCGCTCAGGCCGAGCTTTTGCGCCTTCTGGGACGCCTGTTTCACCAGCGCAGGCGACAGTTCGATTCCCACGGCCCGCGCCTGAAACTTCTGCGCCGCCACCAAGAGGATGCGCCCGTCACCGCAGCCGAGATCATAGACCACTTCCCCCGGTTTCAGGCCCGCCGCCTCCAGCATCTTCTCGGCGACAATTTCCGGGGTGGCCACAAAGGGCGCCAGGTTGTCGGGGTGGCGCCAGTGATCGGGACGGATGCGGCGTTGCTGGGCTTCGAGCGGCGACGAAGCTGCTAGCAGCATCACCAGCGCAAAGGACGCAAACCCGTGCTTCATCGCATCACCGCGCAGCCCCGTTGGAAGCCGCCCGTTCGTGCTTGAACTGCACGATACGCGACACCATCTCGGTGACCGCATACCAGAGATCGCGCGGGCGGCTGATGGTGAACTCCGTCCCCTTGAAGAACTTCACTACCGCTCCGATGGCGTCGCGCCAGGGGTTGGCCTGCGGGTAGAGGTTGTAATTCATGTAGAACACCGGATACTCGAGCCCGCCGATCTGCTTGAGGTCCTCTTCCTGGATCTTTTCCGGGAGCATGACCTTGGGACCTGCGAAGATCAGCGCGTCCGGACGGTCCTCGTTGGCCATTTCCCTGCGGATCAGCTCGGCCAGAAACTGCGTCTCGGCGTCCTTCTGGCTCAGCCGTTTGATGTCCACCGTTCCGAGATTGAGGGTTTGTAAGGCTTCACCGAGGGCGGGGAAGTCAATGCGCTCGGCGCCGTCCTGCCGATAGACGACCCGTTGCTCCTGAAGATTGAACGCGATGATGGAGAACTTGCCGATACGAGGCTCCCGGGCGATGCTCCGCAGGATGGACACCAGCGCGTTGGTGTCCAGCGGCTGTAGCACCGCCGAATGGGAATTCTGCGGTGCGAAGTTGATCAATACCTTCACGTTCAGCGGCGGTTCTCCCTCCACACGGCGCACCGGAGGTTCGTCGCGGAACGGCTCGAAGTCGGACGGCCGCACCGTGGCGGGCGGAAGGGCCACCGCGATGTCGCGGTCCCGGGGAGGCAGAACCGCCTCCAGGTCCCAGTAGGCCGAGCAGACCCGCTCGGTGCGGTCTCGCATCAGCCAGTCAACGCGGTACTTACCCTCGCCCAGGTCGAAACTTCCCTGCAGGTAGGCCTCGCCGCGGGCATCCGCCTCAATGGGGGGCACGCGAATGTGCTGGACAAAATAGGACGGCTCGGCCTGCTGGGAATCGGGGATCACGCGAAAGAGGATGGTGAGCAGGTTCTCCGAGCCCGCCAGATCTTTCAAGGGGATGCTGACCTCATAGCCGGAGTGAAACTTGAGGTCAAAGCCGAGCACAGGCTTGTTTGGAGTCACGGTGCAGGGCAGATCCTTGCGCGGTTCGCGCAGCTCGAGCACCGCCCAGTCGGTGTTGTGAAGCCGCACGAGGCCGTTGGGAGCAGAGCTCTGAATGAGCCGTTGAGCCGGGGCTTGGCCACAAACCGACAGCAGGCTCGCGATTGCGGGCAGTAGAGCCTGAATACGTCGGTGACTCGATCCGGCAGGCATGCCCTACCCGTTCCTCCCCTATTCTACTCTCCGCGGCCTCCGGAGGCAGCGGGATGCCCCTCTGGGCCGAGGGCACCCCTCAGTTCCCAAAGAACGATTATGCCCGAATTCTGGTAAAGTGCAAGTGAGTCTCGTGGGAACCTCATCGCCCCAGAGCGCCTCCATGTCCCTCATCGGACGGTTCCGCGAGATCTGCGATCAAGTGCAAGCGGAGTTCGAGCGGAACCGCAAGCAGTGGGGCCCGCGGATCCAGTGCCGTCCCGGCTGCTCGGAGTGTTGCCACCAGCTCTTTCAGATCACCGAGATGGAGGCGGCCGTGATCTCCGAAGGAATCCGTAACCTGCCCGCGGCCACCCGCGAACGGTTGCGGCAACGTGCCCGGATTTACCTGGAGGAGCGGCGCAAGCTCGTAGAGGTGCGGGGAGAGCCGGAAGCGTGGGGGAACCTGCCGCCGCCGGGATCGCGACTGGCCTGCCCGGCTCTCGAGGATGGACTCTGCCAGATCTATGAATGGCGGCCGCTCATCTGCCGCAAATTCGGGATGCCGCTGTACTACCCGGACAAGCCGGGCCGCGTCTTCGCCTGTGAACTGAATTTCCGGGACGGCGAGGAGATCGCCGATGCGCAGCTGATCACCATCCAGACCGGCATCCACACCCAGTGGAAGGATCTGCAGGCTGAATACAACGCCCGCGAGGGCTACCGCGATCCCCGTCCGCTCACCGTCGCCCGGGCCCTGCTCGAAGACTTTTCCGACCTGCTGGCAGACCCCCCGCACCGCCGGCGCAACGGTATGCTAGAGTGCAAAGAAACATGGCATCCCGAAGCGTAAACAAAGTCATCCTCATCGGCAATCTCGGCCGGGACGCCGAGACGCGCTTCACGGCCAACGGAACCGCACGGACGACGTTTCCGGTGGCCACCAGCCGCCGCTGGAAGGACCAGCAGACCGGGGAGTGGCGCGAAGAGACCGACTGGCACAACGTCGTGCTATGGCGGCAGGAGAACGTCGCCGGCTACCTGACCAAGGGCCGCCAGGTCTACGTCGAGGGCCGGCTCCAGACGCGGAGCTACGAGGACAAAAAAGACGGCAAGAAGATGTACGTCACGGAAATCGTGGCGGACGATGTGATTCTGCTCGGCGGCCGCGGCGCGGAGGCGGCAGCTGCGGACGACTTTGCCCAGGCTGCTCCTTCACGCCCCGTGCAAAGCTCGCAGACTCCCGCCGAGGAGCCGCCGCCGGAGTTCGGCATCACCGACGACGACGTGCCGTTCTGAAGCCGGGCAGCCTCGCTCAATCGAGCGCCTCCAGAGCTCCGCGCAGCTCGTCACGCGCGTGGGCGTCGCCGGCCTGTTCGGCCGCCGCAATGCCGCGCAGGTACATCTGGCGCGCCTGCTCCCGGCGGCCGAGTTTCTCGAGCGCCCGGCCGGCGTGGAAATAGGCATAGCAATAGGCCGGATCGCGGGCCAGCAGGGCTTCGTACTCGCCGAGCGCCCCTTCCAGATCTCCCGACCCGGCAAGCTCCATCGCCAGCATGTAGCGCGTCCGGCTGTCGCCGGGATTCTGTTCCACCAGCCGCCGCAAAATCTCCAGGCGATTTCCTGCCATTGAGTTCCCCCCTTGCTAGGCTATCCTAATCAGACGTGAGCGACACTATGGAAGGCCGTCCCGTACGCGCTTCCGCTTCGGAGTATTCTGAGATCGCGCTGCCGAACGACGCCAATCCGCTCGGCCATCTGCTCGGCGGCCGCGTCATGCACCTTGTGGACCTGGCTGGCGCTATTGCGGCGACCCGCCACGCCAGACGCCCGGTCGTTACCGCGTCCGTGGACCACATGACCTTTCTCCATCCTGTCTACATCGGACAGCTGATCGTGTTGAAGTCCTCCGTGAACCGCGTGTTCCGTACTTCGATGGAGGTCGGCGTCAAGGTGATGGTGGAGGATCTGACCACGGGCGAAGTGCGCCACACGTCATCGGCCTATCTTACTTTCGTGGCTCTCGATGAGCATGGCCGGCCGGCCCCGATTCCGCCGGTCATCCCGGAGACCGAGGAAGAAAAGAGACGCTTCGAGGAAGCCGGGCGGCGGCGGGAGTACCGCCTCCGCTTACGCTCGCCTTCCCCCGAGCGCGCGCTGCCTTAGCCGTGCGCCTGGTTGGCCTTGAACATGTACTTGATGCTCGGCTTGTAGATGAGCAAGTTCGGCCCGTCGCTGCGGTGGATCTTCAGGCAAGCCTTGTCGTACCACTCAATGACGCCATGAATCGTCTCGCCGTCCTTCAGGACCACCACCATGGGAGTCTTTGCCTGCATCTGTTTGAGGTAATAAAAGGTCTCCGCATGGGTCTGGTCGGCGGGAACGGGCTTTTTCTGGTTCCGGCGCGCGTTCGCGTTCGCCTTCTCCTTGACCTCATTGAGCGGAGGGCGGATCAGCTTTCGATTAACAGTGGCTTCCACGGCATGACTCCTTTAAGATGACAGTCGTGTGACCGAGCCCGGTCAGGTATTTTGAACAAGCCGGTGATCGGATTTCTGTCTGCTCCGGCTTCGGCCTACTCCTGTGATAGCACAGAGCCGGGTCGGCCGCAACGGGCCTTTCCTGGGCCGGTTTCGTCCGATCTTAATCACCGGAGACGGCCGGAATCCGATTCGCTTCGCACCGGCCGCTCGGCCATGAGGGCTTCGATTTCCGCTCGGGTGGGCATAGCTTCCGAGCAGCTCAGCCGGCTGACGACGATGGCCGCGGCTGCGTTGCCGTAACGCAGGCAGTCCTCGAGCGGCCGTCCCTGGAGCAAGGCCCACAGAAAGCCGGCGGCAAAGCCGTCGCCGGCGCCGATCGTGGACTGCACCTCCACAGGGTACGGTTCGAGGAACCAGGATTGTTGACCGGCCCAAACCCGAACCCCCGCGGCGCCCAGCTTGGAGACCAGCAGCTCCACGCCTTGACGCCGCAACCGGTCCGTGGCGTCCTCCAAAGATTCGGTCCCCGCGACAAGCTTGAGCTCGACGTCATTGCCGATGAGCACGTGCACAAACGGCAAAGCCAGGCGCACGGCCAGGCCCGCGTCCGCAGGTCGCCGCCAGGACATGGGCCGGTAATCCACGTCCAGCACGACGCGGAGCCCGGCGGCCTTTGCGCGCTCGAGCGCCAGATAGGTGGACTCGCGCGAGGGCGTCGCACACAGCGAGGTGCCGTTGGTGACGAACATGCGCGCCCTGCTCAAATAATCGAGCTCAGCCTCGCCGATCTCCAGGTGCACGTCCGCCGGATCGCGGCGGTAGAACACCTGCGGGAAACGGTCCGGCGGCGTGACTTCGGTGAGCGCCAGCGAGGGCAGGCAGCCCGGCACGCGGACGACATGCGTGGTGTCCACGTTTTCCGCCCGGAGGAATTCCACCAGGAAATCGCTGAGCGCATCCGTGCCCACGGCGGCGATCAGGCCCACACGCACCCCCAGCCGCGCCAGCCCGACGGCGATGTTGGCGCTCGAGCCGCCCAGGTAGCGGGAAAAGCGGCGCACGTCCTTGAGCGGGACGCCGGGCTCCTCGGAGATCAGGTCGTAGCCGACGCGCCCCAAAACCACGACGTCCGTCACAAGAAGTACCGCTCCTTTTTGCGCGCCTCCTCGTAACGCCGGCGGGCTTCTCGCACGGACTCGACCTCCGAAACCTCGGCGATCTCCACATCCCACCAGGATTCGTAGCCCGGCACGCGCTGTGCGATGTCAGTTTCCACGACCACGACGGCCGTGCGGTCCATGTTGCGCATCTGAAGCAGCGCCTCCTCCAGCTCCTCGCGCGTCCGGGCACGCAGGGCGCAGGCGCCCAGGCTCGCCGCGTTGGCGGCGAAATCAATGGGCAGCACTTCGCCGCCATGATCCCCGTCGCTACGGTAGCGGAACTCGGTGCCGAAGCGGGGTGTCCCACAGGCTTCGGCAAGCCCGCCGATGCTGCTGAAGCCGTGATTGTCCACAACCACGATATTGAGCTTGTAGCCCTCCTGGACGGAGGTGACGATCTCCTGGGCCATCATCAGATAGGAGCCGTCCCCGACCAGCACCCAGACTTCGCGGCTGGGATCCGCCATCTTGACGCCGAGTCCGCCCGCAATTTCATAGCCCATGGTCGAGTAGCCGTACTCCATGTGGTAGCCCTTGGGATCGCGCGTGCGCCAGAGCTTGTGCAGATCGCCCGGCATGGCGCCGGCGGCATTGACGACCACGTCGCGCGGGCCGGAGATCCGGTTGACCGCGCCCAGCACCTCCCCCTGGCTGAGAGGCGGTCCGTGACGCAGGCTGTAGATCCGCTCCACTTCTTCGTCCCATTCCCGGTGAAGCCGCTCGGCCAGGGCGCGATATTCCGGGTCCACCTGCCAGCCCGCCAGCGCCTGCGACAGCTCCGCCAGCATCACCTTGGCGTCCGCCACCAGCGGAAGCGCCGCATGTTTGAAGGCGTCGAATTCGGCCACGTTGATATTGATAAACCGCACCTCCGGATTCTGGAACGCGGTCTTGGAAGCGGTGGTGAAGTCGCTGTAACGCGTCCCGATGCCGATCACCAAGTCGGCCTCGCGGGCAATGCGGTTGGCGGCAAACGTGCCGGTCACCCCCACGGCGCCGAGCGACTGGGGGTGATCATAGCGCAGGGAGCCCTTTCCCGCCTGCGTCTCGCCCACCGGGATGCCGGTTTCCGCCGCAAAGCGCGCCAGCTCGCCGGTGGCCTCCGCATAGATGACGCCGCCGCCCGCGATGATCATCGGCCGCCGCGCCGCCCGGATCCATTCGACGGCGCGCCGGAACGCCTCGGCATCGCCGCGAGGACGCTGGATGAGCCAGACGCGTTTTTCAAAGAGCTCCTCCGGGAAATCGAAGGCCTGCGCCTGCACGTCCTGCGGGAGGGCCAGCGTCACGGCGCCCGTCTCGGCCGGTGAGGTCAGCACCCGCATGCACTCCGGCAAGGCGGTGATGATCTGTTCGGGACGGTAGATCCGGTCCCAGTAGCGGGAGACCGGCTTGAAACAATCATTGACGGAAATGTCCTGGCTGTGGGGCGACTCGAGCTGCTGGAGCACGGGGGCCACATTGCGCCGGGCAAAGATGTCGCCCGGCAGCAACAGCACCGGCACGCGGTTGATGGTGGCGGCCGCCGCCCCCGTAATCATGTTGGTGGCGCCGGGACCGATCGAGGAGGTGCAAGCCATCGCCCGCAGCCGGTTGCTCATCTTGGCAAACGCCGCCGCCGTATGCACCATGGCCTGCTCGTTGCGCGCGAAGTAGAAGCGGAACTCGCGGTCGGCGTACAGCGCCTCGCCGATGCCCGCCACATTGCCGTGGCCGAAGATGCCGAAGCAGCCCGCAAAGAAGCGGTGCTGGACGCCGTCGCGTTCCACGTACTGCTGCTTGAGAAACCGGATGATGGCTTGCGCCGTAGTGAGACGTCGCGTTTTCATCGCATGACCTCCGCCATGGCTCAACGCACCAGCGGCAGGCGCGGGTCCTTGTTCCGCCACAAGCTGCGGACCCAGGCATAATCCGGGTCGTCGCTGGCCGCCATGGACCGCGCCGAACCCGCCAGCACGTTCAAGTAATAGCAATCGTAGCCGTGAGCGGCCACCACCGGATGGTAGCCCTCGGGAATCAACACCACCTGGTTGTTGCGCACCGTGAGGGTTTCATCCAGGCGTCCGTCCCGCGTATAGACCCGCTGGATCGCATATCCCTCGCGGCGCGCGATCTTGTAGAAGTAAATCTCGTCCAGGTCAACCTCCTGCGGCGGCCGGTGCTGGTCGTGTTTGTGCGGCGGGTAGGAGGACCAGTTGCCGCCCGGAGTGTATACTTCGACGACCATGATGCGGTCGGCGGGGAACTCAGGCTTCAGAATATGGTTGATCTGGCGGGTGGCGTTCTCGCCGCCCCGGATCTCCACCTCCACCGCTTCGGGCGGGAGGAGCACCGGGGCGTAGGGCTTTTCGGCGCGGGCGCCGCAGATGGCCACCTCGCAAACCTCGCCGGCCCCTTCGATGCGGACTTCCGGCAAGCCGCAGGGGAGGTACAACGCATGCGGCATGCCGGAAAAGACGTCCGGGCGGCGGCCCACCTCCGGCCACTCTTTGCCGGCCGCGGCTACGGAAGCTCGCCCGCCGAGGAACACCAGCAGCAGCTCCTCCTCCGGAGCGCGATGCACCCAGAGCTGGCCGTGGCGCAGGCGCACGACGCGGAGGGAGATCGTGTTCCAGCCTGCCGCCTCCTGTGTCACGCGCACCAGTTCGCCGAAACTGTCATCCGGCGCCAGCGGTTTCACCAGCAACTGGGTCAAGGTGTCCTCTCTCGCACGGCGGTCGCCGACCGAACCCATGTATACCACGGAGCGGTTCAGAGGTTGGCGTCAGGCTCCAGACTCCGCCACAGATACCAGCTGGCCACGGTGGCGTAGGGCCGCCACGGCCGCGCCATTTCCTCCACCTCACGCGGAGAAGGCAGCCGCGGAAGACCGTATGCTTTTTGCACAGCGGCCCGGATGCCCAGATCACCGGAGGGGAGCACATCCTTGCGGCGCAGAGCGAAGATCAAGAACATATGCGCGGTCCACTCGCCCACCCCCTTGAGTTCGGTCAGCCGCCGCATCACTTCCGCGTCCGGAAGGCGGTCGAGTGCGGCCAGATCCAAGTCCCCGTCGCGGATCGCGCGGGCGATGCTGCGCAGATATTCAATCTTCTGGCCGGAGAGCCCGGCGGCTCGCATTTTTGCCGGATGAAGACGTAGCACGGCCTCCGGAGTCAGGCGCCCGTTGCCCGCCGCCTCCACCAGCCGGCGGAAGATCGCGGCTGCCACTTTCCCGCTCAACTGCTGGTAGACGATCGCCTTGGCCAAGGTTTCATAGTCGGCAGGCAGATACCGGATCCGGTACGGGCCCACTTGGGCGATGAGCCGCCCCAATACCGGGTCTGCCTGCCGGAGATGCTCGATGGCCTTTCTCACCGAAACTCCCTCGAAACACGCCCTGCACCGTGGGCGTCCAACACTATGCCATTGTAAGGGTATGGCGAGCCGGAACCTGATGGGAACCTTGATGGCCGCCGTGGCCCTGGGGCAGCCGCCTCAGGAAACTCCGACCTTCAAGACCGAAGTCGAGGTCGTCAACATTCTCTGCTCCGTCCGCGACAAGAACGGAGCCCTCGTCTCCAATCTCACCCGCGAAGATTTCATCGTCGAAGAAGAAGGACAGCGCCAGCAAATCCGTTACTTCGCACGGGAGACCGATTTGCCGCTCACGCTGGGGCTGCTTGTGGATGTCAGCCCGAGTCAGGAACGTTTGCTTGAAACCGAACGCCGTGCCGCGGCGCAGTTCTTTCAAAAGGTCCTGCGGCCCAAAGACCTGGCGTTTCTGATCAGCTTCGGAGCGGAAGTGGAGTTACTGCAAGATCTCACCGGCTCGGCCGAGCTGCTGCAGGCGGGGCTGGACCGGCTTCGCTTGAGCGGCGCAACCGGCGGGCTCCACCCGGGCCCCGTGCCCACCATCCAGCGGCACCGGAGCACGGCTCTGTTCGATGCCGTCTACCTGGCCGCGCGCGAGAAACTCCGGCACGAAGTCGGGCGCAAGGCCATGGTTTTGATCACGGACGGTGTGGATGTGGGCAGCCGCGTCAAGCTCGAAGAGGCCATTGAGGCAGCGCAGAAGGCGGATGCCATCATCTATGCCATTTACTACGTGGATCCCGGAGCTTACTCCCGCGCCGGTTTTTTTCACGTGCCGAGCGACGCGGACCTGAAGAAGATGGCTGAGGAGACCGGCGGGCGCGTGTTTCGTGTAACCAAGAAGCGCACGCTCCCGCAGATCTTCGACGAGATCCAGGAAGAAATGCGCAGCCAGTACGCGATCGGCTACACGCCGAGCAATCCGGTGAAAGACGGCACCTTCCGCCGCATTGAAATCCGCACGGTGAAAAAGGGGCTCAAGGTCCAGGCCCGCAAGGGCTATTACGCCGTCAAGCCTGAGCCGGAGTAAGCGCCTGCCGGCCCCGCAAAGCAAAGTAGGCCGCCACTGCCTCCTCGAGCGGCGGCATGGGCGCCAGGCCCAGCTGTTCGATCCGCGCGTTCGACAAAGCCGAATATTTGGGCCGCCGCGCCGCAGTGCGGTATTCGCGCTCGCTGGTCGGCCGCAGTTCGGGGGACAGGCCCGCCACCCGAAAGATAAGCCTGGCGAAATCGAACCAGGAGATGGGGGTACCGCCGCCGATATGAAACAGACCGCTCTGGCCGCGCTCGACAAGATCGGCCGTGCGAGCCGCAAGCAGCGGGGCAAAGGTGGGCGAGGCGTAGTGGTCCGCCACAACGCGAATCGGCTGGCCGCTTTGCGCCAGGCGCAGCATCAGCTCGATGAAGTTTCCGCGGGCGGTGCGTAACCCCCCTGGACCGAAGACGCCGGAAGTGCGGATGATCAGCGCATCGTCCAGATAGGCTTGGGCGAAATACTCGCCCGCCAGCTTGGAAACGGCATAAGCTCCCAGCGGGTGCGGAGGGTCGTCTTCGGTGTAGGGGCGACCGGCACGGCCGTCGAAGACGTAGTCCGTAGAGAAATGCACCAATACGGCGCCGTTTTGGCGGCAGGCCAGTGCGATGTTGCGCACCGCCAAGGCGTTGACCGCGAAGGCCGCCTGCGGCTCCTGCTCGGCCACATCTACCTGGTTATACGCCGCCGCGTTCACCACGACCTGGGGATCGAAATCGGCCACACTTTGTTCGACGCGTGCGGCGTCGGTGATGTCTACGCTGGCACGATCCAGCCCGCGCACTTTGTGGCCGCGCCTGCGGAATTCATCCACCAGCTCGACGCCGAGCTGCCCTGCGGCTCCGAAGATGAGGACCTTGGCCGGCACAGACAAGGTCTAGCATACCGTGAAACTCGCCGGTCCAGGAACAACCCGGCGACACGGCCGCGGGGAGGCCCGCACCGTTCTGCAACGGCCGGCCGTGTGGCGAGGTTGAAGTCTCAGCGGCTGATGGTGCGAGGCTCTTCTTCCGGTTCTTCGAGAGCCACTGCGGCTCCGGCGGCTGCGCCCGCCACGACGATGCCCGCGAGAATCGCCTTTTTGGCGCCACTCATGCCCGTTTTGCCCGAGGGACCCGTTTGGGGAGACTGAGTCGAGCCCGTTGCGCCGGCCCCGCCGGCCGCGCAGGTCCCTGCCACCGGAGTTGCGCTCAGCACGCGTACGGGGCGCGGATCGCCTGGATCATGGGATGTTCCTCCCACCCCGCGGATCTCCACCGGGCGGCCGACATGAGCCTTGAGATCCTCTCCCTCCAGCGGAACGCGGATGCCGAGGGCGGGATCTTCGATCCAATAGCGGCCGTCTGCCTCACGAACACAACCGCTCACCACGTAAGGGGGCGTGGCTCCGGCGGGCTGCGCCTGAAACTGCAGCGCCATCCCGGGCAAGACCGTGGCCAGCAGGGCCCCGCCGGCCTCCCTGACCTCTACAGGTGCCGCCAGTGCCGCCACCTGGACGATACCGCCGTCCGTTACCCGAATCCGGGCACTTTGCGCCGGCAGAATCCGAAGGTTGCCGGCTTCCAGCCGGTAGCCGGAGCTGCGGTCCATCTGTCCTTCGCCCCGTTCCAGCACAAACCGGTCGCGGTGCGCACGGCCGCGCGAAAGCGCTCCCAGACGGAGCCACGCTCCTCCGAACAAACGTACTTCCGACGGGGCACTCTCCGTCTCGATCGTGGAGCCCTCGATCAGGCTCGTCTGTCCGGCCACGGGAGCCTGGTTTACGAGGAATTTCCCTTTGCTGGTCGCAACTCCAATGGCATTTCCGGCTCCCCCTACACTCAAGGTCCCCGCCAGAAAAACCAAACAAATGCGCGATGCCTGCCGCGGCGCCTTTTCTGTCATCACAGTGTCCTCCCCAACACGGATTCCGACGAAACATAGATCGGCAGCCGCGGCGGGAACTTGAGAGTGCTTGCGGCCCCCGTGCTAGTGTGGAAAACATGAGTCGGGCTGCCAAAGCTGCGCGCGTATTGTGCGCACTGGCTCTGGCGGCGGTGCTGTTGGCGGCCGGCTCCGAGTCCCTGAAGCGAGCCTGGGCGGACTGGCTCTTCCGTTCCCGAAGGCCCGGGGCAGCCCAGCGTGCCGCGGCCGTCGTGCCCTCCAACGCCGAGTACCGCTTTGCCTCAGGCTCCACGGAAGATCTTGAAGCGGCCGTGCGCCTGAACCCGTATCACACAGCCGCCCGGCTCGAGCTGGCGTTGCGAGCGGAATTTGCGGGCGATCTCGGGAGAGCCGAGTCGTTGCTGCTCGAAGCGGCGCGCTTCGACCGGACTTACGAGCCGCTGTGGGCCCTGGCCAACTTCTACTTTCGCCGCGGCGACCGTAAGCATTTCTTCCGCTGGGCTCATGCGGCCGCCGAGATGGCCTACTTCGATCAATCGGCTCTGTTCGACCTCTGCTGGCGCATCAGCCAGGACGGAGCGGAGATTCTCCGGGAGGTCATCCCGGACCGCGTGCCCATTCTGGCCCAGTATCTCGATTTCCTCATCCGACAGGGCCGGCTTCAGGATGCCTCCGGCGCAGCGGAGCGGCTGCTGAAGCTCGGCGGACCCGAGCAGGCGCCCCTGCTGGTCGCCTACACGGATGCGCTCCTCCGGGCGCAGGAGGGGGAGGCGGCCCGGCAGTGGTGGAACCGCCTCGCGGCGCGCCGGTTCCTCCCTCATCCTCCCTTGACGCCCGAAGCGCCGCTCGCCAACGGCGACTTCCGCGCGCCGGCGCTCGGCGCCGGCTTTGACTGGCGACTTCCCGGCGTGCAGGGCGTCCACTCGCAGTTGCTCCCTTCCGCCGGTCAGGTGCGGTTCTCCTTTTCCGGAAGCCAGCCCGAGCGATGCCGGCTGCTGGAGCAAATTCTCCTGCTGCCGGCCGGCCGTTCCTGCCGGTTGCGCTTCCGCTACCGCACCATAGCGGTGCCGTGCCCCTCCGGTCTGAGCTGGTCCCTGGCCCGCTTCGCAGACGGCGCCGCCCTGCCCCTCGGCGGGCATGACCTTTGCAGCGAGTCCTGGAGCGAGGCCGAGCTGCAATTCCCGGCGCCGCCGCAGCAATTCCTGGCGCGGCTGGCGCTCGACTACGCGCGCCGACCCGGAACGACACGCATCGAGGGCGAACTGCGGCTTACAGGCGTGACGTTAACCTGCGAACCTCAAAACCCCTGAGGCCTTCCTGTCCCTTGCCGGAGCGTCACCAGCCGGTTCAGGCCGACGTTGTCCCACCGCTCCCGCGTTCCGTTCGGCCAGATGACGACAACTCCCTCGACGCTCTGGGTCCGGCCCAGTCCGAAGTACACGCGGGGGTCGCTCGCGCTCAAGTAACTGGAATCGGTGTGACACCGCCGCCACAGCGTGCGCCCGCCGGCCACGAGCACGCCTACGCGGGCTCCGAGCCCCAGCCGGTTGTCCTGAACGCCTTCCAGTTTCACCCCGAGCCAGTTCGCCTCCGTGCGCGTATCGTTCAGCAAGAGGCGGACCGGACCGTTGTTGTTCGTTACGACGATGTCCACGTCGCCGTCGTTGTCCACGTCGCCGAAGGCGGCTCCCCGGCTCACTTCCGAAAGTTCGAACGCAGTTCCCCCCTGGCGACTGACATCCTGGAAGCCCCGGCCCGCACCGGCATTCCGCAGAAGAAGATTGCGCTCGTGGAAGGGATAACGTTCCCCGCGAAGTGATTCGATGCGCGTCACCGCGCCGTTGGCTACAAACAGATCCAGCCAGCCATCGCGGTCGTAGTCGAACCAGTCCAACCCGAAGCCCGTGTACGGAAACGTCAGGGCCCCCAGACCATGGCGCAGGGTGACGTCCTGGAATTCGCCCCGCCCGTTGTTTTCAAACAGCGTACAGCCTTCGCGGCGCAAGTTGACCACGATGAGGTCGTCGTCGCCGTCGTTGTCAAAATCGCCCGCGCTGACTCCCATGCCCGCTTTGGGAAGCCCGTCCTCGCTGTAGGCGGCTCCCGCCATCAGCGCCGCGTCCCGGAACGTGCCGTCTCTTTGATTGATCCAGAGAATGTTCGCGGCGGTGTCATTGGCGATGTAGACGTCTATCCAGCCGTCGCCGTTCAGATCGCTGCAAGTGATGCCCAGCCCCGGCCCATAGACGGGAGCGGTGCCCGCAGAGACCGAAACATCTTGGAAGCGTCCGTTCCCCTCGTTGCGGAACAGCCGGTCCGGCACGGCCTGATAGGCTTTCGGGGTACAGTAGTCGCGCTCGCCCGTCGCGGCATAGCACATTTTGTTGCCCCGTAGCGTGAAGTCCACATAGTTCAGCACGAACAGGTCCAGGTCCCCGTCGCGGTCGTAGTCCACAAAGGCGGCGCTGGTACTCCAGCGCGGATCGTCCACGCCCGCCTGCCGGGTCACATCCCGGAAGGTGCCGTCCCCCTCGTTGTGGTACAGGGCGTTGCTTCCGAAGCAGGTGACGTAGAGGTCCACAAAGCCGTCGTTATCGTAGTCACCCGTGGCGACCCCCATGCAGTAGCCGCTGTGTCCCAGTCGGGTCTCTTCGGTCACGTCCGTGAAGCGCAGCGTACCGGAAGGGACCAGTTCGTTGCGGAACAGGCGATTGCCCGGCTTGAAGCCCGGAGGGGGCGGGAACAGGGTCTCCTCCGGCTTGCGGCGCGGGTCGAACACCGTGCTCTGGACGAGGTAAACATCCAGATCGCCGTCGTTATCGTAGTCCAGAAGTGCGGCGCCTGCCCCCATGATCTCCGGCATGTAAAACTCCCCGGTGGCTCCGGTGAAATGATGAAAGCGCAGGCCGGCGGCTTCGGCCGCCTCACGGAAAAGCACCGGAGACTTTTCGACGGATTGCTGCCGCCCGCATGCCGCCGCAAGCAAGGCTGTGCAAACCACGAGGCGTTTCATCGGGCCGGTGGAGCCTGCTCGAGACGGGCGAGGTCCCGTGCGATCCGGGCGGCCAGCTCCGTCTGGCCGCGGGCCGCCGCCTTCTGGTGCGCCTGGCGGGCGTAGCCGAGAGCCTTGTCGCGCCTGCCGAGCCGGGCGTAGGCGGCGGCCAGGGCGTAAAGATAACCCGGAGTGTTTTCGTTTTCGGGCTCGAGAGTGGCTTCCAGATGCCGGATCGCCTCCTCGTGACGTCCCCAGTGGGCCAGAATGCGCGCCAGGTGATAGTGGGCGAGCTGGTAGCCCGGCTTGTCCTCCAACGCGCGGCGATATTGCTCGGCTGCCTCCGCCAGCCTCCCCTGCTCTTCGAGCAGGTAGCCGTAGTTGTGGCGCGCTTCCGCGTGATGCGGGTTGATTTCCAGGGCGCGCAGGAAGGCCGCGCGGGCTTCGGCGCGGCGGCCGCGAAAGAAACAAATCACGCCGTAATTGTAGTGGCTCTCGGCCAGATTCGGGTTGCGCGCCACCGCGGCGCGGTAGTGGCGCTCGGCTTCCTCGTAGCGATTCAGGCGGCCGTACAACGTCACCAGGTTGGCGTGCGCCTGGGCACTGTCCGGATTGAGGCGCAGCGCCTCCTGGTGGAGCCGGATGGCGGTCTCCAGATCGCCGGCGCGGTCGGCTTCCGTCGCGCGGCGGATCAGATCGAGCGGGTCCCGCTTGAGGCGCGCCACTTCCTCCATGGCGTCGTCGCGCGCCGGGGGCACGTCGGTCTTGTGCCGCTCGTAAGCCGCCAGGTGAGGGGCGGCCTGATCGGCCCGGCCCAGCCGCTGGTAGGCCTGCGCCAGGGCGTAGTGGGCGCTCCCATAAGCGGGAAACAGCCGACACGCCTCCCGGAAGGACTCCGCGGCTTCCACCAGCCGCCCTTCGGCCAGCCGGACGCGGCCCAAGCCGTAGTGAGCCGCAGGCTGGTTAGGATCGCTGCGAACCACGGCCTCGTAGAGCCTTCGGGCCCCGGCGATGTCGCCCGATGCCAGCAGCGCCTCGGCCAAGCGCAAGCGTGCCGGCACGTAGTCGCGGCGCAGGCGCAGAGCCCTGCGAAAGGCCTCCGCCGCTTCTCGGTAGTTGCCGTCGGCGGCGAGCACGACGCCGCGGAGATACGGCCAGCGGAAAGCCTTCGGGGCGAGCCGGTGCGCCCGCTGGTAGCAAAGGGCGGCGGCGGCGTGCTGGCCGTGGGCCTGCAGGCTCATGCCCAGCTCCCCGGTGGCTTCGGCATCATCCGGCCGCGAGCGGGCCTTGGCATAGGCGGCCTCGATCGTTTCCCGCGCTGCCGGCAGAAACCGCGAGGTGTCGAGACGTGGCAGCTCCGGAATCGCAGTCGGGCGGCAGGTGCTCAGGATCGCCGCCGCGCCCATCACCGCGCCGCCGAGACGCAGGCCGGCCCGCAGGCTCCATTGCGGGGGGCGGACACGGGTGGTCCCTCCTGCCACCCAGGGCATCGACCGCATAGTATACAAGGTGCGCGGGCCGGTCCGCCCGCGCGCGGTGACGACCGGCGGGTCGGCGCCGGCGTTCCTACCTGCCCGCGCCGGCCTTCCCGCTAGAATGCCAGCCGTGCGGCAAACTGAATCCGCCGCATCACCCCCAGGCCGCCGGGAGCCAAAGAACTGATCCGGCCCGCGTCCGCAGAGGTCACGTTAGCATTGGGCTGCCCGAGGTTGGTGGTGTTGAAGGTGTTATACGTCTCGAACCGGACTGTCAACTTATAGGTTTCCCCGATCGAGAAATCCTTGTGCAAGGCGAGATCCTGGTTGAAGAACCGCGGCCCGCGCAAGGTGTTCCGGCCGAAGTTTCCGAACTCGTTATTCGCCGGAATCAGGAAGGCATCGCCCAGACCCCGGACGATCCACTGATCCCGGCTGCGGTTGGCCGGGTACGGGCTGCCGGGCCCGCGATCCGGCCGGTTGCCCGGGCCGGCGTTCGGACGGATGAACCGGGATGGATCGGGATTGTCGAAGAACGGCGTGAAGGGCAGGCCGCCGTAAATCAGCGTGATCCCGCTCAGGCGCCAGCCGCCGAGCAGCAGATCGAGACCCTTGCTCCACTGATTCCCAAAGCGCCTGCCGCGGCCGAAGGGCAGCTCCCACAGCTCGTTGATATTGAACATGTGCTTGCGATCCCAATCCGCCACTCCGCGGCCCAGGTCGCGCCGGTAAAGAAACTCAAACGATCCGGCATCCTGGATCGAGCGGCTGAGCGTGTACCAGCCGCTGATTTGGAAGCCCCGGGAGAAGCGTTTGTCAACCTTGATCTGTAACGAGTCGTACTCGCTGGTGGCGCAGTTGCAGTAAAAGTCTATCGCCTGGGTCCAGCCAAAGGGCTTCAGAAAGCCGAAGAACGGCTTGCGCACGTTGGCATCCGCGACTCCGGGAACAAAGGCCGCCTCATTGACGTTGAAGGCGGGTCCGTCTCCGGTGAACACATGGCGCCCGACATTGCCGACAAAAGCCGCCTCGACAGACAGCGTCGGCGTGATCTGACGCTGGATCGTGGCATTGTACGCCATGCTGCGCGGCATGCGGACGTTGAGGGGCCTCGCCTTCCCGCTCACGCCAACGGGCAACGGAAAGCGCCCGTTCGGGCCCGGTTCGGGAAAGACCGGAGTGGGCGGGCCTTGCGCGAGAGTGAAAACGCTGGTGAAGTCGCTGGGTGCCCGCAAATCCTGGATGGCCAAAACCGGCAGGTTCTGGGTG
Organism: Bryobacteraceae bacterium; assembly: GCA_035575135.1. Classification (GTDB taxonomy): domain Bacteria; phylum Acidobacteriota; class Terriglobia; order Bryobacterales; family Bryobacteraceae; genus JANWXD01. The sequence continues at coordinate 89,527 of DATLYE010000005.1, forward strand.
ACGTTGTGTCCAAAGATGGAGCCGAAGGTGCCTAGCGCGTAGCTCCAGCCGTACCCGGCCCGGACCACCGTCTTCGGGGTGATCTGATAGGCCACGCCGAGGCGCGGGGCGAAGTTGGTCCACTTCATGTCCTGGATGCCGTGGTCGGAGACGCCGCCCACGCCGAACACGGCGATCTCACCGGTTCGCAGGTCCAACTGTCCCCCTTTCCCGCGGCCGTTTACCTTTTCGGGAAACACCTGCTCCCAGCGCAAACCGTAATTGAGCGTCAGCTTGGGTGTGATACGCCAGGTGTCCTGCCCATACCAAAAGAAGCGCTTCTGGCGTTCGGCGGCATCCGTGAACGGGCTGACGAAGCGTCGAAACGCGGTAACGTGACCCAACATGAATGTGGCCAACCCCAGGCCCTGAAGCGTCTCAGCCCCGCGCACCAAGCCCGTGTAGCCGGGATCGAAAGACAGCTCGCCGGCCCGGTGCGCGTCACTCGGCACCCGCAATTGCAACGCGTAGCGCAGGTCTGCCCCGAACTTGATGCTGTGGTTACCGGAGATCTTTGTCGTATTACTTACCCACTGGAACTGCTGCTCGGATTGCCGCAAGGGGCAGTTACACTGGTTGACGCCCAGCGCATATCCGAAGTTAAAGCCTCCGTCTCCATTCACAAAGAAAGCTGGCATGCCTGAAGTAAAGATGGGCTCCTGGTTGACGCCCGGTACCGAGTTCAGGTTGGGGATGCCCGCATCCGCTGCGGGTGTGGTGCCCACGCCGTTCGGCAAGACGTTGACGCGGTAGCGCATGTAGCCGAACCGGATCTCGGTCAACAGGGTAGGGCTGATGGTGTGGTTATACCCCACCGCCAGGCTTTGGTTACGCACCTCCGACTGGCCGCCGAAAAAGATGTTGTCCAGAGCGGGTCCGCCCAGCAGATCCCCGAAGGCCCCCGGGGCGCGTTTGCGAAAATCTGCGAAGCTGTAACGGCCGAACAGCGACGCCTTCTCGCTCACATACCAGTCGATTCGGGTGTCGAACTGGTCGCTGTCGAACTTTTCGCTGCCACTGGCGGCAAAATTGCGCCGGAAAGGCGAGCCTCCGGGATCCGTGGCGTTCGGATTCGGCAGCAGCCGGATGAGATTGAGCGCCTGCGGGCTGAGCCGCGACTGGGGAATCTTGTTGACCACGCCGTCGGTTTCGAACACCAGCCTGCCTTCGCCGGTGACCGGGTCTCCGGTGAGTGGATCGAAAATCATGTTCCGCTGGAGCGGCACCAGGCGGCCGGATGTCGTCCGGACCAGCGGAGCGCCGGGGAGCGGCTCCAAATACTCGCTGAAGTCCCCCTGGCGGGCCTTCAAGGTCGGCACCTGCGTGAGTACGGAAGAGCCGGTGCGGCGCCGCGTCCCCTGGTAATCGCCGAAAAAGAACAGCCTGTCCTTCTTGATGGGTCCTCCGAGCGTGCCCCCGAACTGGTTCCACTTGACGGGTGGGACTTCCTCGCGCTCGGCCGGATTGAAGGGGTTCTTGGCAAATACCTGGAAGCCGGGGGAGTTATTGCGGAAAAATTCGAAGGCCGAGCCGTGAAACTCGTTGGTTCCCGACTTGGTCTGTACCGCCACCATGCCCGAGGTCGCCAGACCGAATTCGGCATCGTAGTTCTGGGTGATGACTTTCGCCTCTGCGATGGAGTCCATGACCGGATTGATGACGATGATGCCGAGAATCGGGTCTTGGTTATCCGTACCGTCCAGCAAATACCCGGTGCCGCTGAAGTGCTGGCCGCCCACCATGATCTGGGCGCTGCCCTGAGGGTTCTCGCTCGAGGCGTGCTGCCAGCCCAGCTTCTGCGAGCCCGGAACCAGCAGCAGATAGCTTTGGAAGTTCCGGTCCTGGTTCGGCAGCTCGACCAGAGTGTTCGCGCTGAAGGTGGTCGCCACATCGGCTCGGTCCGACTTGAGCAGCGGCGCCTCCGCTGTCACCTCCACCTGTTCGCTGACCGCACCGACTTCTAACTTAACGTCCACACGTGCCGCCGCGTCGACGCCCACCAGGATGTCGCGGCTGACGGCCTTGCGAAAGCCGGCGGCCTCAACTTCTACCTGATATCGGCCCGGGACAAGTTGGCTTCGGCTGTAATTGCCCGCCGCATTCGTCGTCGTTTCGAACTTGATGTTCTTGTCCATGTCTATGATGGTGATCCTGGCGTTCGGAACGACGCCTCCGGTGGGATCCGTCACGGTGCCGAAGATACTTCCGTAAACCGCCTGAGCGTAACTCGTGCCCGGACTCCACGTCGCGATCAGCAGAGAGCACAGAAGAGCGAAACCAAGACAGCGGCCGGGCCGAGAGGTCAGGCCGGCGGCCACGGATCGCGCAGGTGCGCTACGCATGAGTTTCATTTTGCAACCTCCATAACGCGTGATTCGGAGGCGGTCCTAGAAGGGTTATCCAGGGTGATCTGCAGGCGCCGACAATTTACTTGGTTAATCCGTGGTGTGAGATATGTGTAAAGCGCCCGCGTTGGCACCGGTCCGCTGCGTCCCAACGAAGAGCTTACTGCGGATCAGGTGGAACGGATCTATTTTCTACAGCCGGGGCAAATCCGGCTGCCGCCGCGCAAGAGGTCAGCCGACCGTGCAGGACTCCATCGCCACACGGCACGGCCGGCCAGCGATCTTCCCAGCAGTCGCGATCAAAAGCTCACGCGCAACCCCAGCCGGAATTGCCGTTCGTCAATTCCCTCGCGCGCCAAGTTGGTCGTGCTTGTGATCTCCGTGAACCCGCCCAGACTGCGGACGGACCCGTCGGGATTCAACGTGAGGTTGGACACGTTGGTCCCGGGGTTGCTGAAGTGAGGCGTGTTGGTGAAGTTAAACGCCTCGGCCCGGAACTGAACCTTCCAGCGATCGGAAAGCGAGAACTCGCGGAAGAGGCCGAAATCCCAGTTGACGATGCCCGGACCGCGCAGGGAGTTGAACCCTGCGGTCCCGAACCGGGGTTCCGTCACCGGCCGGAAGGCCAGCGGGTCGAAATAGGACTGGCCCCGGCCCACGCCTCCCAGCTTGCGAACCACGGGCTTGACCTGGTCGGCCCGTTGCGTGCTCCCCGGAAGATCCAACGAAGCCCCCGAAGCCGTCACGGTGAAGGGCGTGCCGCTCATCAGACCCAGCACGTTGTTGAGCTGCCACCCACCCAAGAGCGCCGCCCCGACACCCTGCGTGGCCCAGCGGCGCCCCTTGCCGAACGGCAGTTCCCAGATATTGGTGATGTGAAGGTTATGCGTGCGATCGAAACTCCGGACCGCCCGGTTGAGATGGAAATAGTCCCAGGCGCGCACCGCCGGCTGGTTGGCCGTGTTGTCAATGATGCCGATGGACTTGGACCAGGTGTAGTTGATCCCTAACTGCAAGCCGGCAGTGAAGCGCCGGTCCAGCGTAGCCTGCATGGCGTTGTACTGGCCCGTGCCCAGCGGCATCACAAACGTAGTCGGCGCAGTGCGGCCGAACTGCTGAAACAGCGGCCGGCCCGCCTGCCCGCGTCCGATCACTTGTCCGGAGTTGATATCGAAATAGCCGAGCTTCTTGGTTTCCCGTGTCGCCACGTAAGCCACCGAACCGATGAAGCTTCCGGGCAGTTCCTTCTGGAGAGTGACATTCCAGGACTGCAAATAGCCGCGGCGCAGCTTCTGGGGCCAGCCCGCAAACCCGAACCGGGCGGGAATATCAATGACGCCGTCGCCGAGCTCCGGCGCCGCAATCGGCGGAATGCCGTCTCTGAGTCTTCCTACCGGCTGGAACGCATTTTGCCCTTCGGCCACAAAGGGAATCAGAACCGGGTATTCGGCACGCATGAACTCAGTCGCCATAAAGGGATCAATCGTGATCCCGTAGCCGGCCCGCAGCACCAGAGTCGGCGTGGCGCGGTAGGCCAGTCCCACGCGGGGCGCAAAATACCTCTTGCCGACCTCCACGCCGCAATCTCTGGGGATGCGGCCCACGCCGCACACATGCACCTTATTGGTCGCCGGATCGTAAATTTCCATGCCTCGGTCCGCGCGGGTGGGGAAGGGGAAGTATTCCCAGCGCGTGCCGTAGCTCAACGTCAGTTTCCGCGTGAGGCTCCAGCGATCGCGGATGTAGAAACTGTAGAGCCAGGCCCGCAGATTGTACTCGTCCGGCACCTGTAAAATCTTCCCGATGGTTGTGGGCAATCCGAGCAGAAACGTCGCGTAGCTGTTGAACTGATTGGCCGAGGGGCCGCCGCGTGTGAGGGTGGGTCCGCCCGAGAACGTGAAGCCACCTTGGCCGCCGTGCACGCCCCCTCCGCCCACGAACTCCGCCTGGCTCTGGTTAAGATGCTGGCGGTACAAATCAAAGCCGAAGCGCACGTTGTGCGTACCCTTCGTCCAGTTGAAGTTGGCCACGTATTGATACTGCGGATCGCGGCGATAGTAGGGCATGAAATTGTCGTTGGTCCCGATGTTCGTGTAGCTGTCAATGGCGAAGGTGGGCCAGCTCCCCTCGAAGCGCCGCGGGCCGTTGGTACCCGGGATGCCCAGGAAATCCAGCCCCAGCTTCTCCTCCAGGCGTCGCTGCTCCGAGCTCGTGTCCATGCGCGTGTAGCCGTAATAAGCATCGATGACGAAGGTCGGGCTCACGACATAGTTCACGGCCACGGTGGTTGAGTAAGTCCCTCCACGGGAATTACCGGGGTTGCCGCCGGCGATGGGCGGCCCGCCAAGCTCGTCGAACAGCTCCCGGTTGAAACTGCTGTAACGCAGCACGCTGAAACGCACGAACATGTTCAGCCTGTCTGTGGCGTTGTAATTCACTTTGGAGTCTACCGTGTTGCGGTTGAATTTGAACGGAGCCGCCACGAAGTAATTGCTGCTCAGGCCGCTCAGGTTCGGAAGCGGCGTCAGATCGGCCAGCCTGCGGGCAATCGAATCCTGGCGGGACGCCGGCACGAGATTATCCGGGAACGGCGTGCGGTTGCTGCCGTCCGGGTTCCCGGTGAGCGGGTCATAGATCGAGCGCGGGGAGGCAGACATATCTCCCCGTTTGATTTCGGCGGTGGGAACCGTCCCAAAGCGGGAGGCGCTCTGGCGGTCGTAGGTTCCTTCGTAGGCCACAAAGTAAAACAGTTTGTCGCGTTTAAAGGGGCCGCCCGCGGCCGCGCCGAACTGGTTGTTGATGAGCTTGGGCTTGCCTTGCCCCTGGGGCAGAAAGAACGGCTTCGCTTTCAGCCGCTGGTTGGTGTGGTACTCATAGACGGCCCCGTGCAGCTCGTTGGTCCCGCTTCGAGTTTGCAGGCTGATGGCCGCACCCCCGGCAAGGCCCTGTTCGGCGTCAAAGCTGTTGGTCACGACATTCACCGTCTCGATCGCCTCCAGCGACGGAATGTAGGCCACAATCCACGGCAACTGGATCACGGTCGAACTTGCGCCGTCAATGCGCGTGTTGTTGGAGGCGTCGCTGGCGCCGTTGACGTTAAACCGGAGGGCTCGGGAGGGATTCGTCGGGATGGAATGGGCGTTCACCGGGGGGCTGAAGCCGGGCAGGGCGCGGAACAGCTGCTGGTAGTTGCGCCCGATGGCCACCGGCAAGTCAACCAGTTGCTTGCCCACAATCTCGGCCCGCACTTCCGACCGGTCGGTTTGCAAGGCCGCCGCAGCGGCGCTCACCGTCACCGCCTCCGTGACCGCGCCCACCTGCAAGGTCACATCCACACGCGTCACGGAGTTGATCGTGACGCCGACGTTTTCCTGGCTGAAGGCGGCGAATCCCTCTTTGGTCACTTTCACGGCGTACGTGCCCGGCTGGACGGTGGGGAAGTTGTACTGTCCGAATTCGTTGGTGGTCGCCTGCCGGACCTCGTTGGTCCGGAGATTGGTGATAGACACGGCGGCGCCCACCACCGCAGCGTCACTGGCGTCCCGTACGTTGCCCACGATCGAGCCGTAGAGCACCTGCGCCCGAAGCGACGGCGGCGCCGCAAGGCACGCCGCCAGTACCGATGCGGCGGCAAGCCACGGCGTTCTTGCCTGCCGGCCTGCGCGATTCCCCTTCATGTCGGCCTCCGGAAATGATCGAAATAGAATGGCTTGTTGCGAGGAGGCTGGGGCGATCTTATCACGGGTCCCCCGAAGCCGCAAGTAAAATTTTGCACTTTCATCACCGCTGTCACCTCCCGGGGTTATCTGCATCCTTGCGGATAGAGAATTGCCGCAATGCCCGCTTCCGCCGTTCAGCACATCCTTTGCCCCGTGGATTTCAGCGAGATCTCCGCCCTCGGCCTGCGCTTCGGGGACGCCCTGAGCCGCTGCTCCGGCGCACGCCTCACGGCCCTGTTCGCCGATCCCTTTCTGCCGCCCCCGTACTTCACCGAGAGCCGCCTGGAAGAAGTGCGGCGCCAGCGCCAGGAATGGGTCGAGCAGGCCCGGCAGAGCCTGGCGCGATTCGTGGCCTCGACTCTAAAAGACAGGGCCGGCGCGGTCCAGACACGGGTGGTGGAAGCCCTGCCGGTAGACGGCATCCTGCGCATGGTGCGGGAGCTGCCGGCCGATTTGATCGCCATGGGCACCCACGGACGCAGCGGTGTGAACCGGCTCATGCTCGGCTCGGTGGCCGAACGCGTCCTGAGGGAAAGCTCGGTACCGGTGCTGACCGTCCGCCCGTCGGAAGGCGGTCCGGAGCCCTTCGACAGCCCCCGCCACATCGTCTGCCCCGTCAACGACTCGGCGGTGGCGCGCCGTTCGCTCGCCTACGCCGCCCAAATGGCCCATTGTTTCGGGGCGGAACTCACGGTGCTCCATGTGGCGGAACCCGGCGCACGAGACGCCATCGCCGACCTCTGCGCCTGGGTGCCCGGCGAGGTGCGCACGCTCTGCTCGATCCGCGAGGTGACGCGCAAAGGCGAAGCGGCCCGTGAAATCATCGCCGCAACCTCCGAGTTGCGCTGCGATCTGCTGGTCATGGGTGCGCGCCACCGCCGCTTCTTCGACACCATGATTCTGGGGACGACCACCGTGCGGGTGGTCCGGCATGCCCCTTGCGCCGTGCTCACCGTCATTGAAAAGGAATCATGACGGGGAGACAACGACACCGGCTACGCCCGACATGATCGGTATCTGCCGTTCTCATTGAAAAGGAATCATTACAGGGAGGCAACGAGCTATGGTCTACGAAGTCGAATCCCGACGTCCGCTCGAGGAGATTGACCGGCGGCTCCAGGAGGCCGCCGCGCGCCACAAGTTCGGCATCATCGCCGTCCACGACCTCCGGGAGAAAATGCGGGAAAAGGGCGTGGACTTCGGCGGTGAGTGCCGCATCTACGAGGTCTGTAACCCGCAACAGGCCAAAAAAGTGCTCGAAGCCAACGGAGCCGTCTCCACGGCGCTGCCCTGCCGCATCTCGGTCTACTGCTCCGGGGAGGTCAACAAGCTGGCCACGCTGCTGCCCACTGCGCTCATGAAATTTTTCCCCGGCCCGGAGTTGGAACCGGTGGCTCGGGAGGTCGAACAGGTGATTGTGGCGATGATGAACGAGGCGGCCTGAGGCGCTCCCGCAGCCAGCCGGCGACCAGCATGCCGTACACCGGGATGTAGATCCACCAGCGGTAGGGCGTCGAGCCGTGCCATTCGCCCAGCTCGATCCAGGGAATCACGGCATGGTAGGCGAGCGGCGCCAGGGTCGTCCACAGCAGGAGCCCGGGCACAGGCTGAAACACGAGCAGGGGAAGCAGCCAGGTCAAATACCAGGGATGGACGTTGGCGGAGATCACCAGCAGGGCCGTGATTGCCACCAGTGACGCCTTTTCGAGCGTCCGGCAGCGCCAGGCTGCGAGCACTGCGGCGGCCGCGATCAACGCGAAAGCCGTGTATTTGGCCCGGTAGATGTCTTCGGCGAGCCACAGCAGAAGTCCGAAGAAACTGTCGTTGTTGCGCCAGCCGCCGACAAAACCGCTCATGAACCGGATGTTGTACTCGACGTCGCTCCGGTAGGGCCACCACGACAGGAGGAAGACCGGCACGGCGGGCCACGCGCAGAGCCAGCCCGCGCGCCGCCGGCCGCTCCCTCGGAGGAAGGCGGGCAGCAGGATGATCGGCCACAGCTTTGCCGCCACGGCCAGGGAAAGTGCGCCGAAGGCCGCCGTCCAGCGCTCTCGAACCGCAAACGCCAAAGCCACAACCACGCACAGCACCGGCAGGGAATCATTGTGGCCCGTCCCCCAGAACTCCATCACCGGCAGAGGCGACCATGCATAAATCAGGACGCGTTCGGACGGCAATCCCCGCAAGGCGAGTAGCCATGCGAGCGCCAGGATCAGGCCCAGATCGAAGAGTGCCGCCGGCGCTTTATACCAGAACGCCTGCCGGAAAGGATCGTCCGTTGCCGCCGCCGCAATCCGGTAGGTCCATGCTTGCAGGTGTTCGATCAACGGCCCGTAGCCTGCGGGAAAGTCGCGCCCGGGAACCAGGGGAAACGTGGCGTCCCGCAAATGCGCCCATTCCGGATCGTTCGGTCGCACCTGGTATGGGTTGCCCCCGTACCGCTGCACTTTCCCCTCCCAGCGGTAGCGGAACACGTCGTCGGACAGCGCCGGCGACAGAGGCCACACCGTGAGCCGGAACAGCAGGGCGAAAGCTACAACCAGAAGCAGCAAACCCCGCCCGGGTGAGCCTGCGCGTTGCAGCACCACCCATACCGAGATCATGTAGACTAGGGATGCAAGCATATAAACGACAATCGTTTCCACCAGGTGGCGGCGCAGAGGTTCGTACGCCCTCAAGTGCAGCCACAGGGTCTCGGTAAGCAAGCCGAGGATTGCAACTGCGACGGGAGCCGTCCTGATCCGGTCGAAGCGGCGGATGTTCTGAAGGAGCACCTATGGCACTCGGTCCCTTGGTTCTGGCCTGGCTCGCCACGCCTTCCCCGGTGCGGCGCGCACTTCGCAACCTCACCGATGACACTTTTGCCGGCATTCACCAGCTGAGCTGGTTTGACTGGTGCCTGCTCATTCCCTATTTCACCATTCTGGCGATCCTTTCCATCTACGGCCTGTACCGGCTGGAGATCATACGGACCTATTTCAAGTACCGGAAACGGCTGCCCAAAGAGCCGCCGGCCCGTTTCGAGCAGCTTCCGCGCGTGACGATTCAGCTTCCGATTTATAACGAGCGCTACGTCGTCGAGCGGCTGATCGAATCCGTCCTCGCGATGGAGTACCCGCGCGAGCTGCTCCAGATTCAGGTGCTCGATGACTCGACCGACGAGACCCATCCCTTTACAGAAGCCCTGGTGGCCCGCTACCGCGCGCAAGGCTATCCCATCGAATACCACCACCGGACGCACCGCGAGGGGTTCAAAGCCGGCGCCTTACAGGAAGGACTGAAGACCGCCACAGGCGAGCTGATCGCCATTTTCGACGCCGATTTCGTGCCCCCGCCCGATTTCCTCATGCGTACCGTGCACTTTTTCACGGACCCCAGAGTGGGGTTGGTCCAGACGCGCTGGAGTTACCTGAACCGGCACTACAACATCCTCACCGAGGTCCAGGGCATCCTGCTCGACGGTCACTTTGTCCTCGAGCACACGGCGCGGTGCGGCGCAGGCCTGTTCTTCAACTTCAACGGCACGGCCGGCGTCTTGCGTCGCGCCATGATCGAGGACGCCGGCGGCTGGGAGCACGACACGCTGACCGAGGACTGCGACCTGAGCTATCGCGCGCAGCTGAAAGGCTGGCGCTTCATTTACCTGCCGGCTCTGGACTCCCCCTCGGAACTGCCCGTGGAAATGCACGCCTTCCAGGTGCAGCAGTCTCGCTGGGCCAAGGGTCTGACCGAGGTGGCCAAGAAGCTGCTCCCCGCCATTTTGCGGGCTCCGATCTCGAGGCGGCACAAAGTGGAGGCGTTCTTTCACCTGACGCCGAACATCTCCTATCCGCTGATGATCGCCGTCTCCGCTTTGATGTTGCCCGTGATGATCGTGCGCTTCTACATCGGCTGGCAGCAGATGCTGCTGGTGGATCTCCCGCTGCTGCTGGCCTGCTTCTGGTCTATCATCGCTTTTTATCTGGTCGCCCAGCGCGAGCTTCACCCGCGCACCTGGAAGCGCACGATCTTCTTGATGCCGGCGCTGGTCGCCGTAGGCGTGGCCCTGGCCGTGATCAACACGCGGGCGGTCATCGAGGCGTTGCTCGGCATCAAGACCAGCTTCGTGCGCACGGCCAAATACGCCATCGGCCCCGATCGCGTACGCGTGCGCGATACCAAATACCGCCGGCGCAGCGGCTGGCTCCCCTACATTGAGCTGGCCATCGGCACGTATTTCTTGTTCATGATGGCCTACGCCATCGAAACCTACAACTTCCTCGCGCTCCCCTTCCTGTCGCTGTTTGTGGCGGGCTACTACTGGGCGGCCTTCGCCACGCTCTATCAGGAGCACCAGGGTAAGCTGCGCTGGCAGCGCGAGCGGAGCCTCCAGCTCCAAACCGCCCGCTGACCCAGCCGCCCCTCGCCCCGGATATCCCGCCGCCTGTGGTTTATACTTGTAGGAACTTTTATGGCGGCTGGGCCTGTCTGGGAGGATTTACTGGCTCGGGTTCGGGCCCAGGCGCAGCCGGCCATCCTCGATCCCTCATTCCGCCTGGACCTCTCCGAAAGCGCCCGCTACCTGCTCGGTCTGCGCTATCTTGCCCGGCAGCCGGACGGAGCACTGGAGAGCCCGGAAGCGCTTTTCCGGCGAGTGGCGCGTTTCCTTGCCGGAGCGGAGCGCTGCTTCCGGCCTTCGCTGTCCGCCGAGGAAGAACTGGCATGGGCCGAGCTGTTTTTTCAGGAGACGACCGCGGGCCGCTATTTGCCGAACGCACCCGCTCTCCTGGCGGCCGCGCGCGCACCGCAGCAGATGGCTGCGTGTTTCGTGCTGCCGGTCGAGGATTCGATTGACGGCATCTTTCAGGCCGTGCGCCGGGCGGCGATCGTTCATGCGCGCGGCGGCGGCACGGGCTTTTCCTTCTCCGCCCTCCGGCCTGCCGGTTCTCCGGTGGCGTCCGGAGGCGTCGCCAGCGGCCCGGTGGCCTTCCTCCGCGTCTTCGACGCCGAGACGGAGGTCGTCAAGCGCGGAGGAACCGGCTGGGGGGCCAACATGGCAGTGCTCGATTGCGATCATCCCGACATCCGGGATTTCGTGCGGGCTAAGTCCGCACCGGGAGCCCCCTTGCGCAACTTCAATCTTTCGGTGGGCATCACCGATCGCTTCATGGCCCGCCTCGATCAAGGAGAGGCGTCCGCCACCGAGCTGTTTGACTTGATCTGCGAGGAAGCCTGGAAGACCGGTGATCCGGGTCTGCTGTTTCTCGACCGGATTAACGCCGACAATCCCACCCCCTCGCTCGGCCGCATCGAGGCCACGAATCCGTGCGGCGAGGCGCCCCTGCTGCCGTACGAATCCTGCTGCCTCGGGGCGCTCAATGTGGCCCGCTTCGCCGAGCCGCGCTCGCGCACCATCCGCTGGGAGGACCTGTCTGCCTCGGCGGCGATTGCGGTGCGGATGATGGACAACCTGGTGGAGGCCAACCCTTATCCGCTGCCGGAAATCCGCGAGGCCACCCTGCGCACCCGCAAGCTGGGCATCGGCGTCATGGGCTTCGCGGACCTGCTCCTCCTGCTGCGCATCCCCTACGATTCGGCCGCGGCCGAGAACCTGGCCGGGCGGCTGATGTCTCACATCCGGCAAGCCACGCGGGAAGCCTCGGCCGCGCTCGGCGGCGAGCGCGGATCGTTCCCGGCGTTCCACTCCAGCCTTTGGCCGGCGCGCGGTTTCCGCACCCTCCGCAATGCCACCACCACGGCGAACGCTCCCAATTCCACGATCTCGGTCATCGCCGGTTGCTCGGCAGGCATTGAACCGCTGTATTCGCTGGCGCTCTGGCGCCGCCTGGCGACGGGCGATACGCTCACAGACGTACATGAAGGCGTCCTCGCCCTCGCCCGTAGCGAGGGTTTCTACTCCGAAGCACTGGAACGCTGCATCCGGCAGACCGGTACATTGGATGGCGCCACCGGTGTCCCGGCAGAGTTTCGCCGCCTGCTGCTTACGGCCCACGAGATCGCGCCGGAATGGCACGTCCGCGTCCAGGCTGCGTTCCAGCGCTTTACCGACCTCGGGGTCTCGAAGACCATCAACCTTCCCCACGAAGCTACCCCTGCCGACATCGCCGCCGCCTTCCGGCTGGCCTACCGGCTGGGCTGCAAGGGTGTCACCTGTTTCCGCGACGGCTGCCGGGAGGACCAGTTCTTGACCCGCCCCCAGCCTCAGGACGAATCGAACCCATGTCCCTCCTGCCTCAACTGACCCGGATCCAAGCGCCGCATCCGCCCGGCGCCGCTCCGCCCGTAACCTTGCGGGAAATTGATATCAACGTAACCAACTTTTGCAACATCGAATGCATTTACTGCAGTTACTCGTCGCGGCCCGACCGCAAGGAACCCTCGCTGGGCCGCGAGGCGGCGCTGTCGCTGCTCGAGCAGGCCCGCCGGCTCGGCGTCGAGGTGATCCATTTCTCCGGCGGGGAGCCGGTCACGTGGCCTCACATTCTGGAGGCGATCCGCCGCGGAGCCGAGCTCGGCTTTCGCATGCGCATGCACTCCAACGGCGCCCTGCTCCGGCCGGAAACGCTCCGCAGGCTGTGGGATGCCGGACTGCGCCGCGTACTGGTGAGTCTGGACGGCCCGCCCGAGCATCACGACTTCCACCGCGCCCGCCGCGGCCTGTACGAGCTGACGCTCGCAGCCGTCGAGAACGCCTCCGCCCTGGGATTCGACGTGCGCGTCAACGCTGTGGCCACAAGCCTCAACGTGGATCATCTGGCGGCCTTGGTTCCCGTGGTGTGCGCCCTCGGCGTGGCGACGTATTCCGTTTTCTATCTGATCCCCGTGGGTCGCGGCCGCGAGCTGGCTGATCTGATGGTTCCGCCGCGGCGCTGGCGGCGGTTCCTCGAGGAGCTGCGCGAAGCCGCGGCCCGCAGCGCCTCTTCAAAGACCGAAATCACCGCCGAAAAAGTCTTCCTTTGGGACGACGACCCCGCGCCCGAAACCGTCGAGGAGGGCGGCCGGGGGCACGGCTGTCTCGGCTTCCTCAAAAAGTGCGATTACGTCAATGTCCTGGCCGACGGGCGCGTCTATCCCTGCGTGTGTTTCGCGGACGTGGGCCCGCCGCTCGGCAATATCCACCGGCGGCCCCTCGCTGACATTCTCGGGGACCCGGACGCATGGGCCTTTTATCGCTCGCTGGAGGCCCCGGCGGAGGCCTGCCGCTCCTGCCCGCAGCTGGCCGAATGCGGCGGCGGTAGCAAAGCCCTCAGCCGGACCCTGACGGGAGACTGGTTCCGCCTCGACCCGCGTTGTTCCGGCGATCCCCGCGCGCAGCGCTTCCATCCGCTCTGCTTCATGCTGCGGGAAAACATCACCACCCGAAGCCGCCGCGGATTTGCGGAGCATTTCTCGTGACGAGCGCCGCGCCCGCCTCCCTGATCCCGGTCGAGCGCCTGACCCGTGCGGGCCTGTACGAGCACGAGGCGCCTCCTTTGCCCGCCAACTGGACCCCTCCGGAGGGAATCCGCCCGATCCGGCTCCATGAGCTGGACCTGTACGTCACGATGCACTGCAACATCCGCTGCGATTTCTGTAACGTGCGCGCGGGCGAGTACACCCATGCGGATCTGCCGCTCGATCGCATCGCGAGCCTGCTCGAAGAGGCCCGCAAGCTCGGGCTCGAGGAGGTGCATTTTCTGGGAGGCGAGCCCTCCCTGCGCAAGGATCTGGAGCTGATGGTCCGCCATGCTTCCGGCCTCGGACTCCACAGCCGCATCATCACCAACGGCATGCTGCTGTCGCGGCAGCGGCTCGCGGGGCTGATCGCCGAAGGCCTCGGCGAAATCATGATCAGCGTGGACGGCCTGGAGGCGACGCACAACCGCCTGCGGCAGTGTTCGCCGGACGGCTGGCGCAGGACGCTGGACTGCGTGCGCCACGCCGTGGATCTCGGTCTGCGCACGCGCATCTCTGCGGTGGCCTACGAAGACAACTACGACGAGATCGTCCCGCTGCTTCACCTGGCGGATCGCATGGGCGCTCACATCTTCTCCGTCTTCCTGGGGTCGCCTCTCGGCCGCGGGCGTGATCACCCGGGCCGCGTCATCGCTCCGGCCCGCTGGCGCGCCCTGCAGGAAGCCATCCTCCGCGAGGCGGCGGGCCTGCGCCCGGACCTCGACGTGGTCATGGAACAAGGCTTTGCCTGGACCGATCAGGCCCCCGTAGACCGCTCCGCCATCAAAGGGCGGGGCACAGGTTGCAACACGCTGCTTGAAGATTTCGACTACTTGATCGTCCGCAGCGACGGCAACCTCTATCAATGCGTCTTCTTCATGACCGAAGGGCGCCCCATCGGCAACATTCTCCATCAGCCCCTGGAAGCCACGCTGCAGTATGCCCTGGAACGGGCCGCCTACCGCGCGTTCACTCTTCCCCAGGACCGCTGCTCTTCCTGTTTGCACCAGCAGGACTGCGGCACCGGCTGCCGCGGCTACGCCTACCTGCTCTCCGGAGACTGGCTTCGGACCGACCCGCGCTGCGCCAAACAGGACCCGCACGATCCGGAGGCGCCGCCCTGGTATCCCGTCTGCCCCATCCTCAAGTGGAATGTGCGCTCCGGACGGCTGGGAGGATCCACCGAGCAAGCCCTGGAACGGAGCATGGTGCTATGAGGTCCGATCATCCTTTGCCGGTGCTGGCCACCCCCGAGACCGGGGATGACGCCGAGTTGCACTACTCCGCCTCCCTGGCGCCGCTGGAGCACGAAGAGCTCGAAGAGTGCCCCATGGCCATCGAAAATATCGGCTGGACGCTCGGCAACGAGTGCCCATACCGCTGCACGCATTGCTATTCCATGAGCGCGCGGCGCAAAGGCATGGACCTCGAGCCCTGGATGATTGACCGCATCGTCTCCCAGCTGGTACGCCTCGGCGTCAAGACCGTGAATCTCGGCGGCAACGAGCCGCTGTTTACCAACGGAGCGGATCCCAAAAAGACGCTGCTCCCTTATATCATCCGCTCCCTCACCTCGGAAGGAATCCGCGTAGGTCTTACCACGAGCGGCATCTCGCTGATCTGGCTCGAGCGCGACCACCCGGAAGCGGTCGGCTTGCTCAACGACATTGACGTGTCACTGGACAGCCCCGACCCGGAGGAACACAACCGCAACCGCGGCGCGGCCTTGTTCCCGCAGGCGATCCAGGCCCTGGAAATCTGCCGGCGCCGGCACATTGATCACACCGTGATCCTGTGCGCGATGAACTGGAACTTTTCCCCGGCACACATTGACGCGATCGTGGAGATCGCACGGCGCTATGACGCCCACATCCGCATCAACCCTCTGAAGCCTGTCGAGCGGCGCCACATGAGCGCGGCGCTCGATGCCCGCCAGTTCTACGAAGGCTTCGCGCGCCTGATGCGGCAGTGCGAACAGGTGGATCTCGGCGAGCCGCTGCTGGCCACGGTCTGCAACCACCCGGGAAAGGGCTGCCCCTGCGGGCGCACCAGCTTCCGCATTCACTCCATCACCCCGGACGGCAGAGTTCCCGTCTCGCCGTGCGTCTACCTTCACGAATACAAGACCGGCAATCTGCTGGCCGACGACGTGTGGGATATCGTCCGCTCGCCCCAGTTCCGCGCCTTCCGGCGGAGGAACGCCAACCCCGGTGCGGTGGCCGGATGCGAGGGTTGCGCTTTCGTGGCTACCTGCCGGGGCGGATGCGCCGCGCGAGCCTATCTTCACCATCTGCACGAACAGGGCTTGCGATCCCTGTTCGTTCGTGATCCTTACTGCCTCCGGGATCACCGGCAGTCACACAACGGCGATTTTCCGCTGTTCCCCCGCAATCCCGCCATCTCCGGCGACAAGATCCTCGTCCACCGAGACTATTTGTGCACCTGGATCGGCAAGCCGCTGCCGGACAGCGCGGCGTCCGAAGGGAAGGCTGCTAACGATGCGTGACGTAGGACAGCTCTACCGGAACGTCTTGTTTGAACCGCGCCCGAATCACCACTTGGTAGGAGGGCGGTAATCGGCCAGAACCGGCAAGCCGGAGCCGCGCCACAAGTTCTTTGACATGTGTCGGCTCGGTGACGTACTGGGCCGCCGCCCAGGTGCCTTGGGTCGAGCTGGAGCCGAGAATGAGGATGTTGCCGCGGCCGTGCAGCCCCGGCAGGTGGTGGATCAATGCATAATCCTCGGCGATCTCAGCCTTGTTCGGCCACACGTCGCGGTACTGTGCCGCCTCCCCAGGTCGTGGATTGCGGTTATGGATGACTCCGCCTTCGATCACGAAGTCCCCGGAAGCCGCCAGATCGAGCAGTTGCCGGTTGAACTTGGGAGAACCGAGGAAAATCACGTTGTGGTGTTCGAGGTCCTCCCAGGCCAGAGCACTGCTGCGCTTGAGCATGAGGGGGATGCGCCGTTGAGAAAGGAGCTGGGCGAGCAGGAACGCCCCGGTGGCCTCGCCGATTCCGGTGAAGTTGTGCCAGGGTACGGCGTAGTCGCTGCCGAGAAGCTTCTGCATCCTCTGGACAATTTCCGAGCTTGCCGCCGCCTCCCAGTCGTTGATTCGCGGGCTGCGGAAAAAACCGCCCGAAAACTTTGCAAACAGCGGAGTTCCCAGCACGAGCAGAACCGGGCGGCCCCCCTCGAGAAACGGTTGCCACAACAGTTCCAACTCCGGAGTTCCCAAAGGCGCTGGCGGTAAAGCCGTTCCGGCGGCTCGGGACTCCGGCAGCCGGCGTGTTACGGCCGGCACCAACAGGAGGAGCGTCAGAATCGCGAGGCCGATTGTTGCGTACTGCCACCGCCTCAGCCGGCCTGGAGACGACGGTCTCTCCGCCGGTTGCCTTGCCTCAAACCGCAGCCGGTAATGGCCGCGCGGCAGCTCGATTCGGACGGGATCTCCGGCGCCCTCCGTGGCGTAGTATTCATCCAGTTTGTGCCGGAGCTTGCTTGCCAGCACCCGCACCGTCGAATCCTGTTGCGGATCATACGATTCCGGCTTGCCAAAGGCCTCCAGGCCGATCGTGTACTCTTTGAGTTCGGCTCCAGCTCCGTTGAGGGTTTTTTCGCCCAGGTAGGCCAGCAGACGGCGCAGGCTCTCCGAGTGGGCCAGAGTAGTGCTCTGGAGGACGCGCCGCAAGGCTGCCCTCTGTTCGGCCTCGCCAACGGCAGGGTGCATCGGACCACTCTCCCGCTGAAGGCAGCATACCAAAAGCGGCCGTTAACTAGTTATTCACCGTTCCGTACTTCCGCTGAAGCACTGCCTTGGCTACAATTCTGGGGAGACCAGACATTGACGTTGGGGGTTCCATGAAGGGAGCAAACAAGTGTGGTGTTTTCGTGGGTGAGCGCCGCCCGGGAGCTTGGGTTCTGTTGGCGCTCTTGCTCGGAGCGCAGTTGTCCGCCCAGGTGGACCGGGCCACGCTCCAGGGTACGGTCAGCGACTCGACCGGGGCGGTAGTGCCGGGCGCGTCCGTGGAAATCGTGTCTCAGGATACCGGTTTGCGGCGCCAGATTAAGACCAACGAGGCGGGGGCCTACGTGGCCGCCGGCCTTCCCATCGGCAACTACAGCGTTACCGTCTCGCTTTCCGGATTTCGCACGGTCACCTTCCAGGACGTCCGCCTTGGGGTCGGCGACATCCGCACGCTGGATGTCCAACTCGAGGTGAGCGCCATCGAGACCCAGGTCAACGTCGAAAGCGCCGCCACGCCCCTGGAAACAGCCGCCCCGACCGTAGGGGCTGTCATCGGCTCCCGCCAGGTGCGGGAAATCCCCCTGAACGGCCGGCATTGGGCCAGCCTGATGATGCTCGCGCCCGGCGCGGTCAACACGGGCGACGGAAGCCAGCAGACCATCCGCTTCGTCGGGCGGGCCCGCGATGACAATAACTGGACTTATGACGGCCTGGACGCCACCGGCGTCAAGGACCCGCGCCAGGAGGCGGCCCTGCGGCTCATCATCAGTACCGAAGCCATCGCCGAGTTCCGGGTCAATTCGACCCTCTACTCGGCTGAATCCGGAGCGGGTGCGGGCGCCCAGATCAACTTGGTTTCTAAGTCCGGAACGAATGAGCTGCACGGCAGCCTGTTTGAGTTCCTGCGCAACGACAAGCTGGACGCACGCAACCCGTTCGATCTCGGCAAAGAACCCTTCCGGCTCAACCAGTTCGGCGGTAGCGCAGGCGGGCCGATCGTTCGCAACCGGACGTTTTTCTTTGCCAGCTATGAGGGTCTCCGCCAGCGCATCAGCCAGACTTTACGCAACGACGTGCCGAGTGCGGCTTTCCGCGCCCGCGTGCTGGCGACCTCCCCGGCCCTGAAACCGGTGGTGGATGCTTACCCGGCCGGAACCACCCGCACCAGCAACGCCGACATTGACCGGGTCGAAGTCTCCCGCAGCCAGAAATGGGGCGAAAACAGCGGAACCTTGCGGGTGGATCACCGTTTCAACGACAACAATCTCCTCTACGGGCGCTTCAATATTGACGACGGCCTGATCGAGCAGCCACAAAGCGTTCTGGACGTGGACCGTGAGGTGAGCAATTTCCGGCCCTCCAACTTCGTGCTCAATTACCAGCGCATCTTCACTCCGACGGTGATTAATGAGTGGAAAGCGGGCTACAATCGCTCCCCGATCCGCCGCCTGGACCATGGTCCGCTGACTCAAAGCGTCAGCGTCCCCGGGTTCATGACGCTGGGTCAAACCAATCTCCTGATCGAGGGCAACACGTCCTATTCCGTGATCGACAACCTGGCCATCACACGCGGCCGCCACACCCTGAAGGCCGGCTTTGAAGCGCGCCGGATCCACGTCAACGTGGCGGATCCGGCCATGAATGCGGTCTCACTCAGCTATTCCAGCCGGGATGCTTTCGTGCGCAACAGCGCCGACAGCATGAGCATCACGGCCGGAATCCCGGTCCACGGCGCCCGGCGCACCTGGTACCTGACCTACGTCCAGGACGATATCAAGGTGCGGCCGAACCTCACCGTCAATCTCGGCTTGCGTTACGAATACTATACGGTCCCCCACGAAGTGCGGCACCGTGAGAAAGTGTTCGATCTCCACCGCTGCCAGGGTTTCTGCCCGCCGGGTACACCATGGTACTTCCCGGACCGCAACAACTTTGACCCGCGCGTGGGACTGGCATGGTCTCCGGGCGCCCTGAAAGGCAGGACCGTAATCCGCACCGGATTCGGCGTCTACCACGGCACCGGACAGAATGACGACGTCAACGCGGCTCTGGACAATGATACGGACCGGTTCTCGCTGACGGCGCGGGAGGCTCCCGGGTTGTCCTTTCCGGTTGAACCCTTCCTCGGCCAGGCCCGATCCCAGGGGATCACTCCTCGCTCGCTCCAGCGTGACCGCCGTGATATTTACAGCCTGCAATGGGGATTCTCCATCCAGCAACAATTGCCCGCCAGCTTCATCATGCAGGTGGGTTATGTCGGCAATGGCGGGCGGAAGCTGTTTGCTCGCACCTTCATCAACGTGATTAACCCTCTCACCGGACAGCGCCCGCTTCCGGCCTTCGGTCGCATTGACGAAAAGCGCAACGACGGCACCAGCAGCTTTCACGGCCTCCAGGTCTCCTTGCTGCGGCAATTCACCCGCGGCTTCATGTGGCAGACCGAGTACATGTGGTCTCACACGATCAACGACGGCAACCTGGGAGGCGGCGAGGGCAGCCAGCCACAGAACGTCGCTTGCCGGCACTGCGACCGCGGTAACAGCGCGCAGGACATTCGCCACACCATCACCAACAACTGGGTCTGGCAGCTTCCGTTCGGGCCCGGCCAGCGCTACGCCAACGTGGGCGGCTTTGCGGGCCGGCTCCTCGGCGGCTGGCAGTTGAGCGGCATCTGGACCGCGCGCACCGGGCGCATGCTGACCGTTTCGGTGAACCGCAGCTCGCGGGACGTGCCGGACGGCAACACCTCAAACCAGCGGCCGGACATTGTTCCGGGCGTGCCTCTGACGCCCCCGGGCGGCCGCACTTTCGCCCTGTGGCTGAACCCGGCGGCTTTTGCCGTGCCGAAGCCCGGAACCTGGGGCAACGCCGGGCGGAGCATCGCCACAGGACCCGGCTTGTTCCAGATTGATCTGGCGCTTCAGAAGGAAAACAAGCTCACCGAGAGCGCCAGCCTGGTCTTCCGGATCGAATCGTTCAACCTGACCAACCGCGTCCAGGCGGGCAACCCGAGTCTGAACATCAGCTCCCCGGCAAGTTTCGGCCTCATCCAGTCCGGGCTCAACCGGACCATCGGCACGGGCACTGCGCGGCAACTCCAACTGGCGATGCGGCTCCTGTTCTGAGCCGCATCGCCGGGCCTTTGCCCCCGAGCCACACAGACTGGCACGTTACGTGCTTGCGAGCGAGTGACATGAAGCGAGCTCTTCTCGTCCTTCTGCTTAGCGGGCTCTCCGCCTCCGCCGCCGATCGCACCGCCCGGAACGTCATTTTGTTCCTCGGCGACGCGGGAGGCATCCCGACGCTGAGCGCCGCCAGCATCTACGCCTACAACGAGCCGCGCCGCCTGTTCATCCACCGCATGCCGCACATCGCCCTGATGGAAACCTCGGCGGCCTCGGCCTGGGTGACCGACTCGGCCGCCGGAATGACCGCCATCGTCACCGGGCGAAAAACGCACAACGGTGTGATCTCCCAGGACGAAACCGCGATCCGCGGCAAGCAGGACGGGCGGCCCCTTAAAACCATCCTGGAATACGCCGAGGAGCGCGGGCTGGCCACGGGGGTCGTGACCAACAGCTCCGCGGCTTCGGCCACGCCTGCGGCCTGCTATGCTCATGTCAACGACCGGCGCAGGGAGGGCGAGATTTTCGCGCAGTTGCTGCGACCGCCCTTTGGCGACGGCGTGGATGTCGTGATCGGAGCGGGCCGCTCCCGTATTCTCCAGGAGATGCGCGCCTTCGTCCCAGACCCGGAAGCCGCGCTTCAGCAAAAGGGCTACGCTGTGACGGGTTCGCTCGAGCGCGCACCTCCGGAGGCCCGCCGCCTGATCGTGCTGCTCGATTCCGGCGATTTCGACCTGCAAGCCGCCGCCATGCGGGCCCTCGAGATCCTCAGCCGTAATCCCAAGGGGTTTTTCCTGATGGTGGAGTCCGATCTCCACACCAATGACATCGTCCGCGGCCTCGAGCGCACCGTGGAATTCGACCGCATCATTGAGCGCATCGCCAGGCGCGTCAAGCCCGAGGAAACGCTGCTCCTGTTCACTGCCGACCACTCCTACGACCTGCGTGTCAACGGAGGCCGCCGGGGCGAACCTCTGATCAGCGAGGCCGAGCGCGCCCAGCGCACCAGCGGGCAGGAGAGCGTCGCTTTTAAGAACCTCCGGCGCGAGGACGACCATACCGGCGAGGAAGTTCTGGTGGCCGCACAAGGTCCGGGCGCGGAGCGCGTGCGGGGCGTGCTCTCCAACACCGACCTGTTCCACATCATGCTGGCGGCCTTCGGCTGGAAGCAGACGCCCTCCAATGGACGATGAGCATGCGCGCTCTGCTCTGGTGTTTCATGTTCGCCGCCGGGCTCTTGCTCTCGGTGCACACCCTCGTGGATCTGCAGCCTGCGGTCGCCACGGAGCCGGTGGGCGAAGACCCGGATGACCCCGCCATCTGGATTCACCCGAAGGATCCGTCCCGCAGCCTGATCCTCGGAACGGACAAGACCGCGGCGCCGGCCGGCGCCCTGTTCGTTTTCGGCCTCGACGGCAAAATCCGGCAAACCATCTCCGGCCTGGATCGCCCGAACAACGTGGACGTGGAATACGGGCTGCGACTGGCCGGCCGGCCTGTAGACATCGCCGTGGTCACGGAGCGCTACCGCAGCCGGTTGCGGATCTACCGGATTGCCCCGGACGGAAGCGGCCTGACCGAACTTTCCCCGGGCGGGCTTCCGGTCTTTGAGGGGCAGACCGGCGAAGCGGCAGCGCCCATGGGGATCGCTCTCTACAAACGTCCTCGGGACGGCGCCGTCTTCGCAGTTGTCGGCAGGAAAACCGGCCCGCGCGAAGGCTATCTCTGGCAATACCGCCTCGAGGACGGTGGCGCCGGCGGCGTGCGCGCCGTCAAGGTCCGCGAATTCGGGCGCTTCAGTGGGGAGGGTGAAATCGAAGCCATCGCCGTGGACGACGAGCTGGGCTACGTCTACTACGCCGACGAGGGCGACGGGATCCACAAGTGGCACGCCGACCCGGACCACCCGGACGCCGCAGCCGAGCTGGCGCACTTCGGCCGGGACGGCTTCCGCGGAGACCGCGAGGGCATCGCCATCTACGCACAACCCGGCGGCAAGGGCTACATCGTCTGCACGGACCAGCTGCCCGGCAACAGCGAGTACCGCGTCTACCGGCGTGAAGGCGCGCCCGGTCGCCCTCACGACCACTCCGAGCTGGTGGCCGTGATCCGAGGCAACGCCGATGCAACCGACGGCATCGAGGCAAGCTCACGCCCGCTTGGAGACCGTTTTCCCGCAGGCATACTCATCGCCATGAACAGCGGCGGGAAAAACTTTCTGGTGTTCCCCTTTCCGAAGCTCTGAGCGGAACGAGCTACGGCCGCCCGTCTCCGGACGCCGCGGCGTGGTCGGATTCGGAAAAGACCTGGGCCGAGTACACGTACAGGGTGGCGCGCGGATCCTGGTAAGCCTTCGGCGGCAGCCCGGCCTTGCGGGCCAGGTTCTCCAGGAACTGCTCGGCGTTCCAACCGTTCTCGGCCGCAATTTGCGGCAGCAGCGTTCCGGAGCGCCCGTTATGCACGATCACCGCGCCCTGGCCCACGCGGAACTGCCGCCAGCTTGTCAGCCGTTTGAGCGGGGTCAGCAACGAGATCTCCAGCTCGAAGGGGCCCTCGGCGGCGCTCACCGGCCGGAAGCGCGGATCTTCGCTCGCCGCCGCCAGCGTGCGGTCCGCCACGGCCTCATACAGGGGCAGCGAGCCAAACAGTGTTCCTACGCAGCCGCGCAGTTGTCCCTTCTTCTTGATCGTGACGAAAACCCCCGTGCGCTGCTCGAGCTCGGGGCTCTTCTCCGGCGGGACTACGCGCTCTTTCTTCCCCGCCAGGAACCGTTCCAGCGTCTGCCGCGCGCTCGCCAGCAACCGCTTCTGGTCGGCTTCGCCCACGGCAAAGGCGGACTGAGGATAAAACGCTAAAGCGCCGTACGTCACGCTCAGTGAGTAGTCCTTGGTCAGCTCGCCGGAGGTCATGTAGTCTACCGGGACCAGATAGGTGTCTTCCTTGAGCCGCGCCAGGGCGGCCATGAGCAGCCGCACCGGACTGCGCCCGCACAGGTTCTCGCCGGTGGCCTGCACAAAGTCATCGAACGCGCCCACGTCCAGCGAACCCACCAGCTCGAAGGCGAGCATCGCGCGGCGGAAAAGTTGCTTGGGAAGCTCGCTGTCGTTGGGCCACGGCGTGTAGCCGTAGGCCTGTCCGTAATGGGTGAAGTCGCTCGAGGCGACCACCACGTCGCCCGCCTCCATCCGGCGCGCCAGTATTTGCGCCGCAGAAGCCAGCTCCGCATCGTTCAATTCGCCGACGTAGAGCGGGACAAAGCCCGCCTTGCCCGCCGAGCGCTGCAAGAAGGGAAGCTGGTTCTCGAGCGAGTGATCGCATAGTTGGTCTTCCGCCACCAGCCGCACTCCGAGTTCCTTCAGTGCGGCGCGATGGACGGCCAGCCGGCCGCCCGGGACCTCGTAGGCTTCGATGTCCGGCGCGGCTACACCGCGCAGCAGGCGGCGGTGGCTGAAGCCGAGCACGATCACATTTCGGGCGTCCCGGAGCTGGCGGTAGGCGGAAGCCGCGACGATGCCGGAGTACTGCAATCCCGCATGAGGCACCACCAGACCCCGGAGCTTCTTTCGTGGCGGCGCTCCGCGGGTGCGCTTTTGCGCCGCCTCGAAACACCGGTCGAGCAGCTTGTCGAGCGCTTCCTTCTCGGCGGGAAACCACTGCCCGGCCATCGGAGACTTGTGCACCTGCCCGCCGGCCACAGAAGCTGCCAGCAGGAACAAAGTCGCAGCCCGCATCATTGCCCTCCCAAATGCCTGGGTTGCGTGAACGCACCGTTGACCGCAGAGTCCCAGACCGCCAACCGCACCCACTTCTTTCCCTCCAGCCTAACCGGAATCTCGAAGTGATGGGATCCGAACGGCGCAAACTGCGTCGCCGGTATGATCTGCCGCTCCACCTGCCCCCCGTCGCCCCAGACGACCTCGACAAACTCCAGCGGAAAGGTCCACTCCACGTTTGCGGCAACTCCCCGCGCCGTGATCCGGAAATCCCGGATGAGTACTTCGCCCGTGGTTACGAAAAAGTCACCCCGGCGCAAGGCCGCCACGACCGGACTCCAGTCGTCGGGCCGCGGCAAGGGATCCACACGGACGTAGTTCACGTTGAAATCGCCGTACAAGTCGTAGTCGGGAAACTTCTTGTAGGTGTCCACCTCGCCGATCAAGTACTTGGGCCGCCCCCAGTTATTCATCTCATCCAGAACGTCGAAGCACCGCCGCTCGCACAGCCGCCGCTCCGACAGATCAACGGGCAGCGCCTTGAACGCCGCGCCGAGCCAGTGGTCGCTCCGGAAGTATTCCGTTTCACGAATCTTGTCCGGATAGCCGGTGGAACCCTTCGTGCGCGGGTGGGTCTGCCAGATCAGAGCCCCCTCCCGCTTCACCATCTCGAAAACGTCTTCGGCGCTTGAGGTGTGGTAGACCGTGCCGTACTTCGCATGGCGTTCGACGAAGGCTTGCTCGGGCGTGCGCCGGTGGGTCCAGTAAACCGGCCGCGGGAACAGGATGTTGTAGTGTCCGCCCAGATAAACATTGGCTTCCTCGCCCGGCAGGATCCAAAAGTCCTTGTCGGAATGGCGGCGCGAGGCTTCATAATAGGCGGCCAACTCCGCCAGCCGCACCTCTCCCGGGTCGTTCGGATGCCCGTCCCCATGAAAATCGCATAGGTACACCAGGGTGACGCCGAGCGCCCGGGTCGCGGGAATCCACGGCGCCTGCACGTCGAGGCTCCCGGCGCGCGTCAACTCCTCGGTGAAAGCGGTGTGAAAGTGCGTCACCATCATCTGATAACCCGCGAGCGGTTTGTAACGGTCGCCGCGCGTGTACGCCAGGGCGCGCTCCCGCGTCGCGACGCCGTCCTCCGGACTCAGATAGAAGTAGACCGGCATGCGCTGCCAGGTGCCGGGCGGAGCGTTGTAAAGCGCAAACACGCGATCCACCCACACCGGGTTGTAACCTTCGTGGTTGTCGCCGTGCCGGATGCCGAGCGAAAAGCTGCGGCCGTCGTCCTTGCGATACCACACAAACCCGAGATTGATCTCGAGCTGCCGCGCAAAGAAAAACTGGTGCGGCGGCGGGAAGACCGCCACACTGCCGTCCGGGCCTTCCGCCACAGCGATGCGGTTGCGCGCCCTGAGGGGCACGGGATCACGGTTCGGCGCCCCGCCAAAGCCATACTGCTGCGGGTTGCCGCCCGTATCACGCCAGAGCACCCTCTGCAGTCTGCCGGTGTGGAATCCTCTCAGCCCTGCCGCGTACTTGTACGCCACCGAAGGCTCTTCCGTGGCCGCGACGGCTTCCATGCGCACCAGATTCGAGCCGCGGTAGACCGTCAGCTGCAACCGCCCCGAGAAGATCCCTAAGGAAAGACCCGGGAAGGAGACCTCGAGCCGCGCGCCGTCGGTGCGCACCTCGCAGGTATGGGCGCGGAATTCCGCCCGGGCAATGCGGATCTCCTCCGGGCGGCGCGGCAGGCCCGGTTGATCGCCGCTGCCGGGCACCTGAAGCGGCGCGTCCCAGTAAACCCACCAGCGGAGTTCCTCGGGCAACCCGTGTCCGGTGCGCCGCACTCCGCTGGTGACGGTGAACTCCGGCTGGAGCGGACCTGCCAGTACGGACCAATCCCCGCCCCGCCTCCGCACCGCAAGCTCCTCGATCTGCGGCCGGCCATTCTCGATGCCGAGGCGCATGCGCAGCTGCTCGCCCCGCTCTCCGTCCCAGGTGACGCCAAGCACGCCTTCCTTCAGTGAAGCCGTCAGACCCGGCAGCGCTTTGTATCCCCACCAGTCGCACTCGAAAGCGGCCGCAGGCAGCAGGCACCCCAACCACAGCACGGCCCACCGGCACATGTTCTCGATTGTACTGGCAAGCCGGTGGGTCCGGACTACCGCCAGAACTGATACCACTTGCGCGGGCGGAATTCTTCCGGCTGGTCGAGCTCGAGCGGCACTCCGGCAATCACCGCGCCGGGGTTGAGGACGAACAGGCGTTCCGCGCGCCGCGGCCCGAATTTGCGGGCCACCAGCTCAAAGGCCTGATCGAGCCGCGGGGGACGGCGCCTTGCATCGTGCGCGTCGCTGGCGACGAAATGCACCAGCCCCCTGCGCAGCAGTTCCTCGGAGTAATCCCGCGCCGCCTTGCCGAACTTTCCCAGCAGGGACTGCGCTGTGATCTGCACCAGGCAGCCGCCCGCCACCCACCGCTCGATCTGCGCCAGGCGCTGGTGGAGCAGCACGTTCCGCTCCGGATGGGTAATGACGGGAGTGATCCCGACTCCCTGCATGCGTGCGAAGATCTCGTCGGTGCTCTTGGCGATCAACAACTCGGAGAGCTCCACCAGAAGGAATTTCTTGCCGTTGACGGTGTATTTGGCCGGCGCCGCCAGAGCGTCCTGAACGTTGTCGTAGGTCAGATGGAAATCGCATCCGCGGTGAATGCGAATCCTGCCGGAGGCGGCGCGGCGGAGTTCTGCCATCTTACGCTCCACTGCCTCCGGATCAAACGTGTACTCCAGGTTGGCGTGCGGGGTAGCCACGATGTCCGTCGTGCCCGAGGCCTCCGCCATCTCGAGCATGGCAAGGCTTTCCTCGAGCGTCTGGGGACCGTCATCCATCCCGGGCAGGATGTGGGCGTGGATGTCAATCATGGCCGCCGGGAGGCGCCCTAAATGAACATTTCTTCGTCGTGGGTGGCCTGCTCGACCGTCAGGCGCTTGCCGCCGAACAAAACCCCGAGGGCGGTTCGGATGCCCACCGCGATGCCGTTGATCTCCTTGAGGGGCCGTAGCAGGCCGTCCTGTAGCTGGCTGGCGGTGCTGTGCAGCCGGCTGACCGTGTCGTCCAGCACCAGTTCGATACGATCCATCTGCATCTTGGCGCGGGAGGCGGCATCCCCGAGGACTTCATCAATCCGCGCCAGTTGCGTCTTGGTCAGATCCAGCACTTCGCCGGCCTTCGCAGTTACCTCGGCGATCTGCCGGCGCGTCTGCTCGAGCGTCTTTTGCGCGGACCCGACGAACGATTCGGCATGGGTGGCCAGATAGCTGACCTGCTCGCGTGTCGCCTTGGAGCTCTTGTAAATGCCCACCAGGAGCACCGCTTGCAGCACCATGGCCAGCGCGGAGACCGCCACGGCGCCGGCGATCACATACAGGAGCGACTCTTGACTCATCGGCAGTTTGCCCGGGCAGCTGCGATGCGGGAAGCGTCAGCCTTCCGAGCCGGAACCGGGAGCCGCTTCCCCGGCCACCGCCTCCCGGTAGGCCTGCTTGCCCGCTTCCACGGCGGCGGCCAGCCGCTCCTTCTGGCTGGTAATGGCGGCCTTGCTCTTCTCAACCAGTTCTCCGGCAGATTCGTAAATTTCCTCCCCGCGCTTCTTTAAATACTCGCGGCCTTCGTCCGCTTTCGCGCGCAAATAGCCCCGCGTTTCTTCACCGGATTTGGGAGCAAACAGCACGCCGATCGCCACGCCGATGCCGAGCCCGAGAAAGAAATAGGAAAGCCGTCGTTCCTCGCTCATTGGATCCTCCAGAGTGGAATTTTTCCCGCTGCCGGCCACTTTCTCTTCCTTCCCGATGCTAGCATATTCGCCAGGAACATGCCGCAGCGAAATCCGCGCCGCCTGGACGCTGACGGGCTGTGGCAGTTCGCGTTGCGAACTCTGGGTGGCCGGGCCCACTCCATCGCCGAGTTGCGCGACAAGCTCCGGCGCCGGGCCGAACGAACTGAGGACGTCGCCGCCGTGCTGGCGCGGCTCAAGCAGCACGGCTACCTCGACGACCGCCGCTTCGCCGAGACCTTTGCCGCCGCCCGGCGCGACAACCAGGGGCTGGGGCGAGCACGCGTCCTGCGCGAGCTTCGAAGCCGCCGCGTGGCGCCGGAACTCGCCGAGCGCGCAGTGCGGGAGGCCTACCGCGACGTGGACGACACAGAGCTGATCCGGAATTTCCTCGCGCGGAAGTACCGCAACGTTCCGCTCCCCGAATTCCTGTCCGAACCTCGAAACCTGGCCGCGGTCTACCGCCGGTTGCGGCTGGCCGGTTTCCCCGGAGGCGCGATCCTGGCGGTCCTGCGCCGCTACGCACGGCAGCCGGAGCACCTGGAAGCACTCGAGGCCCTCGAACCGGAAGACAGCCCGGAGTTCTGAGGCGCCGTGCTCATTCCACCAGGGCCGCCGGATTCCGTAATTCGCCGATCTCCGGCACGCGGATCCTGACTTCATCCCCGGGCGCCAGCGCCGCCTCCTCCGGCACGATGATGCCGGTCCCGGTAAGCAGCACCGAGCCGGACGGAACCGGGTTGGCGCGCAACAGGTATTCCAGCAGCGTTTCCAGCCTCCGGTTCAGGCTGGCGGTGGAAACGCTTCCGGAGAATACCGTCCGGTCCCCCCGGGTGATCGTGCACGTGATCTCCAGACGATAGGGATCCGGAAGCTGTTCCGTGGTCACGATCACCGGCCCGAGAGCGCAGCAGCCCGTATAGACCTTTGATTGCGGCAAATAGAGCGGATTCTCGCGCTCGATATCCCAGGCCGAGACATCGTTGGCGAGCGTGTAGCCCAGCACCTTGCCCCGCGAGCCCAGAACGACCGCCAGTTCCGGCTCCGGCGCCGTGAAACGCGAATCCGGACGGATGCCGATGGGCCGGCCCGGCCCCACACAGACCCGCGCCGTTCCTTTGAAGAAAATCTCCGGGCGCGGCTCCCGGTAGGCGGCGGCGTAAAACCCTTCACGCGTGCCATGCTCGGCGTCTCGGAAAGTGGCGCTCGCCTCGTAGGTACAGCCGCAGGCCCACACCTCCACAGGGTGCAGGGGAATCACCGGCTCGACCGGCTCCGGGTGGTGCGCAGCGTTCTCCGCCGCCAGCCGGCTCAACTCCATGCCCTCCTTTTCGGACTTATGAATCAGCTCCAGGACGGTGTAGCCCGGAATCGGCCGGGCGGAGCCATTCTCAAAGATGGCCGCAGTAATCTTTCCGTCCAGACGGATTTGTCCTAACCGCATAGTGCCTAGTACTTCAGATAAACGGTCTTGTAGTCGCTGTAGAACTCCAGTGCGGCGGGACCCTGCTCCTTCGGCCCGAAACTGGAGTCTTTCGTACCTCCGAACGGCAACTGATATTCCACACCGGCACTCGGCAGGTTCACGGTCAGCAAACCCGCCTCCATGCGCTGGATGTACTCGAAAACTCGCGAAAGATTCGTGGTCTGCAAGGAAGCCGACAGGCCGAAGGGAACACAGTTGGCGATCCGGATGGCGTCATCGAAGTCTTTGGCCCGCATGACGCACAGAATCGGGCCGAAGATCTCCTCCTGCGCGATGCGCATTTCCGGTGTCACATTGGCGAAGATCGTGGGCTCGATGAAATACCCGTTATCGTAGCCGTCTCCGGTGAGCCTGCGTCCTCCGATGACCGGCGGTCCGGCCTCCTGCCTTCCGATCTCGATATACCGCAGGTCGGTGTCGAGCTGGGCCTGGTCAATGGCAGGTCCGATATCCACGCCGGGCTCCAGTCCATTGCCCACCCGGAGCTTCCGCGTGCGCTCGACGAGCGCTTCCAGAAACCGCTCGTAGATCGGCTCCTCGACGATCGCCCGGCTGGTGGCCGTGCACTTCTGCCCGGTCGAGAAAAAGGCGCCGTTGACGACGTTCTCCACCGCCTGATCGAAATCGGCGTCGGCGAGCACGATCGTCGGGTTCTTGCCTCCCATTTCCAGCTGGATCCTCAAGCGCCGTTTCGACGCCTCCCCGTGCAACCAGGTGCCGACCTCGCAGGAACCCGTAAACGACACCGCCTTGACGGGCGCGGCGTTGACCAGCGCCCGGCCGAGCTCCCCTCCGGGGCCGGCGACGAAGTTCACGACGCCCTTCGGGATGCCCGCCTCATGGCAGGCCTCGACAATCCGCCAGGCGCTGAGCGGCGCCGCCGAAGCGGGCTTCAGCACCACCGTGTTGCCGCAAATCAGCGCCGGCGCCAGCTTCCAGGCCGGGATCGCGCTCGGGAAGTTCCACGGCGTAATCAGACCCACCACCCCCACTGGCCGGCGCACGGCAAACGTGTGCACGCGCTCGCGTTCTGAGGGAACCAAAAGTCCGGGCAGGCGCGCCCCTTCTCCGGCGAAATAGCGAAAGATGTTGATCGAGCGCCTGACCTCGCCCCGGGCCTCCGGCAGAGTCTTGCCCTCCTCGCGCGTCATCTCCACAGCAAGCTGTTCCGCCTTGCGCTCCAGGATCTCGGCCACGCGAAACAGATAGCTTCCCCGAGCGGGAGCAGGCAGCGACGACCAGCCCGCGAGCGCCGCCTGAGCCGCATCCGCCGCTGCCCCCACGTCCTCCGGCGTGCCCCGGACAAAGAGGCCGACGAGCTCCTGCACGTTGGCCGGATTGCGGTTTTCAAACGTGGCGCCCGTCCGCCACTCCCCGTTGATGTAGTTCGGAAACGTCGCTACGCTCATCGGTGCCGCTCCTCAAAACGCCACTTTCGGCACGGTGCGCGCCGCAGGTTCCGCCCGGAAATAAGCGTCGTTGCGGGTGAAACCGAACAACGATGCTACGAGATTATTCGGGAACAGCGCGATCGTGGTGTTGTACTTCTGTACCGCTTCATTATACTTGCGCCGCTCGACGGCAATGCGGTTCTCGCTTCCCGCCAGTTCGTCTTGCAGGCGCAGGAAATTCTCGTTGGACTTGAGCTGCGGGTAGTTCTCCACCACAACCAGCAGCCGCCCGATGGCCGCATCCAGCTGCTGGTTGGCTGCGATGCGCTCCTGGGGAGTGCGCGCCGCCAGCAGCGCCGCCCGGGCGCTCGTTACCGCCTGCATGACTGCGAGCTCCTGTTTGGCGAAGCCCTTTACGGTCTCCACCAGGTTGGGAATCAAATCCGCGCGCCGCTGGATGGCCACGTCCACCTGGCGCCACTGGGCCTCAATGGCCTCCCGTTGGGTGACCAGCTCGTTATAAATGCCTTTCACGCTCATGCCGGCCATGAGCGCCATGGCAATGAGGACCACGGCGATGATGATTCCGGTTCTCATGGTTTCACCTCACTTTTCCAGCTTGTCCACGGCCGCAAGCACGACTTCGATCCCTTTCAGATAAGACGCAAACAGCGGGCCCGGATCCACGTCTTTGGGCTTGATTTTCTGCTCGCGCAAATCGAGGATCCGCTCAAAGGGTGCCGGATCCAGACCGAACTGCTGCTCGGCCTGCTCGAGAATCCGCCGCTTCTCGAATGCCGCTGCGACACCCGCCAAGCGGAGCGCGTGCCGGAACAGCACGCAGAACGTGGAAACCGAGTCAATGAGAAGCGTGCGCAAAAGTTCCCGGTCGGCCAGCACGCCGGCCGCCTTCTGCCGCAGCCGCAGCAGCTTGGCGCGCAGCTCGTGCTCCACCTGGGCCCGGTAGAAAGCATCGTCAATCTCCAGATCGGCGATGACATCCTCCCCGTAGAGCACGCGCCGCCTTTCCTGGATGTCGTGGAACTCGATCGGGAAACAGTCTGTGGACGTGCGGACCTCTTCCAGGCTGAGCAGCAGCGGGGCCGGATTGCCGAGCTCGCGCCACCAGCGGAAGATCGGAGCGGATTCGCTGAGCTCCCGGGGAGTGATCTGCTCCAGCACGCAGAGAACGTTCAGATCGGAAAAGCGGCCATGGTGATCGCCCACCGCCGCCGAGCCGTAAAGCACCACGGAAACCAGCCGCTCGCCGTAGCTTTTTTTCAGGCGTTCCACAAGCTGATTCAGCACGCGGTCCATAGGGCTCACCAACTGCTGGAGGCGCCGCCGCCCCCGGAGTCGCCTCCGCCGAAGCCGCCGAAACTGTCCGAGGAATCAAAGCCCCCGAAACCACCGCCGCCGCGGCCGAGTCCGCGCGGCCCGCCGAGCATTTGCGCAGCGAGCAAAGCCGGCAGCCAGTCCGTATCATAACGCCGGTAGCTGCGATAGGCCCAGCGACGCCGGTTGGTACGCGCCGCGGCCAGCAGCATTGCCAGACCCGCCAGCCCGCCCAGCAACACGGCCCAGGGAAGGTCCGGTTCCGGCGGCGGACTCCGCCGTGGCAGTTCCGCTTCCAGGCGGACTCCTTTGGCTTCGGCGATCCGCGTGCCCAAAGCGCGGGCCGCCTCAATTAGCGCCTCGCCGAAACGCCGCTCGCGCAACGCCGGGCGCATGGCGCGCAACACGCTTCCGGCAAAGCCGTCGGGAATCACGGGCTCGAGCCCGTAGCCGACTTCCAGCCGCATGCGGCGATCCTGAATCACCAGCAGCAACAGCAGCCCTTCGTTCGTCTCCTTGCGACCGATGCCCCACTTGCGGAACAAAACGTTGGCGACGTCTTCGATCGGCTCGCCCCCCAGCGTCGGCAGCGTGACGAACGCCATTTGCACGCCCGTCCGCTCTTCGACGAGCTTGGCGTAGCGCTCCAACTGCAACCGGGCCGCCGGATCGAGCACCCGGGCAAAATCGCTGACGTAGCCCTCCGGCTTCAAGGCGCCGAAGTCGGCCGCCGCGGCAAAGGCTGCAAGGGCCACAACGGCAAAGGCACACTGCGCACAGGCCGGCATGGGCTGAAGCCTCCAGTGTACCCGAGGCGCAGGCTCGATTTGCCCGTCCGTTCTGGAGCCCGCCGGAAGGAGGCGCGCTCGGTTCAGCAGACCAGATCCTCGCGGCGGATGCGGAAGCCCTTCAGGTTACCGAGCACCGCCAGCGCCACATGCTCCGGGCGGAACAGCTCCTGGGCAACCTGCTGCACCTCCTCGGCCGTGACCCGTTCGATGCTTTCCATCAACTCCTTCACCGAGAAAAAGCGGCCGAAATACAAGTGCTGGCGCGCCAGGTTGGACATCCGGCTGTTGGTGGATTCCAGGCCGAGGACGAACGAGCCCTTCAGGTGGTCTTTGGCCCGTCGCAGCTCTTCCTCGCTTACCCGCTCCTCCTTGAGCTTGCGGAACTCCTCCATGATCAGGCCGATCACTTTGCGCCCGGTCTCGACCGAAGTTCCCGCATAAACGGAAAGGCAGCCCGTGTCCCGGTAGCTGGTGATCTCCGAGAAGACGGCGTACGCCAGACCTCGTTGCTCGCGAATGTTCTGAAACAGGCGCGAGCTCATGCCGCCGCCGAGCAGCGTATTCAGTACATAGCAGGCGTAGCGCTTTTCATGGGCAAACGGATAGCAGGGCACTCCCACGCACAAGTGCAACTGCTCGAGAGACTTGTTGTTGCGCTGCGTGATCCGCGCATGGACCGCAGGAGGCGGGCTCGGCGGGACCGATCCGTTCCGCGCCAACCCTGCAAACCGCTCTCCGGCCAGTTCCACCAGCCGCTGATGGGTGATGTTGCCGGCGGCCGTGATGACGATATTCGAGGGCACGTAAATCTTGTGGTAGTACTCCTCGATCCGCTCGCGCGAGAAGCGGCGCACGGTCTCGCGGGTCCCCAGAATCGGCTTGCCGAGCGGATGATCCTTCCAGAAGTTGTTGGTGAAGATCTCGTGAATCAGGTATTCGGGGTTGTCCGCCTCCATCTTAAGTTCTTCCAGGACAACGCCCTTTTCCTTCTCGATGTCCTCTCGGCGGAACAGGGGGTGCAGCACCATGTCCGAGAGGATGTCGAAGGCCAGCGGCAGGTGTTCGTCGAGCACCTTCGCGTTGTAGCTGACCATCTCCTTGGCGGTGAATGCGTCCAGGTTGCCGCCGGTCGAATCTACGGCCCGCGCGATGTCTTCGGCGCTCCGGGTGGTCGTCCCCTTGAAGAGCATGTGCTCGATGAAGTGCGAGACCCCGTTCTCTTCCGGTCCCTCCTGGCGCGAGCCGGTCCCCATCCAGATGCCGATCGACACGGACCGCACCTGGGGCATCGTCTCGCTGATCAGGACCACGCCGTTCGGAAACTGAGAAATTTCAATCTCTCGGGTGCTGCTGGTGAGGTCTGGCATGGCTTGGGGGAGGGGTGGAAGCCCCTCTAATCTTCTAGCACGTTCCGGGATGCTCTGCCAAGTCGGTATTTTCGCCTTTTGTTTGCCTCGACTCGGCGCCCGGAGCAGGTGCTAGACTCAGAGTAGTGTCGGACCTTCTGCTGGGAATGGAGCTTGCCGAGTTGCAGCAGCTCCTCGGTGAGCGCCAGCCGTCCTTCCGCGCCCGCCAGATCTATCACGCCCTCTACCGCCGCCCGGTGCGTGAGGTGGACGAGATCTCCACTTTGCCCGCGGCGCTGCGGCGGGAGCTGGCAAGGCAGTATTGTGTGGGATGGCCGGAGGTGGTCGAGCGCTTCGACTCGAGCGACGGTACGCGCCGCTTCCTGCTGCGGCTCGCCGACGGCCGCACCATCGAAGCCGTCCACATGCCGGAAGCAAGCCGGCACACCTTCTGCATTTCCACGCAAGTAGGCTGCCCGGCCGGCTGCAAGTTCTGCCTGACGGCGCTCATGGGTCTGGAGCGCAACCTCACCGCCGGAGAGATCGTGGGTCAGGTTCTCCTCCTGGCCGCAGACAGCGGCCTTGAGCCGGGTCGCGACCGGATCAATATCGTCATGATGGGCATGGGCGAACCCCTGCTCAACCTCCCCAACGTCCTCAAGGCGACCCGCCTGCTTACGGACCCCGACGGCGTAGGCATCTCGCCGCGCAGGATCACTCTTTCGACCGTGGGGATCACTCCGAAGATCGTCGAACTGGGGCAAGCCGAAGTCCGCCCGAAGCTTGCGGTATCACTCAACGCTTCGAGCCAGGAGCAGCGGCTGCGCCTGATGCCTGTGGCGAAAAAGTACCCGCTCGAGGAGCTGCTCGAGGCGTGCCGCAACTATCCCCTCCGCCCCTGGGAGCGGCTGACGTTTGAATACGTGCTCCTGAAGGATGTGAACGATTCGGAGGCGGACGCCCGGAGGGTCTTGCGCCTGCTGTCCGGCCTCAAATGCAAGGTCAATCTGATTGCCCTGAATCCCGGACCGGGAATTCCCTTTGAGACCCCGGAGCCGGAGCGCGTGCTTGCCTTCCAGCGGATCCTGCGCCGCTCCCTGCCCTGCTTTATCCGGAAGCCCCGCGGCCGCGACATCTTCGCGGCCTGCGGTCAATTGCGCCGGATGTCTCTGGAAGCCGTCGCCTGAAGCGCCGGCTCGCCTCTCCACGCCGGCGGGTCTTGCCCGCGGCCAAGCTCTTGCCCCTCGCCCCTGCGGTTGACATCCTCGAAGCTGATGGGAATTACGACCGAGATCGGCACCTTGATTTCCCGGCGGCCGGAGATTCGAGGGGGGCGCCCGTGCATCGCCGGGACTGGTGTCTCGGTCCGCCGGGTTGCCCAATGGCACAACATGGGCTACACGCCGGAAGAGATCGCAAACAACTTCGGCCACCTGTCACTTGCGCAAGTGCATGCCGCCCTCGCCTATTACTACGCCAACAAGGCCGAGAGCGACGCCGATCTGGAAACCGAAGAGCGCTTGACCGAAGAGCTCACAACGTCTCTGACTTCTACCGGCTGCATACAGAATGGATCAAGGCCGGTCGGGCGCACGCCGGGATGATCCTCGCCCCCCAACAGCGCTATTCGGTTGGGGAGCAGTTGCGCCGCATCCTGCGTCTTCGCGCTACGGTGAGCCGTGAGAGCAGGTGGAACCACGTTGAATTCCTTGCCAAATGGGGATGAAGGGCCCGCAGGCGCGGAGAAGGAGAAGGAGATATGACGGGCGGGCTGGTCAATGCGGACGCCGGCTTCACACGGGCCTAGGTGCTTGAGGTCATTCTCGGCATCACGCAGAAAACGCTAAGCAACTTACATAAACCACGTAGCCAAAACGCCGGTCAACAACGCCTTTTGCCAACTTTGCCTGGCAGCCACGAACAGCCGTTCCGGGCGCAGCGCTCTGAGCGGCGTTTTGCGTCCCAGCGCCAGAAATAGCTCCCAGGCGGGCGCAACCTCGGCCCCCCTGCGGATGTGGTGCGGGTCTTCGACTCGAGCGACGCTACGCGCCGCTTCTTGCTGCGGTTTGCGCGACGGCCGCCACCATCCAAACCTCCACATGCCGAATTGAGCCGGCACACCTTCTGCATTTCCACCGAGCTTTATCGTAACCGGCGGCCGCTGGCGGGCGAACTCAAAAATGTGACTCAATTTCCTGTTCACACGGCGGAAAGTGCCCCGGCCGCCGCAAAAGAGCTCCTGGGGGCCGTGCAGACCAAGTTCGGTTTCGTACCCAACCTGATCGGCGTGCTGGCGGAATCGCCCGCGGCGCTCAAGGGCTACCTGGCGCTTGCGGACGCCTTTGCAGCCAGTTCGCTTTCTCCCGTCGAGCAGCAGGTGGTCTTGTTAACAACCAGCCTCGAGAACCGGTGTACCTACTGCGTGGCGGCTCACAGCATGTTGTACCGCCACAGTGGGGGTGATGAAGCGTCGTTGCGGGCCCTGCGCGACGGCGAACCCCTCGCCGACCCGCGGCTGGAAGCGGTTCGAAGCTTCACCCGCCGGGTCGTGGAAAACCGGGGCTGGGTGGACGAAGAGACAGTGCGAGCATTTCTTGACGCCGGCTTCACACGGGCCCAGGTGCTTGAGGTGATTCTGGGCATCACACAGAAAACGCTGAGCAACTACACAAACCACGTCGCCGAAACGCCGGTGGACAACGCCTTTGCGAACTTCGCCTGGCAGCCACGGACAGCCGTTCCGGGCACAGCGCGCTGAGCAGCGCTTCGCAGCCCAGCGCCAGAAATCGCTCCCAGGCGGGCGCAACATCGGAAACCCCCAGCGGCCGGCGAGCAAGATCTCACCGCCGCAGCAACAGCAGCCAGTCTCCCTGTGCCGGCGTTTTGACCTCGATCCCCCGGACGGCATCCCAGCGCCCGGCGGCGGAGCGCGCCCCCGTGCGCGGGTTGATCCATTCGCCGCGCACCGCACCGCCGAAGCCGCTCAGATCCAGCTTCACCGTGGGATTGGCCGGCAGATAGATCAGCGCAAAGCGCCCGTCTTCCGAGCGGGCCGGCATCGGGTAGGAAAGGAACGTTTCGTCGTGCGGATCTTCGGCCAGCAGTCCGCGGTCCGGGCGAAGTTTCCACCACGCGATGGAATCGAAGACGTCGCGCAGGATCTTCATCTGGCGCGCCCCGGGGTAGTCGAGACATTCAAACCACGGATCGGCGACGCCGCTGTTGGGATGATCCAGAGGCACCTCCGGCTTGCGCGCCCAATACCAGATCCCGTGGGCCCCGTAGGACACTCCCGCCGGCGGGGCGGCCAGCAGGCTGTAGTAGACCGCCCGGCGCACTTCCGCATCCGTGATTCGCGCCCGGGCCTGATAAGAAAGGTGACCTTCGTAGTTCGGCTCGCCGTCAATCACCGGGCGGGGCGGCTCCAGGGTCCAGTCCTTCGCGGGCCCCTCCGTGGCGTTCCAGCGCCACTTGCGCGCGTCGCTGCCGTGACCGCTCTGGTAGAGGAAGAAATCCAGCCAGGGTTCGTCCTTGTATTCGGCCCACGGCGACTGCATGCCGCGCGGGTGCAGGGTCACGGGCCGCCGCGGTTCACCCTGCGGAAACACCGCACGGCCGATTGTTTTCCACCGCTCTGCGTTCGCTCCCCGGTAGTCGCCGTCCCCGCCTAAGAACCAGATCACGTGCCAGGCGCCGTAGCGCGCCACCATATACTGCGCCAGCAGGATGGCCTGATCGGAGGGCAGCCACACACCCGGACTCTCTTTTTCTTTCGAGCTGAGAGCCCATAACAGCACGGGAACGGCCACGAGCCCGTGCCGGTTGAGGGCCTCGAACTTCGAATCCATACGCCGGAAGAACCCCGGATGGATCTGGATGCGATCCGTTCCGGTAAATGCCACCTGCCCCAGCTCGTCGCGGCGTCCGGCGCGCCACTGGGTCATGACGAACTGCACGGCGGTAAACCGCTTGGAGGAGCGGTCCGCAAGATACCGTTCCCATTCTTCGCGCGTGGACATGAGCGCGCCGTTCCAGGCCGTGTCGCTCAGAAAAAACCAGGGCGTGCCGTCTGCATGGACGAAATACCGCCGGTTCGGAGAAAGGCGCGGAGCCCCACGGCGGTACAGCGCGTTGGTACCCCGGTAAGGCACGATCTTGAAGCGCCCGCTCCGTTCGTGCAATCCGCTGTCGGAGGGGTCCGAACACTGCGAGCGCCACCCCCATTCGCCGGTGATTTCAGGAGAAAAGCGGGCTTTCCAGGTCCGCTCGCCGTCCCAAAACGCCCGGACCTGCCGCAAGGCGCCGCCCGGACCGCGGAACTCCACCGTCACCTGAACGTCCCTGAGCGGATCGGAATGTTCCTTGGCCGCCGTGAGTGTGATCTCGAAGATCCCGTGGCGGTGGACCTGCGCCGGCAGGCCCATGGCGAAGGACACCAAAAGCAAGCTCGAGGCCACAATTGCCGGTTTCAGCACCACCTCACGCATTGTAGCTTTAGCGGCTACTGCTTCTCCGACAGGTATCCCGTCAGTGTGACGCTGGCCGCGCCCGTGCCCCAGCCACCGGTTCGGGCTACCTTCACGACAACCTCGGTTCCGCCGTCCGCGTAAATGCGCAGCCACTGCCGGAGACGAATCACGTCGTAGTCGATCCCCGGAATCCGCTGCCAGTCCGGCCGCGAAGGAACCAGAAAATGCGTGGCTGTCTCGCCTCCCACCGTGGTCTGGACCGCTACCAGAAGATTCTGGCCGAAAGGAACGTCCCCACTGGCGGAGACGTACTCGATGACAAGCTGCGCGCCGGCCGGCACCCGAAAGGAGGCAGCGTTCTGGCGAAAGGCCAGCGGAATGGCGACCTCACGCTGAAACGGTCGTGGGACCCGCCGGGGCACGTCCGGGTGGCCTTCGGCTTGCCCGGCGAATGCCGGCACGAATCCGCCGAGCATCAGGCTCACCAAGCTCGCAACAGAAATCCGCTTGCAGCCATTCATGTGGCGCCCCCTGCGAGGTTATCGTCGCGCATCGGCCGGCGGCTGGCAACTGCCGGCAGCCCGGCCGCCCTCAGCGAATCGGAGAATACGGCGCAGCCCGGTAGAGCGCGATTTGAATCACGCTGGCGATCTGCCCGTGCCGCTCGATGGACTCCTGCCGCACTTTGATCCACTCCGGATCCGCCGCAAAGGCGTTCCATGCTTTCTCGCGCGCGGCCAGATCGTCGAAAGGTATCAAGTAAGTCAGGTTGGGCATGTTCGGGCCGATCACGGTCGAAGTGTAAAGCACCGGGTGCACACCCACGCGATGGAAAATCTTGATCTCCGGCCCCTCGAACCGTTCGTGCAGGGCCTTCAGCTGCCGCCAGGTCGGCGAATGGTAAACGCGCAGCTCAAAAATGCGCGGCGCCTTGGGAGGAGGGTCCAGCGGAACCACTTCCGGAGAATAGGCCGCCGCCTCCAGCAGGATGTTGTGCTGCTGCTCGAAGGGAGGCTCGGGCCCCTCCTGCCAGGTTTCGAACGCCTTCGCGAGCGCAGCGTCCTCGAGAAGCTTCGCGCGCACCTGCCACATCTCCGCCACCGACTGAAATCCCAAGAACACGGCCACCTGAGGCATGTGCGGCGCCACCAGCGCCTCGAGCACGATCTTCGGTCCGCCATGAACTTGGTTTAAGGCCGGCAGCACCGCCTGACTCAGGTAGTTGTGCAAGCGGCCGAGCTGCGTGCCATGCTTGAGATAAAACGTCTCCAGCAGATACAGTCGCGTCTTGCGCTCCTCAGGAGCCGGCTGCTGGCCTGCCAGCACGCTGAATCCTCCCAATACTCCCACGAATGATCTCCGGTCCATTCTGCAATCATTGCCTCCGCTCCGGCAGGCACGGTATAAACAGTGGTGCGGCATGCCCGCCATCTTACTTATCTGCGCCGCGGTGGCGGCCCTGAGCGCCGACTATCGCGCTCCCGCAGGCACCCGCCCTGCAATGCGCCGGCCCGGGGCCGAAACCGTACTGCCAGGCGGGCGGCTCATCCTGCCCCTCGGCCGTCATTACCACACCGGAGCAGGTCCTTTCGGATTGGCCGTCAGTCCCCAAGGCAAGACCGTCGCGACCGCCAACCTGGGCCCGCAGCGCTATTCCATTACTGTACTTCACAAAGACGATCGCCGCTGGCGCGTGGAACACCACGAGCCGCGCAATGCGGATGCCGTCCGCGAGACTTGGCGCGGCGTTTCCATCGGCATCGCCTTCAACTCGGAAAACGACCTCTACGTCGCCGAAGGAGATTCGGGGCGCGTGCTCCTGCTCGACGCACGCAGTGGCAAGATCCGGCGCAGCTACGACCTCAACCGGGGCGGCTTTCGTGACAGCTACACAGGGGATCTCGCTCTCGACCGTGCCCGCGGACTGCTCTACGTACTCGACCAGGCCAACTTTCGGCTTGTGATTCTCGATCTGCGCCGGCGTACCCTCCTGTCCTCCGTCCGCGTCGGCCGCCTGCCTTTCGCAGTGGCCCTGGCGCCGGACGGGCGGCGGGCTTACGTGACCCATGTCGGCATGCTCGACTACCGGCCCATTCCCGGCGCAGATCCGCTTCGGCCCAAGGAAAGCGGCCTTCCGTTCCCGGCGTTCGGTTTCCCTTCGCCGGAGGCGTTTGAAGGCGCACGCCGGGAAACAGAAGCCGGGCCCGTGGACGTTCCCGGCGTGGGCACGCCCGCTGACGCTGAGTCTTGTTCGCTGGCAGTCGTCAATGTGGAGAATCCCAGCAGTCCGCGCGTGGAAACGTTCGTGAAAACGGGAGTCCCGTTCGGCCCGAGCAGTCTCGGGTGCAGCAGTCCCTCCGGAGTCGTGGCGACCGCAGACCGTGTCTATGTTTCCAACGCCCATAACGACTCGATCACCGTCATTGACGCAAAGTCCAACCGGTTATTCGCTGAGATCCTGCTCCGCGTTCCGGGCCTCGAACATCTGCGAGGACTCCTGCCCTCCGGCATGGCTTTCCACGAGCCGAGCGGCTGGCTTTTGGTGGCGGAAGCCGGCATCAACGCCGTGGGTGTGATTGACACGCAGAGCGGGCGCGTGCTCGGGCATTTGCCCGCAGCCTGGTTTCCCACCCGCGTGGCGCTCGATCGCGACACGGTCTTCGTTGCTAGCGCCGGAGGACACGGCACGGGGCCCAACGCAAGTCTGCGCGAGCCCTATCGGGACACCTTCCAAGGACTGCTGCGCCGGGGCGCGATCTCGGTGTTCCCGCTTCCCGGCAGAGAGGAACTCGACGGCCACACGGCTCGGGTGTGGCGGCTCAACGGATTCCTTCCGGCGCGGGAGCCGCCGGCGGCGCTGCCGGAGGCGATCCGCCACGTGGTGCTGATCGTCAAAGAGGACCGCAGCTTCGATGACGTCCTCGGCGACATCACCGCCGCCTCGAACGGGCCCGTCATGGCCGCCCCGGCGCTCGCACGCTTCGGCCGGCGAGGCTACGTCTATCAGGAGCGCGGAACGTTTGCCGCGCGCCTCCACCTCCGCAACCTGAACGTAACTCCCAACCACCACGAAATGG
Organism: Bryobacteraceae bacterium; assembly: GCA_035575135.1. Classification (GTDB taxonomy): domain Bacteria; phylum Acidobacteriota; class Terriglobia; order Bryobacterales; family Bryobacteraceae; genus JANWXD01. Next base: position 131,383 of record DATLYE010000005.1, read on the forward strand.
CCGCCCGCTGGGCCTTCAGCGACAATTTCTACGCGGCCTCACAGACTAGCGCGGAAGGCCACCACTGGCTGGTCGGCGCCTACCCCAACTTGTGGGTCGCGACGTCGTCGGCGGCCGGATTCGGCGGTCGTAAAGCTTTCCGGTTTCCCACCGCTGCTCCCGGCCGCCTGGCGTTTGCGGGCGGCGCCGCATCGCTCCACCCGGAAGGTGTGCCCGAGGCCGGCTCTCTCTGGCACCATCTGGAGCGCCACGGCGTGAGCTTTCGCAACTACGGCGAGGGCCTGGAGCTGGCGGGCGTCTACGCAGGACCCGGCTTGGAGCCTGCCGGTGCGCGCTATCTCACCAATGCACCCTTGCCGGAGCCCCTCTATCGCAACACCTGCCGCACCTATCCGCCGTTCAACACCGACATCCCCGACCAGTCCCGCGCGGACCGCTTCATCGAGGACATCGAGCACCGCTACCGCCGCGGCGGCGAAGCATTCCCGCGGTTCATCTACATTCATCTACCGAACGACCACACCGCGCGGCCGCGCCCCGGCCAGGGCTACCCCTTTGAGGCTTCCTACGTCGCCGACAACGATCTGGCGCTGGGGCGCATCGTCGAGTACCTCTCCCACTCGCCGTGGTGGCAACAGATGGCCGTTTTCATCACACAAGACGATGCTCAGGGCGGCCGGGATCACATTGATTCGCACCGCAGCCTGCTCCTGCTTGTGAGCCCCTACGCCAAACGCAACTACGTTTCCCGAGTGAATTCGAGCTTTCCGGGCCTGCTCAAGACCGTCTTCCGGCTCTTGGGAATTCCGCCGCTCAACCTGTTCGATGCCGCGGCCTCGGATCTGTCGGACTTGTTCACCGAAGAGCCCGACTTCACGCCTTACAGGGCGGTCCCGCCCGACGCGCAGGTCTTCGATCCGGCGATCGTGCGATCGTTAACCAGTGCGCCGCCGGACAGCTCCCGTTGAGTGTTACCACCGCATCCCCCTCGATCGCCGTGCGGGTTGCCGGGTGCGGGCGCAGGCGCTCTGACATGTTCATCTTTGCGCCCCGCCGGCGGGTACTTCCTGCCGCTCCAAAAGTGATATGCTGTCTCCCGGCGCCATGCCGAAATATCTTCCCCTGTTCCAAGGAGAGACGCTGTGAAGGTTGGAGTGTTCACCGTTTTGATGTCGGATCTTCCGCTCAAGCAGGTCATCCAGAAGCTCAAAGGACTGGGCATTGACACCATCGAACTCGGCACGGGCAACTACCCGGGCGACGCTCACTGCAAGCTGTCCATGCTCGACAACGAAAACGAGCTCAAAGAGTTCAAGAAGATGCTGGACGACAACGGCATCACCGTGAGCGCCCTGAGCTGCCACGGCGAGCCGCTGCACCCCGATCCGGCCGTCTCCGGCAAGGCCCAGGAGATCAGCCGTAAAACGATCCTGCTCGCCGAAAAGCTCGGCGTTCCGGTCGTAATTGATTTCTCAGGCTGCCCCGGCGACAGTGACAATGCCAAATACCCCAACTGGGTGGTCTCGCCCTGGCCGCCGCACTACCAGGAACTCCTGGCCTGGCAGTGGGAGAAAAAAGTCGCCCCCTACTGGACCGAGCGAGCCAAGTTCGCCGCAGACCACGGGGTGAAGATCGCCATCGAGATGCATCCCGGCTACGTGGTCTACAGCCCGGAAACCTTGCTCAAACTGCGTTCGATCGCCGGAAACAACATCGGCTGTAACTTCGACCCCAGTCACATGTTCTGGCAGGGCATTGATCCCTGCGCCGCCGTGCGCATCCTGGGTGACGCCGTCTTCCACGTCCACGCCAAGGACACCCAGATCTATCCCGTCAACCTTCCGAAGAGCGGCGTGCTGGACATGAAGCGCTACACCGACGAGCGCAACCGCGCCTGGATCTTCCGCACCTGCGGCTGGGGCCACGGAGCGGACTTCTGGCGCGAATTCGTCTCCACGTTGCGAATGGTCGGCTATGACTACGTGCTCTCCATCGAGCACGAAGACAGCCTCATGTCTCCCGAAGAAGGCCTGACCAAGGCCATCAATTTCCTCAAGGATATCGTCATCCGCGAGAAACCCGGCGTCGCCTACTGGGCCTGACGCCGCCGCGGCGAGGAACCGGCGGGATGCACGCCGTGCACAAGACCGCTTTCCGGCCGGCCGCCGTCCTCCTGCTGCTCCTCGCCGCGACCTCCGCTGCACCCGCCCAGCTGCGCGCCGGCGCCGCCAGGCGCACCATCACTCCGGATCTGGACAAGCACGGCCCCGTCTACCTGGCCGGATTCGGCCTGAACCGCCGCGCCACCGGCATCCACGACGATCTGTGGGCGCGGTGCCTGGCCCTCGAGGCCGGCGGACGCCGCCTGGCCTTGTGCGGTGTGGACTCGATCGGCCTCTTCTACGAGGATGTCCAAAAAATCCGGAGCGTTGTCCGCTCGCAGCTTGGCTCTCCCGCAGATGTCGTGGTGGCCTCCTCCCACGATCACCAGGCCCCGGACACCATGGGGCTGTGGGGACCGAGTCTCGGTGTGAGCGGCCTCAATGAGGCCTACAACGCCTTCCTCATCGAACGCACGGCCGAGGCCGCCCTCGCCGCCCTGCGCTCGCTTCGCCCCGCCCTCGTGCGCCTGGCTCGCTTCCACAGCCCGGAACTGGACGCCTTCATCCACGACAACCGCCCGCCGGTGGTCCACGATGCGGAACTGGTCGTCCTTTCCGCCTCCGAACGCGGCGGCGGCCCGATCGGGACTCTGGTCAACTGGGCGAACCATCCGGAGGCGCTGGGCTCGAAAAACACCTTGGTCACGGCGGATTATCCGGCCTACCTGTACGCGCGCCTGGAAGAGCTCTCAGGCGGCGTAGCCGTCTTCATCAACGGCGCCATCGGCGGCATGCAATCGCCGCTCGGAGCCAAGCTCCGGGACCCGGCCACCGGCGCCGAGGTCGCCGATGGAACCTTCCGCAAAGCAGAGCTCATCGGCCGGCGCGTGGCGGAACTGGCCGTCCAGGCCGTGCGTCACAGCGCCCCGGTAACGATCAACCGCATCGAGTATCGCGAACAGCTCATCTCCATCCCTGTGACCAATGCGGCGTTTCAAAAGGCCGCCGCGGCCGGCGTCTTCAAAGGCCGCAAGCCGATCCAGGCGGAAGCCAACACGACCACTCCCGTCGGATGCGTCCGCTTGAGCCGGGGACGGCGGCCCGTGCTGGAAATCGCCCTCGTGCCGGGAGAGCTCTACCCGGAGTTGAGCGTGGGCGGCGTCGAACGCTATGCCGGGGCCGACTTTCCCGACGCTCCCGCCGAAGCCCCCATCAAAACTCTGATGCGCGCGCCGTACCGGATGCTGTTCGGTCTGGCCAACGACGAGATCGGATACATCATCCCCAAGGTGGAGTGGGACGAAAAGGAGCCGTGGCTCCAGAACAGCCCCAGGCGCTGGTACGGCGAGGTGAACTCCGTGGGCCCCGACGCAGCTCCCCGCATCGTTGCCGCACTGCAGCAGCTTCTGGGAAAACGGTAGTATGAGCGAACTGGTTAGCCAGTTTTCGATCACCGTGGACCAAGTCCGGGACTACGAGTTCCGCGTCCGCTTCGACAAGGAACACTTCCCGGAACTGCTCATGGACGAGCCGCCGCCGCTCGGCCAGGACCGCGGGCCGAACGCCGGGCGTGTGCTCGCTGCCGCCATCGGCAATTGCCTGAGCGCGAGCCTGCTGTTCTGCGCCCGCAAAGCCCGCGTGCCGGTTGACAACCTCCACACCGAGGTGAAGGTGCACGTGGTTCGCAACGAAAACCGCCGGCTGCGCATCGGCAAGGTGGAGGTGGTGATCGATCCTCACATCCCCGAAGCCGAACGGGACAACGCGCGCCGCTGTCTCGAGCTGTTCGAGGATTTCTGCACCGTCACCGCCAGCGTCCGGCAGGGCATTGACGTGGCGGTGACGGTGAAGGGACTTACGGACTGAGCGCCGCTAGCGCCGCAGCACCGCGATCTCGTCCTGTTCCCGTTGGAGTTGCCGCACGACGTCCGCCTCCTCCACGGCCGGACGGAGATGCAGGAAACCCCACACCGCCGCCCCGACCAGCGGCACGACACCGAGAACGATGAATACGCTGTCGGGCACAATCCGCAGCCAGAGCAGCTTGTGAACCAGCGGCTGCTCGTAGAAGGCGAAGGCCCGCGCCGACCAGAAGCCGTTGCGGAACGACTCGAGCAACTGCAGCACCCCCACCGGGAACAGCGTGGTCGCAATCATGCCCATCAAACCGGCGTTCAGGCCCCAGAAGCCGGTCATGATCCACTTCTCCTTCCAATGCCGGGGCTGGACGATGTTCCGCAGCGAGTACAGCGCCAGCGCAATCGCCAGCATGCCGTAGACGCCCATCAGCGCGCCGTGCCCGTGGGCGGCCGTCAGGAACGATCCGTGCTGGAAGTAGTTCACGAAGGGCAGGTTGATCAGAAAGCCCAGCACGCCCGCGCCGAAGAGATTCCAGAAAGCCGTCGCCACCAGAAACCAGAACGCCGCCCGGTACGGGAACTCCACCCCCGTCTCGCGGATCACCTTGTACTGGCCGTAGGCTTCCACCATCAGCAGTGACAGCGGAATCACTTCCAAGGCCGAGAAAACGCTCCCCAGCGCGATCCACATCTCCGGCGCGCCGATCCAGTAATAGTGGTGCCCCGTGCCGATGATGCCGCTACCCAGAAGAATGATGAGCTGGAAGTACAGAGCCCGCAGCGTGGACTGCGCCGTCACCAGACCCAGCCTCACCATCAGGAACCCGATCACCACTACGGCGAACACCTCGAAAATGCCTTCCACCCACAGGTGGATCAGCCACCAGCGCCAGTAGTCCGCCATCGTGATATGGCTGTCCGGCTGAATGAACAATGCGAAGCAATAGAACACAGGAATCGCCACCGAAGAGTAGAACAGCAAGTGCGTGAGACCGCCCCGGTCCGATTCCGCCCGCAGTGCCCCGCGGAGCCCCCGCCAGACGATGAACAGCCAGATGCCCATTCCCGCGATGAGCAGCAGCATCCACAAGCGGCCGAGCTCCAGATACTCCCAGCCCTGGGTCCCGAGCCACCACCAGTGGTCTCCGATGAATCCCTTCACCGCCAGGTACTGGCTCGCCAGGCTGCCGGCCACCACCGCCACTAAGGCCCAGAACAGCACGTCCACCAGCGGCTTCTGCCACCGGGGCTCGGAACCGCTCACCAGCGGCGCAATGAAGATGCCCATCCCCAGCCACGCGGTGGCGATCCAGAAGATTGCAAGTTGCAGGTGCCAGCCGCGCGCGATGTTAAAGGGCAACCAGTCGTTCAGCGGCAGCCCGTAGAAGCTGGCGCCGTCGGCGTAGTCGTGCGCCAGCTTGCCGCCCAGCAGGGCTTGCGCCAGAAACAACACGAGCGCCACGACGAAGAACTTCGCCGCCGCCCGCTGCGACGGCGTCAGTGCGGGCAGGGCGAAACGGCGCGGCGGTTCTTCCACATCCTCCGGTGAGAGCCGGTAGCGATGCTGGAAGTACAATATCAGCGCCAGGAAAAACAGCAGCGCCGCCACGCTCACCGCGGACCACCACAGCGACGCGGCCGTGACTCGGTTGCCCGCAGCTTCCTCGTAGGGCCAGTTGTTGGTGTACGACACGCCCGTGCCGGGACGCTCCGCGGCCGCCAGCCACGCCGTCCAGGTGATGAAGGCGGCCAGCCGCCGCGCCGCTTCCCGTGCCACCTCACCGCCTTCCCGCGGCGTCAACGCCCCCTTCGGCAACGCCCGGCGCGGATCGCCGCTGTGGAACACGGCACGGTAGCGGGCGACAATCCCGCGCCACGCCTCGGCCTGAGCTGCCGTAAACCGCAGGGTTCCCGTTTCGGCGTCGTAGCGGTTTTGCTTCAGTTCCCGGGCCACGATGGCATCCACCGCCGCTTTGCGCTCTTCACTGAGCGACGCGTAGGCGCCTCCGGAATGGTAGGCGCGCATGCCCTCCACCATCGAGCGCAGAGCCTCGGCCGTATAGTCCGGGCCCAGGTATGCTCCGTGACCGAGCACCGAGCCGTAATCCATCAGCCCGCGTTTGCGAAACAATTCCTGGCCCTGCTGGATGTCGGCCGCCGTGAACAGCACGCTTCCGTCCGGTCCGAGCACCTGCTCGGGAACCGGGGCGCGGCTCCGATAAATGGCGTAACCGCCCACGATCATGACCGTGAAGCTGAACAGCAACGTAAGTATCAATGCGTGTTTCCATAATCCGGATGAATTCCGCATTCCGTACCTCCCAATCCCACGATAGGAGAAGGCTGCGCGCAACGATATGACTTCCGTCACACACACGAGAGCTTGAAGGTGTGATCTTAGTCACACACTCGCCGGGTCATGGTATGATCGCCGAAGCTGGTGCAGTCATGCGCGTGCTTTCCATCGCCGCCGCCCTTTTCTCTGTGGCGCTGCACGCGCAGGACGCCGGAACCGTGTCGCACTTCGCGCCCGCCCCGGGCGCCGTCGCGCCCAGGAATTTCGAGCACTACGTGCACTCGACGTTTGGTCCGGAGGCGGGTCTCGGTGCGGCCGCCTCGGCTGCATGGGGCCTGTGGCATCGTTCGCCGCCCGAGTGGGGTCAGGGCGGGGACGGCTTCGGGCGCCGCCTCGCTTCGAGCTACGGGCGCCGCGCGATCAAGAACACGGTGGATTTGGGCGTTTCCAGCTGGCGCGGTGAAACCATGAGCTACGTGCGCTGCGGCGCTTGCGGGGGAGCGTGGCAGCGGCTCCTCTACGCCCTCCGCTCCGGATTTGTACGCCCGGCGCAGGACGGAGGAACGACCTTGGCCGCGGGCCGCCTGACCGGAGCCTTTGCCAGCGGTTTCGCCCCGATGCTGTGGTATCCGGATTCGCGCGACACCCCCGGACATGCCCTACTCCGCAGCACGACCTGCATCGGCCTCGATGTCGGCAAAAACGTGCTCAAGGAATTCTGGCCGGATCTCAAGCGGAAACTCTTCGGCCGCTGACGGGCGGGCCTATAACTCCATTTCTGCTTCGCGCGCCAGACCTGCTTCGTCCAGCACGTGCAGCTCGCGCTTTTGAATCCGGATCAAGCCTTCGGCCTGAAAGCGGCTCAGATTGCGGCTCACGACCTCGCGCACCGTCCCCAGCCGCGACGCCAGTTCCTGATGCGTGAACGGGAAGGGAGCCGGATTCGAACCCTCGGCGCGCACCAGATCCAGCAGCATCTGCGCCAGGCGCTGCCGCACGCTGCCGAAGCTCACGCGTTCCACGATGCTGACGAGCTGCCGCAGGCGCCGTCCCACCACCGCCAGTACCTTCAGCGCCACCTCGGGGCGCGCCAGGCAGACCTTGCGGAAGTCCTGCTTGCTGATCAGATAGGCAACGACATCGTCGAGGGCCGTAACCGTGGCCGGGTAGGGCCCGCCGTCGAACATGGGGATTTCCGCCACGCTCGAAGGCGCCGACTCCACCGCCAGCATGATTTCCCGGCCCGCCGGCGAGGTCTTGACGATCTTGACGCTACCCTGCCCGAGCACGAAAAAGCCGTAGCAAGGATCGCCCTCGCGGAACAGAACCTCGCCCGGTGCGTAACGCCGCTCCAGCGTCCGCTCGGCCAGCTCCGCGATTTCCTCCCGCGACAGGCCGGCAAACAGCGGGATCTGCGGCAGGATTTCTGTCTTCGAGGGCATGGCGGATCCAGGCGGCGCGGCGGACTCTTCCTCTGGCCGCAGCAGCTACACTTGCCACTGTATCCCGCCCGAAGAGGAAGACTCAAGCAACCCTACGGCTGCGCCAGGTAGGCCAGCAGGTCGGCCATCTCGCGGCCCTGGAAACGCGGCCAGCGCAACCCCGTGGCCGCCATCTGCCGGTGCATGGCAGGCCCGTGCTTCCACAGCTCCGCCACCATGGAAAGAGCGTTCAGCTCCTTCTTGCCGGTGATCTTCGGCGCTCCCGAAGCCGGATTGTCATGGCAGACCGCACATTGCTTGGCCGCGTAGACCGCCTTGCCCCGCCGCGGATCCCCGCGGTGGTCGAAGATCTGCAGCGACCAGAGATAGCCCACGATGCGCCGCATCTCCTCCGGGCGCAGCGTGGGCGGCTGGGGCGCCATGTCGGGCGCGTGGTTCCACATCGCCACGGCGAAGTCCGTCATGGTGCGGTTGGGAAAACGGTTCTCGAGCGAATTCTTCCCGGCGTGGCATCCGGCGCAGCCCTTGGCCCGGAACAACATCTCGCCGGTCTCCGCCGAGGCAGGGGCAAACTCCCGCGCCGCGCGCCGCGTCTCCGGCAGGTTCTGGAGATAGACCAGCAAGTCCGCCAGTTCCTGGCTGGTGAGCCGCGCCCACGGAATCTTGCGCTGAGCGAAGGCTTCCTTCATCTGCGCCGCATGGTTCCACATCTCGGCCGCCAGCGTCAGCGGATCGGTGAGCGAAACCCACTCGGCCACCGGCTTCGGACCCCCTTCGAGCGCCTTGGAAAGTCCGTGGCAGGCCCCGCACCGCCGCGACTCGAACACACGCTTGCCGCGGCCCGCGTCTCCCGGCTGCTCGAAATACCGCGCGGAATAAAAATAGGCGAACAGGTCGGCGGCCTGTTCCGGAGTCAGCTCCGGCTTGGAGATCCCGGCCTTTTCCATCGCCGTCCACATCTGGGGAGCATGGTTCCACATCAGGCTCGCCATCAGCGAAGGCGTATAGCCCCGTCCGATGCGCCGCCCCAGATCCGGCCCCAGTTTGCCGCCTTGCCCGCCGACGCTGTGGCATTGGACGCAGCCCTGCTTTTGGAACACTTCCGCGCCTTGGCGGGCATCGCCCGGTATGGGAATCGCGCCCCACACACAACCTGCCGCCACAAACGCCGCCAGCCACGTGTGCTTCATACCGTAAGTCACTATAGCGCGAACCGCACGCCGGTCAGGTAATGGTGCGTGCGGAAGCCCTCAAACAGGTAAAAACGCTCCCGCAGGCTGTACCAGCTCCACTCGAAAAACCAGTGGGCCTTACGATGCAGCGGGAAGGAGAACCGCACCAGCGGCCGGTAATACTCCGAGGCCCGATGGCCCGACGAGACGAACAGCGACCCGCCCGCACTCAGCTTGGGCGCCGCCTGCCGCACCGAGGGAAAGTTCAGCTCCAGCACCGCTGTGGCAATGTGCGCGTTCTCGCGATACACGGACTGCTCGCGGCCCAGATCGGTCGGATTGCGGATCAGCAGGTTGGAGCGGAGAGTCGAGCGCGTGTAGTCCCCGGTCAGCGACAGCCATTTGCCGCCCTGGGGCGTCCAGAACACCGACAGCGAATTCTCCCGGCTCAGGAAATCGAAGCGGATGTCGGGCGCCGGGTTCTCGTTGTTCAGCAACGCCACGTTCGCCGCAAACGCCAGCGAGCCCAGGGCCTGCCAGCGGCCCCGGATGCGTACGCGCTGGTAGTCTTGGAGTCCCGTGCGGAAATAATTGCGCTCTGCGGAGGATCCTTCAAAATCGAACGTGACGCTCAGCGCCGGCGAGGGACGCAGCGCAAGTCCCGCCAGGGCCACGTGCATCTTCAGCTCGCCCGTCCGCGGCTCCGGCGACACGCGGAGCGTCGGACTCCGGAAGGCGGCGTCTCCCCAGACGTAGCGGTGCCCGCCCCGCAGGGTCAGCCACCTTGCCGCGTCCACAAGCAGGCTCACCTCCTGCCGGTTGTAGTTCAGCACCAGCCGCTCCGGCGCCGCGCCCAAAAGCGTCCCGGTGGTTTGTGACGAATCCGCCAGCAGAAGGTTGCGCTCGCTCAAGAGCGCGCCCGCCACGTGAAAACGGTCCGTGATCCACGACTCGCGGATGCGCACCCGCCGGTGCGGCCGCACTTCCGCACCAAAGCTCCCCGAAGTGTGAGGCTGGCTGCTCGTTGCGGTCAGAAACCGCTCCTGCGCCGTAAAGAACGCCAGGCCGCCCAGCTCGCGAAACAGCCCTTCGTTGCTCTGAGTGTAGGTGATGTCGCTCGAGGGGATGCTGTACAGAAACTGCCCGTAGACGTCGGCCCAGGACACCGGATTGGCGGTGAACAGTCCTTTGCTGTAGAGGCTGTCGCCTTCCGCGCCCCAGAATTGTTCGAGAGAGGACAAAAACAGGCGCTGGCCGGCCAGGGGCGCCGTTCGGTTCCCCAGATGCGTGCCCCGGTGAAAAGCCCGCTGGTGATCCTTGAACTTGGCGCCCCCCTGCTCGACGGTGAGGTGGAAACGCGTGAGTTGGAACCGGAGCCCGCCGCGGAAATGCGTAGTGCGGTCGCTCAAATCATTGCGCACGGCGTACTCATTGCTGCCCGTCACGAAGTCGGTGACGCCGGAGCCCGCGCCCCAGTCGCGCGAGAAGGCAAGATACGGTACGATCCGCCCGCCCGGACGCAGTTCGAGCGTGGCATCCAGCATCCGGCGCTGGATGTCGAACGCGCGCTGGCTGAACAGGGTGCCCTGTTCCAGAAACGGGTTGGCGAAGGAGGGCAGGGCGTTAAAGTAGGCCACGTTGCGGTAGTCCACGCCTAACCGGTAGCCACCTTCCCGCTCCAGTTCCAGCCGCGCAGTGGTGTAGGGTTCGCCGCCCCAGGAGCTGCCGCGCAGCGTCATACGGTCAAAGACCTTTCGGGAGCGGTTCCGGATGGTTACGTCCCCCTCAAACAGCTTGGGGCCCTCGCCAAGGTTCACCACACTCCGGTACGCATCCAGGTTCCCGTGCAGGCGGCTCGTGAAGCGCTCGCCGGCTTCGAAGGTCCCGGTGATCCACTGCTCGGCCGCCGGTGCGGGCGAAGCCTCTCCGGCGGGCGGCGCCTCTTGCTGCGCCGCAAGCGGCAGGACGACCAGTGCAATCCAGAAGCGTCTCATCGCAGAAAAGCCCGGTCCACGTAGGATCCGTGAATCTTGATGTGGCACGTGGTGCAATTGCGGAAGCGCGGACTCCGCAGATCGTGAAACGCCGGCGGCACCCCTCCCGCGGCGGCAGCCGGCACCGGAAGATTGGAGTGGCACTCCAGACAGACCAAACGCACCTCGTGACGCGTGAGCATGCGCGGATTGGCCGACCCGTGCGGCTGGTGGCAGGCCGTGCAGCCTTCCACGCGCACAGAGGCATGCTCGAAAGTGAACGGCCCGCGCTTGTCGCCGTGACACTTCAGGCATCCCGGTTCGTTCGAGGAGACGGCCTGAAGCGAGCGCGACAACAGGCCCCCGTGCGGGTTATGACAATCCACGCAGGACATGGCTCCCTCCGGCAGGCGATGCCGGTGGGGCTTCTGAAACTCCGCCCAGTTGGAGGCGTGACATCCGGCGCAACTCTTGTTCACGAGCCCTGCTTTGGCCGACGTCACGGTCTCCTCCCGGGGCTTGTGCACCGAGTGGCACTGAACGCAAGCCACCTGGCCGCGCGCATGCCCGCCCTGGATGCGCCCGACATGCGTCGGCTGATTGAGATGGCAGCCAAGGCACATGCGGTCGGATTCGGCCGGGGCGACCTTCGCAGGGTTCCGGATGTCCGCCGCCGATCCGGACTCCGCATGCGCGCTGCCCGGCCCGTGGCAGGATTCGCAAGCCTTGCCTTGCCAGCCGCGGCGGGCATCCTTCTCCAGGCGCCCGTGCGGCGTCCCCAGAAAGGCCTTGTAAATGTCTTCGTGGCAGGCCTGGCAGATCTCCGAACCTACGGTTTGCGGCGCCGCCTTGGGCGGCGCCTGGGCGGCCATCGGCCAGGCCAACAACGTCCAGCACGGCAGAAGGCGCCGGAGCCTTCCGCCTGCGCGGAAACCCCGGCGCGGCCTGGCAGGAGCAGCCGTCATGGTCCGCTCCTACCGGGCGTGCACGCGATCCACAGAAAATTCTGCGCCGGCTTTATGGCAGGCGGCGCAGCTTTCGCCGAGCTGCGTCGTGTTGGCCAGCGCGTGCGAGGCGGCGTAGACGGGTGCGTGGCAACCCGTGCAGGCCGACGTGGTGGGCCCCACCGGATTGAGCCATCCCCGCGGATCGGTTACCGGAAGCAGCCGCGCGTCCAGAGGCACCTGCTGCGAGTTGTTCACGTGGCAGGCGTCGCAGTTCCGCAGATCCCCCGGATAGCGGACTTCATTGAAGTTGTGCGGCACGTTTCCGAAACCGTAGATCGTGAAGTCGCGCACCTGCTCTTCGCCCGAGTGGATCCGGTGGATCATCGTGACGAAATTCACCGACTCGGGCGGCATCTGATCGGCGGGCCGCCGCACCCGGTCCGTCTCATTCGGGTTATGGCACAGCACACACTGCTCGATCCGGTTCCGGTTGTCGCCGTGCAGCGAGAGGCTGAAGTGGCAGGCGTTGCACTTCTCCAGCGCCACCACCGTTCGGCGCGGCTCCGCCGGCGTGCCGTCCACAGAGAAGTACAGCACCTTGTTAACGCCGGCATCCCGCACGGTCTGCTGCTTGACCGTCCCCGGCAGCAGCGTGATGTTCCGGTAGCCCTCGATGCCCACGGCATACGTCCCTTTGGCGTTTTCAGGCAGCCGGTAGCGGAAAGTGTAGATGGCGGTACCGTCGGCCGCGGCCTGGGCCCCGCGCGCGTCTTCGCTCACGTAGGAGGCGTAGTCGCTGGTCGGACCCGCAAGCACCAGAAACAGCCGGCTCATTTCCGACGGCAGGATCGGCTTGCCCGAGCGGTCCCGCACCCGGAACGTCACGATCGGCTGCTTGCCCGGCGCGGCGTCGTCCACCTTCACGAGCTCAAACACCGTACCCGGCAGCTCGCGCGAGAAGCGCGGAATGGTGTGGGCGCCCTTGATGGAGACGTCGAACTCCAGCTCCCCTTCCGGTATGTGGCAGGTCGAGCAAAGATTGTCCGTGACCTGCGGAAGTCCGGCGTGGTTCTCTCCGGTGGCGAAATTCACATTGTCGTGGCAGGCGCCGCAGGCTGCGCGGTTGGGTTTCAGATAGGCCGTCTCATGGGCGGCGCCTTTGCCCTGCTCATGGCAGAAGGTGCAGTTTCGCGTGTCGGCCGGGAAGTGCACCGTCGAAAAATCAAACCGCGTCTGGCCGAAACCGATCAGCACATACGGCTTGCCGGCCTGCACGCTGGGCAGCTCCGCACCCATGTGGATCTTGTGCGTCATCACCGGCATGTCCACCGTGTTGCCGGTGTCCGGATCCGTCGTCTGCGGCGTATGGCACAGGATGCACACCTCCAGGCTCTTGCGCCCCGTTTGTCCGTGAGCGCTCAGGTCTTGGTGGCACTTGTTGCAGGTTGCCGTCTTGATCAGGTCGCGCGGCGCGGGCCGGGAGCCGTCCGGCACAAAATGATAAACCGTGTCATAAAGATTCACGCCCAGGTCGAATTCGGTCAGATTCCGGCTGGCTGTGATCCCGATGGTGTGTGTCGCGGTGCGGTCGAAGTTGGCCGGCGCCTTGGCGCGGAACGTGTAGATGTACTCCCCGTCGGCCACTTTGGTGAACGTGCCGTTCACCTCGTCGGTCGCCTGAATCGCTGAGGCTCCCGTAATCGGGCTGGTCTGCGTCCGGGTGATGTAGGAGACGTACTGCGAACTGCCCCGCGGGATGTAGGCCGCCAGAAAACGCAGCGACACGGGTCCGGGCGTGAACACACCCTCCCGGTCGAGCGGCAGCCCCCGAGGGTCGGAGATCTTGAAACGGGTCTTGATCGTGCCGTCCGGATCAATGGAGGCCGACAGGATTTCCACCTTGAGTCCCGGACGGACGAACGCCACCAGGTTGGCGTCGGCATAATAGGCCTTGTCATGAACCGTGAACTGCGGCCCCTCGGCGCTCACCAGCAGCAGCGAGCCGATCAGGAATGCGAGAACAACGCCCGCGCGGAGGGCCCAAACCTTGTGGGAACGAGTGCGCATAAGACCGACCTCCAGCTCATTTCACCTTACAGCGTTTTGAATCCGTACACGCATGTCCGCAATGGGTGTGCACGGGCGGGGCCAAATCCCGCACGCGCTAACCTGTTGCACAGCCGCGCGCTTACGCCCCTGGCTCCGCGCGGCCGCAGTACGGATGGGGCAATTTCCAACAATAAAGGTGGGGGAAAAATCGCAGGCAGCCGCGGAGAGCTCGCCGGACTGTAAGCCGGTTTCTGTACCCTTGCGGGCGGCAGTCATTCCTCTGGGCCGGCCATTGCTGGCCGGCTCTAGCGACCTACCCGGGAGTCAAGCGGAGCGGGCCACTCCATCCTCCCCTATTTGGTCTTGCTCCGCGTGGGGTTTGCCCTGCCGGCGCGGATTACTCCGGCCGCGGTGCGCTCTTACCGCACCTTTTCACCCTTACCCCGGACCGGTTACCCGGCCCGTGGCGGTATGTTTTCTGTGGCACTTTCCGTGAGACCCGCTTTGAGCGGATCCCCCCGGCTGTTAGCCGGCACGCTGCCCTGTGGAGACCGGACTTTCCTCCCGGAGCGCCGGTAAACCCGGCCCCCGAGCGACTGCCCGTCCGGCAAGCTTCCAATATTCAGTATACTTCCCCGCGCCGGCAGCCGGTTCCCTTTCCCGCTCCACCGTGTCCAGCAGACCTCGAATAATCCGCTTCCCATAACGAGCATCCTGCGCCCGCCCGTCCCTACAGTATCCTGAAAAATTGCACCCTCTCCTCAGGAAACTACCATGACCACTTCATTTCGCATCACCGCCTGCTTCGTATTTCTGCTGTCGGGCTTCCTGGGTACTGTCCCGGCTCAGGAACTCGTCACCGACGCCTCCCCTCAGGATTGGGAGGAGATCAACTTCGAGTTCAACTCCGCTGTGCTCACGGACGGCTTCCCGAGCCTGCTGCGCCTCGCCGAGCTGCTGCGGCAGAATCCCGGATACCGGGTCAGGCTCGAAGGCCACACCGACTACATCGGGTCGGACGCCTACAACGAAAAGCTCTCGCAGGCCCGTGCCGAGACCGTCCGGAAGTTCCTGGTCAAGTACGGCGCCCGCCCGGAACAGGTCCAGACGGCGGCCTTGGGCGAACGCCAGCCCCGCGTTCCGCTGCGGACGCCGGAGGGGCGCTTCATCAACCGCCGCGTGCGCATCACCGTCACAGACCCGCAGGGCAACATCATCGGCGCCGGCGGCGTCGGCGAGGCCATCCGCTCCCTTGAGGACATTGCCCGCAAGCAGGAGCAATGTTGCGAAAGCATTCTCAAGAAACTCGACAAGCTGGACGAAATCCTTGCCCTGCTGCGCCGGCTCACCCAAGAGAACGAACAGCTCAAGCAAGACGTCGCCCGCTTGCAGCAGGCCCAGGCGGGAGTCGAGAAAAAAGTGGAAGAGCTGCCCAGGCCGCCGCAGCGCGAGGAACTGGCCCGCATGATGGAAGAAACCGCCCAGAAAGCCATCGAACAAACGCGCCCGAAGCGCTTCTCCCTTCTGGCCTTCAACGCCGGACCGGATACCACCGGGAATCTCTCGGTGACCGCCAAAGGGCGCTTCTTCCAGCCGTTCGCCGAAACGCACGCCTTCCAGGCCGAAGGCGAATACCTGCGCTATTTCGACCGGCAGGAAGGCCAGTTCGATTTCGGCCTCGTCAACCGTTACAAGAGCTTTCAGGCAGGGATCTTTTCAAGCTTCAAGCGCGTGGACCTCAAGGAATTTCAGGCGGGCGGCACGCTCGGACAGGCCGGCTTCGCGCTCGATTACGTCTTCTCGCGCGGCCGCGTGGGCGGCTTCGGCACCAAGGCATTCCTCGACGACCCCGTCGTGCGGCGCGCCCCGGTGGGCCTCAATGCCTTCGAGGAGACGCGCATCAACGTGGTGGATCAAATCGGCGGCAGCGTGCTCGTCGGCCTCCACAAGGACGCTTACGCCGAAGGCAACTTTGGCGCCCTGTTCCGCCAGGGCGCGCGCAACCGGCCCGGCGGCACGTTCCGCTTTGTACAGCCCATCCGTCCCCAGTGGGCTTTCACGTTCGAAGCCGGCTTGAACGAAACCCTGGTGGGTGTCAATGACAGCGGCCGGTTCGTCTTCGGGCTCCAGTTCGGCAACTGGCTGCGCCCGAAAGAGTATGCCGCAGTTCGCCATCCGGTTCCCATGGACATCCCGCGCGTGCGCTACGAACTCGTCACGCGCCGGGTCCGCACCGGCAACAGCCCGCCGGTCGCCGACGCCGGCCCCGATCAGGTCGGAGTGCTCGCCGGCGTGATCACCCTCGACGGCTCCAATTCCTACGACCCGGACGGAGACCCGATCACCTTCCAGTGGACTCAGATCTCCGGCCCGGCCGTCTCCCTTACCGGAGCCAACGAAGCTCGCGCCCGCTTCACCGCCGAAGCGGGCCAGACCTACGCCTTCCGGCTCACGGTGCGTGACGACAAAGGCGCCGAGGCGCGAGCCCGGGTCACGGTGACCACGTCCCAGCCCAGGCGCCCGCGCATCCTGAGTTTCCAGGCCGTGCCGACCAACATCCAAGCCGGCGAGGTGGCGACACTGTCCTGGGAGACCGAGGAAGCCTCTGAAGTGGAGATCAGCGGCGTCGGCAAAGTCCGGCCCAGCGGCGCCACCACGGTCTCGCCTTCCCAGACCACGACCTACACGCTCACCGCCCGCAACCAGTTCGGCGAAGTGAGCACCAACGTCACCGTGCGCGTGACTCCGCCGCAGGCGCCCCGCATCCTGCGCTTCGCCGCAAGCCCGATGGAGATTCTGCCGGGCGAAGCCTCGACGCTGGTCTGGGAGGTGGACAACGCCACGGAGGTCACCATCTCCGGGCTGGGACGCGTGGATCTGCGAGGATCCTCCGCCGTCAGCCCCTCGGAGACGACCACCTACACCTTAACGGCGACCAACGCCCAGGGACAAGTCACCGCCCAGGCGGTCGTCACCGTCGTCAAGCCGGTCCGGATTCTCGACTTCGTGGCGGAACCTTCACGCATCCGCGGCGGGGATCCGGTCACACTGAAATGGCAAACCGAAAACGCCCTGGAGGTTTACATCACCGGGGTGGGCAAAGTGCCTGCCAGCGGCTCGATCGTCGTCAAACCCCTGGCGACGACCTCTTACACCTTGCTGGCCTACGGCCGCCGCACGCAGGCTACCGCCTTCGTTCTCGTCAAGGTGGGAGATGGCCCGGCCAACCGGCCGCCCGTCGCCGACGCAGGTCCGGACTTCGTCACCATGGAGCCGGAGGCGCGCCTGGACGGATCCAAATCCTACGATCCCGACGGCGATCCCATCACCTTCGCCTGGCGTGTCGTGGGCCCGCGGCAGGCGGAGATTCAGAACGCCAACACGCCGAACCCCGTCGTCAGGTTCCTGCAGGGCTGGGGCGATTACGTCTTCGAGCTGACGGTGACGGATCCGTGGGGGTTGACGAGCACGGACACCGTGCGGATTCGCTACTCCGACCCGTAAACAACAACGGACGGGGCCGGCGCCCATCCGCCGGCGCCGGCTCCCGTCTTACGGAAGAAACAGGAAGTCAAAATCGTAGGTGAGGCCGAGCTGCACTCGCCACGCCGGCGCCGCAACCAGTTCAGTGCGGTTTGAGTAGCTGACGGCAAGCGGAACGCGAACCCCGCCCGGCGGTCCCAGCGTCAGCTTGAGCTGCGCTGCGGCGATGGTTCCCGTTTGGCCTGCGATGGCCTCCGGCCCGGGCACCCGCAACACTGGCGGGCTGTTCCGGTATTCAACGTACACCGCCGCCCCCAACGTGGCAAGCCCCAGCGAGGGCAGCGTGCCGAGAAAGCGCTCCGTCTGAGCCCCGAGTTCGAGATCCTTGAGGCCCCGGGCGCGGCTCACGGCGCCCGCGGATGCGCCGTGCTGAAACGTCCACGCCGTGTTCACTGCGAGCGACCAGCGCTTGCTCATCGGCAGATCGAACACGAAGCGTACGCCCGACTCCGGCGCTTGCAGCAGCGGCCGGTTGTACGAATATTCGACCGCGATCACCGGCTGGCTCGCCGCCAGTTCCATCAACTCATCCTGCTCGAAGCCGTAGCGTGACAGCAGCTGCCGCAGCTCCCCCACCTCCTCCGCCGTCAGGATGTTCTCTTCGAGCAGCAGCATGCCGAGACGGGACATCTGGGAGCGGAGCGCGCCCTCCGGATCCGAAGCCGTGCGGATCCGCTCCCGGGTCTCCGCCTGCCAGCCCGCGTAGGCCGGCGAGGCGCCCAGCTTCTCAAAAACGGGTTCAAAGGCCGCAGACAACCTGCGCGCCAGCTCCGGGATCCGGCTCTGCTCGGCAAGCTTTGCCTGCCACCGTTGCTGAAACAGGGGCGAGCTCGAGTCCTTGCGGTTCCAGATCTCGTAGCGGAGGCCGAAGCTCGAAAGCTCGGTCCTGCCCCCCGCGAACTGCACCGCGGAGGCAGCCCCCGTGCCCGGCGGCGAAGGAGCAGCAGACAGCAGCGCGCCGCCTCGGCCCGCATCCAACGAAACCTCGAAGGACAGTTTTCGCAGCTGGCCCAGCAACGACGATTCCACGCAGAAGCCGGGCTGCTCCGTTTTCGGGGTCCGCGGATCGCAGTAAGGAAACACGTCCCGCCGCACCAGCGCCGCGGGCAGCCCCGCCAGATTCCCGCGGAACGTGATCACCTGTCCGTTCGCGGACCGCGTAACCGCGCCGTACTCGGCCGCCAGCGACAGGGTCCGTGCCGCGGCGCCGCGCGCCACCAGCGTCGTGCCCCCGGCCCCGGAGGGTCCTGCACCCGACTGCCGGTCCATGCGCAAAGCCTCGATGCGCCGCAAAAAGTCCTTATATCCGAGCGTGGCGTGCACGAACTCGACGTAGCACCGGCTGTATCGCTCCACCTCCGTCACGTTCCGCAGCAGTCGCTCCTTGCGCGCGGCGTCCGTCTCGAGCCGGTAGGCCGCCAGCGCCTCCTTGAGCGCCGGGCAAAGCTCAGCCCCTCGGCCGAGGGCGCAAACAAACAGGAATGTCGCCGCGGTGCGCCTCATCGCCGTCACACTCCACAGATGCGGTGCCCGCGCACCTCGTTGTCGCCGCGCAGGTCTTCTTCGAGCACCTGCAGCCGGCCGTCGGGCGACCGTTCGCAAAGCCGCCCCCGGCCCTCCGCCCCGTGCGAAAACACGTACACCGCCGTCAGTACGTTCCGGCCCGGCCGGACGTCAAAGCTGACTTCCTCCACTGCCGGCCCCGCGACGAGCTCCGTTTCGCCGTAGCGCACCGAAGCGAAACGGACGCTACCCGCCGTCCCCACAACCGCCAGAGTGACTCTGGCGCCCGCCGGTGCGCAGAAATGACACCACGCATCCGCACAGTCAGAGCGCAGCAAAAACCCCACGTGAACCTCCGGAGAGACAATCTGCCGGGAGCTCAGCTCAGCTCGTCCGGGAGCAGCGATTCCCCGATGCGGTAGGCCTCGGCGAACCGTTCCAGCCCGTGAGTGCCCCCGTTGACCAGCCGCCGTGCGGCCCGCAGGTCACCTTCGAGCAGAGCTTCCTCCAGGGCGGTTTCCCGGGCCTTAAGAAACGCAGCCAGAAGGCGGGCTGCGATCTCCGGCTCGTTGGCGAGCTCCGGGTTGCTCAAAAGCTCCTCCCCCAGCCCCAACGCCGCCCCGAAGCGCGCGTAATTGTAACGGCCCGTCAACTGCACGAATCCGCGGCCCCGGTACCGCTCCCCGTCCGGAGGGCCCTGGTTGCCCAGATCCTTGCGGTAGTCGTACAGATCGAACGGGTGCCCGCCGGGGGAAGTGTTGAAGCGCGACTGGCCTTCGCTGACGGGAACAAAATCTGCCGTCTCGGCGCGGATCGTGCTCAACGCGGCCAGAACCATCCTCTTGCCGGTCAGCTCCGCCTCGCTCAAGGCTGCAAGCACCGGCGGCAGATGGCGCTTGATATTGTCCAGCGGCGTGGCAGGAAACATCCTGGACACCAGCCCCACGGTCACATGCGGAATCACCGGCCGGTACTCGACCGTGACTCCAAGCTCTAACGCTGCGGCGGTCCGCGGGCCCACCAGTCCGTCCGCCGGCAACCCCTCGCTCCGCTGAAAGGCGAGCACCGCAGCTTCGGTTGCGGGGCCGAACCGGCCGTCAATCCTGCCGGGGTTAAAGCCGAGCGCTTTCAGCCGGAGCTGCAGCTTGCGTACGGCGGCGCCCTTGGATCCGACTCGCAACGCTCTCACAAGCCTTGGCCTCCCGATTCGCGTCTTCTCTACCCGGACTCTCGGCTTTCGGCTTCACCAGGCGACTGCTGCCGCATGCTAGCCGAGCTATGCTCTCCTTTCCCCAGCTACCACGGCCGGCGCAAGCCGGATCCGGCGTGCACCTCCCACTCGCAGCCGCGCCAAGCACTTGCGGTAATCGCTGCCGCGTGACCGTTCAAAACTCGCAGACCTCGCCTTCGGCGGCGGCGAGAACCCGCGCGCCGGTTTCGCGCTCCATTCTCGCCACAAGCCCGGCGATCTCCTCATCCGAGCGTCCGGGGTGGTGGTGAATCAGCATCACGGCCGGGACGCCCGCACGGCGGACCAGTTCCGCCACGGCGCCGAAGTGCGAGTGCCCCTTGCCGGCCGCGTCCCCGGCTTCTTCGCCCGTGGCCCACAGCTCGTGCAGCAGCAGCCGCACGCCGCTCACCCGCGGTGCCGCATCCGGCCCGGACGACGTGTCCGTTAAATAAGCGATCTCATCGCCAAGGCGTATGCCTGCCGACCCCCCGGGATGGGGCTGGCGCCACAAGCGCGCCTCCAGTCCGCCGATACGCGCCCGCTCCTCGCGCAAGGCTTCTACCGCCAGCCCGAAGGAGCGCCACGAGGAAGGAAACAGCGGCGGCGCCAGCAGCCGGTCCAGCACCGCTTCAGGCTCGGCGTCCACCAGGGGCGCTGCCGGCGCGTAGACCCGGACCCTGCGACCCCAGACCGCGGGCAGATACGCCAGCCCCGCCACATGATCCAGGTGATAATGCGACAGCACCACGTGCAGCTCCCCGTAGGGCTCCAGAAGCGCGCCGAGCCGGGGCTCGAACAGCCGGCTGGCGCCCGTGCCCGCGTCCAGCAGGAACGCGCCGTCGGCCGCCAGCAGGAGAAAACTCATGGTCTGGCGGCCGTGCGAAGGGAAGTACCCGTTCAGGCCCAGCGGAACAATGCGGCTCATCGAGATCGCTTGAACGATTCTGGCACGCCGGCAGCCGCCCCGGGCGGCCGGAGTCACTTCTTCCGGCGCCTTGCCTTCCACGCCTCCCGCAACACCGGCAGCAGCGACACCACGATGATCAGCGCGATGACTTTCTCAAAATGCCGGCGCACAAAAGGCACGCTGCCCAGCTGATAGCCGAGCATCGTCAGCGAAAACACCCATCCGATGCCGCCGAAGATATTGAAAGCGAGAAATCGCGGGTAACCCATCTGCGCCACTCCTGCCACAAACGGCGCAAAGGTGCGGATGATCGGGATGAATCGGGCGTAAATGATCGTCTTGCCGCCGTGTTTTTCGTAAAACGCCTTCGTCCGGAGCAGGTGTTCCTGGCGGAAAAAACGGGAATTGGGGTTCTGGAAGATGATCGGCCCGGTGCGGCGGCCCAGCGCGTAGCCCACACCGTCCCCGATGATGGCCGCCGCCATCAGCACGATATTCACCGTGACGATGTCCAGTTTGCCCGCGCCGGCCACCACCCCCACGGTAAACATCAACGAGTCCCCCGGAAGGAAAAACCCCACCAGCAGGCCCGTTTCGGCAAACACCACGGCGAACAGCAGCGCGTAGCCCAGCCATCCGGTGAGCGCCGTCGTGAGCAGATGAATCAGCCGCTCGGGGTTCGTCAGGGTGCGGATGAAATCGAGGACCGCTTCGATCATTCAGGACGTCCGGAGGCCGCTCAACCGCGGTAGTTCGCCACCAGGCGGTTGATGACGTCCTGATGGATCTTGACCTTCCCTTCGCTGATGAGGCGGTCCCGCACGCTCTGTTCGAACAGCTCGTTACGCTCCCGCGCCTTTTCGCTTTTGAGCGATTCGACGATCGCGTCCCGCTGGGCGGCCAGCTGTCCGAGATCCGCAGGGATCTGCTCGACGATCTTGCACACGAACCGCTTGTCTTCCACCGCCACGGGCCCGAAGATCTCTCCCGGCCGGCCTGTGAAGGCCCGCTCCAGATACGCTGCCGATCCCAGACCGTCGGCCGCGCCGGTGCGGGCGAACGGCTGCGTGCGCTTCCACTCCAGCCCCATCTGCCGCGCCGCTTTTTGCAAGTCCCCGCTTGCCTTGGCCCGTTCCAAAAGCTCGCGCGCCTTTTGTTCGACCAGTTGGCGGACTTTGTCCTCCACGAGCCGCTGCCGGATCTGTTCCTCCACCTCGGCCAGCTCCGCCTGGCGCGGCGGAAGCACCTCCGTCACCGCCGCGACCACCAGTTTGTTGCCCGCCACCTGCACCACAGGCGTGACCTCTCCGGCGCGCAGCGGCAGCAAGGCCTCTTCCAGCTCCCGGCTCCGGCCGATCTGCGGGATCGGATCGCCGGGCGCTGCGGGCGGCACCCGCACGAAGTCTATGCCGAGCTCCCGCGCGATGCGCTCGGCGCCCCGCGGATCCTTCTGTAAGGCGGCGCGCGCCTGGTCCGACAGCACCTGCATGCGGTCGTAGACCAGCTGCCGCTTGCGCTCCTCGGCCAGCTGATCCCGCACCTCCGCAAACGGCGTCAGGCGCGCCTCCTGCTTTTCCAGAACCTGGAGGATGTGGAAGCCGTACTCGGTCACAACCACGTTGCTGACCTGGTTCGGCTGGAGCGTGAAGGCCGTGTCTTCGAAGGCCTTGACGGTCTGGCCCCGCACCACCCATCCCAGATCTCCGCCTTTGGCCGCCGAACCCGGGTCTTCGGAGTGCTTGCGCGCAAGCTCGGCAAAGTCCGCGCCGCTGCGAATTTGTTTGAGCAGCTCTTCGGCGCGGGCCCTGATCTTCGGAACTTCCTCCTTGGGTTTGTCGGTGGTCTTAAGCAGGATGTGGCGGACGTGAACGCGTTCGGGCGTGCGGTACATTTCGCGGTTGGCTTCGTAGGCGCGCCGCAACTCCTCCTCGGGAACCGTGACCGAACGCGCCACGGCGGTCTCGTCAATCACCAGCAGGTCGAAGCTG
The DNA here is from genome assembly GCA_035575135.1 of Bryobacteraceae bacterium. Classification (GTDB taxonomy): domain Bacteria; phylum Acidobacteriota; class Terriglobia; order Bryobacterales; family Bryobacteraceae; genus JANWXD01. The sequence continues at coordinate 154,395 of DATLYE010000005.1, forward strand.
CGCTTTTCGGGAATCCGGAACGTGGTCCGGTTCTTTTCGAAGTAAGCCCGGATCTCCTCCCCGCTGACGCGCACCTCCGCCCGGTACTTCTCCGGGGTCACGGCCGCGTGCTCGATGATGACTTTGTCGTTGCGCCGGCGGAACTCGCGTTCGACTTCGGCAGGCGAGACCACGACCCCTTCGGCCACCAGGCTCTGCAGTTTCGTCAGCAGCAGCTGCTTGCGCAGGTTGGCTTCAAACTCGGTGATGGTCAGATTCTGCTGGGCCAGCAGGTTGGCGTATGCATCGCGCCCGGCGAATTTTCCCCCTTCGAACAACTGGGGAAAGATGGACTCGATCGTGCTGGCCAACTCCCGCTCGGAGACCGTAAATCCCATCCGCTGCGCCTGGTAGGCCAGGGCCCGCTCCGTGATCATCTGGTCAATGAATTGCGGCACGAACAGGGGCACCATATCCGGCGGAATGGAGCGCCCGCGGAGCTGCATCTGAATGGCTCGCTGGACATCGAGCACGGTGAGCACTTCCCCGCCGATTTCGGCGACAGTCATGTCGCCGGATCGCACGTCCGTGCCCCAGCCGGGGATCAGCGTGATGACCATCGAGACGGCTACCAGCATCAGCAGCGCGCCGAGCAGATAGCGCACGGCTTTGGCCCGGCTGCGAAACAGATCAAACATGGATACGGTTCTCCTGCCCGCGGGAAACCAATAGTATAGCGGAGTCTCCCCTGAGAGTGCCCGGGTGAGTCTTGGCGGTTAAGCCAGGGCCGGCGGCGGCTCCGGGCCCCTACGGCATGGGTGGATTCGTGAAGGTGGTCAGCCCGCGGTAAATCCACACCCCGGCGATCACCACCAGCAGCGCCGCCGAAGCGATCCCGAAGCCTTTCATCCAGCGCTCGATGCGCTCGGCCTTAGAGATGATCTGCTGCATCTCCTGGGCCATCTTTTCTTCGGCCGGGTCCAGAAAGATCTGGTTCTCCTCCCGCATCCCCACGAGGGCGCGCCAGATCCCCAGCACGATTAGAACCGCCGTGATGGCTCCCCAGAGAATGAGCAGGATGGTGAGCGACGACATAAGCCACCTCCAGAGGATCTTTCCGATTATCATGCTGCACGGCCCGGAGGTGGGAAGTCAAGGACCGGCCGGGGTGTGCTAGACTGTCAGGTGGCCCCGCAAGCGAGCACTTCGCCCCCGGGGCCTCCCGCACGGGCGCGTAGCTCAACTGGCAGAGCAACTGACTCTTAATCAGTAGGTTGGAGGTTCGATTCCTCCCGCGCTCACCACCTAAGAATCAACCACTTGCAGGCGGTCGCGAGGGGGCAAAATCAGAGGCGAGGGTAACGATTAGGGTAACTCTTCGCGCCGGGTTCCGACCTTGCCAGGGCGGGGGGCTTTTTCCGCTTTTCCCGCTTTTTGCGTCAGCGCGCCTGGCGCCTAACCCTCAGCCGTGGCACCGCCCTTTTCGGCCCGGGGGCGGCACAACAGGCGCAATACCGCCGTTTTCGCTGGCCCGGAGCCAATTGCCGCCGTCGCCTGGCGTGAAACTACCGCCGTTTTGCCCCGGGCCATTTTCGCGTCTGACTCGCGCGCCGGTCCTCGGGCCTTTCCGTGACACTTTTGCGCCGCCCCCACAGCGCCGGGGGCGTCAAATCTCGTATGCTGTCGGCGGCGGGTAGGTGGTCCACCAGTTACACTTGCGGCAGCCGCGAAAGCGGCTGTGCGAAATTTGCACCACCGGGCCGCCACAGCGGCGGCACCGCCGCCCGGTCGGCGTGTCTGCCTCGCCGCCGGCCGCCCGCAGCACCGGCGCCGCGCTCTCGCCGCGCCGCACAGCCGGGGCGGGCCTCGAGTGAGTGGTCCGGTACCACGCCGCCTGGCGGCGTAACTCCGCGAGTTCTTGCTTCACTTTTTGTATCTCGGTGTAAATCACGGCGCGTTGTATAAAGTCATAGTAGTTACCCATGTTACTGCACCTCCAGGTATTTTTGCAGTATCTCCCGCCTCCGCTCCTGATCTTTGAGCGCCCCCAGCTCGGCGCGCAGCTCGCCGATTTTCTGTCGGGCGCGCGTGATGCGATTGGTCACGGGTTTTAGGCGACCGGGGCCTCGATCGAATCCCCACTCGTCTATCTCCACGTGTGGGATTTCGGTCTTGGGGTTGGCGAGGAGGGATTCGGTCGCCCTGAAGGGCGGGTCTTGCTCCAGTACCTCGTTCAGCTTGTGCAGTATTTTCCGGGCGTCGTCAATCGTTTTTCTCATCTCACCGCGCAGCCGCTCGATCTCCGCCTCCAGGTGGGCGCGCACGCCGGCGGCGGCCTGCTCCTCGAGCGCCGCTCGCTCAGCGCGCAGGCGGTCCACCACCGCAGCCAGCGCACGTCGCCGGGCGTCGGTGATGGCGATCGCCTTCAGGTGGTCATTCCAGCTTGAAGTTCCGTAGCCTGCCGCAGCCCGTTCGGTTGCTGAAGCGGCTTCGGCTTCCACAGCCGACAGTTCGGCTGTTACTTTTTCCAGCTCGCGATCCGTTTTTTGAATCGCGGCCTTTAGGTCTTGCAGTTTCATTCTTCACTGTCTCCTGTCAGTGGTTTGCAGACCAGCTCGGGGCGCACCCGGGCCGGTTCGTTTTGTGACTGCCGCGGCGTGGTGTTTCCACCTTGCCGCCGGGGCAGCCACTGAAATTCATCGTCGTTCCACCGCACGGAGTGCGATGTAGTAATCACCGTTACGGTCGGCCGGCGGCCTAGCAGCAGGCGCTCGGCCAGCAGGCGCGCGAGTCGCAGTAACTTATTCCGCATGACGTGCACTCCTCCGTTCGATCTCCGCCCGCAGCACGGTGAGCCACCGGCTCGCCTCCACCGCCAGGCGGCGCAGCTCGTCGTCCGGCAGGGTGCGCAGGTCGGGCAGCGGCCCGAGAAACTTTTGCAACAGCACCAGGCCCGGGCGCCAGCGGCGGGTCTGCGGCGTCACTGGACACCTCCAGCGGCCGGCATCAGGGCAAGCCGGATCTTCGCTTCGACCTTGCGCAGCGTCCGTGCGCCGCGGCGGGCGCAGCACTTGCAAAGCGAGTATTTGAACGCTACCGCTTTTCTTTCGTGATTGCGTGTAGCCGGCGCCCAGGCCTCGGGGTTGTCCGGGAAAAACACGCCATGGATTCTGCCCTGCCGCCCGCAGAGCAGACAGGCTCCGGGCCTGGCGGCGAGGATCGCGGGCAAATGCTCGAGGGGCAGCACGGGCAGACCGTCGGTCACCTGGCGCCTCCCGGGCGGGCAAACTCTTGGTCGGCCCGCCACCGCCGCCAGGCCTCCCACCGAACGCCCCACTCCCGCCCAGGGGCGGCCGGACCCGGGAGGCGCGGCAGTGTGTCGAAGCCCAGGATCCGCAGGGCCTCCGAGACGGTCGGCTCGTCCGCCTCAGGCGGCACCACTACCGCCAGGCGATGGCCGGCCACGCCCTCGCGCACGTGCACGCCCTGCCGATTCAACCGCTCCACGGCAGCCCGGCGCAGCTCGAGGGTTACGGCCGGGTCAGGCTGTGACTCCGGCGCCAAGGCCGCTTGCGCCGCCTGGGCGGCCTGGGCGGCCCGCCACTCGCGCATGAACTGACGGGCGATTTCCACCAGCTCAGCGGGGTCTTTCGGCATCGTGTTTCACCTCGCTACGTATGCGACATAAGCGACATAAGCGACATAAGTGGCATCAAGCGGGGGCTTTTGTCGCTTTTGTCGCTTTTGTCGCGTATCAGGCAAACCACACCTCCACTGGCCGCCCGCCAGTCTCCCGGCGCTCAGCCCGTGCCAGCCCCTGGCGTGCGAGCACCTTAAGTACTGCATCCACCCGCTCCCGCCGAAGATGCCGCCCCAGCAGATCGTGGCAGATCTGCGTCCTGGTTAGCCCCTCGGCGCCGGCCTGGCGCAAGGCGCAAAGGATCTGGTCGGCCACTGGGTCGCCGATCGCGTCGCCCCATATCCACCGGCAGGAATCGTTGGCGTAGCGCCACAGCTCGAGCGCCGCGGACAGGTGCGGCGGCTCTATCCGGTCGCTCGAGTCGAGCAACGCGTAGAGCATCGCCAGCCGCATGGCCTGTGCCTCAGCTCGGGCGGTGATCGCGCCGAGCATCCCAGGCTTGCCCTCACTCAGCTCGGGATAGACCTTCTCCCAGAGCAGCCAGGCTGGCTCGGTCGGCTGTACTCGGTCCACGCCCCGCGCGAACTCCACCGCGGCCCGCAGCCGGCGAAAGAACGGTTGCCAGTCCACCGCCGCCAGGCTGCCGCCGCGCGGCAAGCACTTCGATCGCCTGGCGCACACCCACAAGAACCGATTGGCGAAGCCGTTGGCGGCGGCGGTATCCGTCAGCAGGCGCAGCAGCTCATCTCGAGTGATGTGCGCGATGATCGCGATATGGGCGTCGGTCGCACGGGCGGCCGTTTTCTTTGTCAATGTGGCGAGGGTGCCACTGTCCCAGGCTTGGCGCATGATCGCGGACAACGTGTTGGCTTCACGCTCACACACTTGCAGCACGCGCGCGAATTCCGGTTCGACGATCAGCAGCCGCTTGTCCGAGACGCCCTCATCGGTCAACACCGTTTGGTAGCCGGTCACGCGGCCGCGCTCTTTTACCGGCTCGCGCGTCTCAATCGGATCCCGGACTTGCCACAGTAGCCCTTCCCCGCTCGCCAGGCCGCTCAGCACTCGCTGCGCCGCCCACTCCGGATCCACCGCGGCGAACACGCGGCGCACATGGCCTTCGGAACTGCCTTTGCGGCCTTTGCTGGTTGCGCCAACCAGCACCGCAAACATGTTTGCGTGGTGATGGTCCGCTTCGACTACGAAATGCGGCCGCCGGCCGATCACGCACCCGAAGGCGACCAGGAACTGCACCAGCAGCGCCGCCGGGTCGGCCTCGGTGTGCGGCTCCACCGCCCGCACGAACTCGCCTGCAAGCCCGTGAAAGGCCTCGGCCGCCAGCGGGGCCGGCCAGCTCGGCATGGGCCGCTCGGCCTCTTCCTCGAGCGCCCGCTCGCGCGCCTCCCGCCGGCGGCGCAGCGCCTCGTCGAAGTCCAGAGACAGGTCGAAGAACGGGTCGGGGGTCATACTGCCGCCCTCCGGGCCTCGGCACGCTCGAGCGCGCGCACGATCACGGCCGACCAGGCCTCGGCGTTCGCATGGTCCGCCCGGGCGGCCGCGCGCAGGTTATCCGTCCACTCCGGCGCCAGCCGCCGCGCCAGGCGGTAGCCCTCGACCAGGCGTGCGATGGTCGCGGTGCGCAGCCAGGCATCCAACCATGTCAGCGCTCGCACCCGCGCCGCCAGCCACGGCGCCGGGTCGCGGTCTTCGGACAGCTCCTCGAGCAGGAGCGCCTTAAAATCGGCCAGCCAGGCCGCCACCTGGCGGCTCAGTCCTTCCCTCCAGGTGAGTGCGCGCGCAGTATCGGCTGCAAGGTCGGGGTCGGGCGGTGTGTCCGGCGCCGGCCACAGCCCCAGGGCGCGAAGGGCCTCGATCACCGCAGCTTGCGGGCAGCCAGCGTGGCAATGCACCAGCAGGCGCCCGTCGCGCTCAGCGATGGATAAACTCGGCGTGTGGTCATCGTGCGCGGGGCATCGTGCGACCCACCCGCGACCACTGCGGCGGCCGCTAAGCGCGCGGGCGATTTCCTCGGCGCTCACTCCGCACCCCCGTTGCCGCCGGTTGCGGAATTGCCGAGGTCAGGCTCCAGCACCGAAGGCGCCCAGTAGCGAATCGCCGTGCCGAACGCGCGCCACACCAGGCCGCCGCGTCGCCGTCCGTCTTTCCGCTCCTGATGCCGCCACACGCGCAACGTGATGCGGCTTAGCCCGGTTAGCTGACTGGTTTCGGCTTCCGTGAGCCAGACTTTTGTGTTGTGATCAATCATACTCATACACTCCCTTGACATGGCACGCCTGCGGAGGTAAAGTAGTAGGCGTCCAGTATTAGCCAAAAACATCGAACACTGCGAAACTACTGGAGCGTGTGCCCGGGGTCGCCCCGGGCACTTTCACATCGGGGCACATACACTACTCTGGAGCGCGCGCCCGGTCCTAAAACATCCAGTGGTCGCCCGGCGGGCAGCCCCCTCCGGGCGCTTTTGACGTTGGGAGTGAGGAAAAAAAAAGGCCCTGGGCGTTTCGCTAGCCCAGGGCTTTGCTATGTTGGTATGAGGTAGGTAGGGCGGTCAGGCGGCGGCCGGCGGCTGACCTTCGCCCTTTTCCCGGTCCAGCTCCGCCAGCGCCGCCTGCACCGCCGCTTCGGCCACCTGGCGGGGGCACCGATAGACCATCGCGAGAACGGCGCCGGTCAGAGAATTGCCGCGGCCGGCGTCGGCGCGGGCATCATCCAGGTAGCCCCGGCCCGACAGCAGCATCGCGCGTGCACGGTCCACAAGCTTGCGATCGTCGCCGCTCATCGCGCACCTCCCGCCACGGCTTTCGCCCGCCTGCCAGGCGCCGGCGCGGCCACGAGCGCGGCTGCGTGGCCGTTCAGCTTCGGCGGCTCGGCTTCGGCCCTGGCGAACACCTCCTGCGCTGCGCGCCTCAAGGCTCCGACCACATCATCGCCGTCGTCGGACCATTCGTCGGCGGCCAGGTCCACAATTTGCTGGAGCACGAACGCCGCGAGCACGCCGTTTTCGTCCGTCAAACTGCCCTCGAGATCGCCGTCAATTTTTTCGAGCAGCGATTTCCTGATTCGGTCCCACATACTTGGCTCCTTTCAGTTGAGATTCGGATCTTTCGATCCGGAAACCGTTCTCACCCCCACCCCATCACCTCGGCGTACTTCTCCGCCACGGCATTCATCAGCGGCCGCACGGCCTCCACGAGCAGCGCGGTGGTGATGTACCTCTGCGAAACATCCTGCGTGAGCGCGTGGCCGAGCGCAATCCGCGCCAGGTCCGGCGTGGCGCCGGCCTCGGCCAGGCGCGTGCGCATCGTGTGGCGCAGGGAGTGCGCCGGCGGCAGGCCGGCGTTTCGAACTTGCGAATACAGGGGCCGCTCAGGATTCCGCGGCGATGGGAACACCCAGCCCGCGGCGTTCGGCAGCCAGTCGCGCGCGCGGTATTTGGCCAAGATCGAGGCCAGGCGGTCCGCGATCGGCACGGCATAGGGGCGGTCGCCTTTCACCACGCGGAAGCGAATGATCTTTCGCTCCAGGTCCACGTCCTCCCACCTGAGCGCCGTGATACTGCCTGCCCGCGCGCCGGTCAACAGCGCGGTCAACCACCACACACGTTTCACGGGCGCCACCGTCTGCACTCTCTTCCACCAGGCGCGCAACTCCTCGTCGGACAGCGCCCAGTCGCGCGGCTTCACGCGCGGCGCCGCGCAAGCGGTCGTGGGCGATTCCGCGAGGTCGGGGTGGATCTTACGCTGCCAGTTGTGCACCGCCCGGTAGACGCGGAGCACGAGCGCCGCGGTCGCAGCGCCGTAGCGCTTGGCGATGCCGGCGATCCGTGCGCGCATCCCGGCGCGATCAAGCGCGATCGCGTCCAGGCGCCGGTCCAGCAGGTCGGGCAGGTATTTCTCGATGGTGTACCGGTAGTCTTCGCCCGTCCGCGGCGCCAGCGCCTTTTCGCGCACGTACGCTTCGAGCGCCTCTCGCAGCGTAGGAATCGCGCCAGCGCCCGGAGGCCTCGGCCGCAGGTCGCGCCAAGTGCGCATGGCCTGGCGCTTGGCTTCCGCCAGGCTCAGCGGGCCGAGCACGCGTTTGACCAGCCGCCCGGCCACGCGCCGCACCAGCCGAAACGTCTTCTGGCGCGCGCCGCAGCGCACCACCAGGCCGGGGATCCCGCCGACTTTCCAATCGCCGCTCCCCAGGGGCAGCGCATCCACAGCCGCTTGCGTGGCCGCCACCACCTTCTTGCGCGGCCCTTCCGGCCCGGGCATCCGAACGACCTTTTGATTTCCTGCCACGCCTTCACCTCACCCCGGCGGCGACCGTCTGATTCGGTCCTAACTCCCGCTCAAGGGTAACTCAAGGGTAACTATACACCCATCAACCCCCATTGTCAAGCATAATCAGGGGGATTCATATGTGTCTGGTTTCCTTACCGCTTACGTATGTGGTAATCAACCTGCAGGAACGCCGCGGCAGGTAACTCTTAATCAGTAGGTTGGAGGTTCGATTCCTCCCGCGCTCGCCATTGAATCCAAAGAACTTAATCGAATCCCCGAAACGGCTCCGAAGGGCATTTTGTATACGATTTTGTAGACTGGCTCGTTCCATGAGCCAGCAGCTCGAGGATCGCCCCCGCACGTGGCGCCAGCGCACGCCGCGGGGGCAGCTCGAGCGTACCGGAAGGCTCCACGGACGGGGGCAGGAGCCCAAAAACGGCGGTATGGTGCCCCGGGGATCCGGCCGGCCCAATGAGACGGACGAATCGCGACAACAGATCCGGAGGCGCCACTGTAGCGCAAGAGCTGGGGGCAGAAGCGAAGCTGTGCTACTTGGGGCATGTGCTGACGGAGAACGGGCACGGGCGGGTGGTGAAGGCGCGGGTGAGGCAGGCGCGCGTGCGGGCCGAGCGCGAGGCGGCGGTGGTGGCAGCTGCGGGTGGCGCCGCATGTGACCAGGAACGACCATGGGCCCCGCAATGTGGTGGATGGGCGCATGGATGCGTCTGGATCGCTTTGCGATGCCGGATTGATCGGCTCCACACGGTAGGCGCGAAGCTACCGAGTTGCGGCCGCGCTAATTGCCGGACTTGCGCGCCTACATCCTGCCTCGTGGTGCGAGGGGCACGTCAGTCGGCCTCGGCTGCACCCGGTGCGGCCAGCCGGCCCAGTGCCCGATTCGCGAGGCCCCGCCCCACCGGGGCGGCGCACAGGTGGCTGCCGGAAAGCTCGTAGTGGACAAAGGGGCGTGATAGATTAGGCAGGTCAAGTTCCTGCCGATGGAGTGACCATGTCAGAACAGATGAATCTTGGGGGGCCCTACTTGACTATCGCTGTGCTCTGCGAAAAGGTCTTACAGGAGAAGGACGGTGTGCCAAGTATAATCCGCGTCGTGGATCGCATCACCATCTCCGGGCACTCTCCGTCTATGCCCCCCACGCAGATTTCACCGACGCTCGTCGTAGCAATGAAGGCCGGAATGTTTCGGGGCGTGGCAGACCTGGAAATCCAGCCTTTCCTGCCCTCTGGGACGAGAGGCCCATCTCTGAGAGTTCCCCTCGAGTTCCAAGGAGACGATGAGCGAGGGCCTTTCGCTGTACTCCAGCTTGGATTTCTGGTGACGGAACCTGGCCTCTATTGGTTCGAGATCAAGTTGTCCGGTATGTTGATGACGCGAGTTCCAATGAGGGTAGTATATTTACCTCGGCCGTCCATTGTTGATGGTGAAAGTCTGTCTGGGCCTCGGTCCTGATATCGAGATCTGGGCTGCCCATGATGATCAAGCCATTGATCCGCGGGGCGATCCGGCTCGCCAGCTCATCGAAACTGATGTGCCCGGCTTCGTATTCGGCGAGAGCGAGCTCCAACTCTCCGACGAAATCGCGCTCTTCATCGCTGCCAGTGAGCGCAACGTTCAAAGTGTGCCGCGCAAGGGCCTCCCTGAGATCGGCAACGAGCGCTCTACCGCTGAAGAACTTCATCAGGGTCGCTGCGATTTCCTGACGCATGGCAAACCCGGTCTCCGTTCCTATTGTACGCGTATCGGCCAAAGAGCTGCGAGAACGCTTCAACAAGCTGCTTGAAGATCCGTC
>DATLYE010000006.1:0-4883 GCA_035575135.1 Bryobacteraceae bacterium
TGGCCGAGGTCCAGCCCGCCACCACCCTCGAGCAGCTCGTCTTTGACCAGCTCCTGGCCGCCGCCTGGAACCTCCGCCGCCTCCGCCGCCTGGAGGCCGAACTCTTCGACGGCACGCGCGACCCCCTCACCGACCCGGCCCTGGAAGCCCGCCTCCACACCCTGGCCCGCTACCAGGCCCGCGCCGAGCGCTCCTTCTACCGCGCCCTCAAGGAACTCCGCACCCTCGAAACCCAGCGCGCGTCGCCAACCAGATCTACGCCCGGGCCACCGGCGAGGAGCTGCCCGATCTGGCCGACGCCGGCGAAGTGACCAAACGAACCCACCGCTACCGGCTGGAGGAGCTCTGGGCCGACCTCTTTGAACTCAACGAGCGCCGTGAGGGAGCCGCCTGGACCCGCCGCCAGGCCCGGGAACGCTTCCCCTCCCGCACCGAGCCTCCTCGATGGGAGCAGATTTTGCAAAACGAACCCACCGCAAGACCACCGGGAATCTGAGCTCCGCGGGCAGCCGGGCTGAATCCACGACGAAGGAAAGCGCTTTGGCTGCGGCTTCCAGGCGAACCGGGAGGTCCCCGCAGCGCCGGCTGAGCGAATGCGACAAAACGAACCCCCCGGGCCCCGCGGCCCTCGACCTCGCACTCCCGGCGCCGAACCCCGCGATGGCGAGGTCGCAGGCTCCCGCCGTCAGGGCAGTACGGCAATGATGCGCACCGGGCCGCCGCTGCCCCCCTGGATCTTCATCGGCAGCGCGATCAATGTCGCGCCGCGGCTCGGCACCCGCTCGAGCTGCGCCACGTTCTCGAGGCCGTAGATATTGGCCGCATTCAGGATGCGATGCACGATAAAGTCCGCCGAGCGCCCGTAATCCAGACTCGCCGTGTCAATGCCCACGCCGCTTACCTTCCGGTCCACCAGCAGCTTGGCGGCCTCCTGCGACAGACCCGGAAAACTCAGCCCGCTTGCGTCCCCGCGCTTGTCCGAGCCCAGGTACTGTTTCAGATCCGGCCAGTACCTGCCCCAGCCCGTGCGCACCAGAACGATCTCCCCCTCCCGGATGCGGCCGTGACGTTTCTCCCAGCCGAGTACGTCCGCCGCGGTCATCCGGTAGTCCCGGTCCCTGGCGCACGCCTCGCTGATGTCCACCACCACGGCCGGCGCGATCAGCCGCTCGAGCGGAATCTCCGCGGTCGTCCACCTGCCCTCGGCAAAGTGCACCGGACTGTCCAGATGCGTCCCGCCGTGCTCGCTCGTGCAGAAACTCGCCGAGGCGTACCAGTAGCCGCCCGGCGACAGACCCCACGCATCTTTCTTCCACTGGAACCGCTCCGCCGTCGGCCAGTACACGGTCCGCTCCTCGTAGGGGTACGTCAAATCCACCACGCGGCGCGGATCAATCGCACTGCGCCCGCTCGCCTGAGCCAGCGCCGCCGCCGTCACCGTCAGACCCAACCACAGCCTCATGCTGCTATCTTCGCCCATCCGGACCGGTCCGCCCTCGCCGGAGACGCACCGGCCCGGGCGCCCGATTAAACCGTTTCCGGCCAGAAATGTTTCGGATAACGGCGGCGCAGCTCCCGGCGCAATTGCGGGTAGAGCCGCTCCCAGAATCCGGCCAGATCCGTCGTCGTCTGCACGGGACGCTGGTTGGGAGCCAGCAGCTGGACCGTCACCGGCACCTTCCCCCTCGCCACGCGCGGCGCCTCCCGCAGCCCGAAAAAGTCCTGAAGCCGCGACGCCACCCACGGCCCTTTGTGGCGCTCGTACCGCACGCGCACCTGGCGCCCGCTGGGAAGCCGCAGCCGCTCGGGCGCAACCTCCTCCACCGCCGCCATCGCCGCCGCGGGCAAACGCTGTTTCAAGGCCCGCAGCAGCCCGCCGCCCCGGGCCGCCTCTTCCAGCTCGGCAAAACTCCGCCGGCCGCGACACAGCTCGACCAGCGCCGCCCGCACATCCTCCTCGCCGAGCGCCGGAACCGCAGAATGCTCCGCCGCAAACGCCACCCGGGCCAGAAACTCCTCGATCGCCGCGAGCGAAACAAATCGCTCCAGCCCCGCTTCGAACGCCTTCTCCGCCAGCAGCCGCGCCGCCTGCTCGGCCTCAGGCGCTTCGCCCCGCCACTCTGCGATCACCACATCGTCATAAAGCAGGGCCGTGACGCCTTCGACCCGCTCGGCAGCTCGGTTCCACTCGACCGTGCGCCGCTCCCGCACGCGATCGGGAAACAGTTCGAGCAGCCACTCCGGCTCGATCGCGCTTGCCACCCGCACCAGCGGCGCGCCCTGCTCGGGGCGCTCCTCGGCCTCCACCGCCACGAGCCACTCCGCCCGTTGCACCGAGCTCGCCCGCGACAGCACCGCCGGCCCGCCCGAGGCCAGCGCCAGTTCCTCGCCCTTTCGCCGCCGGGCCACCCGGTCCGGAAACGCGGCCAGCGCCGCCATGAGCAGCGCCCGCTCGTCGTGCCCGTCCGTATGCGGCGCAACCCGCCGGATCTGCTCGAAGATGCGCCGCGAGCTACGCTCCCATGGCGCCTCCAGCAGCACCAGCAAATCGGAGGCGGCTTCCCCGCGGTCGGACTCGCTCAGCCGGACTCCGGCGCTCAGCCGCGCCGCCACCGCGCACCCATCCAGGCCCGCGCCGCGGCGGTCCGCCTCGACCACAAAGCGCGCCAGCCGCGGATGCACCGGGTAGCGGATCATCCGCCGCCCCGTCTCCGTCAGCCTGCCTTCGCCGTCCACTGCGCCCAGCCTCGCCAGCAGCGCGAGCGCCGCCTCGACGGCCGCTTCCGGCGGTCGGTCCAGCCACTCCAGTGCGCCCGGATCCAGCCCCATCGCCTTTAGCTCGAGCACCGTCTGCGCCAGCTCCCGGCGCAGAATCTCCGGCCGGTCCTCCGCAGGTCGGCGCACGTAGTCTTCGAGCGGATACAGCCGGATCACCCGCCCCGGCCCCGTGCGCCCCGCCCGCCCCGCGCGCTGGTCGGCGGAGGCCCGGCTGATCCGCGCCAGCCGCAGCACCGGAAGCCCCGACCACGGCTCATCCGCCGCCACCCGCGCCAGGCCGCTGTCCACCACCGCCGTGACGCCCTCGATGGTTACCGAACTCTCCGCCACATTCGTCGAGAAGATGATCTTCCGCTGCCCGCAGGGCGACACCGCCCGGTCCTGCTCTTCCGGCGGCAGATCTCCGTGGAGCGCCACCAGCAGCGCCCCGGCCCGCTCGCCCACAGCAGCCGCAGCCCGCATCGCCCGCCGGATCTCCGCCGCTCCCGGAAGAAAAACCAGCACGTCCCCGTCCAGCCCCTCCCGCACCAGCTGCCCGAGGGCCGCCGCAACCTGGTCCTCGAGCGGCGCCGCCGAATGCGGCGTGTGGCGTATCTCCGCCGCAAACTGCCGTCCCTCGCAGCGCAGCACCGGACAGCCTCCCAGAAACGCCGCAACCGGCTCGGCCCGCAACGTCGCCGACATCACCACCAGCCGCAGATCCGGACGCACCGTCTGCTGCATCCGCTTGAGGAGGGCCAGCGCCACGTCCGCTTCCAGGTGTCGCTCGTGGAACTCATCGAGGATCACCACCGAGACGCCGCGCAGCTCGGCATCGCCGAGCAGGCGGCGCGTCAGAATGCCCTCCGTCAGATAGCGCAGCCGGGTTCGCGGGCCGGCTGCTTCTTCGAAGCGAACCTGGTAGCCCACGGTTTCACCCAGCGCCTCTCCCCGCTCGGCGGCCACGCGTCGCGCTGCCAGCCGCGCCGCCAGCCGCCGCGGCTCGAGCACCAGGACGTCGCCGCGCACCGCCTCGAGAAGCGCCGGCGGCACGCGCGTGGTCTTTCCTGCCCCCGGCGGCGCAATCAGCACGGCATCGCGGCCTGAAACCACCGCTCGCACGATCTCCGGTACCAACGCGTCAACAGGAAGCCGTTGTTGCATCAAGCCCTTTCCCTCTGATTCTTTCACGGCGCCCGAAATGGGAGCGAAAACGCAGGATATGATCGGAAATATGAGCAAACGGTATGGTCCTCTGAATCCTCCCCGCCGGCTGCTGCTCGGCCCCGGCCCGATGATGGTCGAGCCGCGCGTCTATGAAGCCATGACCAAACCGGTGGTGGGTCACCTGGATCCGTTCTTTTTCGAAGTCGTCGAGGAAATTCGCGAACTGCTCGCGATGGTGTTTGGAACCAGAAACGCCTTCACCATGGCTCTGTCCGGCACAGGCAGCGCCGGAATGGAAGCGGCAGTGGCCAACTTCGTCGAGCCGGGCGACCGCGTGGCCGTCTTCGCCAACGGCTACTTCTGCGACCGGATCACCGAGATGGTGCGCCGCTACGGCGGCGAGCCCGTGCGGCTGGAAAAACCCTGGGGAGAGGTCTTCGAGGAGGACGAGGCGCGCGAGTTCATCACGCGCCATCAGCCCCGTGTCGTGGCCTTCGTTCACGCCGAGACGTCCACGGGAGCGCTCCAGCAGGGGCGCGCCATCTGCGAGGCCGCCCACGCCGTGGACGCCATCGCCATCGCCGACTGTGTCACCTCCCTCGGCGGCATGCCCGTGAACGTGGACGAAACCGGCATTGACGTGGCCTACAGCTGCTCGCAGAAAGGCTTGAGCTGCCCGCCGGGGCTGGCGCCCATCACCGTCTCCGAACGGGCCATGGAGCGGCTCCGCCGGCGCGCCACTCCGCCGCGCTCCTGGTACCTCGACCTCAAACTGCTGGACGATTACTACGACGGCGCGCACCGCTACCATCACACCGCGCCGATCTCCATGTTCTACGCCCTCAGGGAGGCTTTAACCATCATCGCCGAAGAAGGACTGGAGAACCGCTGGGAGCGGCATCGCCGGAACCACCTGGCGCTCGTGGCGGGTCTCGAAGCCCTGGGACTCACCATGCACG
>DATLYE010000007.1:0-2348 GCA_035575135.1 Bryobacteraceae bacterium
GCTGCGGGCGATTCTCAGGGCCGTCGGGGGGCGCCGGACGTGGTTCATGTTGTGGTGGATTTCGGAACGCCGGTACATACTTAGCATCGTTCGAATCCGTGAGGAGGATGAGCTGAAGGGGGCCGCGCGCAAGCGCGGTGGTTGGGCGCCACACGGAGAAATTCAGGGCTGATGCTCTTGCGACCGGCCCGGTACCGCATACTGTTCACGGTTCACATGCCGGGTTGCTCTGCAATTGGGGAGTAAATGTATCGGACGCCGCATCAGGAGTGGGCTTCATCGTTCACCCGTTTGGAGTTGGGCGGCGGGGCGGTAGTGTACCTTACAACGAGCGCGGCAGACGCGGGGGGTGGTTAACGGCAAGCAGGCCTTTAACATAACGTACCAAATGGGGTTGGCGGTGGGGCCGCTTTGGGTCGCCGGAGCCCGGCGGGGTATTTCGTCGAAATCGGTACTTTCGTACTATTGACAGAAGCGTTTTTTTTTTTTTTTATTCTGCTTGCGAAAGGAGCTCCGGATGGCTATGAGATCCAGTAGCTTCATCCGGGCCACCATCGCCTTCCCGCCAGGGGCGCTGACGCTCTTCGCGGCCTCCCTCGCTTTTCCGTCCCAGTCGCTCCTCGCCCAAGCTTCGGCCGCAGGGGGACCAAGTGCCTCAGGAGTTTCCGTCACCGTTCGGATTGACGGAAGCACCGACCCGCAACGTATTCCGGAGGCGGTAGCGTGGCTCCATTTCTTCGGGGTAATCGCCCGGGACCCGTCCCTCGACGAGGCTCTGGACCGGCGGCGCCGGCTGGCTTATCTCACTCACTTCTTCAATAAAGCGCCGGGGCCGCAAACAGGGGAGGACCGTTCGCTGTCGGAAATCCAGATGGATGCGCTCTTGTCGGCGGCGGATGCGGTCTTGGCGCAGCTCCGCCAGACAACCAGGGACGCCGACCGGGAGCGGATCGTGACCCAGGCTGCGGCCTCTCTTGAGGGTGCGCTGGGCCTCGGTGCCGCTGCCGCAGTGCGACGGCACGTCAACGAACACGTCCGGCGTCACATTCGAATCCTCGACTTCAGCATGCCGGCGCCGGGCGCAAGACAGGCGGAGGCCAGGCGATGAAATCGAAACTAGCAACCGCAGTGCCGCGCGCCGCAGGCGCTGCGCTAGTGTCGGTTCTCCTGACGGTCGGCCCGACCGCGGACCGCGCCCGGGCCCAGGCCTACATGAACGACGGAAGTTCGGTGTACATGGACTCCTGGGCTGATGACAGCCTCATTTACGGTTACGGTGCGACCTCGGGGTCTATGTCGTTCCATTGGTATCAGGTGAATGTGACCATCACGAGTCCGCTCGGGCGCACCGCCACCGGAACAAGCGGCCAGTACGTGCCCGGCTTTGTGCAGGGCAACGCCATGATTACCTGGAGCTACGACGACTGGGGTGAATACCTGGTCAGAACCACGCACGGCGGCTTTTGCACCTGGAGTTACGTCTATTTCGTGCTGGCGGAGATGCAGCGCCGCCAGCGGGCTCCTTGCCCGGTTCCGTCCGGGGAAACCACGAGTTCAGCCGGATGGGCCGACGAGGAAGGTCGGCCGGCCGTTCACAAATTTATTCAGCAGCTGTCGCCGGGCGGCACGCGCTTTGGCGGCCGCATCATATCCGAATCCGATTCCTCGCCGGCGACCGACAGCTGCTGGTTCCCCGAGTCGCGATGCCCTCCCACTCGAGGTGTTACAGGAGGGAGCTGGATCGTCGGCTCGGACAACCGTTGGGGTCCGGACTACGTGGGCTGGGAAACAGGTTGTTTCAGCTATTACCAGAGGGAGCGGCGGCGCCAGGGCCTGCCGCCGTGCGAGTTCAACCTGTTCCAACGATTGACTATATCGGAATGTGGGTTCGGCTCCTCTCCGACCGTGTACCGGACCAACGTGGTGCTCAAAGGGATCGTTTCCGCCACCGGCGCTTCGAGCGGCCGGGATGGGGTGCTGGTGGGTAGGCCTCTGATCATAGAATGAGGAAGGCATGATGAGGGAAACTGCGTTTCCACGCGGGAGGAGTTGGAGAGATTTAATGAGCCGGCGGGGCTTCTGCCGGATCATGCCGGCCTTGGCTGTAGGGTCTCCCCTGGGGCGCAGCCAGGTAATCTCGCCCTTGGGCAACATCAGCGTGGCCGGCCCGGTGGCGACGTTCTGGGCGGACTTTGTCCAGCCGCTGCAAGCGGTGGCGGACACGTTCATAGAAAGATACCGCTGGCTGGTCAGCTTTGAGGAGGCCCCGCTGATATACCCTGGCGATTACGTGGACGTGACGCGCAATCCCGCGGCGGGGGGCCGCGCGCTCAAGCCTCGGGGCGGCT
>DATLYE010000008.1:0-43846 GCA_035575135.1 Bryobacteraceae bacterium
GTATCCGTTGTCGTCTCCCCAGCGCGCATTGTGTGCGTAGTCGCTGGTGGCCGGCGCGACTTGCTCCAGCGCGCGCCGCAGGTCCGCCACGCAGCCGGGTTCGAACTCGAGTGTCGTGACGCCCAGCGTCGAACCCCGGCCCGAGACGTTCACGATCCCGGTCTTAATGCCGCTTTCACTTACAATGCGCTCCACCTGTCCGGTAATGTCCAGCACGTCGCAGTGTCCCCGCGTCGTGATGCGGAAGCGTTTCTGGAAGACCGCCAAGCCTTATTCCTCCTGTTCCGGGGCCCCGGAGATGCCCGCCAGATCCTCCGGGCGGATTTTTTCGACCTTAAAACGCGTCGCCTTGTCCCGCATCGTCTTCAGCACCTGCTCCACCGGGGGAATCTCCTCACGAACCCATCGCAGCGGATTGATGCGGGCCACGACGAAGGTGCGCAGGTACGGGCTCTTCAGGCCCCTCTCTTTCAGCTTAGCCACGATCTCACTGACTTTCTCGTCGAGCTCGAGCAGTTGCGCGGCCAGGTGCTCTCTGTAATCGGCGGCTTGCTTCAACGGCTCGTCCAGAAACTCATCCGCTCTGCGTAAGACGGGATGATAGGCGCCGCCAGCGAAAGAAGGTTTCTGTTCGTAACCGATGCCGAGAGTGACGAGCGCCGGCTCCTCCAAGTAGAAGGCGAACTCGCTTTCCTTCCGCGCCGGCTCCCGGGCGAGCAGGTTCCGGTAGATCCGGATTACTTCCAGGGATCGCTCGCGCAGATTGTGCGCCTTCTCCGTGTTCAGCGCCAGGATCTGCCAGGCGACTTCCGGATCCGGCACCACCAGCGCCGTGATCGCCCGGGCCCCGAGCCGCTGCATGGCCGCCAGCCGGTGCCGCCCGTTGGGCGTCCAGAAGCCGTCCTGCGGAGCCGGGATCGCGATCACCGGGTCCAGAAACCGGCCGGTGCGGTCAATGACATCTGCCAGCCGTTTGTGGTGCGCCTCCGACAAATCCCGCTGGAACGGCGTGGGCTCGATGCGATCAATCGGCAGGATGGCCAGCGCCAGGGGCTTGCCGCCCAAAGGGTCCCGATAGGCGCCCACCAGAACGCCGCCGCTGCGTTGAATGCGTTCGGCGGCCTCTTCCAGCTCCGGCGCGCGCTCGAGCACGCATTCACGCGCCTCGAGGCCCCGGCTGGAGGGCGCTGCCCTCCGAGGCCGGCGGCGCACAGGTCTACGCCGGGTCTTCGCGGACTTGCTTTGCCTGGCCACGGCCGCTCACGCCCGCCCCGGAACCTCGCCGCCGGAGCCGATGTCCGTGATGGGCGCCTCCCGGTGAAGAGAAAGGTACATGGCTAAGATCACCACCATAGCCAGACCGATCAGCGCCATCAATGCCATCAGGCGCACAACGGTTCGTGTCGGGGCGAAGGCCTCTTGCACATCCTGACTCACAAGCACGATCCAGGCCAGGTTTCGGTAATCGTCCCGCAATCCCGTATCCGCAAATGCGATCAGTTTGCGCGCACCCCCGGGCACGTCCGCGACGACGTAGCCGGTCTGGCGTCCTTCCAGCGTGCGGAGGGCATCCTGCACCGCCGAATATTCACCCGACTTCAGATTGGCGGACAGACTGGCTTCCGGAGATACGATGATGGTGCCGTCTTCCTTGACGAGCGACGCGCGGGCGGTCGGGCCCAGCCGGACGCGACCCACGAAAGGAAACAGGCTGGAAACGTCCACTAAGGCGTCCACAGCCCCCGCAAACCGGCTTGTGGCTTCGTCCAGCACCGGCACGCCGATGCCAATGTAATACGACTTGGTGACTTCGTCGTACAAGATATCCGTCACATTGACCGCCCCGCGGCCCTGCGCGTAGATGGCCTGCCAAAACGTTTCATCTGCCTGGAAGTAATCCAGCGTCTTGTGCGTGGCTGCGATTGCGGCTCCCCGCGCATCTGTGACCGTGATGCGCAGGAACCGCGGGTCCAGCTCCCGGTGCCTCCGCAACATGCGGGAAGCCGGTGAACCCAGCATCCGGCTCACCACGGGATCGGCCTCCGGTGTATTCCATATTTTCTCGATGCGGCCGATCCGGGCAGCAACGGCTTCTTCACTTAGTCCCTCGTAGCTGCGATTGGCTGCTTCGACCGCATCCCGGATGGCGGGACTCGCAGCCATCACGCCGACGTCCATGACCCGGTCATGGACGAACTGGGCGACCTCCGTAGCCGTGGACTCGGCAATGGTCTTGAAGTGCGTTCCGATGGTTCGTTCCAAAGACTTCTCACTTTGCGAAAGGCTGTACAAGCCCGTGATGCTGATGGGAAGCACCGTCAGCAGCATGGCAATCAGCAGACGCCTGGCGGGAATCCGAAGTTCGTAGCCCTGCGGCGACATGATACACCTCCTCCCTGTCCGGAAAAAGCGGGAACTGAATCTTTACCCCGCCGCGTCCGGCCCGCGCCGGTTGCGGCTCGAAAGGCGGGATGGTGCGGAATGGGCCCGGCCACATCGCAGGCCCCTTAATCAGCATAAACCCGAAACGCCCCGGGGGCGCGGCGCGGCGGCCGGAGCTTGCGGCAACGATCGGTTGTTTATGACCTGAAAATCTGTTATTATTGCAACGCGGTTTCATTTTTGCCGCCCATACCGTTGACACGTCCCGAGGGAAAGGACCATACTGGAGTTGGGATGCAACTCAGTCGCAACAAGCTACAGCAGTCCCGGCCGACCGTCCATCCGGCACTCGCCCGCCTGACCGATCTCCGCGAGGGCGAACAGGCCATCCTGGAGCACCTGGAACTTCCCGAGGATTTTGCCCGCAGGTTGATGGAACTCGGCTTCCTCCCTGGCAGCCGCATCACAGCCGCGCGGAGCGCCCCCGGAGGCGATCCGCGCGTCTATCAGGTGGACGGCTCCGAAATCGCGCTGCGCGCGGAAACGGCCTCCCGCCTGCGTATCCGCCCGGCCCGGGACGGATCGTGAGGCATCCATGAGCGGTTGTCATGATTGCAGCTCCGGTTGCGCCCCTGCCGCAATCCTGGACCGGCCGGCTTCTGCGCAGTACACCGTTGCCATCGTCGGCCCTCCGAACTCCGGCAAGTCCACACTGTTCAACCGCCTGACCGGCCTGCGGCAGAAGGTCGCCAATTTCCCCGGAGTCACCGTCGAGCAGCGCACCGGCCGGGCCCGCGTCTCCGGGCGTGAAGTGGAGTTGATTGACCTGCCCGGCCTGTACAGCCTCGAGCCCCGCTCCGAAGATGAGCGCGTGGCCTGCGACGTCCTTCGCGGGCGCATGAAAGGCGTCCCCAAGCCCGACGCGATTCTGCTGATCCTCGATGCCACCAACCTGGGACGGCACCTCGTACTGGCCGCTCCGGTTCTGGCCCTCGGCATCCCGACTCTGGTGATCCTGAATATGGCCGACGACCTGCGCCGCCGCGGCGGCCGGGTGGACGTGGAAGCCCTCGCCCGGCAGCTCGGCGCGCCCGTCGCGCTCGTGAGTGCCACTAAAGGCGAAGGGCTCGAAACGGTCTTGGAGTTTTTGTCGGGAACCTTCGGCGTTCCCGCGCCGGTCGAACTTCCCGTGCTGCACGACGTGCCCCGTTGCCGCCAGTGGGCCGGCCGTGTGGGAGAACGTGCCTCCTATCATCCTCCCGCTCCCCCGCTGTGGACGCGCCGCCTGGACGCGGTGTTGCTTCATCCGGTGGCCGGACCGGCGATCTTCGGCCTCGTCGTTCTGGCGGTGTTTCAGTCTATCTTTTCCTGGGCGCGTCCGTTGATGGATGCCGTGCAGGGGCTGGTGCTGGCCTCCGGCACTTGGGTCGAGCGGCTGTTGCCGGAATCGCCCCTGCGCGCGCTCCTGGTCGAAGGCGTCTGGGGCGGCGTGGGTTCGGTCGTAGTGTTTCTACCCCAGATCCTTTTGCTGTTTCTGTTCATCGGCGTGCTGGAGGACTCCGGCTACCTCGCGCGGGCTGCCCTGATCGCGGACCGGACCATGGCGCGCGTCGGGCTCCAGGGCAAGTCGTTCATCCCTTTGCTGTCGGCCTACGCCTGCGCCGTGCCGGCCATCCTTGCGACACGCACGATTGAAAACAAGCGCGACCGTATCGCCACGATCCTCATCGCCCCGTTCATGACCTGCTCGGCGCGCCTTCCGGTCTACACCCTCATCATCGCCGCGTTTCTGCCCGAGCGGCCTCTCGTCGGGCCTTTTCTCGGCACGCGCGCCGCGGCCCTGCTCGGCTTGTACCTGCTTGGATTCCTGGCCGCGGTCGCGACGGCCCGTGTGCTGAAGTCTTCCATCCTCAAGAGCGAGAGGACGCCTTTTCTGCTCGAGATGCCGCCGTACCGCTGGCCCACCATTCAGTCTTTGGGCCTGCGCCTGCTCGACCGTTCCAAGATCTTCCTGCGCCGGGCCGGCACGGTGATCCTGCTGGTGGCCGTTGCGCTGTGGATCCTGGCGCACCTTCCGCTCGAGGATGGCCGGCCGGTGCCGATCGAACGCAGCGTGGCCGGCACGCTCGGCCGCGCCATCGAACCCGTCATCGAACCGCTGGGCTTTAACTGGAAAATCGGCATCGGCCTGATCACGTCGCTCGCCGCCCGCGAGGTCATCGTCGGCACCCTCGGCACCATCTACGGCATGGAAGGGGATGCGCGTTCCGTCGGGCTTCAAGCCGCCTTGCGCCAGGACCTCACGCCGGGCGGGGCCG
The DNA here is from genome assembly GCA_035575135.1 of Bryobacteraceae bacterium. GTDB lineage: Bacteria > Acidobacteriota > Terriglobia > Bryobacterales > Bryobacteraceae > JANWXD01. The sequence continues at coordinate 4,701 of DATLYE010000008.1, forward strand.
TGGCTCTGCTGGTCTTCTTCGCCTTCGCCATGCAGTGCATGTCCACCATCGCCGTCGTACGGCGGGAAACCGCAGGTTGGAAGTGGCCCGCGCTGCAATTCCTCTACATGGGATCGCTGGCCTACGCCGGCGCCTTCCTCGCCCATCACCTGGTCAACTGGTGGACCGGGGCTTGAGGGCGGCCCGTGCTAGCATGAAATTCTTCCCCTCCATTCCCTATGCGCAACGTCATCATCATCGGATCGGGCTGTGCCGGCAACACGGCCGCTCTGTACACCGCACGCGCCAATCTCCAGCCGCTCGTCGTCACCGGGCACGAGCCGGGCGGTCAGCTGTCGCTCACGACGCTGGTGGAAAACTATCCCGGATTCCCCGACGGCATCAACGGACCGGAACTGGTCGAGAACATGCGCCGCCAGGCGGAAAAATTCGGGGCTGAGTACGTCAACGGCTCCGTCGTGGAAGTGGATCTGTCGCGCCGGCCCTTCCGCATCAAGATCGAGGACCGCTGGGAAGAGGCCCGCGCCCTGATCATCGCCTCCGGCGCCTCGGCACGCTGGCTCGGGCTTCCCTCCGAGCAGAAGCTGATCGGCCGGGGCGTCAGTTCCTGCGCCACCTGTGACGGCTTCTTTTTCCGCGACAAGGAAATCATGGTGGTGGGCGGCGGCGACTCCGCCATGGAGGAGGCCATTTTCCTGACCCGTTTCGGGCGCCGAGTGACCATTGTTCATCGCCGCGACGAATTCCGCGCCTCCAAGATCATGCTCGAGCGCGCGCGCAAGAATCCCAAGATCCGCTGGATCACCAGCGCCGTGGTGGATGAAGTCTTCGACGTGGACAAGGGGGTCGTCACCGGCGTGCGGCTGAAGAGCACCAAGAACGGCGCCACCTGGGAGGAGCCCGTGGACGGGCTGTTTATCGCCATCGGTCACGTGCCAAACACCAAGGTCTTCCAGGGGCAGATCGAACTCGACGCCGACGGCTACATCGTCTCCAAAGGCGGAGCGCGCACCAGTGTCCCAGGAGTGTTCCACGCCGGCGATGTTCAGGACCGGGTTTACCGCCAGGCGGTGACGGCCGCGGGCGCCGGGTGCATGGCTGCCATCGAGGCCGAGCGCTTCCTCGAAGCCGAGGGTCACTAAAAGCGCCTGCGCCCTAGAGGCTGCCGGGGCGCGGAATTCGGATCCGGCTTCTCAAACCTCGACCGCTGCGGGCCAGTCCCGCCCCGCCCGGGCAAGCCAGTGCCCCAGGGTGTTGAGGGCCCACACGGGCGCCCAAGCTCCGCCTTGCGGCTCGCGCAGGAACCTCGTCCAGATGCGATCAACGCCGGTCGGGTCTACCAGCCCGGAGCGCTTCACCGCCTCCAGTCCCTCCTTAACGGGCTCTTGCAAGGGGCCCAACAGCCACACCGAAAACGGAGCGGAAAAGCCCCGCTTGGCTCTTCGGAGCTGCTCCTCCTCGTAAAACGCGGCGCAGATGCGGCGCAGGAGAAACTTGTCGGCGCGCCCGCTCGGCAACAGCACATCGCCCGGCATGCGAAACGCCCACTCCACCACGTCCCGGTCGAGCAGCGGCACCCGAATCTCCAGCGAATTGGCCATCCCGAAGACGTCCCCATCACGCAGGAGCGTGGATCCCAAATAGAAGCGCGCTTCCAGCCGGGACACGGAGGCGATGACGTCTCCTTCGACCACGCAGTCGGAGCCGTCCATGGCGGGATCATGGAAGGACGGCGTCAGCCCCAGCGCCTCAGCCTGGAGGCCCAGGGCGGCCAGATCGCGGTCCGGCAGCAGCCGCTGGTAGGAAAAGTAGAGCGAATGGATGCTCTCCTCGCCCCGTGCCAGATCGCGCGCCTTCTCGCGGTTGAGCGAAGGCCTGCGCAACCCGGCCAGCCCCACAAGCCAGGCGCGCCAGGGCTCCGGCATCCACCGCAGCCGGCGCCTGCGCCGGACCCAGAGCGGCACTCCGCGGAACGTCCAGTAGCCTCCGAAAATCTCGTCGCCGCCCTGCCCGGAAAGGGCCACGATAATTCCTTCGCGGCGCACGGCCCGGGAAACCATGTACGCATTCACGCCGTCCACTGTCGGTTGATCCAGACGGCGAACGGCGTCGGTCGCCCACTCCAGAGCGCTGCCGGAATCTACCGCGCACACATGGTGCTCGACCTTCAGCCGAGAAGCGGTCTTCCGGGCCACTGCGGCTTCGTCATGGAAGGCGTCCTCGGGAAAAGAAACCGTAAAGGCGTGGATCTGCTCGCCGGCCGAGGCGCGCGCCAAACCCAGCACGGCGGTGGAATCCAGCCCTGAGCTGAGGAACACCCCAACAGGCACGTCGCTCAGCATGTGGCGCCGCACGGACCGCTCGAGCACGGCGCGGCCCTCTTCGGCCAGCGTGTCGAGCGGCACATGGCGCCGTCCCGGATCCGGCTGCGGAATCTGCCAGTAGCGGGACTGCCGCACGATCTTCCCCGTAGCATCCACCGCCATCCACGACCCGGCAGGCAGCATCCGCACGCCCTCCACAATCGTCAGAGGCTCCTGGACGGCGCCGTAGGCCAGATAGGTAGCGAGTCCCCGCCGGTCCACGTCTGCGGCGATGAGGCCGCTGGCCAGCAGTGCACGAAGCTCCGACGCAAACAGAAATCCGTCCGGGACAGGGGCGTAATACAAAGGCTTGATGCCCAGGTGATCGCGGGCCAGCAGCAGCTCACCGCGCCGAGCATCCCAAAGCGCAAAGGCGAACATGCCGCGAAATTTGTCCAGGCAATCCGTGCCCCAGTGCTCGTAGGCTCTCAGGAGAACCTCGGTGTCACAGCGGCTGCGGAACCCATAGCCTGCCTGCTCCAGTTCGGCCCGCAGATCCCAGAAGTTGTAGATCTCCCCGTTGTAAACCACCAGATCGCCCGTAGCGGGGTTTTCCATCGGCTGATGGCCCAACGGAGACAGATCGAGAATTGCCAGCCGCCGGTGTCCCAGAGCAACAGTGTGCTCGCCTGCCTGCCGCAGTTCGATACCTTCGTCGTCCGGTCCGCGGTGCACCTGCGCCGCCATCATGCGCAAGACGCTCTGGCGGGCCGCAACGGGCGCCAGCCGCCCAACCCATCCCGCGATGCCGCACATAAGCCCAGTATCCCTTATCGGAGGCTTCCGGATCCGGCTGGTGGACCCGGCAGGTAGTTATCGTAAATCTCCTCCATGCGCCGCACCATGCGTTCCAGCGAAAAATGTTCCCGAATGTGGTGTGCAGCGGCCTCTCCCAGGGCGCGGCGCAGGCCCTCGTCGTCCATGGCGCGCCGGAGCTGGCCTATCAAGTCGTTCAGGTCGTTGTTGCGGAACAGGAGTCCGGTTCGCTCATGAGTCACGAGCTCGGGACAGCCGCCGGCGTCGGTAGCAACCACGCAGCAGCCGGACGCCATCGCCTCCATGACGGCGTTGGGGAACCCTTCGCTCAAGGAAGGGTGGACGAAAATATCTATGCTGCGCAGCAGGGGCGCCACATCGGCCACGGGCGGGTGAAACAACACGCGGCCCGCAATGCCCAGTTGCGCGCTCTGCCGCTCGAGCGGCTCGCGTTCCGGGCCTCCGCCGGCGATGAGCAGCCGTAGATCCGGGCGCTCGCCGAGCAGGCCGGCAAAAGCGCGGAGCAGCAGGCCGAGGTTCTTTTCCGGCCGCAAAACCGCCACCGTTCCCACGACCAGTCCGGCCCCTTGCAATTCGGGAAGCCGCCGCCGGGGGCCCGGCCGGAAGCGTTCCGTGTCTACGCCGTTGTGGCAGATGTGGATGCGCTCCGGCGGGACGGCATGCACCTCGGAGATGTACTGGCGGAGGGCGCGAGAGTTGACCACGACGCCATCGGCCACGCGCAGGGCCAGGCGCAGAAGCGCCCGATATTTGGCCGGCACCACGTCGAAAAAGCAACGCTGGCTGGCCAGCGTGATCACGCCCGGATGGAGTTGTGTCGCGAATACGCCGAACAGAGTCAGCGCGTAATCGAACGGGTGCACGAGCCGGATGGAGTGCCGGCGGATGTAGTGCCGCAACCGGCGCGCAGATTGGATCGCACTCCAGCCTGTAAACGACCTCAACGGAAGCCGCCATACAGGAATACCCGCGCGGCGAAGCACCTCCTCGGCAAAGCCGCCCACGACGGAAACGACGTGCGGCTGGAACCGCCCGCCGGCCAGCCCTGTCGCCGTCTGGACCAGCTGCCGCTCGCTGCCGCCTTCCCCAAGCGAGCGGGCCATCAGCAGCACGGGGATGGCCATCGCGTTATCGGGTGCGGATCCCGACCAGCTCCTGCCGGACGGCCAAGTGGTTGGCCGCGGTAAATCCTACCAGGAACGGAAGGTAGTAGTAGTAGGCCAGATGAGAAAACAGTGAGGCCACCGCATAAGCCACGCTGGCAAGCAAAAGCGATAAGGACTGGCCGGTCGCCATCCGGTGGCCGCGCTCCCGGGCAATCATCATGTTTTTGTAGTTCAGGCGGATACACAAGCCTAGAGCGGACACGTAGAAGATCAGTCCTGGAATCCCGGTTTCGCTGGAGACTTGCAAATAGGCGTTATGCGGGTTATGCCAAGTGGATTTTCTCCCGGTTTCCTCCCGGACTCTGATATCCACGGCGGGAGCGAACATCAAGGGGCCGACGCCGAGCAGCGGATGTTCAAAGGTCAGCTCGATGGCCCGCCGTTGGAGATAGCGCCGTGCCTCCTGCGACTCAATGGCGCGCTGAACTTCCCGATCCCCGGCCGGCGCCTCCTCCGAAAACACCCACGCCAGCGTCCTCAAGCGGTCCAGGGTGGAGGGGGGTACGAGCGGCAAGATGACCGGAAGGCTTGCCAGCAGGAGGGCGCAGGCCGCCAGGCGCTGACTGCGCCGGGCGGTCGCCAGAAAGGTCAAAACCATGACGACCAGCGTGATGAAATTGCCGCGCGAGCCGGTCTTGAGCAGGTACATCAGCGCCACCGGCGTGGCAACGATCACCACGAGGCGGGCGGGCAAGGAGCGCGTCCACAGAAACAACAGCAGGAACGAGAAGGCGTAAAGCAGGTGAAATGCAAGATCGTTCGGATTCCCAAGACTCGTGTGCGGAACCACGAAGCGCACCCCGTTGAAGTCTCCGTACCGCCAGCAGTAATAGAGCACCATCAGGCCTCCGGCGCCTGCCCAGTACAGCAGCAGCCGCACCTGGCGCAGGGAAAGCGCGGCGGCGCAGAGAAACACGGGAGCGATATGAAAACGGAGTCCGTACTCCCAGAGAAAGTCCAGGCAGAAGCGCGGCCACAGGCCAAACAACCCTGCCAGCCCGTACCAGGCGTACAACAGCAGCCACGGCAGCAACAGCGGAGTTCGGAAAAAACGCCCCAGATGGCCGTGAAACATGCACAGCAGCAACGCGCCGAACCCGGTGGCGGCTACAATGTGCACTCTGATGCCCAGGTAGGTGGTGAGGATCTCGGGAACGATGGCAAGATGCAGGAAGACATAACAGCCGAGCAGAAACGCACATGCCGTCGCCAGAGGCGTCGGGGGCGGCGCCTCGAGCCCCACCGCCGGTCCGGGCGAAACCGTCAAGGTCCGCGGGAGAGGGCGTGCGGCGCTCGTTGCGGCGCTCTGGGCGGCCGAAACGGTTACCGCTCCTGTACGACGGCTGCGCACATTCCTAGCTTAGCAATCCCGCTGCCACAACTTTAGGCCTGTGCGCGGCCGCCCTCCCCGTGGCGCAAAGTGCCTACAAAAGCGTGGCGAGACCCGATTTTTCTCGGGCCGTCAGCTTCGACTCTGGTGAGGGCGGGCAGCTCAGGACCTGGTCTCGCCGCGATTGTAGCGAACGACTCGGCAGCGTTCGAGGCGGCCAAAGACGACAGTCCGAATGAAGCGCGCCGCTTCCACAAAGCCTGCCTTTCGGATTCCCGCCCGGCTTGCTTGGTTCTCACGGGTGCAATAAATCCAGACATCACGACCGGAATGGAGCTCTTGCCGTAGTAATGACTGTAGAACCGCTGGATAGATCCCCATTCCGCGGAATTCCTCGGGCGTCCAACAGTCGTAGATCACACTCGCCTCTTCGGACAAGTCCAGAGCGCAACGAGGACCGGTCTCTGTCGCCGCGATGATGGTATTTCGCCTGCCAACCCAAGCCACGTGCGCGAGTTTGCCGCGGCAGATCGCAACGACTGCGCGGTCACCAGCGGCGATTCGGCGGCGGAACGACTCCAGGCGGTCAGCGCTCAAATACGATTGATGTTCCAGCGACGCCTCGGCCAGCAACGACAGGCGAAATGGAAGAACCTCGAGCTCCGGCACCACCAGATCCGGGAGTACGCCAGCGTCCTTAGAAACACGAAAAATGAGAACCTCATCACGCCGGAAGACACAGGCACGAAGAAGCTGGCGAATACGCCTCCTGCAAAATCGTAGCACCCCGTCGCGCCGAATGACTTGCCGCAATCGCCGAAGCCTGCCGGTCCAGTAAAGCGATTGAGACCGTATCCGGGTGTAAAGAGCGGGACAGCGCCGCTTCGCGAGTTCGCGCCCGAGCAAAACGTACCGCTTTGCCGATCGGCTCGCGAAAAGATGTATTCGATAATACTCATAACTCAGATTGCAGAACCTCCTTTTGTAAGCTTCGTCCCCGACGGTAAAGTCCAATTCACGAATGCCTGCGCCAGCGCAATATTGCATCACACTCTGTAGGAGCACTTCTCCCGGACCCAGCTCTGCAAGATCCACGTCAAATGTCGGTTTGTACCACACATACCGCCCGGCAAGTTCGAATCCGAGATGATAGGCGACAGGACGGCGATCGACTTCGAGAACCGCGAACCGGAGCGGCCCACTGGGTGAGAGGCAGACCGGCAGTGCGGAATAGTAATCCTTCGTCGAAACGTCGAGGAAGCTGCTTCTTATCCCCTTAAGCGCCCATCGAGCGATGTGTTGGCGTTGGAAAATCTGCATGTGAACCTTGATTTCTTCTACGTCTTCAATGTGCCGGAAGGTAACCTGACCAAGTTGCTCCAATTTTTTCCGATGTCTTCGTAGGCTTTCTTTCCGGGCAAGATCAAGGAAGAACTTCGGACCCTCCTCCGCCACTGCTGCCCAGCCCTTGCCCGCCGGAAAAACCTCCAAGCAGACTTTTGATACTCCCGAAATGTGGTTCGCTGCACCCAGGAGATTGCCACGGTCGGAAACCCACTCGATGACACCAGTGTCCCAGTCACGACGGCTTGCGGCCAGCGCGCCGAGTGCTGCCCGCAATGCGGGCTCCGCATACTCGGAACTCGCCAGCAAGTCGTTGTGGTCCGAGGCACCATCTCCCAAGGCCCGTATCTCTCGTCCAGCGAGGACGAGCGGCCAGATGGCGACGACTTCACCGTCTGCATCGCGTACCACGGGCGAAAAAACCTCGAAACGCCGACCATGCCCTCTCCACCAGGCCTCTGCCCAGGCGAAGGTATGGAACACTTCCGGAGTTCGGCGGGCCGTCGCAAGGCGATCCCAGGCTTCCCGGAGCCGTGCGAGCTCGGCGAACGATCTCACCAGCGTGGCTGACAGCGGCATCCTCATCCGCAACGGCCCAGGAGTGTGTGAAGCCCGCTGACCTTGCTGAAGAAAACGGGCAGGGGCACGTGACCCGGAATCGCCAGGCGCGGAACAGCGTAGCGTGGCGGAGTTGCACCCGCTCGGCGGTCCTCAACCGAAAATGCGATAGAGTAACCCGCTTTTTCGGCTTCCTCCATTACCAGAGGCGAATAATCATCCCGCGAACCGTTAGGATACGCGATCACCCTGCAACGCGATCCCGTTCGCTGCTCAATGACCGTACGACTTTCACAAAGTTCCGCTGCCACCGCCTCCCGGGACAACCCGCTCAGGATCGGATGGGAGCGCGTATGCGAGCCGATTTCAAAGCCGTATCCGACCAACTTACACGCCTCTTCCCAATTCATGAACTCATGTACCTCGGGGTCGTAGTGGGAGGGAAAGGGGGGAGTCTGGGAACGCAGAAAGACCAGGAATTCGTTGCGCGCTTCCGCTGAAATCCGCTTGCAAGCTTGGCCGATCCGCCAGGCGGTTTGCAAGCGCTCGGACGAGGTATTTGTTGTCGAAAAGCGAAAGGTGCCTACGGGCGTAGTCAGTACGGGTTCCGGCCAGTCAAGAACGCGGAGCAGAATCTCGTCAGGCCACAATATGCTGCGGCTGCGGATATAGTCCGTCGCCAGATGAAAGATCGCGGGGATACCTTTTCGCCGCAGGATCGGTGCCGCGTGCGTGACATTGTTTCGATATCCATCGTCAAAAGTGATCAACACCGAATTTTTTGGCAACGGCTTCTCTTCCGCGATCGCCGCAATGAGATCCGCAGCGGAGATCGGCCTGAACCACTTCGCGATATAGTCGAGTTGGGCCTCGAATTCCGCTATGCTCACCGTGTTGCCGTAAAGCTGGCGCCCGGAGGGCCGGCCGCCCTCGATGACACCGTGGTAGCAGAGCACCGCGAGCGACGCAGAGTAAAGCTTCCGGCACAGGGCGTTCACTTGGAGTATTTCCGCCGCCCCAAAGCCGTACCTTTTCAGGTGCATCAGAGCCCGATTATAGCGGACGGCGAAGTCGCGGCAGGGATTTAGCGCTGGAGATCAACGGCGGGGACAGCCGTTCCCGGCGACCGGGGGCCGCTTAAAGTTTCGCGGCGGCGGCCGCAGCTCAGACCCGTTGAAGCCTGTCCCGCCGGCCGCCGCCCCGCAGATCAAAGTGCGCGCAGAAACGCCGTCAAGTCCGATTTCTCTTGCGCCGTCAGCTTCAACTCGAGGATCAGGTTGAAAAACTCCACCGTATCTTCCAGCGTCAGCAGGCGCCCGTCATGCAGATACGGCGGAGAATCCTTGATGCCCCGCAAGGTGAACGTCTTGATCGGACCGTCGGCCGAGGCCATGCGGCCGTTGATCATGCGCGGCTTGTAAAACCGCTCGGCGCGCAGGCTGTGCATGAGATTGTCGGTATAGTACGGCGCCGGATGGCAGGTCCCACATTTGGCTTTGCCGAAGAACAGCTCCTGGCCGCGCAGTTCTTCCGGCGTGGCCTTCCGGGGATCGAGCTTACCGTCAATGCCCAGCTTGGGAGCCGGCGGGAAGTCGAGCAGCGCCTGGAACTCCGCCATGAAGTGCACCTGGCTGCCGCGCTCCAGGATATTGACGCCTTTCTTGGTGGCGATCACGGGGTCGCCATCGAAATATGCGGCCCGCTGCTCGAATTCGGTGAAATCTTCCACGCTCTTGAGCGCCCGCTGGGAACCGAACAGCCGCTGCACGTTGACGCCGCGCAGGGAGGGAGTGTCAATCCGGTGCCGGAACTCCTGGGGCCGGATATCGCCCACCAGGTGCGTGGCTCCGTTGGTGTGCCCGTTGGCGTGACAGTCAAAGCACGCCACGCCGCGGCTCGGGCGCTCGGACCGCCGGTCCTCGGTCTGGTTGAACTGTTGCTGGGGAAAGGGCGTCACCAGCAGGCGCAGCCCCTCCAGTTGTTTCGGGTTTAGAATGCCGTTGAACAGCTGGTAGTAGTTGGCGATGGTGACCAGCTGCCCCCGCGAGACGTCGCCCAGATCCGGGCGCGTGGTCAGAAAGATCGGGGCGGGAAATTCGGGCAGCAAGTGATCCGGCAGATCGAAATCCAGATCGAAACGGGTCAGGTCCCGCTCCTCCTGGCGTTTGATTTCGTCAATCACGAAGCGCGGGAACAACATGCCGCCCTCGGGGTGATTGGGATGCGGCAGCGGCAGGAAGCCCTGGGGAAACAGGTCCTTGTCGCGGATTTCCTCCGGGGTCATCTGCGCCAGGCGTTCCCAGGTAACCCCTGCCGGCAGCTTCACCCGCACACCCTGCTGTACGGGTTTTCCCCGGCTCATGGTCACCCCCGGGGCCGGCCGGTTGCTCAAATCGTACCGCGCCTCGAGCAACGCCATGTGCCGCTTCATGATTTCGGGTTTGGCCGCCTTCATCCGGGCCAGAATGGCGGCAAAGTCCTCGTGGACGGCCACGGGAGCGTAGCTGGTGGGCCTCGTGGCCGGCTGCTGAGAATGGAGCAGGGCGCCGCTTGCTGCGATGCCTGCCCCGAGTGCAATGCTCTTCCAGACTTGGATTCTCATGTCGGAGTCCTCCCCTCGTGCCGGTCGCCGGCGTTAGAATTCTGTGTGCCGGCGCGGAGATAAGATGTTAACTCGGAAACGATCCTCTGTCAACTGAGAATTATTCTCAGTTTAGCCTGGGACCACCCGGTAATGGAGGAAGTCCTTCGTCGCGCCGCGGTTCAGCCGGCGAAACAGCTGGAAGTGATCCGTCCGGCCGGGAGTGATCACCTCTCCGAAGTGAATCAGCGCTCCGGCCACATCTTGAAGAGGATTGCCCAGGTCCAGATCCACGTCGGCGAAAACCGGCTCCGCTGTGCCGGCGTCGCGCGGCACCGCCACGACCGCCTGTAAGGAAGGCCGCCCTTCCTGGCGGAAACTGTGCAGGATGAACTGCTCCGTGCCGATCCCCGCCCGCGAAAGCACCCGGAAGTGCACCTGCGCGGCCGGCGTGCCCTCGGCGTAGAACGGTTTCGCCGGGTCCTGCGCCAGCCGCTCGAGCACCTCATAAAATTCCCGGTCCGCACGTATGGCAATCCGGTCCGTATCGGCGAAAAACACGCTCCGGACGGTGCGAATCAGCGGCAGTCTCGGGGTCGGCGCCGGGGTGGCGCGGAGTTTAGCCAGCAGATTCAGCAAGCATGCCTTGCGCCGCGCCCGAACCGTGGGAGCCTCCAGCCAGACCGCGCATGCCTGTCCGTCCAGAACAGAGTCCGGGTCCAGCAACACGCGAGCAATTTCCGGATCGAAAGAAGCGACAGGTCCTGTAAGTTCAATCCGCCTCGGATCGGGCCGTATACGCACTTCCACCCGGGTTTCCTCGCCTTGCCGGATCTCGACCGTCACGGGCATGTCCGGCGTCACGAGATCCGCGATGCTGAGCTGAACGCGCACGGCGCCGCTCGGCAGCGCCTCCGGATCCTTCCCCTCAAGCACGAGATCGCCTGCGTCCAGACGCAGGTTGGCCCGGAAGGTGCCGAGGGGCCAGTCCCGCAACTGCGCCACGCGGCGCATGCGGTATTCCATGACAGGATTGGCGGCCCAGAACCGGAAAGTCAGTCCGCGCGGCAGTGCATCGGTTTCCCCCTCAAGCGTCACACCTTCCTGCGGGTCCAGGCGGAGAATCGGCAGCCGCCGCCCGTTTTCGACGAGCTGGAACCGGACACGTTCGTGCATGTCAACGGCCCTCTTCGATCATCAGCTTTGCAATCCTTTCGGCCAGCGCCGCGATCGTCTTAGAGGGGTTGGCGCCGATGGCCTCCGGAATGATGCTGCCGTCGGCGACATACAGATTGCGGCACCCGAATACTTCACCCCGGTGATCCACCACACCGCGCGTGGGGTCGGCGGCCATGTTACAGCCGCCGAGGGGATGCACGGTAACCAGATCACGCGCCAGCGTCCAGGTGAGCGGCACGAAGGGTGTACCGCCAGTGGCCCGCGCCAGGCGCTTGTGCATTTCGATCAAGGCGTTGAAGGCCGGCTCGGATGCCGTCACATCCCAATCGAGGTGGAGGCGGTGCTCGCCGAACAGCCACCATCGCCGGCGCAGGCGCAACCTGCCATTGGCCGCGTCCCGGGCATTACCGAACCACGGCATGGCGGTACGTAGCGGATCGCCCTGGCTTAACAGGAAACGGACCGACTCAACGAAGGCGCGGGCACGGGAGCCCTCCGGGCGTTCCGCCGCTTTGGAGGTCAGGAAATTTCTCACCAAGTCTGGGAAGCCGCCATCCTCGATGATGAAGTGATGGCGGCCGTCCAGGCTGCGCTCGCCCAGGAAATCAATCGCCGCGGTGATGGTCGGACCGACGGTGGGGCGTGCGTCACGGCCGGCGTGGAACGCCGGCGTCAGAAAATTGCCGTTCGAACTCCAGTTTTCGCCGACGCGGCTGCTGACGGCCGGAAGGGTGCGGTACTGGTTCCGGCAGCGCAACAATAGTTCGGTCGAACCGAGGGAGCCCGCCGCCAGGACCACGATGCGTCCCGTCACGCTTCCCGGGACACGATTCCCGCCGTCCAGGCGGTCGTAAAAGACCCGGTATCCTTCCGGTGCCGTCTCCAGCCGTGTGACCAAATGCAGCGGCCGGAATTCGGCCCCGTGACGTTCGGCCGTCGGGATGTAGTTCAGGTCCAGCGTATTTTTCGCCCGGGCTTCGCAGCCGATCACGCAGTTGCCCAGATGCACGCAGGTACCCTGCTCCTGGCCGTGCGCGTTGATGAAACGCCGCGAGTGCTGGAGGTTGTGCGGGTCCGGCAGGCCGTAGTGCCAGTTCTCGTCGAAGGCCACCGCAAGCGGCAGGGTCCGGAAACGGTCTGCGTATCCGGTTGCCTGCGCCGCGTCTCGCATGAGGCGTGTCCGCTCGGTCCACTGATTGGCCGGGATTTCGCGGATGGCCAGCATCTGGCCGACGCGCTCGTAATAGGGCCGGAGCTCCTCGTAGGTGATCTCGGGCGGCCAGCCGGCTGCGAACAACTCCGGCTTGGCTTCGATGGAGACGTTGGCGTAAATCAGCGAACCACCGCCGACGCCGGCGCCGAGGACAATGGTCATGTTGGGAAACACGCGAAGGTCAATCCAGCCGTTGCGTTTCTCCGGAGAGGAAGCGTCGAAGATCCATGCGTCGTCCGGACGGCGCGGGTAGTCCTCGGGACGCCAGCGCCGCCCGCGCTCGAGCACGAGCACGCGATAACCCGCCTCCGCCAGCCGGCATGCAACCACCGATCCCCCGAAGCCGCTGCCGACAACAACCGCATCGAAATCCGCCGCCATGAGCCCCTCCCCGCGGGCGCAATGCTTTCGTCCGCCTTCCCGGTCACTCTACGCCGAAATGCGGGAAAACACAAGCGCCCGTGGCATCCCTGCCCAGGCGCGCCTCCGCGCAGAACGAGTTTCGGATTAGCCGATGTCTACCACTCCAGGCGGACGCCCATGCGGAAGGCTCGCGGCCCGGGCTGATCACCCGTAGAGGCGCCGTTAACGCCTCCGACGCCACTGATGACCCCCACCTGCGCTGTCGAAGAGATGTTGGTGGCCGGGTTACTCCAGTTCGGATGGTTGAAGACGTTCGTCGCCGTCAATTCCCAGCGCAGCCGCGGCGCGCGCTCCCCGAAATCGAAATTCTTGATCAGACCCATGTGCCAGACATTGACCCAGGGGCCTTTGATGACGCCTTTTGCCGATGAGCCGAACCGGCCAAGGGGCGGTGGCGCAAACGCGGAAGCATCGAACCAGCGGCTCACGGTTCTTTGCTCCTTGGGCAGGTTGGGATCGCGAAGCAGGTCCGGCCGGATCGTGACGTTAGCGGGGGTGCGGCTGGTGGTGAACGCAGTTCCCGTCGGATCCGGCCCCGTCCACAAGGGCGTGAGGAACTGTCCTGAGTAGTAGCTGTAAATGCCGCTCAACTCCCAGCCGCCTACAGCCAGATGGAGCGCCCGGCCGGCGCCCCCGAGGAACTTCTTGCCCTTGCCGAAGGGCAGTTGGTAGATCCAGTTGGCCGTGACGCGGTGCGTGGGGATGTCCAGGGCCACCGCCCGCTCGCGCCGGCGGTCAAAGGGGTTCTCCGCCGACTCGCCGCGATTCAGGTCGCCGATGTCCCGCGCCCACACCCAGGAAGCCTGGTAATACAGTCCGTTGGACATCTTGCGCTCGGCTTCCACCGTGAAGCCGTGGTACTGGTGACCGGCTCCGTTCGTGAAATAGCTGATGCCGGGATAGCGTGGAAACGGCCTGGGTTTGTCTACAAACGGGCGGCTGTCGGGAACCGGCGCATTATAGTTGTAACTCCAGTCACCCTGGCGCGTGTTCGTCCCGATATAGGAAAGGCGGAACCCAGTCTCCCACCGGCTATGTTCGATCGTGACATTCCATTGCATGCTGTAAGGCATGCGCAGGTCCGGATTCACAGCCGCCGGCAGCCCCACGGTGCTCGGTCCGCCCGTGCTCGCAGCCGGGAAGACACGCGGCAGGATCACGTCCGGATTCGGAGTGGGATTCGTGTAACTGGGCTCGTTGATGACATAGGGAATGCCGCCGTGGCTGATGTTGCGCGGCACGACGTCGTAGAAGATCCCAAAGCCGGTGCGGAAGACCGTCCGCTCGCTCCACGGCCTCCACGCCAACCCGATGCGGGGCGCAAAGTTGTTGCGATCGCTCCGGATCAGCGTCTGATCCGGCAGTCCCGCCTGGCGGGCCGTCATCACCTCGACGTATCCGGTCGGCATGAGGGGGCTCACCAGATTGGAAGAGCCGTTCGGAATAATGATCTTCCCCGTGCCGATGTCAAACAGGGAGGCCCGGCCGTGCTCCTCGATCCACACCGGGTGGTACTCATAACGAATCCCCAGGTTTACCGTCAATCGCGGACTTACCTTCCAGTCGTCCTGGAAGAAGAAGTCATACTGCCAGCGCAGCCGGTCCACGACGACGAAGGGAAACGCCCGCGCGACCGTGGTGGGAATCCCCAGCAGAAAGTCCGCGTACGGAAAGCCGGTGAACCGGTTGGAGAAAGTGGCGCTGCCAAACAGGTTCGCATTCGCCTGGCCGTCGTCCCATTCGACGCGCGTAAGGTTAAAGCCCGCCTTGAAGTTATGTTTTCCCCGGAACCAGCTTAAATGTTCCTGAAATTCCTGGAGAAAGTTGCGAAAACCCGGCCTCCGGTAATCCACCTGGGTGATCGGCGTCAGCCCCAGACCCGACCAGTTAACCTTGAAAATCCCGCTCACATCCGGCAGATTCGGCACCAGTCCGACCAGCCCGAGGTCGCGCACCACTTCATTGCCCTTCAGCGGTCCTTCGATCGGGTTGTTGTTCAGCGCCATCCCATATCGAAACTCGTTCAACAACGTGGGACTGAAGGTGTGGGTCCAGGAGGCGGTGACGGCACGGTTGTCCCGCCGCTGGAAGCGGCGGCCGATGGTGGGGAGATTCCCTTCATACGGTCGGTTGTAGAGTCGCTGGAAGGTGAAGCGCCCGAAGACCGAATCGCGGCTGGAGACCTTGTGGTCCCCACGCACCGTGATGTAGGTCGAAGGGTCCCGGGGCCGGATTTTGTTCTCCCGGTAGTTCTGGCTGACAAGCACGTTCGGATCGCCAAAGTTGGGCAGAGGATAAAACCGGTCCTGAATCTTCTTGGCGACGCTGTTGATCCGATCCGCCGGGATGCG
This sequence comes from Bryobacteraceae bacterium, assembly GCA_035575135.1. Taxonomy (GTDB): domain Bacteria; phylum Acidobacteriota; class Terriglobia; order Bryobacterales; family Bryobacteraceae; genus JANWXD01. The sequence continues at coordinate 19,986 of DATLYE010000008.1, forward strand.
GTTGCCGGGGAAGGGCTGCCCCGTGGTGGGATCCCGAACCACGGTCGTGAGCCGGGAAAAATCTCCGGCACGCCAGGCTTCCAGCGGAACCGTGGGATTGAGAATGTCCGTCACGGGACTGCCGCGGGAGGTCTCAAAGGAAAAGAAGAAAAACGTACGGTCTTTGCCGTTGTAGAGTTTCGGCAGGAAAACGGGTCCGCCGACGCTGCCGCCCGGCGTGTGCCCGATCCCGGTTCCTCGGGCCAGGGCAAACGGATTCCGGGCCCGGAACCAGGGCGTGGAGTAATAGTCGAAAACGTTGCCGTGGAGCTCGTTGGTCCCCGACTTGGAGATCATGGTGACCTGACCGATGGTGCCGAATTCGGCCGTGTTGTTGGACATGTCAATCTTGATCTCCTGGAAGGATTCAATGTAGTTGGCAAGCGGCCCGATCTGCGTTTCGTCCACACCGTCGCTCATCGTGGTACCGTCAATGGCCCAGTGCGACTGATTGCCGCGGCTCCCGGCAAACCGGATGGTAGAGGAGCCTCCACCCGCCTGGAGCACGTTCGGCGAGAGGGCAAGAAACGCCCAGATGCCCCGCGTGTTCAACGGAATGGACTTGAGCAGATCCGCAGTCTTGGTGTCGGAGATGCGTGCCGTCTCCGTCTCGATCAGTGTGGCGCCGGCCGTAACCTCGATGCGTGTCTCTACGGTGCCTACTTCCAAACGAATGTCCAGGCGCCGGTAGTCGCGGGCTTCGAGCACGACGTCTTGAGCCACGAACTCCTGAAAGCCCGGGCCGCGGGCCGTCACCACATACTTGCCTTCGCGGAGTTGCGCCAGCGTATAAATCCCGGCTTCATTGGACACCGTAGAGGACTCGATCCCCGTGGCCAGGTGCTTTGCACGGATCGTAACGTGGGGTACCGCAGCGCCTGTAGGATCGGTGACAGTGCCCGTGATCGTGGCAAAGGTGGTCTGAGCAGAGGCCGTTCCCGCCAACATCAGGGACCAGCAAAGGACAAGCCGACACACCACCAGCCGATGCATGGCTAACCTCCCATCGGCAACAATCTAACCTAGAATCGAGGCGCGGTCAATCATTTTCCGGGCCGGAGTACGTCCCGTGCGCCACCGGCTGGCTCATGGCTGGGATCTCGAAGACCGGGCCGGCCTCGGCCCGGAGGCGATCCGCCGGTTCCTGCGACCGGCGGTCCGTGCGGTCCCTGCTTCCCTGGCCCGCCGGCTTGGACCGTGCCGGATCATCCTCCTGCCCTCCCTCGGAGCTTCCTCCGTTCGTTCACGCTGGACCCGAGGGCCGGGAGAGCTGGAAATTTCCCTTGCGGCGGAAGGCTCGGAACCCCACGAGTTGACCCTGGAGTTGCTGCTGTGCCTAGGGCAGGTGCTGTGGGAAATCTCGCCGCAGGACCACCCGGGCTGGCTTGCACTGCTGGAGGAGGAGTTCGCTGAGGGCATTGCCGGAGAGATTGACCAGGACGTCCTCGCGCTGAAACGATCCTTGCTCTCGCGTCCCTATGCGGCCCGGAGCCTGCGCTGGACCCGGCGCTACGCTGCGGCTGCTTTCGCGGCGACAGTGACCGAGTACATCCATGCCCTCTGGCACGACGTGACCGTGCGGGAGGGCCCCGAACATCTGCCGGCGGCCGCGCTGCTCCGGCGTCTGAAGTTCCTGGCCCGCCGCTACCCGCCGGACCGGGGTCACCGGCTTTTTCCGCCAAAACGCTCGCGCCCCAGCAGGTGAGTGAAAATCCGCGGCGACCCTCGTATCCTGAAACAATGAAGCCGCGCTTTTGTGGTCCCAGGGGGTTGGAACCGGACGTGCTACGGATTCGCAAGCGGGTTGGTGTTGCCGCCCGCACAAAAGGAACGAGCTGACATGTCGGAACCCACACTCACCATCACCGATAACAGGACCGGCCAGTCCTATACGATCCCCCTGTTCAAAGGCGCCGTCCGCGCCATGGATCTGCGCCAGATCAAAACCTCGCCCGAAGATTTCGGGCTGATGAGCTACGATCCGGCTTTCATGAACACCGCCTCCTGCCAGAGCGCCATCACCTTCATTGACGGCGACAAGGGGATCCTGCGCTATCGCGGCTATCCGATCGAGGAACTCGCCGAGAACTGTACCTTTCTCGAAGTGGCCTACCTGCTGATTTTCGGCGAACTGCCCACCGCGAGCCAGCTTCAGGACTGGGTGCGGCAGATCACGCTGCACACCATGATCCACGAGAACATCAAGAAGTTCATGGACGGATTTCATTACGACGCGCACCCGATGGGGATGATGGTGAGCACCGTTGCGGCCTTGTCCACGTTTTACCCCGAGGCCAAGAATATCCGCGATCCGGAAGTGCGGCACGTACAGATCCTGCGTCTGCTCGGCAAGATGCCCACGATCGCTGCCTACTGCTACCGCCACAGCCTCGGCCTGCCGTATGTGTATCCCGACAACTCGCTGGGCTACACGGAAAACTTCATGAACATGCTCTGGAAAATGCCGGCCGAACCGAAATATCAACCCAATGCGGTGCTGGCACGAGCCTTGGACATTCTCTTCATCCTCCATGCGGACCACGAGCAGAACTGCAGCACCAACGCCATGCGGTCCGTCGGCAGTTCCCAGGCGGATCCGTTTGTTACGACCGCCGCCGCCATCGCCGCCCTCTCTGGCCCGCTCCACGGCGGCGCCAATGAGGCCGTGCTGCGCATGCTGGACGAAATCGGAACCCGGGAAAACATCCCCGCCTTCATCGAACAGGTCAAGTCCGGCCGGCGGCGCCTCATGGGTTTCGGACACCGTGTCTACAAGAACTACGACCCGCGGGCCCGCATCATCAAACAGACCGCGGATCGCGTCTTCGAAGTGACCGGACGGAACCCCAAGCTGGACATTGCGCTCGAGCTGGAGCGGATTGCCCTCGAAGACGAATACTTCATCTCCCGCAAGCTGTATCCCAACGTGGACTTTTACTCGGGGATCATCTACCAGGCCATGGGCTTCACCCCGGACATGTTCACGGTGCTGTTTGCCATTCCCCGCACGGCCGGCTGGCTGGCGCAGTGGCAGGAGATGCTCCAGGATCCCGAGCAGAAGATTGCGCGGCCGCGGCAGGTCTACACCGGCCACGCGAAGCGGGCATTCGTACCGCTGCCCCAGCGCGAGGCCGCCCTGGCTACGCCTTCGTAATGGTAGGCGGCCGCCGCCCGAGGTCAGCCGCCCAGCAACTGCGGCAGGGGTTCCGGCTCCGGCGCCTCCAGCGGAACCGACACCGTGCCGTATTCAAAGCCCTTTTCGAAGGCGCGCAAGTTCAGCTCCCGCATTGCAGGCGGAACCGAATCTTCGACCGCGCGGCGCAGCGCGTCGGGGTCCAGAAGCTGCGTGACCGCGCCGAAGAAACCGACGACCACCACGTTCATTACCATGCGCCGGCCGAGCTCCTCGGCAAGCCGCGTGGCCGGCACCCCGTGGATCCGGATTCCCCGGCCGACGTCGCTCAGGCGGACCAGATCCCGCTCCACAATGAGCGTACCGCCGTCTTTGAGCTCCGGAAGGAACCGCGTGTAGGCTTCCTGTGAGAGCGCCACGAGCACGTCGGTCCGCGTCACATACGGATAGAGGATCGGCCCATCGGATATGACCAGCTGCGCACTGGAGGATCCGCCCCGGGATTCCGGCCCGAAGGCCTGGGTCATGACCGCATGGCCGCCTGCGTAAATCGAAGCCGCTTTGCCGATGATCGTCGCCGACAGGATGACGCCCTGGCCCCCAAAGCCGGCGATGCGAATTTCCGTCAGCCGCACAGGCATGCCGGTTCCTCCACAAAGCGGTCTCCGAGCTGGGCGCGGTGCTGGGCGCGCATGAGCTCCAGGTAGTCCGGACGGTCGCGGTCCACGAATTTGCCGACGATGATCTCACCGCGCATTTCCAGCCCGACCTCGCTGGTGGGCGCGCCGTGGCGGATCTTGCTCTTTTCCTTGTAGTACTTCATGGTGTCCAGCCCGTCGCCGAGTTTGTTGCGGCGCTCATACAGCGTAGGGCACGGTGAGAGCACCTCGATGAAACAGAAACCCGGTTTGTTCAGGATTTCGATCATCGAGCGCGTCAACTGCCGGACGTGGAATGTGGTCCACCGCGCTACATAGACGGCGCCCGCTGCGTCCATGAGGTGCGGCAAATTGAACGCCGGCTCGAAGCCGCCGTAAGGCGATGTGGTCGTAATCGAACTGGGGGGCGTCGTGGGACCGGACTGCCCGCCCGTCATGGCATAGAGAAAATTGTTGATGCAGATCACCTTGATGTCCACGTTGCGGCGCGCGGCATGAATGATGTGATTGCCGCCGATGGCGAACAGGTCGCCGTCGCCGGAGTAGACGACCACCTTGAGCGCGGGGTTGGCCAGTTTCAGTCCCGTGGCGAAGGGGACCGCGCGGCCGTGCGTGGTGTGGAAGGAATCGAGCGCCACATAGCCGGCCACGCGGCCCGAGCACCCGATGCCCGAAACCACGACCAGACGGTCGAGATCTTCCTTGGACTCGATGAGCGCGCGGACGAAACAATTCAAGCTGGTTCCTATCCCGCATCCGGGACACCAGATATGCGGCAGCCGGTCCGTACGCAGATACGGCTCAACCGGATTCTCAACCGGAGCCTCCACCTGGTCGAGCGCCTCGATCACCGGGCTGCCTCCTCGATGACGGAAAGAATTTGCTCGGGCCGGTGCACCGTGCCTCCCGCGTGAGGCACCCCGTAAGTCCGGGCGGCCCCGCCCGCTGCCCGCTCCACTTCCCGGACGATCTGGCCCAGATTCAGCTCCGGTACGACGAAGGCGCCGGTCCGGCGCGCCAGATCGCGGATCTTCTCGTCCGGGAACGGCCAGATCGTGATGAGCCGCAGCTTGCCTACGCGGATGCCCCTGGCGCGCGCCAGATCTATCGCCCGCTGCGCCACGCGCGAGGTGATCCCGTAGGAAACCACCACCACGTCGGCATCGTCCGTGCCTTCCTCCTCATAGAAAGCCAGTTCGCCGGCAGCGCGGCGGATTTTCTCTTTCAGCCGCCGCACCAGTTTGTCCTGCGCTTCCGGGGTGATGACGGGATAACCGCGCTCGTCGTGCGTGACCCCGGTGACGTGGAACCGGTATCCGTCGCCGGCGCGCGCCATTTCCGGCACGAGGTCCTCGCACGGCTCGAACGGCTTGTATTCTCCGGGAGGCTTCCGCGTGTACCGCCTCGGGTAAACTTCGATCTCCTCGGCCGGCGGGATGACGACCTTTTCCGTCATGTGCCCGACGACTTCGTCCATCATGAACATGACCGGAGTCCGGTACTGTTCTGCAAGGTTGAAGGCCCGGACCGTCAGGTCGAAACATTCCTGCGGAGAGTTCGGCGAAAGCGCGATGATTTCGTAATCTCCGTGGGAGCCCCACCGTGCCTGCATCATGTCCCCCTGGGCGGGCAGCGTCGGAAGCCCGGTGGAGGGACCGCCGCGCTGCACGTTGACGATCACGCACGGCGTCTCGGTCATTACCGCCAGCCCCACGTGTTCCATCATCAGGGAGAAGCCCGGCCCGGAGGTGACGGTGAACGCCTTGGCGCCGGCCCAGACCGCTCCCAGAATGGCAATGGAGGCCGCCAGCTCGTCCTCCATCTGGATGAACAGACCTCCCACGGTGGGGATGCGGGCGGCAAACCGCTCGACCACCTCGGTCGAAGGCGTGATGGGGTAGCCTGCGGCAAATCGCGCACCGGCGGCCAAAGCGCCCTCGCAGCAGGCATGGTCTCCGTCCATGAAATGGACGCCGGTGAGCACACCCCTGGGGTCAGCTTTCACTGGCGCCTCCTGCCGACTTGCCGTTCCGGAACTTCCAGCCGAAGATCGCAAAGTCGGGGCAGTACATCCCGCACAGGTCGCAACCGCTACATTTCTCAGGAGCTACGACGTGAGGCGGATGATAACCCTTCGAGTTGAAGGCGCTGGACATGGCCAGCACCTTGGTCGGGCAGAACTCCACGCAAAAGCCGCAGCCTTTGCAGCGCTCCACCAAAATGGTCACGGAGCCCCTCGGCATAAACTCAGCCTCACGCACTGCCATGCACATCGGTTGCCAGAGCGGAGCACTTCAGGCGTGCTCCGGCGGCAGGGAGCAGGGGCGGCACCGCTCCTCGTCGGATTTGCCAACATGGCCAAGCTGCCCGCACGGGCTTCAAGGGCTTCCGCCGCACTTGACACCCCCGAGCTACCCGGCTATAGTGGCACACGGCGCGGCTCAATTTGTCGGGGCCGCGCCGGACCTCTCGGCAAGGAGCGCAAACCAATGGTAATCCGGCCCCTTCACGATCGCGTCCTGGTCCGGCGTCTCGAGGAGGCTGAGTCCGTACGGGGCGGCATTGTCATCCCCGACACGGCCAAAGAAAAACCCCAGCAAGGCGAAGTCATCGCTGTCGGTAACGGCAAGCTGCTCGAAACCGGGGAACGCGTACCGCTGGATGTGAAACCGGGTGACCGGATCCTGTTCGGCAAGTACGCGGGCTCGGATGTGAAAATTGACGGCGAGGAATACCTCATCCTCCGGGAAGACGAAATCCTCGGAGTGCTGGCCGATTAGCGGCCCGCAGTCGTGCGGCGAGCGTTGAGGCGCGGCTGTGCTAACCTGTGATTGGACTTTTTGAAAACCCAGTCGAAGGAGTGCGTGGATGCATCGGTTGTGTGATCGCTGTCTTTGCATGATCGCCGGAGTCCTGTGGCTGGCCTGTTCGGCAGCGGGTCAAACCAAGGTCGCCGTCATCAACATGCAGCGGGCGCTGCTGGACACCGCCGAGCTCAAGAAGGCCCAGGCCGAGCTGGAGGCGAAATTCCGGCCGCGGCAAGAAGCGATGGCGAAACTGCAGAAGGAGATCGAAAGCATCCAGCAGCAGTTGCAGACCATGCGCGGCAAGCTCACCGACCAGGCCGAGCAGGATCTCAACCTCCAGATGCAACGCAAGCAGCGGGAGTGGCAGCGGCTCAACGAAGACCTGCAGGCCGACGTGGACTTCGAGCGCAACACCATCCTCAGCCGCACCGGGCGCCAGATGCAGCAAATTATCGCCAAGCTGGCAGAGGAAAAGGGCCTGGATCTGGTCCTTGACGCCACCGATGCCCACTACTTCCGGCCGGTGCTCGACCTCACCCAGGAGGCGACGGCGGCCTACGACAAAGCGCACCCCGTCAAGTAGGAGCAAGGCAGGCCTGGAGCCATGCCGGGCTATCTGGAGAGTTACGGCGCGGCAGACGAACGGCGAGAGCGGATCCTCAAGCGCATTGCCCTGGCGGCGCTTCTCATCCTGGTGCTGGGCGTAACCGCCTACTTCTTGTTCCGCAACTACCGCGAAGTCAAGCAGGCGGAACTGTTCTTCGAATTGCTCCGCAAGAAGGATTACCGGGCGGCCTACCGGCTCTGGGGATGCAACGAACCGTCTGCACCGGCCTGCCGCGACTATCCTTTTCAGGCGTTTCTCGAGGACTGGGGTCCGAAAGGCCGCCATCCGGATGCGTCCGCGGTGGAGTTCAAGCGCGTGCGCGGCTGTCGCGACGGCGTCATCATTACCGTGGGCTTTCCGAAAGGCGGCGAGGAACTGCTCTGGGTGCAGCGAGGCCAGCGCGTCATCGGCTTTGCCCCATGGCCCGTCTGCAACCCGCGCCTGCCGTCCCCTTGACACGCGGTGGCAGCGCGCCTTTTCATCTCCACACCGGGTTGACGAACGCTCCGTTGGCGGCCACGTCCCACACTGCCAGCCGGGCCCACCTCCAGCCGGGGGCTTTCACCTTCCACTCGAAGGTCGCCGCACCGAAAGGCCGCGTGGTTTCGAGCGGAAAGACCTCGCGCCGTGTCTCGGTTCCATCGCCCCAGACCACCTCGGCCATCTTCAACGGAAACGTCCAGCGCACCGCCGCACGAACCAGCACGGTATCCGCGCTTGCCGGCGCGATGTGTACCTCGGGCAAGAGCACCTCTCCTGTGGTCACAAAGAACTCGCCCCGGGCCAGAGCTTCCAGCACCTCGCCGTAGCGCTCCCAGGCCGGCAACTGCTTCAGCCGCACGTAATTGACGTTCATGTGCGCATACAGCTCGTGCGTCTCATCAATCTGAAAGACGTCCACCTCGCCGAGCAGCCGTTTGCGCAGGCCCCAGTTCGAGAGGTCGTCGAGCAGCTTGAAGGCGCGCTCCCCCAGACGGGGTGAGGAAAGATCGGAAGGCATGGCTTTCCAGCCGGCGCCGAAGAAGCTGGCGTCGCGGAAGTAATCCACCTGGCGGATTTTGTCGGGATAGCCAGTGGAGCCTTTCGTCCGCGGGTGGGTTTGATAGACGAGGCCCCGCTCCCGGCGCACCAGATCGAACAATTCGCCCGCATCCGCGACGCGGTACACCCGCCCAAAACGGGCATCCTCGGAAACGAACGGCGTATCGGGCGGCCGGCTCATGAACCAGTACACCGGCTGCGGAAAGATAACCGTGTAGTGGCCGCCGTAGTGCACGTTGGCCTCTTCGGAAGGAATCAGCAGCAACTCCGAATCCGATTGCGCGCGGCAGGCGCGGAAGTAGGCATCCAGTTCCTTCAACCTGAGATCGGTCAGGTCGCGCGGATGGCCGTCCCCGTGAAAGTCGGAGAGGATGGCCGCGTCTACGCCCATGGCCTTGAGCACGGGCTTGAACGGCGGTATCCAATCGAAGCCTCGTGCCAGGGCCTGCACCGTGTAAGCGAAGTGCCAGTGCGAGGCGACGGTCTTGTACCCGGCCAGTGGCGGAAAGCGGTCTTGATTCGTATAGCGCAGGACCTCTTCGAGCAGCACGGCCGGATCCCGGTCCGACAGTTGCAAAAACAACCCCATCCGCTGCTCGCTTCCCGGCGGGGCGTTCATCCAGGGATAGTACGCCGTGTTGTCGTCGGACCACTGTCGGATCCCTGCGGAGACGGCTCCACGCCAGGCGCTGTGCCAGAGGTAGCCGAGGTTGGTCGTAAAGTCGCGTGCAAAGAAGTACTGGTGCGGCGGCGGGAACACGGCCAGGCTGCCCGCCCCCGTATCGAAGGCCAGGGCGCGGTAACGCGCGGTGATGACGGCCCGCTCGGGCCCCCGAGCCGGCGCCGTGCGGAGCTGTCCGCGGGTGTCGTAATAGACGACCTGGGACTCCATGTTGCCGCCCGGGGTAAGCTGCTGTTCGGCCCGCAAGCGGATGCCGGCGTCGTAGTAGTAGGCGGTGTCAGGCTCGGTGGTGGTCAGGCGCGCTTCCTGTTGGATCAGACGGCTCCCCGGATAGAAAACGTACGCCACTGCGCCGCGGAAGATGCCCGCCTCCAGACCGTCGAACACCACCTCCGCCCGCTCACCCATAGTGCGGGCTTTGGCCGAACGCAGCCGCAGTTCGGCGCGAAATTGCCGCGTTCCGTCCGCATGGCTGGGCGGAAGGTCAAAGAACTGATCCCATCCGCCGCGACGCCTGCCGGTCGTAATCCAGTAAAGCGGCGTGGCGCGCTCCACGACGTGCCGCGCTCCCGTCCCGATCGAAGTGACCAGCGGACGGGCCGGATCGAGGGAAAACTCCGCCCTCCAGGTCCGTCCGGTCTCGTCCGGCCAGCGCACCGCGACGCCGCCGGCAACCGGCTCGACCGCCACCGGCCCGCGACGGACCTCGGAGAGATCGAGCGGCACGTTGGCGCCGCAGCCGCACAATGCCGCCAGCAGCAACCAGAGCAGGCGCATCTCAGACCTTCCTCAGGTCCCCGGCACGGGCCTGTATCTTGCGGACCGCTTCGGCGATCTGCTCCATATCCCGGCGCTCGCCGAGCAGCATCGGTTGCGTGAACCAGACCGCTTCTTCACAGAGCCGGTCGTTGGCCGGACACTGGTTCCGCTCCTGCCAGGCGGCCAGGCGCTCGGCCGGATAAATGGCCCGGTAGGCGCGCGAAGCGAGCGTGCGCGCCAGAAACGGCTCCTTGTTGAGCGGCCGGTAGCCGCCCGAGCAGGGAATGCCCTCCGCGCGCAGGGCCTTCAGGAAAACCTCGCGGGACACCCCGGCGAAACGCTCCTTGTTGTAGCGCAGCATGTACAGATGCCAGGCGTTGCGCGTGCAGCCTTCGTACTGCCGCGCCGGTTCGATGCCCGGGATCTCCCGCAGCAGGCTGGTGAGATACTCTGCGTTCTGCTCGCGGCGGCGGGACTGTTCTTCGAGTCGCGCCATCTGGGCGACCAGCAGAGCCGCCTGAAACTGGGTCATGCGCAAGTTCGCCCCGTTGCCATCGTAGGAAAAGCTCAGGCTGGCCGTGCTGCGGCTGCGCCCGTTGTTGTGGAAGGTGAAGCAGCGTTCCACGAACTCCTCGTCGTCGGTGACGATGGCGCCGCCCTCGCCGGAACACAGATTCTTGGACACCTGAAAGCTGAAACAACCCGCTTGACCGAGCGATCCGGCTTTGCGCCCGCGCCATTCCGCCAGGTGGGCCTGGCAGGCATCTTCGAGGACAGGCAGCTTGTGCTTGCGCGCCACCGCCAGGATCGTGTCCATGTCGGCGACGTTTCCGCCCAGGTGCACGGGCAGGATCGCGCGCGTGTGCTCGGTGATCGCGGCCTCGATCTTGCGCGCGTCCATCTGGAATGTCTCCGGATCCGTGTCTACGAACACCGGAAGCGCATGATGCAGCAACACGACATTGATGGTGGCGACAAAGGTGTACGGCGGCACGATGACTTCGTCGCCCGGCCCGACGCCCAGCGCATGAAGCGAAGCAAACAGCGCGCTGGTGCCGTTGGCCGTAGCCAGGCAATGTTTCGTTCCGATCAACTTCGCATAGGCTTCTTCGAAGCGCCGCGCCCACCGGCCTGAGGTGCCCCGAAACCACTGCCCGGAGCGCAGCACCTCCAGCAGGGCCTCTTCGTCTCGCGGAGCCACCTTGGGCCAGGAGGGAAACGGCTCGCTGCGCACAGGCCGGCCGCCCAACAAAGCGAGCCGGTCGCTGGAGGCTAAAACCGCGGGAGCCGCCGCGGGGACGGCGCCGAGGAACCGGCGGCGGGTTACTGAGTCGGACATGGCGCACACCTCCTGTTCAACGATCCTCCCTTGATGGTACCCTCGTTGATTTCCGAAGCCAATGAGCCGGCCTTCCGCACTGCAGCTGCTCCAGGAGCAAGTGATCGCCTGCCGGAAGTGTCCCCGGCTGATTGAGCACTGCCGGCGTGTGGCGAGCGAGAAGCGGCGCGCCTGGCGCGACTGGGACTACTGGGGCCGGCCCGTCCCCTCCTTCGGCGATCCGCAGGCGCGCGTGCTGGTGATCGGCCTTGCTCCCGCAGCTCACGGCGCCAACCGTACCGGGCGCATGTTTACAGGTGACCGCTCCGGTGATTTCCTCTACAAGGTGCTCTACGACACCGGCTTCGCCTCCCAACCCGTGAGCCGCTCCCGCGACGACGGGCTCCGGCTGCGCGACCTCTACATCACGGCCGCCCTGCGGTGCGCCCCTCCGGCGAACAAGCCTCGCCCGGAGGAGATCCGCAACTGCCGGCCTTGGCTGGAAAGAGAGCTCGATCTGCTCGGCAACGTCCGCGTGGTCGTCGCACTGGGCCGCATCGCCTTCGATGTGTATCTCTCCATCCTCCGCGATCGCGGTCTGATCCGCAGTCGTTCCGATTTTCGATTCGGCCATAACCGACTCCACCGCATCGGGCCGGGCCAGCCGCTGCTGATCAGCTCCTATCATCCCAGCCAGCAGAACACTTCAACCGGACGGCTCACGGAAACCATGTTGCGCCGGGTGTTCGAACGCGCACGGCGCCTGGCGGCCGGCGCAGGCCCTTGCACGCCTGGCGACTGAGTGGTTTGCTGAGGACATGGAAGCCTTTTGGGCGCTAACCTTGCTACTGGCGGGCGCGAAACAAGAGAGATTCACCACGGAACTCTGGAACCAGATCCGCTCCATTTATGCTGCCACGCTGAACCACCCGTTTCTACGAGGGTTGAGCGACGGTACGCTTCCCAGGGAGCGCTTCGAGTTCTACCTTCTCCAGGACGGGTACTATCTGCGCGCCTTCGCCCAGGCGCTGAGCGTGCTTGCCGCCAAGGCTCCTCGCGAAGAGTGGTCCATAACGCTGAACGAGCATGCGGCAGCAGCTTTGAAAGTCGAGCGGCAGCTCCACGAGACGATCCTCGCCTCCTATGGCATCCCCAGGAAAGCCATTCTGGAAGCCCGTCCCGCGCCGACCAATTACGCCTACACGAACCACCTGCTGGCCGCGGTCTGGCAACGCCCGTTCGCCGAAGGACTCGCTGCGTTGCTTCCCTGTTACTGGGTTTATTGGGAGGTCGGCAAGGAACTGAAGAAGCGGGGCTCCCGGAACCCCGACTACCAGAAGTGGATTGAGCAGTACGCCGCCGAAGAATACGGCACGCTCGTCGAACAGGTGCTGGCCATGATGGATGAGGAGGCCGGCCTGCTGGACGCCGCCGCGCGACAGCGCGCCCGCGACCTGTTCACACTCTCGGCCCGCTACGAGTACATGTTCTGGGACATGGCCTGGCGCCAGGAGCGCTGGGCCCCTTGACCACGACCGGCGGACCTTCCGGCCGGCCCGGAGGCCCGCCGTGATACAACGTAGTCTGTCCCTCCCCGGCTCCCATGCGGCTTGTCGAACGGCTTGAACGGTATTTCGAATTCGAGGCGCTCGGCACAAACTGGCGCACGGAGATTCTTGCCGGCGCCACCACCTTCATGACCATGGCCTACATCATCTTCGTCAACCCTTCCATCCTGCATGAAGCCGGGATGCCTTTTTCGGCCGTGGTCGCCGCCACGTGCCTGTCCTCCGCCATCGGGAGCCTGCTGATGGGCGCCTTCGCCCGCTATCCGATCGCACTGGCGCCGGGAATGGGTCTGAACGCCTACTTCACCTACGTTGTGGTCAAGGGGATGGGGGTGAGCTGGCAGGCGGCCCTCGGCGCCGTGTTTTTGTCCGGCCTGGCCTTCGCCGTCTTGACCTTGGCCGGCGTGATCCGCAAGGTCGTCGCCTCCATTCCCACTGAGCTGTACTCGGCCATCGCCGCCGGCATCGGACTGTTCATCGCCCTCATCGGCTTCCGGAACGCGGGCATCATCACCGCCAGCCCCACCACGGCCGTCACGCTTGGCAACCTGCGGGAGCCGCAGACGTTGCTCGCGCTCGGCGGCTTGCTGCTCATGGCCGCGCTGATGGCCCGGGGCGTGCGTGCCGCGATGCTGCTCGGCATCCTGATCACTGCCGCCGCCGGCGTCGCGCTCGGGCTGGTGGAGTGGCGCCCGCACACCTACGGCCTCGCCGACATTGCCGCCACCACCCTGCGCCTGGATCTGCCGGCGACGTTTCACATCGGATTCCTCGAAATCGTCTTCGTGTTTTTCTTCGTGGATGTCTTCGACAATGTCGGAACGCTGGTCGCCGTCGGCAAGAAGGCCGGCCTCTTCAACCAAGCCTATGAAATCCCGCGCATCAACCGCATCCTTCTTTCCGACGCAGCGGCCAGTACGCTGGGTTCGCTGGCCGGGACCTCGACCGTGGTGAGCTACATCGAGAGCGCGGCCGGTGTCGTCGCCGGCGGCCGCAGCGGTGTCGCCGCCATCGTCACCGGGTTGCTGTTCCTGGCCGCGTTGTTCATCGCCCCGCTGGCGGGCGTGATCCCGGCGGCCGCCACGGCGCCGGCCTTGATCCTCGTCGGCTGCCTGATGATGTCGCACCTGGCGGAAATTGATTGGTCCGAGCCGGTCGTGGCCGTCTCGGCCTTCCTCACCATGACCGCCATCCCGCTGACCTTCAGCATCGCCAACGGGCTGGCCTTCGGCTTTACGGCCTACACGCTGTTGCGGCTGTTGCGCGGTGAGGGGCGCAAGGTGAGCTGGCTGATGTATGTGCTGGCGGCGCTCTTCATGGCACGCTTCTGGTACCTCGGCCACGCGGCCTAGCGTGTGGGCGGGCCGTCAGAGAACATCAACCCCTGCTATCCTCGTAGCGATGCCGGACCGCTCAGGCGACTGCCGCGGCCCCTGGAGATCTGATCGAGAAAGCCCGCGTACTCGATACGTTCTACATCCCGGCCCGTTACCCAAACAGCCATGCCGCGGGCGCGCCTTTCGAGCATTACGGCCCATTGCAAAGTGAAGAGGCTTTGCGCTATGCCGGTGAGATCCTTGCGTTCGTACGTGCTCAAATGGCCCGATCGTGATACTGTGGCGCGGGCGCTTCGCCAGTGGGCCGAACAAACGGCACGGAAGCGTGCGGAATTGCTGCGCGTGGGATACTTCGGTTCCTACGCTCGCGGCGACTGGGGTGTCGGCAGCGATCTGGATATAGTGCTGGTTGTGGATCGTGCGCACGAGCCCTTCTATCGGCGGGCTGCCGCCTTTGATCTCCATGCCCTGCCCGTGCCCGCCGAAGCGCTGGTCTACACCCTCGACGAATGGAACGCACTTCTCCGGTCGCGCACATCCCGGAAAGGCATCCCACACGAGGTTGTGTGGGTTTATCCCGCACAATAAGCCCGCTCCGTGAGAAGCTTCGACCGCGCGCCGTTCACCGGCCGGGCGGCGCCCCTCGCCTGACGGGCGCCGGATCCCGGCCTTGCAGCGGGCCCTGGATACTTGGCCCCTGAATTGCACGCTGCTCGGTGTGAGCGGCAACGGCAAAGCTGGGCTCAAAGGGCCGCGCCTGGTCTTCTGGGAGCTGACAACCGGTTGCAACTTAAGATGCATCCACTGCCGGGCGAGCGCTACTGAGCTGATGTCCCCGACCGATTTGACCTACCGGCAGTGCTGTGAGGTCATTGACCAGCTTGCGGAATATGCCCCACTGATCCTGGTGTTGAGCGGGGGCGAACCTCTGTGGCGCCGCGATGTGTTCGACATCGCGCGTTACGCCGCCTGCCGCAACTTGCGTGTGGCTCTCGCCACCAACGGCACTCTGGTGGACGAAGCCATGGCGTGGCGCATCCGCGACGCCGGCATCGTTCGAGTGGCCGTGAGCCTGGACGGCGCCGACCGCCACACGCACGACAGCTTTCGCGGCCAGGCAGGGGCTTTCGAGGCGGCCATCGCCGGGCTCCGCCATCTCAAGGCGCTGGGCGTCTCCACGCAGATCAACACCAGCGTGGCGCGGCACAATGTGCACCAGCTGCCCGCCATCCTCCGGCTCGCTCAATCCCTCGGCGTCCATGCCTTCCACATCTTCCTGCTGGTTCCGGTGGGCTGCGGCCTCACCATCGCCGCCGAGCAATCCATCGAAGCTCAAGAGTATGAGCGCGTCCTCAACTGGCTCTACGACCGCTCGCTGGACTCCGGCCTCGAGATCAAAGCCACCTGCGCTCCCCACTACTACCGCATCCTGCGGCAGCGCCGCGCCGCATCACGACGCGCCGGCCTGCCGGTGCCCGAGCTGCCCGCTCACGGCCTGCATGCGACCACGCGCGGCTGCCTTGCCGGCAGCGAAGTCTGTTTCGTCTCGCACCAGGGTGAAGTGTTCCCCTGCGGTTATTTACCCGTGGCGGCCGGCGACCTTCGCAGGCAGCGCTTCCGCGACATCTGGGAACACGCCCGCATCTTCCACGAACTGCGGAATCCGGACCTGCTCGAGGGCAAGTGCGGGGTGTGTGAATTCAAGCGGATTTGCCTGGGCTGCCGCGCCCGGGCCTTCGGCCTCACGGGGAACTATCTCGCCGAAGAACCGTTTTGCATCTACGAGCCGCAGCGGGCGGGCAGCGATTCGTGAACGGCTTCAAACCTGCGCCGTAAACAGCGCTTCCGTGCGCCGTTGCAGTAACACCCACAAGCCGTAAATGCCGAGCGCGGTGCCGAAGGGTACGTTGAGCAGGTTGATCGCACTCAGCACGATCGTCAGGATCCGCGCCCACGGCCGGAACCTCAGCAGGCCTGCACCCGCAATGATGCCGGGCACAGAAAGCACCGCCAGCAACACGAACAAAGCTGCACCGATGGCGCCCAATACGGGGATGGCGATACGCGCCTCCGGCTCGTGGGAAACCACGCCGACCAGACCCGCGATGCCTCCGAAGAGCACGAGAATCAGCAGGGCTGCCAGCACCCCGAGCCCGCCGAAAACGAGGTAGAGAATCCCGAGGATTCGCACGTGGTCGCGCATGGGGCGCCTCCTTGCCCGCTACATTCTATAACGCCTCGCGCCCCGGGCCTGTTCGCTCGGCCCGCTGCTAGAATACCCCAGTACGGATGATCGAGCCCGTCAAGCACGGCGCCGAGTTGCTGCGCGAAATCGAAGAGAGCGACTGCGAGAGTCCGAACCTGTGGTGGCTCGGCCAGAGCGGCTTCGCCATCAAGTACCGGACCATCATCTTCTACATTGATCCCTACCTGTCGGAGTCCCTTACCGAGAAATACAAAGACACCGACCGGCCTCACGTCCGCATGACTCGCGCCCCGTTTCGGGGTCACCAAGTCACGCACGCCGACCTGATCCTGTGCACCCACGGCCACAGCGATCACCTCGACCCGGGAACCGTCCCGGCGATGCTGGCCGCCTCGCCGCGGGCCAAAGTCGTTCTTCCTCGGCGTCTGGCCGCGAAAGCCCATGCCGCCGGCGTCGGCTACGATCGCATGAGCACCACTGACTCCGGCCTGCGCATCGAGTTCTTCAAAGACGGAATTTACGCCAGAATCTACGCCGTTCCCTCCGCTCATGAGCAGCTTGACTGGACTCCTCTGGAGGGCTACGCGTGTCTTGGCTACCTGATCCGCTTCGGCAATTGCACGATCTACCATTCCGGTGATTGCGTGCCGTACGAGGGTCTGGCGGACAGCCTCCGGCCCTTCAACGTCACCGTCGCGCTGCTGCCGATCAACGGCAGGGATCCGGCGCGCGGTGTGCCGGGCAATTTCGAGATCGCGGAAGCCGCCGAGCTTGCCCGTCAGATCGGCGCTCGCTGGCTCGTTCCGATGCACTACGACATGTTTACGTTCAACACGGTGGACGTCGGCCGTTTTATTGATTACATGCTGTTTCACTGCCCGGAACAGCGCTTTAAGGTGTTTCAGTGCGGCGAACGATGGGAAGTACCCGCCGACTAAGAGCCGGGGAGAAGGAAGCCCCGGGCTGCGTGTCTGTCGGCGGCAACCCCAACCAGCCTCCAGCGCAAATCCGCGACTCCCTTCTCCCTTGGCAATGTAATCCAGCTTCGGCGACGGTAACAGCCCTCTCGATGCGGTCTGGGGTTCGCTCTTGTGCGGAGGCACTGGCGAGTCAATGCGGGTAATCGCAATGGTACGTTATAGTACCATTTTGTCCGGAAAATCCGGCGCAGGAATTCTGAAATTACGCCAGGGAAACCTATGACCCACCTGCGTTGGGCCATGCTGGCCCTGCTGTTTTTCGCCACCACCATCAATTACCTGGACCGGATTGTCCTTTCGGTGCTGATCCCCGTTATCGAAAAGGAACTTTCCCTCTCCAAAGTCGAATACGGATACCTGACGGCGGCGTTTCAGATCGCCTATACCGCGGGATTCCTGTTCATGGGCAAGTTCATTGACCGCTTCGGAACGCGGATCGGCTACGCGGTGGCCCTCGTGTGGTGGTCTCTGTCCGCGATGGCGCACGCAGCGACTCGCACCGCCCTCGGGCTGGGTTTTTGGCGCGCCATGCTGGGTCTGGGCGAGGCGGGCAATTTCCCGGCCGCGATCAAAGCCGTCGCCGAGTGGTTCCCCAAGAAGGATCGCGCGCTTGCCACTGGGATCTTCAACGCCGGAACGAATGTGGCCTCCATGATCGGCCCTCCCCTGTTCGTGTGGATGAATGCGCATGTAGGCTGGCGTGGCTGCTTCCTGATCACCGGCGGGCTCGGCTTCCTGTGGCTGGTGCTCTGGCTCTGGCAGTACCGGCTCCCGGAAGCGCACCCGCGAGTCAGCCCGCGCGAACTCGAATACATCCGCAGCGACCCCGAGGAGGTCCGGCAGCCGCAAATCGGCTGGCTGGCCGCGCTGCGGATCCGCCAGACGTGGGGATTCGCCGCCGCCAAGTTTCTCACCGACCCGGTCTGGTGGTTCTATCTCTACTGGCTGCCCCCGTACCTGTACGATGTGAGGAAATTCAATCTGACCGAAATCGGCTGGGCGCTGCCGGTCGTGTATCTGATGGCGGATGTAGGTAGTATCGCGGGCGGCTGGATTTCCGGCTTCCTGATGCGCCGGGGCTGGCCGCACGCCCGTGCGCGCAAGACCGCAATGGGGATTTGCGCCGGAGCCATGCCGGTTGCCGCCATGGCCGTGCTGGCGCCGAACCCGATCCTCGCCGTGGCATTGGTGAGCCTGGCCACCGCGGCGCACCAGGGCTGGTCCGCCAACCTCTTTACAACGACTTCGGATGTGTTCCCCAAAAACGCCGTCGCTTCCGTAACCGGGATCGGAGGCTGCGCCGGCGGCCTGGGCGGCGTGTTGTTTTCCGCGCTCATCCCCGGCTTTGTGATCACCTACTTCGGCTATACCCCGGTATTTCTCGTGCTGGGGTTGTTCCACCTCACCGCTTTGCTCGTACTTCACAAGCTCATGGGGCGGATGGAGCCTTTGGCGGCGTCAGCCGGCGGCGCTGCTAGCTACCCTGGTTTTTCGCGCTGAATCCGCCGGCGCGGCACAGCAACCGGCAAGCGAGTAGACTGGTTTGGCGAAAGAAATTCCATGCGCATCTCGGTCATTTGTTACGCTGTGCTGGCGGCCCTGGCTGCCTTCCAAACCGGCGGTCCGCCCCGGCAGCCGCGACAAGTCAAGTTCGGGATCGAAGTCCAGCCCGGACCGATGGACTCCCTTCTGCTCAAGGACTACAACCCTTCCTCCTCTCTCGTAGTGCCGGAAACGTTCGTGCCAAGGGCCCGCTGTCCCGTTATTGACATGCACGCCCACACTTCCATGAGCGGCATCCGGACGTCGCAGGACGTGGACGCATGGGTCCGGACGATGGACGGAGTCGGAGTGGAGCAGACCATCGTCCTCACGGATGCGGTCGGCCCGGAGTTCGACCGCCAGGCGGCGCTCTACCGCGGCCACCCGGATCGCTTCCAGCTCTGGTGCGGGCTCGACACCAGCGACATGAACGCACCGGACTATCCTCAGCGGGCGGCGGCGGAACTGGAGCGTTGCTACCACAGCGGCGCGCGCGGTGTCGGCGAGCTCTCCGACAAAGGTTGGGGCTTGCAACGCGAAACGCTGCCGCGCAACCAGCGGCTGCACATTGACGATCCGAGGCTCGATCCGTTCTGGAAGAAGTGCGCCGAGCTGAAGCTCCCTGTGAACATCCACATCGCCGACCACCCTTCCTGCTGGCAACCTCTCGGTCCCCGCCAGGAGCGCACGCCGGATTTCCAGCATTTCAACCTCTACGGCAAAGACGTGCCTTCTTACGAGGAACTGCTGGCCATGCGCGACCGCCTGCTCGAGCGCCATCCGGACGTGACCTTCATCTTCTGCCACCTGAGTAATCAGGGAAACGACACGGCCGCGCTCGCCCGCCTGCTCGATCGTTTCCCGAACCTGTATCTCGACATTGCCGCGCGCGACTACGAGCTCGGCCGCCAGCCGCGCACCGCGGCCCGGTTCCTCTCCCGCTACCGGGACCGCATCCTTTTCGGCACCGACATGGGTCGCGACAAAGCCATGTATCAGGGTTGGTGGAGGCTCCTGGAGACCGCTGACGAATTCATCCCGGGCCGGATCTGGTGGCGCTACTACGGGCTGGAACTGGACGCGGATGTCCTGAAGCGCCTGTACCGCGACAACGCCCTGCGCATCCTCCGCCGGCAGGACTGAGGCGGCGTTGGCCACGCGTCCCATCCCCCATCTGCGCTGGTGGATCGGAGCGCTGCTGTTCGCATCCACCGTGATCAACTACATCGACCGCCAGACCTTGAGTGTGCTGGCCCCGTTCCTCAAGGAGGAATTCCACTGGACAAACTCCGATTTTGCTCTCATCGTCATCGCCTTCCGTGTGGCTTACGCCGCAGGTCAGACGGTCGCCGGCCGCTTGCTGGACTGGCTGGGCACTCGAGCCGGACTGCTGCTGGCCGTTACGTGGTATTCGCTCGCCGCCATGCTGACCGCAACCGCCCAGGGACTCCGCAGTTTCGCTTTGTTCCGTTTCCTGCTGGGCAC
This sequence comes from Bryobacteraceae bacterium, assembly GCA_035575135.1. Lineage (GTDB taxonomy): Bacteria > Acidobacteriota > Terriglobia > Bryobacterales > Bryobacteraceae > JANWXD01. The sequence goes on from DATLYE010000008.1 coordinate 40,149, forward strand.
GGGCGAAGCCGCTAACTGGCCCGGCGCCACCAAGACCGTCGCCGAGTGGTTTCCGAAATCCGAGCGCGGGCTGGCGGTGGCGCTCTTCGACAGCGGCTCGGCCGTCGGGGGCGCCGTCGCGCCCGCCCTCGTCGTCTGGCTCTATCACAGCTTCGGCAACTGGCGGCCGGCGTTCCTGATCACAGGTTGTCTGGGGCTGATCTGGGTGCTGTTTTGGCGGGCGCTCTATCATCCACCGGAGTGCCACCCACGCCTGTCGCCCGAAGAACGGGACAAGATCCTCGGATCGCGCCGCGAGGAGCAGCAATCGGAAGCTCGGGCCGTGGCCGGAGAAATCTCCTGGGTGCGCTTGCTAGGTTTGAAGCCCACCTGGGGAATCATCCTGGGGCGCTCACTGACCGATCCGGTGTGGTTCTTCATCACGGACTGGTTCGCGATCTATTTAGTCGCCAAAGGATTCCGCCTGGAGACGACGCTGGTGGGTTTCTGGATTCCGTTTCTGGCGGCGGATCTCGGCAACTTCTTCGGCGGCGGGCTTTCGAGCTGGTTGATCCGGCGCGGCTGGCCCGTACTGAAAGCGCGCAAGTTCGTCATCGTAGTTTGTGGGCTGGCGATGGCGCTGCTGATCCCTGCCGTCTTCGTTTCGCGCTTTGCGTGGATCATCGCTCTGTTTGCCATTTCCACCTTCGCTTACGCTGCCTGGTCTACCATGGCCCTTTCACTTCCCTCCGACCTCTACCCCAGCCGATGGGTCGCATCCGTCAGCGGCATGAGCGGCACCGGTGCGGGAATCGGAACGATCATTTCCACGTACTTGATCGGGTGGGTCTCGGACCGTTACTCTTTCGAGCCGGTGCTCGTCGCCGCCAGCCTGGTGCCGCTCGTGGCAACCTCCTTGGTGCTCGTGCTCGTACGGACCTCCCCGACTGCCGGAGGTGATTCCCCCGCCCCGCAGGCCCAAGCGCGGGGATAGAGAGACGATCGCCGAGCCGTCTGCTAGAGTTAAGGGGCCGGAGGTGCGACATGAAGAAACAGATCCTGGCGGGCGTTCTCGGAGGCGTCGCGATGTTCGTCGCCTCTGCTTTCACTCACATGGTGCTGCCGCTGGGTGAGGCCGGCATCCGGAGCCTTCCTCAGGAAGAGCCGGTACTGGCCGCTCTCAAGGAACACGTCCGGGAACCGGGCTTCTACCTTTTCCCGGGGCTGGCGCAAGGCGCCACCCCGGCGCAGCAGGGCCAGTGGGAAGAGCGCTACCGCCGCGGACCTGTGGGCGTGCTGGTCTATCAACCCGCCGGCGGCCCGCCGATGAGCCCGCGCCAGCTCGGAACTGAATGCCTCAGCAATATTCTCGTGGCCTTGATCGCGGCGTGGCTTCTCGCGCAAACCCGGCTCGCCGGCTACGCAAGCCGCGTGTTGTTTGTGGCAACTCTCGGTCTGGCCTCGAGCCTCGCCATTGACGTGTCCCACTGGAACTGGTATGGATTCCCCACTTCCTTCATGCTGGCTTCGATGGCCGATCAAGTCATCAGCTTCGCCGCAGCCGGCCTGGTGCTGGCCGGGCCGGTAAAGAGCGATCGGGTGTAGAGCCTGTCAGCTTGCTAGACTCGGCAACGGAGGCAGCAATGAAAGTTCTCGTCACCGGCGCGACCGGCTATATCGGCAGCGCCGTCACACAAGCGTTGCTTGCGGCCGGCCACGAAGTCGTGGCGACGGCACGCAATCCGGAGAGGGCGCGCATGCTGGAAGCGCTGGGCTGTCGTCCGCTCGTTGCAGCTCTGGAAAATCCCGGCGCGCTCGGCGGAGCGGCACAGGAAGCCGACGGCGTCATCCACACCGCGCTCGCATGGGGTGCGCAGGCGGGCGAGCTGGATTATTCCGCGGTGGAGACCATGCTGGAGGCGCTCGAGGGCACGGGGAAGCCGTTTGTCTACACCAGCGGCTGCTGGGTCATGGGCAACACGGGCGGCCGCGTGGCCGGCGAATCCAGCCCACTCAACCCGCCGCCTGTGGTGGCGTGGCGCCCCGCGGTGGAGCGCTTGGTGCAGGACGCCCGCGAGAAAAAGGTGCGCGGCGTTGTCATTCGCCCTGCGATGGTATACGGGCGCGGTGGCGGCGTGCTCGCCGAATTCGTCCGCTCGGCACGGGAGCGCGGCACGGTCCGCTATGTGGGAACCGGCGAAAACCACTGGACCTTCGTACACGTGGATGATCTCGCGGATCTCTACATCCGCGCCCTCGAGCAAGCGCCCGGTGGGGAGGTCTTCCTGGCGGCCGAAGGACCGGCGCACAAGGTCCGGGAGGTGGCGGAAGCTGCCAGCCGCGCCGGCGGTGCGAACGGCCAAGCCGAGCCGTGGCCGCTCGAAGAGGCACGCCAGGTGCTCGGCCCCTTGGTGGACGGCCTCGTTCTGGATCAGAAACTCGGGAGCACGAAGGCCCTGCGCCTGCTCGGCTGGGCTCCCGTAGGCTTGCCCGTCATGGAGGAACTTCTCCGGGGCTCCTACACCACCCTTCCCGAGGCATGACCGGACGGCCGGTGCGATTGCGTCAAATCCAAACCTTCTGAAGCGGAACGTTGGAGCGACACAGCTCGCAGGCGGCGGCGTCGCGGTAGTAAATCCCTTCCAGCTTGGCCAGATAGTAGAATGGCAACGGGCTGAAGTCCGGCGTCGTCGGCGTCGGCTGATAGACCACCACCGCCAGACCCACCACTTGGCCGCCGGAACGCTCCACCAACTGCCGGAGCTGCATGAGCTTTTTTCCCGTCCGCAGGATGTCGTCCACCAGTAGCACTTTCTCTCCGGGAACCAGCTCCAGAAACTGGCGGAAGCGCAGCCCTCCGTCGGGGGCGTCCTCGGCCCAGTACACCTGGTGGCTGCGCAGCGCTTCGCTGACCCCGTAGGCTACCGGCAGACCGCCGGTGGCCGGCGTGACGATGGAAAGCTCCGAGATGATGGCGCGGATCTCGGGGTTGGCCCGCACCAGCCGGCTCAGGCCCACGCTGAGCGTCTTGGCATGCTGGTAGTAGCGCATGGCCAGCGCCACCTGAAGGTATTCGTTGCCGTGCAACCCGTTGGGGTATTCAAAGTGCCCGTACCGCAAGGCTCCGGTTTCAGTTAGAAGACCGATCACTTCATCTTGAGTGGGTACCAGATGCATGAATTAGTGCGCTCCTTTTCCCGTAAGTACTTTCGGGATGGTATGCAACAGGATTCTCCAGTCCAGCCCTAAGGACCAGTTGTCGATGTACTGCATGTCCAGCTTCATCCAGCTTTCAAAATCCAGTTCGTCGCGCCCCGCCAGCGTCCACAAACAGGTCAGGCCGGGACGCATCCGGATGCGCCGCCGCTGCCAGCGCTCGTAGTGCTCGACTTCCTCCGGGACCGCCGGCCGCGGACCTACCAGCGACATATCGCCTTTGATCACGTTCCACAGCTGCGGCCACTCGTCAATCGAAAACTTCCGCAGCCAGCGGCCGATCGGCGTCAAGCGGGGATCGTTCGGAATCTTGAAAGCCGTCCGTTTGCGGCTTAGATGGACGAGCTGCGGCTTGAGCGCTTCGGCGTTCTCGCACATGGAGCGGAACTTGTACAGCACAAACCGGCGCCCGTTGAGCCCGCAGCGCACCTGGCGAAAAATCACCGGGCCGGGCGAGGTGAGCTTGATCAGCACCGCCACAACCGCCATGAACGGAGCCAGAA
>DATLYE010000009.1:0-8858 GCA_035575135.1 Bryobacteraceae bacterium
CGCGGCCCAAACCCCTGGCGGCCTGCAGACCACCGAACCCGCCTCCGACAATGACCACTCTCGCAGTCGCCATTCCCTCAGGCGACCGGCATGCCCACTCGCCGGAGCACGACGAACTCAGCGACGTTTTCCGCGGTCAGCAGTCCGAGCAGCCGCCCGTCTTCCATTACCAGCGCGCAGGAGCCGGCCTGCGCCAGCAAGGGCAGTGCTTCCGCCAGGTCCATGTCCGGCGGCACTTGCAGAAAATCCCGGTTCATGACGCCCGCCACGTAGGCCTGCGGTCCTTCGGACGCCATGGCCCGCAGCAACGCAGTGCGCCCCAGCAGTCCCAGCACCTGCCCGCCGTGGACCACCGGAAAGTCCTGCTGGCTCGTGGACAGCAGCAACCGCGCTGCATCTCCGATGGTGTCCCCGTGCGAGAGCGTCCGAAAGTCGGTCACCATCGCGGCGCGGACCGGCAGCCCGTGCGTCAGCGACCGTCCCATGGCTGCCGCTCCCTCCTGGGCCGCCCCCAGATATACGAAGAACGCAATGAACACCAGCAGGAAGTTCATCGAAAGCAGGCCGTACATTCCCATCAGTACCGCCAGCGCACGTCCTGCGGCCGCCGCAATGCGAGTGGCCTCCTCCTCCGGCTTGTACAGCCCCAGCACCGAGCGCAGGATTCGCCCTCCATCCATCGGGAAAGCCGGGAGGAGATTGAACAACGCAAGGACGAGGTTCCCCGCTCCGATGCGCGTCCAGATCCGAGGATCAGAAGCGTCACCCAGAGTGCGCAACGCCGCCAGCAGCCCCGCTGGTTGAACCAGAGTTAGGATGACGCCGGCCAGAATCAGGTTGACCACCGGACCGGCCAGAGCGATCCACAACTCTTCCCTCGGTCTCGGATTCCGCTCCAGTCGCGCCACCCCGCCGATCGGAAACATGACGATCTCGAGCGTCCGGATCCCGTAGCGCCGCGACACGACTGCGTGACCGAGTTCATGGAGCAGAACCGAAGCGAACAGCCCCAACACGTACAGTACGTACTTCAGCCCGAGCTGCCTCCCGCCCAGACTTGCAAACAGCAGGAAGATCAGCAGAAGAACGAAAGTGAAATGGAAGCGCACCGGGACGCCGAGTATGCGCAGCACGCCTACGGTACCAGGAATTCTGGACTCGGCCCTCGTTCGGGCCGCCCGCCGTGCCTCCATGGGCCCGCCTCCCCATGACCACCATAACAGATTGCAGCCGCGGGCCCCGGCCTTGGCGGGCAGGCGTCCTCAGGCCCGGGCTTCCACAAGCGTCTCGGCGGCTTCGTTGGAATCGGGCTGAAGCCGCACTGCCACGATTTTGGAAACACCCGGCTCTTCCATGGTCACTCCGTAGAGCGTTTCCGCCGACTCCATCGTCCGCTTGGCGTGGGTGATCACCACGAACTGCGTCTGGTGGGACATCTCCCGGAGCAGCTTCATCAATCTCCGGATGTTGGGCTCATCAAGCGGCGCATCCACTTCGTCGAGGATGCAAAACGGGCTGGGCTGGTATTTGAACACCGCCATCAGCAGCGCCAGCGCGGTCAGGGCTTTCTCTCCGCCCGACAGCAGAAGCACGTTCTGGAGGCGCTTGCCCGGCGGCGAGGCCACGATGTCAATGCCCGACTCAGCCGCATTCGCCTCATCGGTGAGCCGCATTTCTCCCGTACCGCCGCCGAACAGCGTGCGGAACGTTTCGCGGAAGTGTGCGTTGATGCCTTCAAAGGCCTCGGTGAACCGCCGCCGGGTCTCGGCATCAATTTCCTGGATCGCCTTTTCGGTGTCCCGGATCGAATCCAGCAGATCCTGCCGCTGGGTGTTGAGAAACTCGTACCGCTGCCGGGTCTCCTCGTACTCCTCCAGAGCCTGCGCATTCACCGGGCCGAGGGCTTCGATGCGCGCTCGCAGATCCTGATAGCAGGCCTCGATCTCGGCCAGCTCCTCGCCGGCCGGAGTCGTCTCTTCGCTGCCTGCGATCTCCTGAATCGCCACGCCCAGGTCTTTGCGGCAGGTTTCTTCGACAAAGCCGAGCTCAGCCCGGCGCCGCACGAGCTCCATCTCGATTTCGGAGCGTTTTTCCTGCGCTGCCTGCAACTCGGTCCGAAGCCGGCGAAGCCGTTCGTCCGTCGCCGCAAGCTGCGCGCGGATCTCGTTCTCGCGCGCCAGCCATTGCTCAACCTGTGCTTGCGCCTCCGCCATTTGCTCCGACAAGACCGACAGCCGGTGATCCAGTTCGATGTTATCGGCGAGCAAACGGGCCCGCTCCGTTCCCAGCCGTTGCATGTCCGCCGCCAGGTCCGCACGCCGCCGCTCGGCATCCGCCAGCTCCGCCTCGAGCCGGCTGCGCGCCGCCTGGCCAGCACGCAGCCGCTCCTCGATGCCGGCCAACTCCGCACGCAGCGCCGCGTGTTCCTCGGCCAGGCGCGCCGAATCGGCTTGCAGGGTTTCGAGCCTCTGCCGTTGCCCGGCGCTCTCTTCCTCCTGCTCCCGGCGTGCCCGTTCTTTTTCTTCGACTTCCGCAAGCCACTGTTCCCGCTGAACAGCCGCCTGCTGCCGGGCGCCTGCGATCCGCTCGAGCTCCAAACGCGCCAGCGACAGTCTGGATCCGCAGCGGCTCAGCTCCTCGGCAACCCGCTTCATTTCGTGCTCCAGAGCGAGCGACTCCTTCTCCTCGCCTTGATGCTCTGAGCGCAACTGCTCGAGAGTTGTTTCCAGCTCGGTGATGCCGGTCTCGAGCGCTGCCAACCGTGCCGTGTTTTCCGCAAGCTCCTTCTCCCGCCGGGCCATGAGTCCCTGCAATTCCCGCAGTTCGCGCTTGAGAGCAAGCGGCCCGCTCGAGGTTTTCTTCCCGCCGCTGAGGGCCTGGCCGTGGTAGCACACCCCGTCCGGGAGCAGGAAGTAAAGATCCGGATACTGAAACGCCAGCCTTTGCGCCGTAGCTCCGTCTTCGACGAGAAAACAGCGCGCCAGACGCGGGACAAGCTCTGCGGGAGCGTGCGTCAGCCCGTTGGTGAGGCGCAACACATCGCGGAGGCGGCCGGTGATGCCGGTCTCCGGGCCGATGGCCGGCTCGGGAAGATGGTGCTCGGGCGCGCCCGGCCGGTCGCTGTCCTCGGTGGGATGCACCAGAAAAGTCGCGCGGCCTTCCAACTCGGTGCGCAACAGTTCTACGCCGCGCTCGGCCTGTTTCCAGTCCGCCACCAGGACATATTCGAGTTCCTCGTGAAGGAACTCTTCCACCGCTTTCTCATAGGCGGGCTCGACTTCGACGAAATCCGCCAGCACGCCGAGCGGTCGCAGCTCTCCGGCCCGGCCCTCTTCGATGGCGCCGAAGAGGCGTTTGACCGCTTCCGTAGTGTAAGCCCGGTGACTCAGAATCTCCTCGAGCGAATCGCGCCGGGCGCGGATGCGCGCCAACTCGGCCCGAGCTGCCTCGACGGTTGAACGCAACTGCCGGGCCACGGCCCTCTGCTCTTCCAGCGCAGCCTCCGTACGTTTGCGCCGGTCCGCCAGCGATTCCAGAGTTGCCTGGCGGGCGGCCAGCCGCTCGGACGTCGCTTCCTTGACCCGATGCAGCCGCTCCCAGTCGGCCTGAGCCGCTTGCTCCTCCTTGCGCGCCCGCGCCTCGTCGCGCTCCAGTCCCGCCAGGTACTCCTCCAGTTGTGCGAGACGGTTGCGCAGTAATGACACCTCTCCCATCAGTGCGAGCGCAGCCTGGCGCGACGCCTCGATGCGGCCCTCGCATTCCCGCACAGTCTCTTGCAGCTTGGCCCGCTCCTCTCCCTTCTCGGCCAGTCGTCCCCGCAGAGCCTCCGCCTGTTGCTCCAGATCGCGGGCGTGCGCGCCCTGCTGGGCCAGTTCGCCCGCAAGTTCCGCGGCGCGCCGGCCAAGTTCTCCCGCCTCGTGCTCGGCCTGGCTCAACCGCTCCTCGATGGAAACGACCTGGCCCAGCTGGCTTTCCCTCCGGCTGCGCGTGCGTTCCCAGTCAAGCTCCAGTTCAGAGAGCCGCCGCCGGGCCTCGGCCAGCTCCTTTTCGGCTTCGTATCCCTCGGCCTGAAGCTGCCCATACTGCCCTTCGCATTCCTGGAGGTCTGCGGAAATGCGCTGAAACTCCGCATTGGCCAGATTCAGATCCAGGGCGATCCGCGCCGCCTCTCGCTCGAGCAACCGGTACCGGCCTGAAAGCAGGCGGCGCAGTTGCACCGTCATCTCGCTTCTCAGCTCTTCGTAACGCTTCGCTTTGGCCGCCTGCCTTTTGAGCGAGTTCATCTGCCGCGAGACTTCCTCGAGGATGTCGAAGACACGCGTCAGGTTTTGCCGGGCGCCTTCGAGCTTCGCCTCCGCCAGCCGGCGCTTGGTTTTGAATTTGGTGATCCCGGCGGCCTCCTCGATCACGGCGCGGCGATCCTGCGGGCGCGAACTGAGGATCTGCCCGATCCGGCCCTGCTCGATGATGGCGTAGCACTCGGGTCCCAGTCCGGTGCCCATGAACAGCTCCTGGATGTCCCGGAGGCGCGCCGGACGGCCGTTGATCAGATATTCGCTTTCGCCGGACCGAAACAGTCTGCGCGTGATAGTGATTTCCCCGGCTCCGCTGCCGAAGCGCCTGCTGTCGCCGTTCGTTGCACCGTCGCCATTGGGGCCGGAATGCGGTCGCTGTTCCGCGGAGGGATCCACTAAAGTGAGGGTGACGGAGGCCATACCGACGGGCTTGCGGTCTTTGGTGCCCGCGAAGATCACGTCCTCCATCCGCGTGCCCCGCAGGGACTTGGCGGACTGCTCACCCAACACCCAACTGATCGCGTCGCTTAAGTTGGATTTCCCACACCCGTTTGGTCCCACGATCGCCACGATCCCGGCACCGTTGAACCGCAGCTCCGTCCGGTCGCAGAACGACTTGAAGCCTTGCAGTTCCAGTCGCTTGAGTCGAAGTAAACCGTTCGTCTTCCCTGGCATCATCGCTTTGAGCGCTCCGCTTGCGCGACTCGGGGGATGCCTCTATCGTAAACCGGATTCGGGGCAAAGTAAAGCCCCGGAGGGCGATATGCAGGGCCTTGGGTCGGAAAGCTACTATATCTGGGACTCCAGCTGCACTCGTCGCACATCGGTTGTAATGCCCGCGATCCAGCCAGAGCCTTGCCTGTGATTGTACCGCCTTCTGCCGTTATGCGGAACAACGGCGCTTGCGGCCTTCGGCCGCCAGATCGAGCACCACCCGGGCCAGCGCTTTCGGATCGTGCCGGATCTTGTCCGTCTCCTCCAGCAAATCAGCGGCTATGACCTTCAAGCCGAGAGCCTCCAGGCGGTCTCGGTCGGCTTCGACGGGGCGCGCCCGGTGGCGGGCATACTTGCGGCGCATGGGCTCGCTGACGGGGCGCGTATTTACCACGGCATAGTCCAGGCGGAGCTCCGGAGCGTGGCGCAGCAGGGCGCAGACGTGATCGGCGGCCGTAAAGTTCAGGGTCTCCCCCGGCTGCCACATCAGGTTGACGATATACGCCGTGACCGCCCGCGAGGCGGAGATCGCCTCCGGAATCCCTTTGACCAGCAGGTTGGGGATCACGCTTGTAAACAGTGAACCCGGCCCGAGCGTGATGACGTCCGCGGTCGCCAGTGCCTGCAAGGTATCCGCCAGAGGCTCGCAGTGGGCCGGCCGCAAAGCGACTTTTTCGATCCGCTTCCGGCTCTTGCTGATCCGGCTTTCTCCGGCCACTACCGTCCCGTCCTCGAGGCAGGCTTCGAGCGCAACGTTCGCCACGGTAGACGGATAGATTCGCCCCACGATTGCCAGCACTTCCGAGGACACCCGCACGGCATGCGCGAAGTCTCCCGTCACGCGGCTCAGAGCGGTCAGAAACAGGTTGCCGAAGCTGTGGCCTTTGAGGCCGCGCCCGGCGGGAAAGCGGTATTGGAACAGCTTGGAAAGGAGCGCTTCGTCCTCGGAGAGCGCCACCATGCAGTTGCGGATGTCGCCGGGAGGGGGCACGTCAAACTCCCGCCGGAGCCTGCCGGAACTACCCCCGTCGTCGGTCACGGTGACAACGGCGGTGATGTTGGCGCGCGGCGGCTCGGTGCGGGCATAACCCTTCAACCCTTGCAGCAGCGTGGCCAGGCCCGTGCCCCCTCCAATAGCCACAACTTTGAGGGGACTCTCCAACGCCGGTTGAGACCCCGTCCTGTCCGGCGACCAGTGTTCGTGCGTACTTGGCGTGGCTAGCCTCGCTCAAACCGCTCCGGCCACAGGATCCGTTCCAGGGGAGGCTCATGCACAAACCCGCTGAAGTCCGGGTCGCGACGGGCCAGATAACGGTTCTGTGGTTGCAATTCGATCGCCCGCCGCAGCTGCGCGCCGGCCCCTTCGTAATCGCCGCGGAGGCCGCGACAAAGTGCCAGGGCGTAGTAGACATGGTCCGCATCCGGCGCCAGCCGGGCGGCCTCGACCAAGTGCTTCTCCGCCGTGTCCAGTTCCCGCTGGTTGATGAGGGCGACTGCGTAAGCGTAATGTTCCTCCGCCGAGGATGGCTTCGGCTCGGAGCGGTTCAGACGCTGCTCGCACATCCGGATGTGAACGCGCGCAGCGTGAGCCACTTCCAGAGCCGGGCCGGAAGCCGCCTTTTCAAACAGTTCCTTGGCCTGTTCGAACCGCCGGGCGTGAAACAACGCCACCGCCTTTTCAAACCACGCTGTCTGATCGCGCTGGTCTTGTCGCGGCGCCGGGCCGCCGGCCTCCCCGGCTTGAGAAGCTACCGGCTTGCGGCGAGACCCTGCCCCTTTGCCTTTTTTTTCGTCAGGCGCTTCCGCGGACCTTCTCATCTCCGGATGACCGTGCCGTGAGCTGCCACTGGCAAGCTTAACACGCGATTGCAGCCGTCCCGTGGGGCTAATCCCCGCCCTGGTTGAGCTTGCCCCCGGCGCCCCGGCTCATCGGCTACCTGTCCAACTCTTCTTCCTCGTCGAAAGCCGGGACGGACTCCAGGTCTTCCGCTTCCAGCACCTGATCGCAGTCCAGACAGCGAAAGTAGTCAACCCCGTCCCGCCTAGCGAGAAACTCCGTGCGGGGGTGCGTGCACTCGGCTTGCATAAACAGACCAGAATTACCCTCATTCTATTCATTCGGGCGGTCTTGTCAAGACCCACAGACGTGAAAAACACGGCGCAGAACGGCGCCGGCTCCGCTCAGAAGCTCAGCCGCAATCCGAAACGCATCTGGCGTTGGGAAGGTGTCGCGAGCGCCGTCAGCGTGCTCGTGATCGAAGAAAAGTTGTTGAGCGCCTGGATCGTCCCGTCCGCGTTCAGCCGCATGCTCGCCACATTGGCCGCCGGGTTTGCGAACTTGGGCGTATTGGTGAGATTGAACGCTTCGGCCTTGAGTTCCAGCTTGAATCGCTCCCTCAGCGAGAAGGTGCGGAACAGGCTGAAGTCCAGGTTCCACATCCCGGGTCCGCGCATGGTGTTGCGTCCCGTCGTCCCAAATCTCACCCCAGTGGGCTGGCGGAACGCCAGGGGACCAAACCACATCTTGTTGGAGCCAATCTCCCCGAGAATTTTGACCTTCCCGGACACCACCAGATCCGCCGTTTGCGAGCTTCCCGGCGCATTCAGCGAGGAGCCGTCCGCGACCACGGTAAAGGGGGTGCCACTGTAAGCCCCGAATATTCCGTTTGTCTGCCACCCGCCGAGCAGCCAGGAGAGCGGCCCCCTATGCCCCCACCTCCTTCCCGGACCGAACGGCAATTCGTAGACGAAGCCCAGGGTAAAGATGTGGGTGCGATCGTAACCCGCGACCGCGCGGTTCCGCCGCAGTGCGGGGCCCCAATTCGTAATCGGCATGCCCGCCCAGCCGTCCTCGTCCGTCCAGTTGATGGCCTTCGACCAAGTGTAAGCGCCCTTCAGGAAAAGACCGCTAACAAACCGCCGGTTCAACGCTATCTGCAGGGAGTGGTAGTTGCCGCTGACCCATCCGTCCCACATGTTGGCGGCGATCCTGCGTCCCTGAGTAGCCGCCAGTGGGCGTCCGGCCGGCCCCCCGCCCGGAGGCGCGGCGTTGATGTCGCGGTCTGCCAGTTGATGCACCGTTTGGGTCCCCACGTACGCGGTCGAAAGAACCAGTTCTGCGGGTAATTTCCGTTCGATGGTGAAGTTCCAGGACTGAATGTAGCCGCGATGGATCTCGCCGCCCCAGGGGCTTCGCGGCCCCATGTCTACCGAGGGTGGCAACTCCAGGACCCCCTTGCTGATGTCAGGAAGCGGAATCGCCGGGATGCCCTTGTCCAGCGTGTCAATCCACGCCCAAGGATGAAGTGGGACGAACGAAGCGCTGATGCTCGCCGGATACAGTCCCCGCAACGGACGGGAAAACGGCAGCGGATCGTATGTAATCCCGTAGCCGCTCCGGATCACGGTGTTTTCCCTGATCCGATATGCAAACCCCACGCGGGGGGCGAACAATTTCTTGCTGGTCGTGATCCCTACGTTGTCCGGATTGCCCGCCAACCGGCCGAGGTACACCAAATTCGTGGCCGGATCCCAGCGCTCAATGCCCCGGTCCCGTCGCGTAATCAGCGGGTAGTACTCGTAGCGCAGGCCCAGGTTCAAGGTCAGCTTTCGCGTGAGTTGCCAGCGGTCCCGCAGGTACCATCCGAATTGCCACTCGCGGTTCGTCATTTCGAAAAACTGCACCGTCTTCCCCATGGAAGTCGGCAGCCCCAGCAGAAACGTCGCGTACTGATTCAGGTAATTGGCCGTATATCCCTGAGTCCCTGTTACGTTGCCGCTAAAGGTGAGACTTCCCCGTGGTCCGGAACCCACCTCGGGTTGCCAGTGGTCCATGTGATACCGCACCAT
>DATLYE010000010.1:0-4406 GCA_035575135.1 Bryobacteraceae bacterium
TCGCTCCGGCACGCCGCCGAAGCGGAGGCCGCCATCGGGCGCTTCTGGAGTGCCAGCCGCCGTCCTGCGCTTCTGGAGCCGGGCGAGGAACGGATCCTGCTCGCGCACGACAACTTTGTGGTCGAGCGCCGCGACGGGCGCTTGACGGTACAGGCGTGGGATGAGTCGCGCAACATCGTGCGGCGCGTTGTGGGCATCCGCGAGGAGCGGCCCGGCAAACTGGAACTGATCGTGGAGCGCTTCGGCAAACGCCAGGGCACCTTGCTACTGTTTGACCTCGAGCGGCCCGCCGCCGGCGCCGCCGCGCAGCGCGAGCGCCGGATGGTGCTGCGGGAGCAGTTCCGCCGCTTCCTGCTCCGCACCTTCCCCGGCTGGAAACTGACCGAGCTGAGCGCGGAGCCCAACCTGGAGTACAGCCTTTCACCCCTCTACCCGCGGGCGCTGCTGCGCCGGGGCGAGCGCGCAATCGCTGCTCTTGCATGTCCGCGAGAGGCGGCCGCGGCGGCTGGTGCACTGAGCTTCGGTCTGATCTGGCTCGATTACGTGCGCCGCCGCGAGCGGCGGCTGGTGGTAAACGAACTGCTCTTGCTGTTGCCGGAAGGCCTTGAGAAAACCACGGCATGGCGTCTTAAGTGGTTCGACCCGAATGCGGTCCGCGTGCGGCTGTTTGTGTGGACCGCCGCGGGGGTCGAACTCGAGATAGACCCGCACGACTGCGGCAATTTCGACACCCGCGTGGAGATCTGCTGCCGGCCCGATGCCGCCGCTGCGGTTTGGGTTGGACGTCTGAAAGGGTTGCCGGGCGTCGAATGCATCTCCGGCCATGACGGCTCGGTGAGCTTTCGCGTTCGCGGGCTGGAGTTTGCACGGCTGGCGCAGGGCCGGCTCCGCTTCGGTCTGGCGCGACGTGTCGAAGCCACCGACCGTCAGCTCCCGGAGATTACGCGCCTCGTCGAGGAGCTGGTGCGCGTGCGCTCTCCGGAGTGGCGTGATCCGGATCATCCGCTGTGGCGCCTGTTGCCGGAGCGCTGGCTGGAATCGCAGGTGCGTATGCATCTGGAACGCCTGGACGCCAGCCTGCTGCCCGACCCGGTTTACGATCAGGTGCCGGCCATGGCGGGCGGGGACCGAGGCGTCATTGACCTCCTCGCTGCGGAGCGCTCGGGCCGGCTCGTCGTGTTGGAACTCAAAGCCTCCGAGGATGTGCATCTTCCCTTGCAGGCGCTGGATTACTGGATGCGCGTCAAATGGCACCTGGACCGCGAGGAGTTTTCACGGGCGGGCTACTTTCCCGGGCTTGCGCTTCGCAAAGAGGCGCCGCGGCTCGTGCTGGTGGCGCCGGCACTTCGGTTTCATCCGACGACGGAGACGATTCTCCGGTTCTTTTCCCGCGCCGTTCCCGTCGAGCGTATCGGGGTGGGACTAGAATGGCGAAGAGACCTGCGCGTGATGTTTCACGTTTGCGGCGCAGGAAAGCCCGACTGAGGGGGCGAGGATGAGCACGCACATTCTGCGTCAGATCCGTGCGGCGGTGCGCCAGCTGAATCCGGCCAGCGTGCGCCAGAGCGCTGCGCAGCCGGTCACCGTAGGCCTGTTTGGCGTCAGCGACGAAGCTTGCACGTGGATGGAGGAGCTGTTCGCGCCGGCGGCCCTTCCGCCGCAGGAACGCCGGAGGGCGCTGGCTCATGTTTTCCGCGCAACGGAACCCGGCGCGCCCGAGCGATTCGACATCGAGGTTTGCGAAGAGGGACTGCACGTTTCCGAAAAGGCAGTGCCCTTTTTTGCGGACGCCCCGGAGCGAACCGTCGGGTGGATCGTCAACCGGCACAAGGACCTCAGGCTTGCCCTGGCACGGCAGTTCCCGCGGTTCCGCGACCCCGTCGCCGAAAGCCTGATCTTGGACACGGCCCGGGAGAACGCGCTGTTTGCACTGCTTGCGGCGGCGCCGCGACTGGTCCCGGGCCTGGCCTCTCTGGTATGGCCGGAGGGAGAGGAACTGCTCTCCGACACGGCCTTTATGACAGTCAACGAGATCCGTCTTGCATTTCAACTCGCCGCGGTCTACGAGCGGCCTGTCGGCTACGTCGAGCAGAAGGCGGAAATCGCCCTGATCTTCGCCGCGGCTTTCCTGTGGCGCGAACTGGCCCGCCGTACTGCGGCGCGGGCGCCCCTCGCCCTGGCCCTGGCGGCCAAGAGCGGCATCGCCTCTGCGGGAACGTACGCCGCCGGCGCCGTCCTGCGGCGCTACTATGCCACAGGGCAGAAACTCGACGAGAGCGGCGCCTCGGCTGCGCTCAAGCAAACGTTTCGCCACGGGGCGAATTTGGCGCGGTTTCTGTCGGGAGAAAAAGAGGCAACCGCCCGTAGCATGGCCGCGTCTGGCAATTAGGTGCACAATAAAGTGGAGGAGGGTTGTGCGATGAGAACCCGCGGGTTGTGGATGGTTGTGATGGTGGCCTCACTGGCCTTTGCCGACAAGCTGACGCTGCGAAGCGGCAAGGTCGTGGAGGGGACATATCTGGGAGGCGACGCGCGCACGGTGAGGATGGCGGTGGGCGATAAGATCGAGAGCTTCGCCGTCTCCGACGTATGGAGCTTACAGTTTGGCGCCGCCGAACCGGCAGCGCAGCCGGCGGCAAGCGGCTCGGCTGCCCGGAGTGCGGAGCCGCCGCGCGCGGGCACGGCTGCGAACGAGGTTCCGGCGGGCACGGAGATCGTGGTCCGGATGATTGACGACGTGGACTCCGAAGTCCATCGCGTAGGCCAGACCTTCCGGGCGAGCGTGGACGAGCCCGTGATCCTGGGCGGCAGGACCCTGATTCCCCGTGGGGCGGAAGTCGTGGCGAAGCTCGTGGAAAGCAAGGAGTCGGGCAAGCTTACCGGCCGGGCGGAACTGACCATGGATTTGGTCTCCATTACCGTAGGCGGCAAGACGCTGGAGCTCGTCACCTCTGAAGCCACTACCGCAAGTGAGGCGCGCGGCAAAGAGACGGCCAAGGTCGTCGGCGGCGCCGCCGCGTTGGGCGCCATTATCGGGGCGATTGCCGGGGGAGGCAAAGGGGCAGCCATCGGAGCGACGACGGGTGCCGGCGCGGGCACGGCCGTGCAGGTGCTGACCAAGGGCCAGCGCGTGCGCATCCCCTCCGAGACGCGCCTCAGTTTCACTTTGCAGCAGCCCCTCCGTTTGTGAGAAGGCCCGGCTGGTAGAATGCGCTTCGATGCATTCTGACCAGCCTGTTGCTCTGATCACGGGTGCCAGCCGCGGCATCGGGCGCGCCATCGCCGCCGAGCTCGCGCGCACACACCGCGTGCTGGCGACCTACAAGGAGAACCGCCAGGCCGCCGAATCCCTGCAGGCAGAAACGGGCGCCGAGATCTGCCGGTGCGATGTCAGCAGATCCGAAGATCGTGCGGCGCTCGTTGCGTTTGCCCGGGAGCGTTTTGGCCGGCTCGATCTGCTCATCAACAATGCCGGGATCGCACCCCGCGAGCGCCGGGACATCTTGGAAGCCACCGAGGAGATATTCGATGAGGTTCTGGCCACGAATCTGAAGGGCCCGTACTTTCTGACGCAGCAGATAGCCCGGTGGATGGCCGAGCAAGGCAAAGGCCGCATCGTTTTCATTACCTCGCTTTCGGCGTATGCGGCTTCGACCAATCGCGGCGAGTACTGCGTCTCGAAAGCCGGCTTGAGCATGGCGGTTTCGCTGTTCGCGCAGCGGCTGGCGCCGCTCGGCATCGGCGTCTTCGAGATCCGGCCCGGCATCATCCGCACGGATATGATTGCGCCGGTCGTCAAACAGTATGAGGAGCGGATTCAGGGAGGCTTGCTGCCGCAGCGGCGCATGGGGGAGCCCTCCGACGTGGCTCGCGCCGTGCGCGCCATTGCCGACGGGCTGCTCGATTACTCCACCGGGCAGATTCTGAACGTGGACGGCGGCTTCCATTTGCGGGGGCTTTGAAGGCGGTCCGCCACCCCACGCCCCACACCGGCACGCCGTTTGGCGGTCCTCCTGACGGCCGGTGACACCCTGTGATACGGTAGGAGTTCGCAACAACTGCGGAGGAGAGCCCGGCGCATGAAACGGCCCTTCTACGGCTGGTGGGTTGTGGCCGCCTGCTTTGTCACCTTCGGCATTTCCACCGGCTTTCCCTACTATAACATCGCGTTCTTTTTCGATTACTTCCGCGATGATCACGGCTGGCCCATCAGCTTTATTACGCTCGGGGCCCCGGTGGCCGTGCTGCTCACCATCTGGGCGGGCCCGGTCATCGTACCGCGGGTGAGCCCGCGGCTGTTGATCGTCATCGGCACGGGTCTGACGTTTCTGGCCTTTCAACTGTTCGCCCGCTTGAGCGGCGCGCGGTGGGAATACTACGCCGTGTGGTGCCTTTACATGGTGGGC
>DATLYE010000011.1:0-13808 GCA_035575135.1 Bryobacteraceae bacterium
CAAGGCATGGCCGAGACTTGCGTCCACGGTGTTGACCTGAACTCCCTCGGCAGAGATGGAGACGGTTTCGGCTACCGCCCCCACTTTTTCAAAGCGGATGTTCACCGTGGCCGGAGTGTTGACAAGCAGTTCGACGCGCTCAATGGCAACATCCACAAACCCGGGGGCCCGGGCGGTGATCCGGTAAACGTCCGGCTGGACTTGGAGAAAGGCATACCGGCCCGCCCCGTCCGAGACGGTCTCCCGTTTTGTGCCCCGTTCGACGTTTTCGAGCACGACGGTGGCGTTGGGAATCACCGCTCCTGTCGGGTCCGTGACCGTTCCGCTGAGCGAAGTCAGCGCTTGGCCGGACAAGCCGGCCCGGATCAACATACCGGTCACCGCGAGGCGATACAAGTGTTTCATAGGTTCCCCCTACCCGTTACACATTAAACCCGGCACACTACTTACCACAGGGTGCCGCTCTTGTCAAGGGTTTATCGTGTTTCTCCCTGCTTGTGCTATTGAGGGCTGGTTTGTGCGGGTTAGGAGCGGCGGGTTGGAGTTGCTCGCAGGGTGACCGAGACCGGGGAGTGCCAGCGAGGGCGGCCGCGGAGGTTCTTGCCGGGGATGCCGTTAGGCATCGCTGGCATCGTGTTGGTAACGACAGGCTTTCCGTCCAGGGGTGACCTGTGTTGTGCAAGAGCTACTCTTCGGGGTGCTCCTGGACGGCCACGGCGGACGCCGCCCCGACCCATGACTCCAGCTCTTCGCGGGTTAGCTGGCGGGCGGCGCCGCCGGCGGCGGTTTCCAAAGTGAAAACGGTGGCGGCGGCGAACTCCTCTTCGAGGTTGAATCGCGGGGGTTCGCGGAGTTCGGGAACCCGGCTGATGCCGTGTTCATCCACGATGCATTCCAGACCGTTCCGCAAACGGAAGCGGACCCGGGCGCGCTGGCGCACCGTCAGCTTGCGTACGTCCTGCAGCTTCATGTGCCGGATTCGAGGATAGCAGCGGGCATCGGCCGCAGGCAAGGGCAGCCGGCGCCTGCGCTATAGTGCGGGCATGGGCGCCCTAGCCGCGCAAGGGTGGCGCGTCGCATTCGCCGGGATGGCGGTCAGCGCGGGTCTGGCGGTCACCAAGATCGTAATAGGGCTGATGGCCGGATCGACCGCTGTCGTGGCCGATGGCGTTGAGTCTGCGGGGGATGTCGGCGCGTCGCTGGCGGTGCTGTTCGGCCTGCTGATGGCGGCCAAGCCTCCTGATGCCAATCACCCGTACGGACACGGGCGCCTGGAAATCCTCACGGGGCTTGTGGTGGGCATGATGCTGGCGGTGGCGGGAGCTGTAATCATCGTGCGTTCGCTCGATCGCGCGCAGGAGGTGCACCATCCGCCGGCCGCGTGGGCTGTGTGGCCGCTGTTGGCTTCGATCGCTTTGAAGTCCGTACTGTCGGGGGTGAAATTCCGCTACGGCCGGAGACTGCGCAGTTCGGCGCTGGTGGCCGATGCGTACAACGACTTGGTGGACGTGCTCTCCGGTTGTGTGGCGCTCGCCGCCGTCGGACTGACGCTCTACGATCCCGCACGGTTCCTGGCCGCAGATCACTACGGGGGCGCGGCTGTGGGCGTGATCGTGATTTTCACAGGCCTGCGCGTGATTCGCTCCACCACACTCCAGCTGATGGACACGATGCCGGATCGTAATCGGATGGAGGAGATCCGCACTGTGGCCCTGAGCGTCCCCGGCGTGCTCGGCGTCGAGAAATGTTTCGCGCGGAAAACCGGCCTGCAATACCACGTGGATCTCCACCTGGAAGTAGACCCTGAAATGACGGTGCGCGCCTCTCACGAGATCGCCACAGAAGTCCGGTTCCGGATCCGGCAGCGCCTGGACTGGGTCGCGGACGTTCTGGTGCATGTCGAGCCGTTTCCCGGTGCTCGAGCCGGTGTCTCCGACTCCGGCGATGGAGAGGGCACCGCGCAGAGATCGGGGAACAGTCCGGACTAGGGGGGCCGGCCTGCGGAGAGCTGCGCCCCCAGGCCTGCCAGGGTTACGGCCAGGACCGGCCCAGCCATGCGCCGACTGGCCTGCTGTCCCGGGCCGGCCCGGGGGACGAGGCCCAGGCTCGGTGACCAAGCGCCGCCGTAGAATTTGAGACAGGCATCATGGAGAACCGTGAAATCGCCCGGCTGATCGCAGAGACAGCCGACTTGATGGAAATCGCCGGCGAAGATCCCTTCCGAGTTCGCAGCTACCGCAACGGCGCCTCCGCCATCGAGAATCTCCCGGAGCGCGTGGAAGATATTGTCAAAAATCCGAACCGCAAACTCACGGACATTCCGGGCATCGGCAAAGGGTTGGCGACCGTGATCGAGGAGATCCTCGAGCGCGGTTCTTTTGAACGGCGCGACAAGCTTCTTGAAAAATACCCTCCGACGGCGCTCGAGCTGCTCAAGATCCAGGGCCTCGGTCCTAAGAGCATTGCATTGATCTGGGAACACTACCGGGTGAGCACGATTGACGGGCTGGAGCGGCTGTGCCGCGAGCAAAAACTGCGCGTGTTGCCGCGCATGGGCGCAAAGCTTGAAGAAAAAATTCTGCGTTCGATTTCCCAGTACCGCCAGCGCGCCGGTCGGTTCCTTCTGAACTTCGCTGATGAGGTGGCCCGGGAACTGGCCGACCATCTACGTGCGGGTGTTGCGGGGCTGGAGCGCATCACGCCCGCCGGCAGCCTGCGCCGCGGCAAGGAAACCGTGGGCGATCTGGACTTGCTGGTGACCGGTCCGGAAGCCGAGCAGGCCATCGAGCGCTTTGTGGCCCACCCCAAGGTAAGCGAGGTGCTGGCCCGGGGGCCGAACAAGGCCAGTGTACGGTACGGGCTCGAAGGGCTGCAGGTGGACGTGCGCGCGCTGCCGGCGGAAAGCTACGGTGCAGCGCTGCAGTACTTCACCGGGAGCAAGGAGCACAACATTGCGCTGCGGACGCGCTGCGTGCGCATGGGTTACAAGCTCAGCGAGTACGGGCTGTTTCGCGCCGAAGACGAGCGCAAGATCGCCGGGGAGACGGAGGAGGAGATATACGACAAGCTGGGCCTGGCATGGATCCCGCCGGAACTCAGAGAAAACCAGGGCGAGATCGAGGCCGCCGAAGAAGGCCGCCTGCCGAAGCTCGTCGAGTTTGGGGATATCCGGGGCGACCTGCACATGCATACGGTTGAAAGCGACGGGCGGGTGACGCTCGAAGAGATGGCGCAGGCGGCCAAGGCGATGAGCTATGAGTACATCGCCATCACGGACCACTCGAAGGCCTTGGCCATGGCCAACGGGCTGGACGAGAAGCGCGCCGTGGCGTTCGCTCGCCGTGTACGGGAACTGAACCGCAACGGTCTCGGGATTCGCGTCTTCTCAGGCATCGAATGCGACATCCGGCGAGACGGCTCCATGGACTTGGCCGAGGACGCACTCGCCGAGCTGGATCTCGTGGTCGGCAGCGTCCACAGCTATATGAATCTCGAGCCCGCCGAGATGACCGACCGGCTGCTCAAGGCGCTGGAGTGCCCGCACCTGCGCATTCTGGGGCATCCGACCGGCCGCGTGCTGCTGCACCGCGAGGCGTTCCCTTACGATTTTGAGCGCGTGGCGGAAGAGGCAGCGCGGCGGGGCGTGTGGCTGGAGATCAATGCCAGTCCCGAGCGTCTGGATTTGCATGCGACACTGCTACGGGTGGCGCGGGCGCGGGGCTGCCGCTTTACGATCTCGACGGATGCGCACCATCCCAAGCATCTGGCCAACATGCGCTACGGCGTGCTGATGGCGCGGCGGGGATGGCTGGAAGCAGCCGACGTCATGAACACGAGGCCACTCAGCGAGTTCGAGAAGTTCTTGAGGAGCGGATCGCGGACCTGAGCGGGGCCGGGTTTCCGTGTGCAGGCGGGTTTGGAGCCATATTTATGGCATTATGGGTAACCGTATGAAAACCACCGTGGACCTTCCCGACGAGCTGCTTATCGCGGCCAAGAAAAGGGCAGCGGAGGAACGGCTTACTCTGCGGGAGCTGCTGGCTCGAGGCTTGATCGCTCTCGACACCCATCTGCTGAACGCAGATCGCGCTCATCGCGTTTGAAAATGGAGCCACCGAGCTGTGGACGCACGACGCACGCTTTGTGACGCTTCCGGGCCTGCCGCTCCGGGATCCCCTCCTGGCTGAGAGACGCTGAGAAGCAGGATATGCGCTTCGGCTCCGGGTGAATCACCGGCTGCCCCACAGCGTGTCGAGGAGATTTGCGGCGCCGCGTGCGCGCAGCCTTCGCTAATCTTGAGGACATGAAGCTCCCCTCCGGCGTGCTGCGCGAGCAGATCGAACGCGTTTTGCGGATTCAACCCGACGCCAAGTCCCATACGTATCTTGCCGTGTTCGAAGCGGCGGAGATCGCCAGTTTCAGCTACTGGGTGGAACTGATCCTGTCGGCGGGCATCGCCACGTTGGGCTTGGTGCTGAACAGTCCGGCGGTGGTGATCGGGGCGATGCTGATTTCGCCGCTGATGGGCCCGATTCTGGCTGCGGGCCTGGCGCTGGCGGCGGCGGACCTCTACCTGGGACTAAAGTCGCTGCTGAACATCCTGCTGAGCGTCGCGGTTGCGGTGCTGTTTTCCGCCCTGCTGGTGTGGCTGTTGCCGTTTCAATGGCCCACCGCCGAGATTGTGGCGCGCACCAAGCCCAATCTGCTGGACCTGGGTGTGGCGCTGCTGTCCGGTCTTGCGGGCTCGATCGTCGTATGCCGCGGAGGGGCCGGAGGCGGGGTCACGGCGCTGCCCGGCGTAGCCATCGCGGTGGCGTTGATGCCCCCGCTGTGCACGGTGGGCTTCGGAGTGGGCAGCGGCTTTGCAGCAGACATCGTTTCCGGAGCCTCGCTGCTGTTTCTCACCAATCTGGTGGCGATCACGGCCAGTGCGTTTCTGGTGTTCTTTCTGGTGCGCATGGACGCCCCGGCCGTGCGCCGGTCAATTGACGAAGCGATTCTGGCGCGCGCCAGCCAGGACCGGCTGTATGCCCTGCTGCGGCACACGCGCCTGGCGCGGGCGTTCGGAGACATCGGCAAGCTGCACTGGCGGATTGTGATGCTGGTGACCCTGCTCGTCGTGCTGTTCGTGCCCCTGCGGCAATCTCTGCTCCAACTCCGGGACGAAGTGACGAGCCGCGCGGCGGTCCGGGAGGCTGTGCGGCTGATCGCTCCGGCGGCCACGGTGGTCTCCCAGGAGACGGACTTTGCGGCGGACCGGATCCTGGTGCGGCTGGTGGTTGCCGGCGAGATCGCACCGGAGAAGATCCGCCAGGCGGAGCGGTTCGTTATCCGGCGCACCGGCAAGGATGCCTCCATCCAGGTGCGCCGCGTGGCCAGCGAGGAGGAACTTGCGCTCCTGCGCGCGCGCTTGGCCACTCCGCCCCGTCCGGCAGAGCCGCCGCGGGATTTGCGAAGTCTGAACAAAGAACTCCTGCCGCGCCTGGAGGGGCCGCTCAAAGAGCTGTGGCCCGCTGCGGGCGGGGAACTGCTGGATTACGAGCTTGGTTTTTCGCCGCAGGGACCTGTTGTGCGGATCCGCTACCAGTCTGCGAGGCCGCTCGATGAAACCGCGGGCGAGATGCTTGCGCGCGCGCTCGGTTCACGCCTGCAAACGCCGGAGCTGCGCTTGGAGTTGGGCCATCAGAGGCCACCCCGCCGGCGGCGGTGAACCGCCGCGCCTGCCGGCGCAGGGGCGGCGGCAAGCGGTTCACATCAGTTCTTCGAGCAGGCTGCGGAACACGTCTTCTTCGAGACCCAGCTTCTGGCGTACCAGAGGTCCCTGCCGGAGTGCGGGCTCGCTGTCCTCGTAGGTGGGCTGCTCATCCTGATAAAACAGACCGATGGGGATACGGTCTCCCCACTCGAAGGATTTTTCGAGCGCCCTCATGACGTCGGAAGAGTTGTAGCCGGGCTCCTTGTCCAGCTTGTAAACGCGCTGCTTGAACCACGGGTAGGTATTGAGCTTGTTGTAAGTCACGCAGGGACTGAAGACATCAATCAGGGCGAAGCCCCGGTGCAGAATGCCGCCTGCGATGAGGCCGGCCATGTGGTCCGGATCCCCTGAGAATCCCCGGGCGACGTAGGTGGCGCCGGAAACCAGAGCCAGAGCGATGGGGTTTATGGGCAGTTCCGCGTTGCCGCGCGGAGTGGACTTCGTGCGCATGTCTTTCATGGTGGTCGGCGAGGCCTGCCCGGTGGTGAGTCCGTAGATCTGGTTATTCATCACCACGTAGGTGAGATCCAGGTTGCGGCGCATGGCGTGAATGAAATGGCCGATGCCGATCCCGTAGCCGTCGCCGTCTCCGCCCGTGATGACGACCTTGAGGTCCGTATTGGCGAGCTTGATGCCGCTGGCCACGGCAACGGCCCTGCCGTGCAGGGAGTGGACGCCGTAGGCATGGATGAAGCCGGGTAAGTTGGACGAGCAACCGATCCCGGAGACGACCACTAAGTCTTTCGGGTGGACTCCGGCGCGGCCGGCGGCCATTTTCACAGCCTTCAAGACGCCGAAATCGCCGCAGCCGGGGCACCAGTCCGGCTCCACCGGCCCGACGTAGGTTTCAATCGGCAGTTCGACTACCGTCGCCATGGTTTGCCTCCTTCAGCTGTGGGCCGAACGGGCTTGTAGGCCCGCCGGCTGCCAGGAATAGGTCGAACCCGTCTGGACGCCGACGAACAGTTCCCCGCGCGGATCACCGGTGTCTCGGTCCACGATCTGGATGCACCAGACCGGCTCGGGAATGCCGTCGCCCGGCATTTTCTCGATCCTGCCGGGGCGTACGTCCTCACTTAAGTGCGTGCGGATGTAATGGTAGGCGATCTCGCGAGCTTCCGGCAGTGTAACGTCCAGTGTGCGCGGCCGGCCCTCGAGAATGGCCAGCACCTGCTCGGTGATCTGCCGGGGTTCGAACGGCTCGCCGTCGTATTTCAGGATCAGATGGTCTACGCCGATACCCGTTTCTGCGCGGAGGTGGCGGGCAAACTGGCCCGTGGCGTTGCCCTCGATGCAGATCGTGCGGCGGGCGCCGCTGAGAATGTTTCGCACCTCGTCGGCATGGAACGGGAGAATGTACTTGATCTGGAGGTGATTGGCGCGCACGCCCCGCGCCGCCAGCTGAGCGACGGCTTCGCGGATCACGCCGCGTGAGGAACCCCAACCGATAAGCGTGACCTCGGCATCCAGGGGGCCTTCCAGTTCAGGCGCGGGAAGATCCTTCAGCGCCAGGGCCATCTTCTTCATGCGCTTTTCCGCAATCTTCCGGCGCACGGCAGGGTTGGTGAAGACATCACTGATGAGGATTCCCTCCTCATCGTGCTCGTCCGTGGCCGCCACGTAGAGCGTGTTCGGCGTCCCCGGCAACGCGCGGGGCGAGACGCCGGATGGGGTGAAGGCAAAGCGCTTGTACGTTCCGTTGGCCGGATCCCACTCGGTGACGAGGTCGCCGCGATCCACAGGCACGCGGTGGGGCAGCAGCTCCGGGTCCACCGTCTCGGGGTGTTCCGAGAGAAGCAGATCCGAAATGAGGATCACGGGCAGTTGGTATTTTTCGGCGAGGTTGAAGGCTTCCACGGCGGAATGGAAGCAGTCGGCGGTGTGTGTAGGGGCGATGATGATGCGGGGGTAGTCGCCCTGCGAAGCACCCAGCGCCTGGTTCAAGTCCGCCTGCTCGGTCTTGGTCGGGATTCCGGTAGACGGGCCGCCGCGCTGAACCAGGATGATCACCACCGGAGCTTCGATCATGCCCGCCTGCCCGATGGCCTCGGTCATGAGCGCGAAGCCGCCCCCGGAGGTGCCGCACATGGCGCGCACTCCGGCAAAGCCGGCACCGATGGCCATATTGACCACGGCGAGCTCGTCTTCGCACTGTTTGACCACGATGCCGCAGCGATCGGCGTGGGCCGCCATCCAGTGCAGGATGGAGGAGGCGGGTGTCATGGGATAGGCGGAGTAGAATTTACAGCCCGCCGCCACCGCCCCGATCGAGAAGGCTTCGTTGCCCGTAATGAACGGGCGGCGCTTGCGGGAAAATTCCCAGCGCAGACCCAACGGAACGAACCGGTCCCGCGCGTAGTCGTAGCCGGCCCGTAACAACCCCACGTTCTGGTCAATCACGGCCTTGCCCTTGTGGGCGAACGTGTCGGCTAAAACGCTGGCGGCCACGTCGAATTCCAGCTCGAGCAGGAACAGGAGAGCACCCAGCGCGACGGTGTTTTGCATGATCGGCTGGATGCGCCCGAACGGGGCAGTCAGCTCGGCCACCGGCAGCGGCAGGGTCGCGACATGGTCCTGAAGCGCGGTGTTCACGCGCAGCTTGTCCGTGTTGAACAGGATGACGCCCCCCGGCTCCACTTCGGGCGCATGCCGCTCGATGGCG
This sequence comes from Bryobacteraceae bacterium, assembly GCA_035575135.1. Classification (GTDB taxonomy): domain Bacteria; phylum Acidobacteriota; class Terriglobia; order Bryobacterales; family Bryobacteraceae; genus JANWXD01. The sequence goes on from DATLYE010000011.1 coordinate 8,418, forward strand.
TCCTGGTTGAGCGCAATCAGCGCGTTCAGGTGATCGCCGTGGCATTGGACTTTATCCTGGCCGATCCGCACACGCAGCCAGATGTGGCCCCCGCGGATCACAGACTGGTAACTGTTGTACGCGTAAACGTGCAACCCCAGACGGGCGGCGGTGCGGGCCAGCGTGTCACCGGTCTTGTCCAGACCGTCGCCGGCGGCGCCGCCAATACCGACGGTGACTTCCGTCATAGCCACCTCCCCAGACGCTTCGCCGCTGGTCTTTCCGATGCGGCTAAACCCGGGGGGCGGGCGGGACAGTACCTAAAGGAAGGGTAAACTCAGCGGCGCCGGCACGTGGAACTCCCAGATGTTTTCGCTCGCCATGGGCTGCGCCAACCATCCCCTTGCCCCTCGGTTGGACTGCCAAATCAGTCTTGATTAGACACCCGGCCCGCTGCCCGTGTCAAGGGCCGGCGGCGTGTTGTTACAGTGTTGCGGAGGGGAATTTCATGGCGACCTTCGGACTGATCGAATACGAGGAGGCTGCCCCGGAAGTCCGGGCGGTGTATGAGGACATCATGACCACCCGACAGACGGATCGCGTGAACAATTTCTGGAAGGCGCTGGCACACGATCCGGCGCTGCTCCGCCGTACGTGGGAGAGCGTAAAGGCCGTGATGGCGCCCGGGGCCCTGGATGCCGTCACCAAGGAGATGATCTACCTGGCGGTGAGCGTCACCAACCAGTGCGCATACTGTATCGCCTCTCACACTGCCGCTGCGCGAAGAGCGGGTATGACCGAACCAATGTTCGCCGAGCTGATGGCGGTCGTGGGGCTGGCCAACCAGACCAATCGCCTGGCTTCGGGCTATCAGGTGGAAATTGACGAGGCGTTCCGGGCGCAGCCCCGTTCATAGCCGATCAGGGGTCAGCAGGACTTTCAACGCGCCCGGCTCGGCGGCCCGCGCAAAGGCTCGCGGGGCTTGCCAGAGCGGGAAGCGGTCCGAGATCATGTCCGCCACGCGCACTCTGCCCGAGCGCAGCAGTTCGATGGCCGGCTCGAACCGCCCGCAGCGCGAGCCGAGCAGGGTGATTTCGTTGACGACCACCGGAGCGGTGTCCACCGGCACGGTCGTGTGCATCGTGGACTTGAGGACCACGGTGCCTCGCGGCCGTACCATCTCTACGGCTTCACGCAAGCCTTGCGGCGACCCTGTCGCCTCGATCACCCAGTCGTAAGCCGCGCGCGGCCGGCGGGCGGTGCGAAATGTCTCGATCCCCGCAGCTGCGGCCAGAGCGAGCTTGTGCTTATGACGGCCGAACAGATGCACTTCGGCGCCGTGGGCGCGCAAGACCTGCGAGACCAGCAGCCCGAGTTTGCCGTCACCCAGCACCGCGACGCGGGCGCCGCCCGGAATGGCGATTTGATCGAGGATCTCGCAGGCCGCGGCCAGAGGTTCGACGAAGACGGCATGCTCGGTGGGGATCTCTTCGGGGAGGAGATGCAGGTTGCGCTCGGGCAGGGTGAACCATTCGCTGAAGGCCCCGGGATGGCGCACGATGCCGAGGACGGTGCGGTTGGGACAATGGCGGCCCAGGTCTCGCTGGCACCACTCGCAGCGGCCACAGGGGAGGTTGATCTCGCCCACGACGCGACGGCCGATGAGCGCGCTCGTGTCCGCCTGGACGACTTCGGCGGCGAATTCGTGTCCGGGAGTGCCCCGAAAGCCGTAGTAGCCTCGTAGCAACTCGAGGTCCGTGTTGCAGATGCCGCCCGCAAGGAGCCGGAGGAGCGCGAACCCCGGCCGCGGGCGTGGCCGAGGTTTGCGCCGGACCTGGACCCTTCGATCTTCCAGGTGCACTGCCAGCATGGCAGAGACAGTATACTGCCGCGCGCCACCGGAATCGGGCCCGCGGAACGGAGCAGACGAGGAGATCCGCGCTGCCCGGCCGGCGAAAACCATTACGCCGCGCGGTTGCGAGGAAAAAGCCGACCTAGGCGCTCGGGCAGAGTTCCGCGACGCGATGCCCGCGGAGGGGTTTGCTATCCGTAATCGCATCAGCCAAGGTGCGGATCCGTGCGCACGTATAATCAAGGGTTCGATGGAAGCCGAACTGGTCTGTTTCTCGCCGGAGTGCCGCGCGCGTTTCCCCATTACCGAGGTCATCTACACGTGCCCGCGCTGCGGCGGGCTGCTGGAGTGCCGGTATTGGGGCAGCCTTCCGGATCCGGAAACGCTCAGAAAGCTGTGGCGGGAGCGCCGGAGGAGCAATCTGCCGGTGGACCGCAGCGGGGTCTGGCGCTACCGCGAGCTGATTCCGTTTCTGGACAACCTCGGACACGCGGTCTCGCTCGGGGAGGGTAACACGCCATTGCTCGAGGCGCCACGGGCGGCGCGCTACGGCGGACTCGAGCGCCTCGCCTTCAAGCATCAGGGCTACAACCCCACCGGATCGTTCAAGGACAACGGCATGACCTGCGGGGTGGCGCAGGCTCTTCGCCTCGGGATGCGGCGCGTGGCTTGCGTCTCCACCGGGAATACGTCCGCTTCGATGGCGGCCTACGCGGCCGCCGCCGGACTTCAGGCGGTCATCTTCATTCCGCACGGCCACATTTCCTTCGGCAAGCTGGCGCAAGCCCTCGAATACGGAGCCCTGACGCTTCAGGTGGAGGCAAACTTCGACCAGATTCTGAACCTGGTGCGTGGGCTGGCCGAGCGGCTCGGCATCTACCTGCTCAACTCGATCAACCCGTTTCGGATCGAGGGGCAGAAGACGATCATCGTGGAGATGATGGACCAGCGCGACTGGGAACCGCCGGACTGGATCGTGCTTCCCGGGGGCAATTTGGGAAACACAGCGGCGTTTGGCAAGGCCCTGCGCGAAATGGTGGCGGCGGGCCTGATCCGCCGGAGTCCGCGACTGGCGGTGATTCAGGCCGAGGGCGCAGCCCCGTTCTACCGGTTGGTCCGCAGCGCGGATCGCTCGGTGCTCCCTAAAGTGGAGAAGCCCGAGACTCTGGCCACCGCGATCCGGATCGGCGACCCGGTTTCATGGCCCAAAGCGCTCTACGAGCTCGAATGTTCGAACGGCGTCGTGGAGGCCGTGAGCGAACAGGAGATTGCGGACGCCAAGGTGCAGATCGGGTTATGCGGCATCGGCTGTGAACCCGCCTCTGCGGCGACGCTGGCCGGAATCCGCAAGCTGGTGGCCTCGGGCATCATCGGGCGCGGCGCAGATGTGGTGGCTGTGCTCACGGGACACCTGCTCAAAGACCCCGACTACATTTATCGGTACCACACGGGGCAGCTCATGGCGCCGGACGGGACCAGGTTGGCCTCCACATTCGCAAACCGGCCGGTCGTGGTGCCGAACGACCCGGACCGGATTGCCGAGATTTTGAAGAGCGCGTAAGCGGCGGAGACAAACAGACGTGGGGCGTCCGCCCGGAGGACGCCTTGGACTCAAGGCTTGACAACGCGCTTTTCGGGGGTAGGATGAGCTTAGTTTGCATGCGGAGGCGATGGCCATGAGGCTAGTCATGCTGCTAGCTGTGGTTTCGGCTGCCCTGTCCGGGGTCTGGCAAGCTGATGCGCAAGTGCTTTACGGCTCGGTGGTCGGGACCGTAGTGGACCAAACCAATGCGGTCGTGCCCGGGGCCGCAGTGGTGATCACAAGCAAGGACACCGGGGCGGTCCGGGAAACGCGAACGGACCCCGCAGGCCGGTATTCGGTCGTCAACCTCCTGCCTGGCACCTATGACCTACGCGTCTCGGCGCCCGGGTTTCGCACGATGACGCGAGAGGAGGTCGTGGTGACCATCAACACGGTGACGCGAGTGGATCTCCAGTTGGAGTTGGGAACGGTTGCCGAACAGGTCACAGTGGCCGCACCCGCGGCGGTGCTGCAAACCGACAAATCGGATGTGCGGGCAGAGATCAGCAGCCGGGAGATCGCAAATCTTCCCCTGTCGAACTACCGGAACTTTCAGAGCCTGATCAACCTTGTGCCCGGAGCTACGCCCGCGAATTTTCAACATCTGGGGGACGCTATCGCCCGGGGGCTTGGGATGAACATCAACGGGACTGCGCTCAACAACAACCGCACGCGCGTGGACGGAGCGACGAACGTCTTTATCTGGCTGCCACAGCATCTGGTTTATGTTCCGCCGGTAGAGTCCATCGATACGGTAAACATCAGCACGGGTTCCTTCGATGCGGAGCAGGGCATCGCCGGAGGTGTGGCGGTGACGGTGGCAACCAAGAGCGGGACAAACGAACTGCACGGCGTCGCCTACCACTATCACGACAACCAGCATCTTTACGCGCGCAATTTTTTCCTCCCAGCCAACCAAGGCAAGGCCAAATCAATTTTCAATATCTTTGGCGGCGCGGTGGGTGGGCCGGTGGTCAAAGACAAGCTGTTTTTCTTCTTCAGCCAGGAGACGACGCTGGAGCGGGCCGGAATCTCGCGGAGCAATGACTCTGTGCCCACGCAAGCGATCCGCAGCGGCGACTTCAGTGGTTTGGCGGTGACAATTTATGACCCGCTGACGGGGAGCCCCGACGGCCGGGGGCGCAGCCCCTTTCCCGGGAACCGGATTCCGGCGGAACGCATCAGTCCGGTCAGCAAGAGAATTCAAGAGAAAGCCCCCCTGCCGAATCTTCCAGGAACGTCACAAGGGACGCTCAACAACCACTTCAGCTCTGCAACGGAGAAGCTGGATCGCAAAAACTACGATGTGAAGATTAACTGGAACCCGCGGCCGGAGCTCGCTGTCTGGGGCAAGTACAGCCGAATGGACGGATACTGGAACTCGAAATTCGCCCTCGGAGAAGTGGGCGGACCAGGGCTGAGCCGTGCGGGCAGCCCCGGGACAAACATTATGGATGTGAATATTTTCACTTTCGGAGACACCTGGACTCTTTCACCGACCTTCGTCTTTGATAGCACGCTGGCATTTACCAAGTTCGAACAATCGCGCGTAGCTCCGGATTTCGGCAAGAACATCGGTTCCGAGATCTGGGGTATTCCGAACACAAATGATCCTGTGGTTTCGGGGTATGCCGGCGGTCCGGAGCAGGTCAAGAGGGCGTGCCCGGAGCCGGCGAAAGGGGCCTGCTACAGCGGTATGCCGGCGATCAATCATGGTTTCACGGCATGGGGTAACACGTTCGGATACCTGCCTTTATTCCGAAAAGAGCGAGCCTACACGTATACGGCCAACGCCACCAAGATTGCCGGAGGCCATGAGCTCCGGTGGGGCTTTGATATGGTGCGGTATCACATGGACCACTGGCAACCCGAGGTGGGTTCCGGACCACGGGGAAGTCTCACCTTTAGCGGCAACGTAACAGGGACTCAGGGATATACGGCCAATTACCTGAATCAGTACGCGACGTTTCTGCTGGGG
>DATLYE010000012.1:0-88041 GCA_035575135.1 Bryobacteraceae bacterium
CGTTTCCGGGAGCGGGTCCATGAAAACCCTGCGGCGCTGCCGGGAAAAGAACCGAAGAAGAAATGACACGGGTGCTGGTGGAAATTTCCCGGGGCGCGGCCGCTATGTCGTTTTGCGGCCACCGGCAACCTACGTGCGATAAGAAGGGTGAGGAGGAGCCGGAATGAGACGGATGCGGATCCGGGCGTTGGCAGGGATGCTGGCGGTGGCGCTGAGTGGCTTCGTGCAGGGCAAGGATAAGCCCCGGCGTAGAGCGGGGACGGCTGTCGCCGTGAGCATCTTCACAGGTTCGGATGTGGAGATTATCCGAGGATACTGGCGGGGCGGGCCGAGCGGTTTGCCGCCCGGATTGGCCAAGCGAGGCAGCCTGCCGCCGGGCATTGCCAAGCAACTGTACCGTCATGGCCGTCTGCCGCCGGGTCTCGAGAAGCGGCTGGTGTATTTCCCCCCGGAGCTGGAGGTTCGGCTGGCGCCGCTCTATCCGGGACTGAGGCGTTGTTTTCTGGAGGGTCGCGCTCTCATCATCAACCCGAAGACCCACGTGATTGTCGACGTGCTGGTGCTGGATTGAAGGGAGCGGCCGGCAGGTCGGAGCGGGTTCGGGAGCCGGGGGAGCTTTCGCGGCGAGAGGCTGTTCGGGACACCCGCATGCGGGGGAGAGGGGATCCCCGCCTTTTTGGCTTTGTTTTGTAATTTTTCTGCTGCGGCGCGGCGGCCGAGGAGGCGGCTCGGGATTCGGGTTTTCAGGAGGTTGGGGGCCGTCCGGATTCACTTGGCGGCGCCGGAGTTCCTCGTAGGCGCGGTACCAGGAGCGCTCCAAGGCGCTCTGGTGGCGCATGAGCTTGCTTAAGATGTTGGGCCCGTTGGCGTCATCGCGCCAAGCTATGGCCAAGGGGTCCTTGTGGGCGCGGGAGGTCGGGCGGCCCTCGCTGCGGGCCATCTGCTGGAGGAACTCCACCAAGGGCTCATTGGAGGCCATCTCCGACAGCAGCGCGCGGACCTCCAGGGAGGCCAGACGACGCAGGCGCCAGTCGGCCAAAAGGAGGCGGCCGACCAGGAATTCTTCGTCGGGGCCGGTGGGCTGGAAGCGGTCCAGGTAGCGGAGGGCGACGCTCGCAAACAGGCGGGGGTCTTCGCCGGGGAGCAGGAAGAAGCGGGAGGTGGCCCCGTGGCGGAGGGCGTTGAGGCGAACGGCGGCCTTGCCTTCCGGGGTGCGGGGCCCGGTGGATTTGCGGGCGTTGCGGCGATTGGCTTCGGCAGAGGGCATGGGTTGGTTTTCTCACCTCGTGGTATGGGAATTGGGGCGCGGGTGGCGCTCCGGAGCCGGCGGCGGGGCTCCGGTGACAGAGTAAGGGGCGCGGGGGCGGATTGAAGGGAGAGGATTTGGGCAAGTGAGGGGAACGGAAGGGGTTAGCAGACGGTGAGCGGGGTGAATGGGGCGAGCAAGCTACTTCGCTTCGCTCAGGGTCAAGCGCGCGGCAGCGGGGGCGTCGGTCGGGCGACCTCGTGCGTTGGCCTGGATGCGCCGAGCGATGCGGGGACATGGGGGCGGGGAGAAGACGGCCTCCAGTAAACGTTGCGGGGGCGCAGATCGGCGCGGCAAGCCGGACACGGCGAGCAAAGCAGAGACGCGGAAGTCGCGAAAACACGGCCAGTTGCGAGGTTACAGACGGAGAGAGTCGTCAACCAGCGGGCGGAGCGCGGTGCGCGGGAAAGGTTTGGCTCCCCAAGTCAAACAAACTCTGCCTAGAAGCAGAGACTCACTCGCCAAGTCATTGATTCGCAATGGCGTACTCAAAATAGAGCAGCACGGCCTGCATGCTCATCGCCGTTCCCAGCAGGGGAACCGGCACAGGCGGTGCATGCCGATTCGATGTTCGGCGTCGCCAGATCCGCGCCTCCTCACGATCATGGAGATGCGGGATTCCGGCGAAGACACTGTTTCACCGAGTTCGTGGCGGCACGCCGTTTCACCTCACAGCCAGGCTGGGCGTCCACGGCAGAATCGTCGTCCGCCATTGCTCTGCGCTGCTCATCGACGCCATCTGAAAGCACTTCGCCCGGAAGGTCGCCGGTATCATCCGCCGCGCCATGCGCCTTGTGCCGAACTACGGCTGGTTTCCTCCTGGCGCGCCGGCTGCCCTCCGGGCTCACACTCACCGCTTCTACGCTGAAGTGGCACACCAAGTCCGGGATGCCGTCCTGGGTAAAGAAACCCGTGGGCCCCTCCTGAAAAGCGTCCTCGAGATTGCACCGCAACGCGGGCGCCCCGCCAAACGACACCGTCGCGGGGTGAACCGCGGCCGCATTGAACGTGCTGCTGCCAAAAGATGGCGACACTCACCGTGCCCCGGCTTCCGGGATTGATAGAGTTGGGGTTGCTTTGAGGTTTCAGATCCACTTTGACCCGCAGCGAGGAGCTGATCTTGGCCACAAAGGCGTCGCCGCCTCCGTTGCATGTCGTGTCCGGCCCCGCCGCCGGGAAGTCGGATGAGAAGGTCTCCCCCGCTACGTACGCCTGGCCGCTCCCATCCACGGCGATGCCAAAGGCAAAATCACTCCCCGAGCCTCCGAGGAAGCCGGCATAGACCAGCACAACCGGGTCCAGCACCAGGGGCTTGGCCGTTACCTTCTCGGCCGGCAGCAACTCTGCCCACACCATCCCGGTGATCTTGAATTCAAGGCGCTGATTCACTCTCCACCTCCGGTGACGTTTCGATCACATGGCCGCCTCGCCCCGCTCTCCTCCGGTGTGCGCGTGACTACGAATGATCTCCAGCACCTTCTCCGCAGGGTTGGATGATGGCTTTGATCTCCCTCATGCCGTCACCTCGACCCTTTCCTTCTCGAACCACCGATAGATCGCCGGCAGCACCAGCAACGTGAGCAGCGTCGAGGTGATCAATCCTCCGATCACGACCGTGGCCAGCGGCCGTTGCACCTCGGCGCCTGCGCTGGTCGAAAGGGCCATCGGGACAAAGCCGAGGCTGGCCACCAGCGCCGTCATCAGCACGGGGCGCAGCCGGATCTCCGCAGCGCGATATGCCGCCTCCGTGAGCCTCGCGCCTTCGAGGCGCATCTGATTGATGTAGCTGACCAGCACCACGCCGTTCAAGACCGCCACGCCGAACAACGCAATGAAGCCGACTCCTGCGGAAATACTGAACGGCATGCCACGCAGATACAGCGCGAAGATGCCGCCGGTCGCCGCCATAGGGACGTTCACGAAGATCAGCGCCGCGAATCTCGCGGAGTTGAACGTGGTATAGAGCAGCACGAAAATCAGGAACAGCGCCAGGGGCACGACGATGGCAAGCCGCGCGCTCGCCCGCTGGAGGTTCTTGAACTGTCCGCCCCACTCGATCCAGTAGCCGGGCGGCAGCTTCACCCTCTGAACGATGGCCCGCTGGGCCTCCGCGACGAAGCTGGCGACGTCTCTCCCGCGCACGTTTGTCTCGACCGCGATCCGCCGGTGGAGGTTTTCCCGGCTGATCTGCGCCGGCCCCTGCTCCACCCACACTGCTGCAAGTTGGCTGAGGGGGATCAGCCTTCCCTGGGGATCGGCAACCTTGATGTCTCGGATCCTCTCAATATTCTGCCGGTCTTCCTCGCGGAACCGCACCTGGAGGAAGAAACGCCGCTGGCCCTCCAGCACCTGACCCGTGATCTTCCCCCCGATCGCCTCGACCACGTTCAGAATCTGCTCCGCGTTGATGCCATAGCGGGCGATGGCCGCACGGTCGATGCGAATTCGGAGGTAGGGCAAGCCGGCCGTCTGCTCGGCCTTGGTGTCAGCCGCCCCGCGGACTTGGGAGACTACGCGAACGATTTCTTCCGCCTTCTGTTTGAGAAGGTTGAGATCTTCGCCGAACAGGAGGATGGAGATGTCGGAGCGCACGCCGGCGATCAACTCCTGCATGCGCAGCTCGATCGGTTGGGAGTAGCTGAACACCGTGCCAGGTACATTCTTCTCAAGAGTCTCGTTGATCTTGGTAATCAATCCTTCTCTCGTGTTGGCGGTTATCCACTCTTCGTGTGGCTTTAAGATCAGGTAGATATCACTCATCTCGATCCCCATCGGGTCCGTCGGGATCTCCGCCTGTCCGGTACGGGAAACAATCGTTTGGATTTCAGGAAACTGTTTCAGCGTCTTTTCGATAAGGGTCGTATTCGCGATCGCTTCAGAAAGGCCCACGCTGGGGAGCCTCCACGCCTGGAGCGCGATGGCGCCCTCATCCAGACGTGGAATGAATTCCGCCCCCATGGTGGAAGCAGCTACCACGCTGGTGAGAAACACGACTGTCGCGATGGCGACCACAGTTCGGGGATGCGCAATCGCCTCGCTCAGCAGGGGCAAATAGACCCGCTTCACTTGGCGGAGGATCCACGTCTCGCGCTCTTTGACGCCGCGGCGGAAAAGGAACGAAGCGAGAACGGGCATCAGGGTCAGCGACCACAGGAGCGACGCACACAGGGCAAAAATGACGGTCAGCGCCATCGGCCGGAACATCTTGCCTTCTACGCCTTGAAGGCTGAGAATCGGCAGGTAAACGATGATGATGATCCCGACCGCGAAGAAGACCGGCCGTGCGACTTCCCGTCCCGCTTCGATGACGGCTGCGAGCGGATTACCAGGATTGCGCTCCTTCTTCTCTGCCAGCTTTCGCACGATGTTTTCGATCATCACGACCGATCCGTCCACGATGAGCCCGAAATCGATTGCGCCCAGGGACATGAGATTTCCAGACACCTTGGCGTGGACCATGCCGGTAAAGGCCACCAACATGGATAGAGGAATCGCGGAAGCTACAATCAGCCCGCCGCGCACATTGCCGAGCAGCAGCAGCAGAACAGCAATCACGAGAAGGCCGCCTTCCACGAGGTTCTTGGTCACCGTTCGGATCGTCTTGCGGACGAGATCGGTGCGGTCGTAATATGTGTCGATCTCCACGCCCGGCGGAAGCGAAGGCTTGATTTCTTCCAACCTCTGCCTCACGTTCTGGGCCACCACGCGCGAGTTTGCGCCGATGAGCATCATCACCACCCCGGTTACCACCTCCCCCCGGCCGTCCCTGGTGACGGCGCCCTGCCGAACACGGGGCGCGAAGGCGACCCGCGCAATGTTCCGGATATACACGGGAGTACCGTCCTGTGTGGCGGCTACGACGATGTTCTCGATGTCCTGCAAATCCGCCACCAGGCCTTCGCCTCGGATGACCTGCTGTTCGCGGTTGTGCTCGATGTAAGCGCCGCCTGTCGAGAAGTTGTTGCGCTCCAGCGCTTCGACCACCTGTTGGAGCGAGAGGTTGTAGCTGACCAGCTTGTTGGCGTCGAGCTGGACTTCGTAGGTCTTCAGCTCGCCACCGTAGGTGTTCACTTCGACCACCCCCGGCACGGAGCGAAGTTTGGGGGCGATGTCCCATTCGAGGATCGAGCGCAGCTCCATGGAAGAGTAGCCCTTGCCCTTCACCTCAAACTGGTAGATCTCGCCCAAGCCGGTCGAAATCGGTCCCATCTCTGGAGTCCCGAATCCCGGTGGAATCATCTCCCTGGCCTGAGGAAGCCGCTCCATCACCAGGCGGCGGGCGAAGTAGATGTCCATGTTCTCCTCGAAGAAGACGTAGACGACGGACAGGCCGAAGCGCGACACAGAGCGGATGGCCGTGATCCCCGGCAGTCCGCTCATGGAGGTTTCGACCGGAAACGTAATAAAGCGCTCCACCTCTTCTGGACCCAGGCCCGGGGCGCGCGTCAGGATTAACACCTGGTTCGGGGTTATGTCGGGAACCGCGTCAATCGGCAGCCGCCTGAGGTCATAGATGCCCACGCCAGTCGTCAGAAGCGCGAAGACAATAACCAGGAAGCGGTATTTCAGTGAGAGTTCGACGATTCGGTGCATCGTGCGTCTCCGCTACTCTTCGCCCCCAATCCGCTCTCGCAGGAGTACGGATTTCAAGTGGAAACTACCGTCTGTGACCACCGGCTCGCCTTGCCGCACGCCGCTTGTCACCTCTACCCAGCCGTCGCTGTTCGAGCCAAGCCGCACGTTGCGGCGTTCAAACTGAGTCTCTCCGGTCTTCACGAAAACCACCGGCTGGTCATCAATCTGTTGGATGGCGCTGGACGGGACCATCAGCGCCTGGCGCCCGACGGGTGTGGGAAGCTCCACGCTCACGAACATGTCCAGCTTCAGACGACCGTCCGGGTTGGGCACCTCACAACGCACCCTGGCCGTGCGCGTCTTCGGGTCGAGCATGTCACTGACGTATGTAATGCTGCCGCGGAAGACCTGGCCCGGGTAAGCGTCCGCCATGATCCTGGCCTCCTGCCCCTGGCGAATCAACGCGATGTCCTTCTCATACACATCGGCTAGCACCCAGACCGTGGAGAGGTCGGCAAGGGTCAACAGTTCGTTCTCTGGACCTATGACCTCTCCCTCGGCAACGTTGTACTTGATCACGATGCCGCTAAACGGGGCGGTCATTGCGTTGTGGGAGGCCTCGCGATGGTAAGCCACCTGAGCTTCGACATTCGCTTGCGGGCCCAATTTCCGGATCTCCGCGTCGCTCAGGCCGAAACGATGGAGCTTTTCCTCGACTTTGGCGATTTCCGCCCTCTGGCTGTTGATCGATGCCAGCGCGTTCTGATATTCGGCATCTCTTCGTTCGAATTCGGCTCGTGCGACCGCGCCGAGTTCGACCAGGCTTCTGGCGCGTTCCAACGACCGCCTGGCGACTTCGGCTTCGGCCCTGGCTTTTTCCAGCCCTGCTACGGCCGACAAGTAGCCGCCGATCAATTCGCCGAGCTCGACATTGTCATACTCCAGCAATGGCTGGCCGGCTCGCACGCGGTCGCCGAGCCGCACATAGACTCTTTCTACCCGTCCGCGGGCCAACGGGCGGATGTGCGCCAAGCGGCTCTCGTTTGGGCCAATGCTACCCGTTGCCCGGACGGCTTGGCGAACCGTTCTCATTTGCGCCGGGACAACTGTCAAGGCGATATTCCTCATGGCGGCCAGTTCCAGTCTGACCACGCTGGAAGGAGCCGCTTCCTTGGTTGCCTCGGCAGAGGCTGCCCGCCCCTCGGCGGAACGCGAGGCATGTCCAATGAGCTCGATCACGAGCGATCCGAGCACGCCCGCCACTGCCCCAGCGGCAAATGTGAGCAAAATCAACCGCTTCCGACGAGTTGGGATCGTGTCCGCGTTCCTCATCCTTGTCCTCCGTCAAAAGAGGGAGCCACCGGTGGCCTTTTCGAGTTCCACCAGGGCGAGATAGTACTCTCGCAGCAAGTCGATCCAGGACCTCTGGGTGTCCGTGAACCGCCGCTGTTCGTTCAGCACATCCAGGATCCGCAGTTCGCCGAACTGATAAGCAGCCCGTACAACCCTCAGATTTTCCAGCGACTCTTGGATTACGCCACGGTTGAATGTGCCGAGTGCGCCCCGGGCCGTTTCGTATCGTAGATAGGCAGCCTCCACCTCCTGGCGGACTACTTGCTCGGCGTACCGGCTGCGAAAACTGGCAGCGCTTTTCCTCGCTTCCGCAGCTTGCACGTTCCCTTGGTTTCGATTCCGAAAGGGAATGGCGATCGACATCCCGATCGCGACGGTATTGTCGGTATCGCGTATGGATACCAGTTGCATGGAGCCATTCAATCCGAACGGACCGAACCGGCTGCTGATATGCGAATACTCGAGAAAAACGAGGAGGCTGGGAATACCCTCCGCCCGGGCTAATCGGAGATCTGCCTCGCTGAGCTTTTCGGCGAGCCTCGCAGCCTGCAAGTCTGGACGCTTGTTGAGGGCCTGCTCCATGGCCTGAGCCAGGGAGATTTCCACCGGTGGTACATCCAGCCTTCCGCTCAGCTTTAGCGGCTCATCCAAACCCAGGCCGGCCAGTCTCTTCAATTCCAGGATTGCCCGCTGGACCTGGTTGTCCAAGAGCATCAGCTCTGACCGCACCCGGTTCACCTCTACCCGCATCAGGCGCTCTTCCAGTTCCGCCGCCTCGCCTTTCTCCACCCGGACCTGAGCAATGCGGTAGCCCTGTTCGTTGAGCTGCAACAGTTGCTCCGCAATTTCCAGATTGTGAACCAAGGCCAATGCCTGTCCGAAGCGGGTTTTTACGCTTGCTTTCAACAAACGCTCTTGGTCGGCAACTTCGAGGGTTGCCAGCTCTTCGGCAAGTTGAGCCACCTCGACGCGCCGGTTCCATTTCCTGCCTAACTCGAACGTATGGGCGTAGCTGATGGTATATTCACGCTCTCCAGGACTTTTCAGGACGGAGCCGTTGCCGACCCTGACATTCAAACCAGGATTCGGCCGCAACCGCGATTGGTTCAGCAGACCTTGCGCTTCGGCGATCCGTCTTCGCGTGGCCAGCAGGTCCGCGTTTCTGGCCAACGCCGTTTCGACCAGCTTCTGGATGCTGATTCCCGATGCGGCGTCGAAGTACCTGTTGGACGTGAGGACTTGGCCGGGCTGCGCATACAGGCTGCTCGCCGCCGTTGAAAGAAGAGGAAAGAGGCCAATCATTGATGGCAGTCTTCGCTTCATCTCCACCTCGCTGATTCGGGAGAAAACAACTTACATGGGCTCTTGTTAGAGCCCGCACTTCAGCTTTGAAGACCTTCTGGTGGGATCAGCAGCGGAGAGGTGCGGAGCCGGCGCCAAAGACTTGGCCTGGCGCGAGCGGCACAGCCAGTACTGGCTGATTCGCAACGGGAGCGCCGAAACCGGTCTTGGTGTACACACTGACGGCAACCGGGGAAAGAGAATCAGACACCGCCGCGTTCTTGGATGCCGCGACCGCCGCCCGGTCGCCTGTGCCGGCGACGAGCATGATGTCAGTACAAGACCCGCAAGTTCGAGTTGCCACACCGCTACCGCTGTCCGGGACGTCGTCCTGGGTCTTGAGAGCGCAACAAATGGCGCCAGCCTCCTCGACGGCAACATGTCCCGCAGGAGAGAAGCACAGGACGGCGGAAGACCCAGGTGCCGAAGCGCTCAAAAGAGCGGCCGTCAGCAGCACGCAGAATGTAGCGTTTAGCTCGCGCACTATATATGAGTGTACCATCCCCACGGTGAGACCCGCAATCGCGTGTCTCCATCGGCCTCTATCGGCCGCCTCGCCTTCGATGGATCCGGCTGGCTCCGAGCCGTGGCGACCTCCCGGTGCTCTAATGATAGGGTCTTCGCCGTCGCTCCGATCGGGGGTAGTGGGACATTCAGCACCTTCAATAGAGGCGCCTGCCGGCACGAGACATCGCCTTGAGAATCTCGAACCCAAGCTGGTGCGTACCTTTGTCGAACTGAGCTTCCGACGAGTGGTCCACACCATTGGTGACGTGGGCGACCACGCCGCAGCGGACTCGGCGCGCGGCGCCGAAGGCAAACAGGGACGCTGCCTGCATCTCCACCGCGAGGATGCCATTTCTCGCGTACCGCTCCAATTGCTCGACGGTCTCCCGGTAGGGCGCGTCTGTCGTCCAGACCGGACCAGTGACAATCGGCAGGCCGACTCCGCCAAGTTCCTCCTGCAAGGCGGCCGCGAGGCCTGCATCACAGTCAACGGCCTCCGCAGCCGGCAAGTAGTGGTATGAGGTCCCTTCATCCCGGATCGCCGTCGTGGGAATCACAAGACTTGGGATCTCCAGTCCGGGGGACACTCGCCCAGCTGATGTCAGTCCGAGAATGACCCTTACTCCGGAGGCCGCGAGTTGTTCAGCGACGAGGACCGCGTACGCGCCTCCGATCGTACGAGCGATCACTCCGAGGCGTTCACCGTCCACTTCCACTGTCTCCATGAGTTGACGCTGCGTGAGGTTTCTCGCCTTCCGCAGTTCCCGGAGCCGCTGCCCGAATGTGACTTGCTGGCCCATCAAGTCACAATGAGTTGAAATTCAACATCAAAATTACTCCGTCCCCCAGGCAACGCCCAATCTGGCCTTTTCCCAAGGTGGAGTTAATCTCTAATCGATTGGAAACAAAGAGGATGGCCTTGCTTCGGGACGGCCCACTGAGGTAAGGGTGTCAGCGTTGAACATGCCCGGCTCCAGCAAATCAGGCAAGAACGGACGGCCGTTGGCCGCCGGGCCCGCTGCGAAGGTGGACACACCGCGGGTTGCCTTCTACACCCGCATCTCCACGGACGAGGACCACCAGAAGTATTCGCTCGGCGCACAGAAGGAGCGCCTCGAGGCCTTTTCGAAGGCCCAATGGGGCGACGCCTGGCAACTTCACAAGGTGTACCGGGACACCGAGAGCGGCACCCACATGAACCGCCCCGGCCTCGAAGAGATGCTTTACGATGCCGGGAACCAGGCCTTCAACACGCTGCTGGTCTTCCGCGTTGACCGGCTCTCCCGCAAGGTCCGCGAGCTCGCCCAGATGGTGGACGAGCTCACCAAGAACGGCGTCACCCTCAAGAGCATCACCGAGCCGTTCGATACCTCGAACGCCGCCGGGAAAATGATGCTCCAGATGCTCGGCGTCTTTGCCGAGTTTGAGCATGCCACCATCGTCGAGCGCACCAAGGTCGGCATGGAGAAGAAGGCTAAGGGCGGGAGCTTCGTGGGCGGCAATGTGCCCTACGGCTACCGGCTCGACCCGGAGAAGGGTCTCGTCGTCCACGAGGAAGAAGCGGTGATCGTCCGCAAGATGTTCCAGATGTACGCCCTCGGCAGGGAAGGCGCCTCGGCCATCTCGAAGCAGCTCAACGAGGCCGGCCACCGCAACCGCAATGGCCGCAAGTGGGGCCGCCGCGTTGTGCTCTACATGCTCAAGAATCCGGTTTACGTGGGCAAGATCCGCTGGCGCGAGGTGCTCTACGAAGGGCACCACGATCCGCTCGTGTCGGAGGTGCTCTTCGAGAAGGCGAATCAGGTCCTCCAGGAGCGCCACGAGGATCTGAAAGGCCGCCAGTGGCACAACGGCGATGAGCGCCTCCTCACGGGCATCGTCAAGTGCAGCCGCTGCAACAGTCACATGTTCGGCGGCGGCGGTTACAAGAAAGGCGTCCATGTCCCGTACTACGTCTGCTCGAAGCGGTACAACGACCACGATTGCGAGCAAGACTACGTGCGGGCCGATCTGCTGGAGTCGGCGATCATCGAGGACATCAAGGCCATGTTCCGGGACGAGCAGTTCATGGCCCGCGTTTGGGTGGAGGCCAACAAACGGTTGTGCGCGGAGAAGCCGAACCTGGAAAAGGAGATCGCAAAGGTCGAGGCGGAGGCCGCGAAGGCTCAGACAGCCCTGGATCGCTACTTCGAGGCGTTCGAGGCGGGAACGCTCCAGGCCGAACTCTGCAACCAGAAAGTGCGAGACCTGAGGGCCCGGCTCGAAGAACTGGAGGCCGAAAAACGGGAGCTGGAGGCCCGGCGAGACAGGCTGGAGTTGCCGGCCATCGACCGCGACATGTTGGCGTCGCTCGTGGAGAACTTTGAGCGGGTCATGGCCGAGGCCCCGAATCCGCAAAAGAAGGATCTGTTACGCCGGCTGGTGAAAAAGGTGCTGGTTTACAACCGCCGCACCATCGAGGTCTGGTACGGGTTACCAAACTCGCGGGGGATCGAAGACTGGAACAATTGGCTCCTCAGGCAGGACTCGAACCTGCAACCCTCCGGTTAACAGCCGGATGCTCTACCATTGAGCTACTGAGGAGTGTGACGGATCAACCGTTATTTCAACAAAGCCGCCCCGGGGTTGTCAAACCCCCTGGGGCTGAGGCTTTTCCTATCCAGGCACATCCTGACCCACCCCGGCTGAGGATTGTCACTTCCAACAGATGGAAGCTGCTGAAGCAGATGCTCGGCAGTGGGAGGGGTTCGGGGTTTCCGGAGCCGAAGCGGAGCGCAGGCGAAGGAAACCCCGAACCGGCGGCGCGGCGCGGCCCCTCCTCGTTGACCTGGGAGTGGGCCTGGCGCCGCCGAGGATGAAAAAAACAGAAAGGCACAAGGATGTCTCCGGCTACAATGTCGGTGATGAAATCTCGACCACCGGAGCGTTCCCTTGTGCCCTCCCTATTATGAGATGATTCGTTCCCAGAATCCAAGTTTCGATCTGCGCTATCGGCTGGTCCAGACGGCTCTGGCGCGGGGCATCCGCGCCACCAGCCGCCTGTTTGGCTGCTCGCGCAACACCGTACGGCTGTGGCTGCGACGCTACCAGCAGGAAGGCAAACCGGGACTGAACGAACGCCCCCGTGCCCCGCACCACATCCCGCCCGAGGTCGAGCAGCGGGTGCTGGAGGCCCGGGACGCGATCCCCTGTTTCGGCCCCCAACGCCTCAAAGAGGAGTTCGGCTTGCCCTGCTCCACCGGCGCCATCGGGCGCATCCTGCGCCGGCACGGCCGCAGCCGGCGCCGCAAAAAGCCGCGCCCGCCGGCGCGCAGTCTGGCCCGGCAGAAGATGCGATGGCCGCCGTTCGGGCTGTTGCAGATGGACGTCAAGGACCTCCAGGATCTGCCCGGCTACCGCGAGCTGATCCCCTTCGGCTTGCCCCGCTTCCAGTTCACCGCCCGCATGGTGCCGGAAGGGACGCTGTGGCTGGCCTTCAGCGCCGTCAATGACTCCACCTACGCTTTACTGTTTGCCGACCGTCTGTTGGCTCATCTGGCCCGCTGCGGCGTCGATCTGCGCCCCCTGGTGGTTCAGACCGACAATGGCAGCGAGTTCGGGGGCAACTGGAATCGCCGTCACGGCCTGCCGCCGTTCACCAAGCTCGTCGAGCAGAAGTACGGCTGCCGGCAACACCGTTTCAACCCGCCCCACCGCTCCACCTACAACAGCGACGTGGAAGCCGTCCACGGCATCATGGAGCGAGAGTTTTACGAGCTGGAGCGCTTCCGGGGTTCGGTGTCCGCCTTTCTGGGTCAGGCCTACAGCTATCAGCTGTACTTCAACCTGCTGCGGCGCAACTCGGCCAAGGGAGGGCGGACCCCCGAGCAGCTGCGCCAAGCTCGCGCGCCCACCGTCCGCCCGGAAGTCTCCCTGTTGCCACCCGTGATGCTATCCTCGCTCAATGCCCAAGACCTGCCGCTGCCGCGGCAGGTCTTGGTGGGTCAGGATGTACCTGGATATGTCACCTGGGGCTGAGGCTCGCAGCGCGGGCCTGACCGGGGCGGCCGAGGGCGGCCTCACGCGGCGGGAGTTCCTCGAGGCCGGAGCGGCGGCCTCGCAACTGCGCGCGGACCCGCTCTACGAGCGGGCCATCGTCGTGGATGCACTCTCTTTGACGGAGTGGGCGGAAGCCGACCGCGCCGCGTGGAAAGAGTCCGGCTACACCGCCATCCATACGAGCCTGCCCAACCGGAACTTCCCCACCGGCATGCGGGCGCTCGAGAGCTGGCGGCGGCGTTTCGCCGAGCATGCCGACACCCTGCTGCACTGCCGGACGGCCGGCGACATCGCACGGGCCAAACGCGAAGGAAAGCTGGCCGTGCTGCTCGGCTTCCAGAACGCCACGGTGATCGAGGACGAGCTCGCCAACCTGGACCGGCTCTATGCGGCCGGCGCGCGCGTGATCCAGCTCACCTACAATTCCCGGAACTTGCTGGGGGACGGCTGCACGGAGCGAACCAATGCGGGCCTGTCCGACTTCGGCATCGCCTGCGTCGAACGCATGAATCAATTGGGCATCGCCGTGGACCTGTCCCACTGCGGGGAACAGACCACCGCGGACGCGATCGCCTTCTCGCGCCGGCCTCCGTGCTTCACACACACCATGTGCCAAGCGGTGTACGATCACGTGCGGGCCAAATCCGACCGGCAGCTCCGGGCGCTCGCCGAGCGCGGCGGCGTGACCGGCATCGTGGCCCTCGGCTACTTCATCGGGCCGGGGCCCGATACGTCGCTCGAGGACTTTCTGCGCCACATTGACCACGCCGTGAAGGTGTGCGGCATCGAGCACGTGGGGCTGGCCACGGACTTCCACCTTCGCGGCATCCAGGCGACCGAGACGCGGGAAAGCTGGTATCTGCCGCGCCTGAAAGTGTTCAAGCCGGTTTACCAGGTGCGCTGGCCTCCGTGGATTCCCGAACTGGACCGGCCGGACCGCTTCCGCACCGTGGCGCGCGCGCTGGCGCGCCGGGGCTACAAGGAAGCGGACATCGAAAAAATTCTGGGGCAAAACTGGGTGCGGTACTTCCGCGACGTCTTCGGCCAGTGAAGCGGGCCCCCATTCTGTCAACATAGGGAACAGCCATGAAGAGCTTTTTGTGTCTGGTGTTGTGGGCTGCGGCCTGGCCGGCAGCCGCCGAACCGCTGCGGGTGATGAGCTTCAACGTGCGGTATCCTTCGCCGAATGACGGTCCCAATGTGTGGGAAGCGCGCCGCGACCTGCTGGTCGCGGTGATCCGCAGCCGCGCTCCGGATTTGATCGGCACGCAGGAGCTGTTCCACGAGCAGGGCCAGTACATCGTCGCAAAGCTGCCTGAGTATGCCTGGTTCGGACGGAGCCGGCGAGGCAATCAGGAAGACGAGCACATGGGCGTGTTTTACCGGAAAGAACGGCTGGCGCTGGTCGAGTCCGGGGATTTCTGGCTGTCAGAGACGCCGGAAACGCCGGGCAGCATGTCCTGGAATGTCAGCCTGCCGCGGATGGTGACCTGGGGACGGTTCGAAGACCGGCGCTCCGGGGAACGCTTCCACTTTTTCAATACGCACTTCCCGCACCGTCCGCAAGACGCCGAAGCGCGGCTGCGTTGTACGGAGGTGATTCTGTCCCGCCTGAAGCAGCTCCCCAAAGATGCGCCGGTCATTATCACCGGCGACTTCAACGCTCCGGCGGGCGGCGAGGTTTACCGGTTGCTGGTCGCGGAGTTGACGGATGCATGGGCAGCGGCTGCGGAGCGAGCGGGACCGGAGGGCACGTTTCACGGGTTCCGGGGCCAGCCGACGGGGCCGCGCATCGACTGGATCCTGTTCCGCGGCCCGTGGCGCGCCGTCCGAGCCGAGACCGTGACGGACCATCAGGAAGAGCGCTACCCGTCCGACCACTTTCCGGTGCTGGCCGTGCTGGAGTGAGGGGACGCCGCTCGGATCCGGCCACGAGGACGCGGCGACCTCAGTTTTTCAGCTCGAAACGCCGCACGGCGCTCCAGGCGCCGGGATGGCCGGAGGCGTCGTGGGTGCGCACGGGCCACCAGAGGCGCCGGGTGGGCAGTCCGCTGATGGTCGTTGCCGACGGGGCTGGGGTCTCAACGGCAACCGCGGATCCTTCGGGCAAGCTCCGCAGGCAGGCGGTCGCGATTGGCAGGAGACACGAAGAACAGTTCGACATCGGGGCGGGCCTTCGCCTGGCCCGGAAAGCCGCCTGGCCGCAGCGTGACGGTGGCGAGAAGGGGCGAGGGGCCGTCGAGCAGACGGCGGACCGCGGCGACGAAGTCCGGGCTATAGCACTCCATGGCGCCGATTTCATCCACGACGAACAGATCCACGGCGGCCGGAAGCCGGTTGAGTTCCGAAGCGATCAAGGGAGTGAGCGCGGCCGGATTGACGCCGTATTTGCCGACGCGGAAGTCGGAGACGAGATCCACGTGAGCCAGGATCACCTCGCCTCCGTTCAGTCCTGCGGCGCGGAAACCGACGCGGCGGCCGCGCTCGCGGATCTCCTCGGTGTAAAAGCCGGCCAGCCGGAGGTCCCCGAGCAGTTCGACCACGCGGCGCAGCACGGTCGTTTTGCCGCAACCCGGCGGCCCGGTGAGCAGGAAATTCTGATTCATGCGCAGGCGGCCTCTTGTCCGTTACAGTAGCGGATGATGAGGCTGCGATGGTGGATCGGAGGGTTGCTGGCGCCGATCGCGGCCCTGTCGCAACAGCCGGCTTCGATCATTTCCGGGGATCCGCTCGAGTGTTTTTCCATGAGCGGAGCGCCGGCCGAGAACCTTGCGGTGGTGAGCGTGAACGGCCCCGGCTTCGACCGCGCCTTGCGCATCCGCACGCCGTTTGAGGCGGCCAACCCGTGGGATATCCGGGCGCGTTGCTTCAACACGCGGCCGGTTGCCGCGGGCGATACGGTGCTGGCCGTCTTCTGGATGCGGACGCTCCGTTCCGCGCGCGGAGTCGGCTTGACGACCTTCGTCGTGGAAAAGGGGCGGGAGCCGTGGACGAAGTCGGCCGAGTTCACGACGGGCGCAGGGGCGGAGTGGAAGAAGGTCGAGATCCCGTTCCGGATGCGCGAGACCTACACCGGTACGGGTGCGGAAGGATACAACATCAGCTTCTGGGTGACCTTCGGGCCGCAGGAGATCGAGATCGGCGGGCTGTCGGTGCTCAACTACGGGCCGAACGTGCCCTACCGGGCATTGGGTCTGAGCGTATGGCCGTATGCGGGACGGGGGGCGGATGCCCCCTGGCGGAAGGCGGCCGAAGAGCGCATCGAAAAGATCCGCAAGGCGGACATCGTCGTGGCGGTGCGAGACGACAACGGCAACCCGGTTCCGGGGGCGCCGGTGCGCGTGCGCATGAAGCGGCATGCGTTCGGATTCGGCAGCGCCGTGGCGGGTCAGGGCCTGATGAGCACGAGCCCGGCCGATCTGAAGTATCAGGAAATGATCCCGAAGCTGTTCAACAAAGTGGTGCTCGAGAACGATCTGAAGTGGCCGTTCTGGGAAACCTGGAGCCGGACTTCGGCGGCGTTTGCGCTGGAGTGGCTTCCGGCCCACGGTATCACGGATATCCGCGGGCACAACGTCATCTGGCCGGACCGGGGGAATCTGCCCCCGGACGTGGTGAGCCTGTTGAACGCCGGGAACCGCGATGCGCTGCGACAGCGGATCTACGCGCATATCGCGGAGATCATGAGCTGGACGCGGGGCAAGGTGACGGAGTGGGACGTGCTCAACGAGCCGTACACAAGCCGGGACGTGCAGGCGCTGCTCGGCGAAGCGGAGATTCCCGTCTGGTTTCAAAAAGCGCGCGAGGCGGATCCCGGCGTCAAGCTGTACATCAACGATTTCAACATCGTAGAAGCGGGCGGCTGGGACGTGCGGCACCAGGATTTTTACGATGCGACGATCCGGGCGATTCTCGAGGCGGGAGCGCCGCTGGACGGGATCGGGCTCCAGGGCCACTTCAACCAGAACCTGACGGCGCCGGAGCGCGTACTGGAGATTCTGGATCGCTTTGCCCGGTTCGGCAAGGAGCTCCAGATTACGGAATTCGACGTCAGCCCGGGAGATGAAGAAATCCAGGCGGAATATACACGGGATTTCCTGACGGTGTGTTTCAGCCACCCGGCGGTGAAAGGTTTCCTGATGTGGGGTTTCTGGGAGAGCCGTCACTGGCGGCCGGAGGCAGCCATGTACCGCCGCGACTGGAGCATCAAGCCGAACGGGGAGGTCTGGCAGGAGCTGGTTTTCCGCAAATGGTGGACGGACGCAAGCGGCACGGCGGGCGACGACGGCATTTTTCGTACGCGCGGTTTCCTGGGTGATTACGAAGTAGAAATCACGGTGGCCGGAACCACGCGCACTTACCCGCTGAGAGTAACTGGGGACAAGGTCAACTACCTCGTGGCCGGCAGACAAGAACCCCCGGCGATTACCGCCGAAGGCGTGGTCAACGCGGCCAGCTTCCGGGGCGGCGCGGTGGCGCCGGGGGAGATCGTGACGATTTTCGGCCGGGGATTCGGTCCGGCGTCCGTTGCGGTAGCGGGATACGACGCCTCCGGACGGCTGCCACCGATTGTGGGTGATACGCGCGTGCTGTTCGACGGTGTTGCAGGCCCGATGATCTACGCGCTGGCCGGACAGGCGAGCGCCATCGTACCGCACGCCGTCTCGGGAAGCACCTCCGTGGCGGTCGAATATCTGGGCGTGCGCTCGAACGCCGTGACGCTGGCGGTCGCTTCAGCGGCGCCGGGCATCTTCACGTTGGATTCGAGCGGGCGGGGACGGGCGGTCGTGGTGAATGTGGGCGATGACGGCAGCACGTCGTTGAATGCTCCGGAGCGGCGGGCGCAGAAGGGAAAGTTCATCAGCCTATGGGTGACCGGGGCCGGGTTGACGGCGCCGCCCATCGAAGACGGGCTTTTGCCGGTGTTTCCGAACTACCCGCAGCCGCTGCTGCCACTGACCGTGGCGTTTGGCGGGGTGGAGAGCCGTTTTGGGGACAACTGGGCGGGGTTGATCTATCCGGGCGTGGTGCAGCTCAATGTGCGGGTTCCTCACGAAGCTCCGTCGGGAGCGGCGGTGCCGCTCCAGGTGGCGGCGGGGGGCATCGCCAGCCAGGAGGGGGTCACGGTAGCCGTTGAATGAACCCGGAAGGAACGGACGAGTTCCGCTTCGAATGTCAGGCAGGCTGCACCGCCTGCTGCCGGGCGAGCGGTTTCGTCTACCTGACCGAGGAGGATTTGCGCCGGGCGGCGGCGTGGCTCAAGATGAGCCCGGAAGAGTTCGAGGCCCGCTATGTCTACCGCACGCGCCGCCGGTTGCGGCTGCGGAAGTCCGGAGACTCCCCGTGTCCCTTCCTGCGCGACGGCGGCTGTGCCATTCATCCCGTGAAGCCGACGCAGTGCCGGGCCTATCCCTTCTGGCCGGAGCTGGTCGAGACGCGGGCGGCCTGGCGGCAGGCGGGTGAGCAGTGCCCGGGCATCGGCCAGGGGCCGCTCATACCACTCAGCTCCGTGCTGCGCGCTTCCGCGGAGATGCGGGAGGCGTATCCGGCGCTCTACGGCGGCAGGACCGGCTCAGGCCGAGGCTGAGTGGGAAGCGACGAAGCGTTCGATCTTCTCCATGAGAGCGGCAAGCGAATCGGCGGGCGGGAAGACCCACGACGTCGCCGAAGGCGTCAGCAATATGGTACGCGTCCCGCGGGGAAGGGTGTGCTCCAGACGCCTGGCCGCGATCGAGGCGGCTTCCTGACGCACCTGCTCGAGTGTGCCCACGCGACGGAGGAGAGCGAGAAACGAAGGCCCGGACCAGCGGAAAAGAGCATCGCCGGGCAGGCTCCGGGCCAGGTGCTCCGCGTAAAGGCGCAGGACTTGATCGCCCGTGGCGTGGCCGTAGCGGGCGTTGATGGAGTGCATGTTGGTGATGACAAAGACGGCGGTAAAGATGGGAGCGCGCTCGTAGATGGCTTCGGCCAGGCGTTGCTCGGCCTCGCCGGGACCCAACAGGCCGGTTGTGGCATCCTCGGAGCCGGAGGCTGGCATGCGTGGGGCCTGCTTGACGGCGGCCTTCAAGCGCTGAATGGCGCGCCGTCCCTCTTCGCGCTGGCGCAGGGATTCTTCGCGCAGTCCCTCGAGGCATTCGGAGAGGCGCAGTTTCGCCAGGCGGATGTCTTCGATGGCCTCCGCCTTCTCCAGTTGCCTTTCGATGTCCTGCAGACGCACGACCGTGCTTTCAGCCCCCTTGCACAGTTCCGCAATCGTCTTATTGAGCAGCGAGACGATCGCCTGAAGCTCGACGCTGCGCTGGCGGGCAAACCAGGCGGTACGGCGGTTGTACTCCTCGAGAGCTTTCAGCGCGGCGCCGCTCAGGAAATGAAGGCGCGCTGCGGGCGGGTGCTCGGCCACGGCATCTTCGATGGCTTTGAGATCCCGGCAGAACTTGTCGTAGTCGGCCGCGTCGCCCGGCACGGCGTGCAACCGGATGCCTTGGAGCAGCAGTTGAATGACGTGGAGGTAGGGAGCTTGAGCCGCGGCGCCGTTGTGAAGCAACGTGCGCGCCAGCTCGAGCAGGGTCCACTTCATGACCGTCTGACCGACAGGTGCTGTCGCGGCCCGGCGTCAGAAGGAACTGTCTTTCTCCGGACCAGAACGCCTGCAAGTAGCGCGAGCGGGAGGGTCGCGGCACGCCCTGCAATGGATAATCGACGGAAAACGGCTGGCGCTTTATTCACCGCAGGGCGCGGCAATTTGACGGCGCAGCGCGCCGGCCACTAAGGTTGAGGAAGGTGCGCGTCTCCAGGAGGCAACTGCCGTCGGCGCTTGCGGGGATGCTTGCCGCAGGTCGCCTGCCGGCAAGGAGCCGGCCTCCGAATTTTCTGCTCATCGTGGCCGACGATCTCGGATACGGGGACCTGGGGGTATACGGAAGCCCCGTGATCCGGACTCCGCATCTGGACGCCATGGCGGCCGGCGGTGCGCGATTCACCAGCTTCTACGCCACCCCGGTGTGCAGTCCGAGCCGGGCCGCGCTCCTGACAGGACGGTATCCGATCCGCACCGGCGTCATCCGCGTGCTGCATCCCGGCGACCGGTTTGGTCTTCCGGAAACGGAGCTTTCCGTGGCAACCGTGCTGCGGCGACTGGGCTACGCCACGGCCTGTATCGGCAAGTGGCACCTTGGCGGAGGAGAACCGCACCGGCCGCTGCGGCACGGATTCGATTACTACTACGGTCTGCTGTGGAGCAACGACATGAATCTGCGACCTCCGGACTTTCACCGGCTGCGGTTGTGGCGCAACAACGAACCAATCGAGTGGCCGGTGGAGCAGCAGACGCTGACGCGCCGCTACACGGACGAAGCGATCCGTTTCATCGAAAGAAGCCGCGACCGCCCGTTCTTCGTCTACCTGGCGCACACCATGCCCCACGTTCCCTTGCACGTTTCGGCGGATTTCCGCGGGCGCTCGAAGGGCGGACTGTACGGGGACGTGGTCGAAGAGATGGACTTCCACACGGGGCGCTTGCTGCGCGCGCTCCAACGTCTGGGGCTGGAAGAGGAGACGCTGGTCTTGTTTACGAGCGACAACGGGCCGGCCATCGGCAAAGGCTCCCGGGGCGGCAGCGCAGGGCCTTTTCGCGGAGGCAAAGGGACGACGTGGGAAGGGGGCGTGCGGGTGCCCATGGTGGCGCGGTGGCCGGGGCGAATCCGGCCGGGCACGGTGTACACGGGAATCGCCACGGTGATGGACATCTTTGCCACATTGATCGAACTGGCGGGAGGCGAGCTCCCCGGAGATCGTGTGATTGACGGGAGGAGCCTTGTACCGGCGTTTGAAGGGAGGGCCGCAGCCTTACATTCGGAGTACTTTTACTACCATGGCGAGCGGATTCAAGCGGTTCGCTCCGGGGACTGGAAGCTGCATCTTTACCGCCGGGAGTTGAAGCTGTTCGGGCCAGGTCCCCCGAAGCGGTGCGACCCGCCGGAGTTGTACAACCTTGCCGAAGACCCGGGCGAGCGCGTGAATCTGTGGCGCGATCACCCGCAGCTGGTCACCCGCCTGGCGGAACTCGCAGCGGAGTTCGAGCGCCGCATCACGCCGCCAAAGCTGCCTGGGCCGTTTCGCCCTCGCCTGCCGCTGATCCGGTGATCGCCGCCGGAGCGGGGGTGGTAGAGTGGAGGTGTGTTGTGGAAGCACGCAGCGGGACTCGCCCTGGCAGCTTGCATCCTCAAAGCGTCACCGAACGTTCTGCTGATCACAGTAGACACGCTGCGCGCGGATCATCTTTCCTGCTACGGCTATCACCTGGAAACCAGCCCGAATATTGACGCTCTGGCGGCCGAGGGCGTGCGGTTCGCACGGGCCCACACGGCCATTCCGCTGACGGGTCCCGCTCACATCTCGCTGCTGACGAGCCGGTACCCGCAGGAGCACGGCGCCATTCGTAACGGAGTTGCTCCGCGAGAGGAGTCGTCGCTGGTCTTCCTGCCGCAAGTGCTTCGACATCACGGCTACCGGACCGCGGCGTTTGTCAGTGCGTGGCCGCTCACGACGCGTCTGACTCATCTGGGTCGCTGGTTCGACCGCTACGACGAAGATCTCCCCAGGCGCTACCAGCTGTTCAACTCCATGCGGCATGCCGAAGATGTGACGCCGGCCGCCATCCGCTGGCTGGAAGACAACCGCGGCGAACGGTTCTTTCTCTGGGTTCACTATTTCGACCCGCACTCTCCCTATGAGCACCGCATGGAATTTTCGAAGCTGAGGCGCACCCGGGGACAGCCCCGACCCGCCGCGAGCGCGGAGATGCGGGACCGCGTTCAGCGGTACGACTCGGAGGTGGCCTACACGGACTACTGGGTGGGCCGTCTGTTGGCGAGCCTCGACCGTCTCGGGCTGCGCGATTCGACGCTGGTGGTGCTCACCGCGGATCATGGGGAGAGCCTCGGCGAACACAACTACGTGGGACACGGCCGGCACCTGTATCAGAACATCGTGCACATTCCCTTGATCTTCCGCCTTCCGGAGCGCATTGCCGGCGGGCAGGTGGAAGAGCGGCCGGTCTCGCTGCTGGACATCACGCCGACGATTGTGGATTTGGTGGTCGAAGACCGGGAGGTGCGAGCGAAGCTCAAGGCGGCTTTTTCAGGGCGCAGTCTGGCGGCCACCCTGCTGACCGACGAGCCTCCGCTCCAGCGTCCCATCCGCTACCTGACGTTTGCCGGCAAGAAGGGCTTTTTCCCGCAGTGGCTGGCGTGGCTGTGGACGGACTCGCGGGAGGGGCCTCTGCGCATCGGGACCACGGAAGGAGCCCGCAAGCTCATCTGGACGCCCGGGTCCAGGAGGCTGGCGGCGTACAACCTGCAAGAGGATCCTCTCGAGCTCCGGCCCTCGGTCATTAAGCCGAGAACTGCTGACTTCGAGCGCGAGACGGCGCAGCTCGATCAGTGGTTCCGGGCCACGTACCGCGGTCCGGGCGCCTCCGTCATGACCGAGCAAGACGTGGAAGTGCTCCGCAGTCTCGGCTACTTACAGTGATCTCCGGCTCCGGCCAGGCGCTGCGACATGAAACGGATGACTTGCTCGGCCGAAGCGGGGGCATCCGAAAAAGCCTGAGAGAAGCCTAACCAGCGGGAACGCTCGAAGAAGGTCTCCGCGGCCTGCGTCATGAGCGGATCCAGCCCGAGGTCGCGGACGGTCTGGCGAACCTGTACGAGTTCCCAGTAACGGCGCTCGCAGGCGCCCGGATGGGTTCGCACCCAGTTAGCGGCAATCTCCTCAAACGGGCGGCGGCTCATGAAGGCCGTGACGTCATCCCAGAGGCCGGCGGCGATGCCGGCGCGATCCGCCGCGACCATCGTTTCCAGAATCAGGGCTTCGAGTCCCTTCGAGAAGATGCTCCGCAACATCTTGAACAGGGAGGCCTGACCGATTTCCGGAGAATAGAATCGCGCATTGAGACCCAGGCGGCAGAGCAGTGCGGCCGCCTCGATCCCCTCCGGCCCCCCGGTAATGATCTGCGCCGCCGCACCGGCGACCCCGACGGCGTCGAGAATGGCGCCTTCGACGAAGACTGCTCCGCTGGGCGTGATCAGGCCCGCGATTTCCTGTTTGAGTCTGGGGCAAGTCGTGGCCAGATCCAGATAGACCTGGCCCGTGCGGAGGTAGGGCGCGGCTTGCGCCGCGACGGTGCGGGCGGACTGTGTGGGGACGGCCGCCACGACGTAGGCCGCGTCGCGAACCACGGACGGCAGGGGAGCGAAGCGGACTCCGGGGTTGCGAGCCACGAGGTCGCCTCGGGCCGCATCGTCCTCCAGGCGGAGATCAAACGCCGACACTTCCGCCCCATGCTCGAGCATCCTTCGGGCCAGCACCTCTCCGACCTCACCGAAACCGATGAATCCGACGCGGACTTGGTCCATTTCGGGCCTCCCTAGGCCATGCTAGCCGACAACCGGCGGCAGGCGGGGAGTGAGATCGGCAGATGGCTCGCCCGAGAACGGGCGGCGTGCGTCGCCTGCTGATCCTCCTGCGAAGCGATTCGATCGGAGAGAGTAAACCCATGCCAACCACAACCGTGGGATTTGACAGATGCGGGTGGCGTCGGCTAGTCTGATTGTTTTGGAGACGCACAGAGGTATAGTCTGTCCATGAGCACTACATTTCCGTCGGCGGGGCAGATCGAGCGGCGGTGGTACCTGCTGGATGCCGATAACGCCGTACTGGGCCGGATCGCCACCAAAGCCGCTACCCTGTTGATGGGCAAACACAAGCCCGGCTACACCCCGTTTCTCGACACCGGAGATCACGTGGTGGTGATCAATGCGGCCAAGGTGAAGCTGACGGGCCGGAAGGAAGACCAGAAAATTTACCGGCGGCATTCCGGCTATCCGGGCGGCCTGATCGAAGAGACGGCGCGACAGCGCCGCGCCCGGCAGCCGGTGAAGTTGGTCGAGGACGCCATTTACGGAATGCTGCCGAAGACAAAACTTGGCAAGCAGATGTACCGGAAGCTGCGGGTTTATGCCGGCCCCCAGCATCCCCATCAGGCGCAGAAACCGATTCCGATTCCGGTAGCGGGAGATTAAAACCAAGAGGACGGAGCGCGTGGCGACACTGGTACAGTATCTGGGAACGGGACGGCGGAAGTCGGCGGTGGCGCGGGTGTTTTTGCGGCCCGGCAAGGGGCAGATCACCGTCAATCACCGTCCGTTTGAAGAGTATTTCCCGACCGAGGCGACGCGCACGGTCGTGCGGCAGCCGCTGCTGGCGACGGAGACGGCCGACAAGTTCGACGTGGTGATTCTGGCCGACGGAGGGGGCATCAGCGGGCAGGCCGGCGCGGCGCGACTGGGAATTGCGCGGGCGCTGGTGGAATTCAACGCGGAACTGCGCGCCAAACTGAAGGAACTCGGCTTTCTAACCCGCGATCCGCGCAAACACGAGCGGAAGAAGTACGGGCAGAAGGGCGCGCGCAAGCGGTTCCAATTCTCCAAGCGGTAATCATGCGATCCGGAGCAGCCGGCCGGCGGCGGTGCAGCGCCGGCGCTGCGCCTTCGCTTGCGGCTGCGTTTGCCGTGCGCAAATTTCGCTTTGGGCCGCGCACGGGGATATCACAGGCGACGATCAAGGAGGCAGTTTGCCGTCAATCACGATGAAAGAACTGCTCGAAGCGGGCGTTCACTTCGGGCACCAGACCAAGCGCTGGAATCCGAAGATGAAGGAATACATCTTCGGCGAACGCAACGGGATCTACATTATCGATCTGCAGAAAACCCTGAAGCTGTTCAAAGACGCCATGCGGTTCGTGGCCGAGCAGGCGGCGCAGGGAAAGACGGTTTTGTTCGTGGGCACCAAGCGCCAGGCGCAGGAGGCGATCGCCGAGGAGGCCACGCGGTGCGGCATGTACTACGTCAACCACCGCTGGCTGGGAGGCCTGCTCACCAACATGAGCACGGTGCTGAAATCCATCAAACGCCTGAAAGAGCTGGAGGCGATGGCGGCGGATGGTTCCTACGAAGGCCGCACCAAGAAAGAGATCATCCGGCTCGAGCGCGAGCGCAAGCATCTGGAGCAGAATCTGGCCGGCATCAAGGAAATGACCCGGTTGCCGGACGTGCTCTTCGTGATCGACTCCAACAAAGAGGCGATCGCAGTGCGGGAGGCGCGCAAGCTGGGCATTCCGGTCGTGGCGGTGGTGGACACCAACTGCGATCCGGACGAAGTGGATTACGTCATCCCGGGCAATGACGATGCCCTGCGGGCGATCCGGCTGTTCGCAAGCAAGATCGCGGACGCGATCATCGAGGGTAAGGCGCTGGCCACCGAGCAGGAGTTCGCCGCTGCGGGCGTGGTGCCGGAGGAGGGAGAGGCTGTGCCCGAGGAAATTCCCGAATACAGCCAGTACGTGGACAAGTATACGGACCCGCACTACGCCGAGCAGATCATGTCGGAGGGACTTTCCGACGAGGACCTCCCTTCGGTTTCGCTGCCGCGCAAGAGTCCGGCTCTGGAGACGGCGGAGGGCGCGCCGGAATCCGAGGCCCCTCCGGCCTCGCGGGCTGACAGCTGAGGGCCTCCGCAACTCACACAAACAACGAGGAAGGGATTGAGACAGGAAGCGATGGCGGAAATCACTGCGCAAATGGTGAAACAGCTCCGCGAACGTACCGGCGCGGGGATCCTGGAGTGTAAGAAAGCGCTCCAGGAGACCGGAGGCGACATGGAGGAGGCGGTGGTAGTGCTGCGCAAATGGGGCCTGGCCTCAGCCGCCAAGAAGGCCAGCCGCAGCACGAAGCAGGGCCTCATCGGCAGCTACATTCATGCCGGCTCGCAGATCGGAGTCCTGGTGGAAGTGAACTGCGAGACCGACTTCGTGGCCCGCACCGAAGAGTTCCGCGAGCTGGTGCACGACATCGCCATGCAGGTGGCGGCGGCGGATCCCAAATACATCCGGCGCGAAGACGTGCCGCCGGAGGTCGTGGAAAAGGAGCGGGAGATCCAGCGTGCGCGGGTGCTGGCCGAAGGCAAACCGCCTCATGTGGCCGACAAGATCGTGGAAGGGCGGCTGGCCAAGTTCTTTGAAGAGGTCTGCCTGTACGACCAGCCGTTCATTAAAGACAACTCGCTCACGGTGGGAGATCTGATCAAGACCAAGATCGCCAAGATCGGAGAAAACATCACGGTCTCGCGCTTTGTGCGTTTCAAGGTAGGCGATTCGCAGCCCGAGCCGGAAGCACAGTCGCAGGCCGGCGTCCAGGTTCCGCAGGCCTGACGGGGACAGAGGCGTGGCGCGCTACCGGCGGATCCTGCTCAAGCTGAGCGGCGAGGCGGTGGCCGGTCCGGACGGCAGGGGTTTCAGCGCGGAGCGTGCGGGAGCTCTGGCTCGCGAAATCACGGAGGTTGCCCGCGCGGGCGTCCAGCTCGGCATTGTGATCGGCGGGGGGAACTTTATCCGGGGCGTGGCGGCTCGAGAGGTCCGGCGCGTGACGGCGGACACCATGGGCATGCTGGCGACCGTGATCAACGCCCTGGCGCTGGCCGACGCAGTGGAGGCCGCAGGGGTGCCGGCACGGGTCCTCTCGGCGATCGAGATGCCCCGCATTGCGGAGCCGCACTCGGCCGCGCGAGCGCTGCGACACTTGGAAAAGGGCCGCGTGGTGATTTTCGCCGGAGGGACCTCCAACCCGTACGTGTCCACCGACACGGCGGCGGCGCTCCGCGCACTGGAGATCCAGGCGGAGCTGCTCGCCAAAGGGACCCGCGTCGCAGGGGTGTTCGACAAGGATCCGGAAGAACACCGGGACGCCGTCCTGTTTCGGCAGATCTCGTTTCAGGAGGTCCTGGCGCGCGGGTTGAAGGTGATGGATGCCGCCTCCATCGCCATGTGCCGCGACAACCGCCTCCCCATCGTGGTTTTCAATCTCACCGAGCCGGGAAATATAATGCGTATTTCGATGGGTGAAGCCGTGGGCACGCTGATCCACGCCTGAGCCCTCGGTTACCGACGACAGGAGGGAGCTTTATGAAGCCAGGGCAGCCGGCCGCCGGCCAGACTTTTCCATCGGTCAAGGAGATCGAAGCCAACGCGAGGACGCGGATGGAGAAAGCCCTCAGCGACCTCCAGCACGAAATGGCTGGGATCCGCACCGGGCGGGCATCGGTGAGCCTGCTCGACCACATCCGCGTGGACTACTACGGCACGCCCACGCCGCTCAACCAGCTCGCCACGCTCCACGTGCCGGAGCCCTCGCTGATCACGGTGCAACCGTGGGACGTGTCGCAGATCGGAGCCATCGAAAAAGCCATCCGCGCCTCGGACCTGGGGCTGAATCCGATGAACGACGGCAAAGTCATCCGCATCCCGATCCCTCCGCTTACCGAGGAGCGGCGGCGCGAGCTGGTGAAGCATCTTCACGCCATCACCGAAGAGCACCGGGTGGCGGTGCGCAACATCCGCCGGGACGCCAACGAAGCCATCAAGAAGCTGCTGAAGGACAAGGTGATCAGCGAAGACGAGGAGCGGCGGGCGCTCGATGAGATTCAGAAACTCACCGACACCTACACGCAGAAGATCGAGCAGGCCTCCAAGGTCAAAGAAAAAGAGATTCTGGAGCTGAAGTAGGCGTAGCGGCTACTTCCGCGCCGCGATCACGACTTCCCCGCAGTAGCGCCGCAACCCGGGCCAGCACTGCAGCAGGAACTCATCGGCAGCCTCCAGCGCACCCAGAGTCGCCCGCACCGCAGCGCTGCCGAAACGGCCCCGGCACAGCCGCTTGGCCATGGCGAGCAGGTTGAGGGGCTGGACCTCGACGGAGGAGAAGTAGCGGCGGAGCTGCGCAATCTCGCGATCGCTGATGACGATTTCTTCACCCTGTTCGGCGGGCTCCCGGCTCCAGCGAGCACGGAGGCGCCGGGCAAGGTTTAACAGCGGGTTGTTGCCGTAGGTCTCGGCAAGCACCAGACGGCCTCCCGCTTTGACCACACGGGCGAGTTCTTCCAGGCTGTTTGGGTACTTGAGCGTGTGATGGAGCGCGGCGCCGGCGAAGACGAGATCGAACTCAGCATCCCGAAAGCAGCTCAAGTCGGAGGCGTCGCGGGCGATTCCGCGAACGCGGTGCGCCACGCCGTTGGCCCGGGCCCGCCGCAAGCCGAGTTCAATCGCCGCCGGCGACAGGTCGAGCAGCGTCACGTTGGCTCCTTCGGTGGCCAGCATGACGCCCCAGTCGCCCGGACCACAGCCGTAGTCCAGAACGTTCAGGTCGCGGACGGGTGTCTCCAGCAGGCGCCCCAGCGCGGCTGCATAAAGGCGGCGGCGTTCGAAGAAGGGATGCTGCGGATCGTCCAAGAAGCGCCGGAAGGCGGCCAGGTCGCCGATCAAAGCATGGTCGGGGCAGGAGAGCAGACGGCGGTAGAATTCGTCGAAAAAGCGGCGCTCCTCGTCGACGTGTACGCCCACCGTGTAGGAAGATTGTAGAACAGTCCGCTGCGGCGGACGGGAGCAACGGCCATGATCTCACGGCGTTCTTTTGTGCAGGCGATCGGGGCGGCTGCGGGCGCGGGAGTCTGGAGCGAGCGCGCCCTGGCGCAACGGGCGCTGGTGCGCGGCGAGCTCGGGCGCGACATGGTCTGGCTGAATGCCAACGAAAACCCCGACGGCCCCTGCGCGAAGGCGGTCGAGGCCATGCGCGAAGTGCTGCCGCAGTCCTGGCGCTATCACTATCAAGAGTTCGGCGAATTCTACGCCGCGGTGGCACGCAGCGAGGGGCTGGATCGGGAGCAGGTCCTGGTCGGCGCCGGCTCGAGCGAGATCCTCCATGCGGCCATTGACGCCTTCACGGCCCCGGACCGGCCGCTCATCACGATGTGGCCCACCTTCGAGGCGCCGGACGCGATCGCCCGCGCGCTCGGACGCACAGTGATCCGCGTCCCGCTCACCGAGCGCTACGCCGCCGACGTCCGGCAGATGGCTGCCGCAGCCGCCAAAGCCGGAGGGGGGCTGCTCTATCTGTGTAACCCGAACAACCCCACAGCGGTGGTGACGCCGAAGAGCGAAGTCGAGTGGCTGGTGAGGAATTTGCCGGCCAACACGGTGGTTTTGGTTGACGAGGCCTACATCCACTTCGGGGACAGCCCGGATCTGGCCAGCGCGCTGACGTACGTGCAGGAGGGCAAGGACGTGATCGTGGCGCGCACGTTTTCGAAGATTTACGGCATGGCCGGCCTGCGGGTGGGCTTCGGCTGCGCCAGGCCGGAGTTGATCCGGCGCATGGAGCCCTTCCGCGACAATGTGATCTCGATCGTCAGCGCACGGGGCGTACTGGCGGCCCTTGAAGAGAAAGCGACGCTGATCCCGGAACGCCGGGCGCGCGTTGCCCGGCTGCGGAGCGAGTTGTGCGCGTGGCTCAAGCAGCACGGCTTCGGCTTCATCGAATCGCAGGCCAACTTCGTGATGATTGACGTCGGCCGCGACGTCCGGGAAGTGCTCCCCGCGATGTACCGCAAGGGCGTGGCGCCGGGACGGCCGTTCCCTCCGCTGGACCGGATGATGCGCGTGAGCATCGGCACCGCCGCAGAAATGGAAAAGTTCCGCCAAGTGCTCCTGGAGGTGCTGCGAGCCTGAGCCGGGCGGCTTCACTTCCCTTCCCCGGCCGGAACCAACATGATCCTTTCGACGGCAGCCGCTTCGACTGCTTGGCGGGAAAAAGGTAACGGATGGTACTTGCCCGCCAGCCACTCTCCGATCAAGTCGTCATAATGCCGGCTTGCGGGGTCGCCGGACTCGCCCGGAACGTTGGTGGCGACGGACCGGTCCCAGTCACTGAGATCGAAGATCTGGCGGTAGGACGCCCCGCCCGTCTGGCGAAAAGAAGGGCCCGAAGTGGCGTTGACGGTATGAGCATCACCCGGTCTCTCAAACGGGCCGCGGCTCCAGGCCGCGACGCCCAGAGGATGGCGGAATTCGATCACGTGCAGCCTCCCCCAACGCCAGCCCGACTCATCCGCCCCGAGACGCGATTCGATTTCAAGTAGTGCTGCCTCTAAGGCAGCCTCGAGCAGTTGTCCTTGGGGATTCTTCTCCAGCTCCGCCAGCAGCGTGGGCAGGCTGACGCGGCTACCCAGCTCGGGGCCGAACACGGCCTCCGGTAGCTTCGCAAGCCACACTTCGTAAATCAGGGCCTCCATAGAATCCGCCGCAAGCGCCGCGTCCCAGGAGAGGATGCGACGCAGAATTTCGCCTTTGCGACCGGAGAAGTGCAGATTCGTGCGGCGCAGGACATCCTGAAACCGCCTTGCCGGGATCGAGACGACGTCGTGTTGGAGCCGCTCAAAATCCGCAACCGTGAACTTCCCGCCTTTCGACAGCACCTCCTGGATGCGCTGGAAGCGGAACGGCGGGGCCCACTCGTAGCCAAGAGGAATCTTGAACCCGGGCGGCAGGATGTTGTGATTGGCGGTGGCGATGAAATGCGCGGGAGGATTGAACAGGCGCGGGAGCTCTTCGAGCCGGCGGAAGCCCGCCCACTCGTATTCGCCCGTATGCCCCGGCACGGGGAAAAGCCCTGACCAGTTGGGGCGTATGGGGGTGAGTCCCGCGACCTGCCAGCCGATATTGCCGGCCGTGTCGGCATAGAGCATATTTTCGGGTGGGACTTTCCAGCGCTCGAGCGCCGCAAGAAACTCGCCCCAGTTTCGCGCCCGCGCGACGGAAAGGCCGGCCAGGTACCCGGCGGTTCCCGGCTCGGTTCCTACCCAGCGCAGCGCGTAGGCACGGTGCCGCGAACGGTCTTCGTAGATCAGGGGGCCGTGCACGGTGTAGCGCAACTCCACCACCTGAGGCGCAGAGCGGCCTTTGACTGTGACAGTCTGGCGCTCGATCTCGATGGCCCGCCATTGGCCGCGGTACCAATACTGGTTAGAGTCTTTGGGATTGAGTCGCTCGACGTACAGATCCTGCTGATCAATCGCGGCGATGGTAAAGCCGAATGCAGTGTGCTCGTTGTGACCGAGAGCGATTCCCGGAAGGGCCGGCTCCCCTGCGCCGATAGCGTTCCAGCCCGGGCCCACAAGGTGCACCGTCTTGCGCAGCGAAGGAATCTGAACCGGGCGGTGAGGGTCGTTGGCAAGCAGCGGCTTTCCGGTGCTCGAGAGAGTTCCGTCCACGACCCAGTTGTTACTTCCGTCCGTCTCCGGGAAGCGGGCCGGGCCCGTAGCTTCCGTGTAAACGCGCAGGATTTCACTGGTGATGTCGGCCAGGTCCAGCCCGTGGGGAATCTCGAGCCGGATGAACGGATCCGGCGGCAGGTATCGCTCGACGGTTTCCAGACCAAAGCGGCGGGCGTCTTCGGCCCGGCGCACTTCGCTTGCAAGATTCCGGGTCATCAGCAGGCCTGCAATCCGGGCCGTGACGTCCTCCGGACGCCAGGGTTCCGGATCGTAGCCTCCGACGCGGAACTCCAGCGGACGGCGGCCGCTCAGCGACTCAATGTAGGCGTTAATCCCGGAGACGAACGCCTCCACGATCTGCCGGGCGTCGGGAGCGTAGCTGCGCCACTCCGCGTTCCAGTCGCCGCGGAAGCGGAACGCACGCGCCAGCCGGTCGCGTTCGAGTGCAGCGGGACCGAGAATTTCCGAAAGTTCGCCGGTGCCGACGCGCCGCCACAGGTCCATCTGCCACAACCGGTCGCGGGCGGCCATGTAGCCTTGCGCGAAAAACAGGTCCGCCTGCGTGCGGGCGTAAATGTGGGGTACGCCCCAGCGATCGCGCAGGATCTCGACGGGCTGCTCGAGACCGCGCAACCGGACCGTCTCGCCGCCGGCGGGGGCTGTGCAGATAACCAGGACAAGCGCGAAGCGGCGGAGCATCGGGGAGCATTGTAGCGCGCCGGCCGACGCCGGCGCCTAGCGCCAGCGGAAAAGCTTGAGCGCCGTAAAGAAACTCACGCCGAGCCAGGCGCCCATGACGGCCGTCTGCGCCGATAGTTGCCCGAGACCCGCCCCTTGCAGCATGCTGGCCCGCAAGGCGTCAATCACCGCCGTCAGCGGCAGAGCGCGAATGAAGGGATGAAACACCTCGGGAAAGCGCTCGTAGGAGAAGAAGACCCCGGAGAAGACCCACATGGGGAGCATGACGAAATTCATCAGGCCTGAAGCCGCCTCGATGGTGCGCGCCCGGGAGGCGATCAGCAGGCCGAGCGCGCTGAAGGTGAGCGAAGCCAGCAGGCACAGGATCCCGAACTGCCAGAGCGAACCGTGCAAGGGCACGCCGAACGCCAGCGCACCGAATCCCACCAGAGCCGTGACTTCCAAGAGCAACAGCATCAGGCGGGAAAGGATGAACGACAGCAGGTATTCGGCGCGAGACATGGGCGAGGCGACCAGGCGCTTCAGCAGCTTCTTGCGCCGCGCATCCACGATGGCGAATCCCACACCCCAGATGCCGCTGCCCATCAGGTTCATGCCGAGCAATCCCGGCACAAGAAAATCAATGTAGCGGGAACCGGGTTCGTGGACGATCTCGGCGACAACCGGCACGGCATCCCGGACTCCTGCGGCTCGCTCGAGCGCGCGTTCGGCCAGCAGCCGGGCCGTACGGGCTTCGGAGTTCGTGTCGTCATAACGGAAGCGTACGCCTCCGCCGGCCGCCGGGAGGA
Organism: Bryobacteraceae bacterium; assembly: GCA_035575135.1. Classification (GTDB taxonomy): domain Bacteria; phylum Acidobacteriota; class Terriglobia; order Bryobacterales; family Bryobacteraceae; genus JANWXD01. The sequence continues at coordinate 32,767 of DATLYE010000012.1, forward strand.
CCAGAACCTGGATTCGCCCCAGCCGGAGCTCGTTCTTGGCAGTCCGGGAATCTACCAGGCGGACCGACAGGCTGGGATCGGAGCGCAGCGCGGCGGCGAGGCTGCCATCGGTGACACCCACAGTCAGAGCTTGAGCCGGACGGCTGCGGAAGGCGATCCCCAGCCCGGCCGCGAGCAGGATCGGGAAAATAAAGACCCAGAAAATGGCTTCCGGCTCGCGCCAGAACTCGCGAAAGCGGACCAGGGTGAGCTGGACGAGCGAGCGCTCCCAAATGGGCAAAGGGGCGGTTTTCAGCGGGCGGTCGAAAACGGCGGTGCGCTCACTCATCTCTGAGGTGCCTCCCCGTGAGCGTGACGAAGACGTCCTCGAGCGTGGCCGAATGCGTTCGTAGTTCGCTGAGCGGAATGCGGCGCTCGGCGATGGCCGCCAGCAGCGACGGCACGGCGCGGTGCAAGTCGTTTACGCGAAGTTCAAAGTTTCCGTTCGCCTGGCGCACGTCACGGACACCTTCCAGGGTGGCCAGTTCGGCCGGATCCAGCGCGATTCCGCCTCCGTCCACCGAGAATTCAACGACGTGGCCGCCGCCGATCGAAGCGATGAGCTCCGCGGGCGTTCCCAAAGCGATGATGCGGCCGTGATCCATGATGGCGACGCGGTCGCACAGGCGCTCGGCTTCCTCCATGTAGTGCGTGGTCAGGATGATGGTCCGGCCGGCGCGTTTGAGCTCGGCCACCAGCTCCCACACCTGCCGGCGCGCCTGAGGATCCAGACCCGTAGTGGGCTCGTCCAAAAACAGCAGTTCCGGATCACCAACGAGGGCGCAGGCCATGGCCAGACGCTGCCGCTGGCCGCCGGAAAGGGCCCCGACCCGCGCTTTCCGTTTCTCTTCCAACTCCACGATCGAGATCACTTCGTCCACGCCCAAGCCCCGATGGTAAAAACTCCGGAACAAGCGGACCGTCTCCTCGACGGTCAGCTTTTCGGAAAGCTGCGTGTCCTGCAGTTGCACTCCGAGGCGCTGGCGGAGCTGGCGCGCCGACGTTTTCCAGCTCAGGCCGAGCACTTCAACCACGCCGGCGTCCGGAGCGAGCAGCCCTTCGCAGATCTCGATGGTGGTGGTCTTGCCCGCCCCGTTGGGACCGAGCAGGCCGAAGCACTCGCCCGGCCACACGGCGAGATCCACACCGGCGACGGCCAAGACGTCCTTGTAAGCCTTTCGGAGACCTTCGACCCGCAAAGCAGGTCGCCCCGAGGCAGCAACCATATTCCGATTGTACCGACAGGACTTCGGACACAGCCTTTGGGATCGTGTGCTGCGGGCGCCAGCCCGGGGTGATCCACTCACTGGTTGTGGTCTTGCGGGGAGCTGCCGGCCGCGTGCGAAGGCCACCGCGGGGGTCGCTTCTCACGAAACGCTCTCACGCCCTCGGCAAAGTCCGGGGAGGCGAACGCGCGGGCCCGGAACGCGGAGGCGATCGGGGCGGCCTCGGCCAGAGAAAGCCCGCGCGTGCGGTGGACAAACTCAAGCCCGAGCCGCAAGGCCTCGCGGCTCGATGAAGCCAGCGCGACGGCAAGGTTGGCGGCGCGCTCGGCAAGCAGCGATGCGGGCGCCACCTCGTGGATCAGTCCGAGGCGCAAGGCCTCGGCCGCGCCAAACGTTCTTCCCGTCAGAGCCAGTTCGAGGGCCTGGCGCTCACCCACCGCCCAAGCCGCCGCACGGAAGACGACAAACGGCCACAGTCCCAGACGCACCTCCGTCAGGCCGAACATAGCTTCTTCGCAGGCCACGGCGATGTGTGCGTTGGCCACGAGTCCGGTCCCGCCGCCGAGGGCGGCTCCCTGGACCGCGGCGACGATCGGCTTGCGCAAGCGCAGCCCAACGGTGAACAGCTCTTCGTGAACTGCGGCTTGATCGGCGGCGCCGGGCGACAGCGCTTCGTCCAGATCCATGCCGGCACAGAACGACTTTCCTTCGGCTTCCAGCAAGACCGCACCGATCTTCGGGTCGGCCTCAGCCTGCTCGAAAGCGGCGACCAGTTCGCGGCACATGGCGAACGTGAGGGCGTTGCGCTTTTCCGGTCGCGCAAGGGTCACGTGCAGGACGCCGCGTTCAAGGTGCTGTTTCAAGTTCCCCGTCATGGACTTCGATCTCCATGCGCAATAACGCCGCGCCGAGAGTCTTGCCCTGCGCATCCACGCGCAGGGAGACCGTGCCGCCCCCGCCCAGAGCTCCTCGCAACACGAAGTTGAGCGCGCCGAGGTTCGGCAGCTCGTAGCGCACCACTTCACCGCGCACGAGTTCGCCGAAGTGTTGCTTGACGCGTTCAGCGGTCACTTCCCGCACGAGAATCGGGTAGTGCCGCTCGTCGTAGGCGATGAGACCGATGTTGGCCGTGTCGCCTTTATCGCCCGAACGGGCATGCGCGATCCTCGCCAGCGGAATCTTCACTCGACGACCTCCACGCGCGGCTCGATCTCGTGTCTTGGAATCAGCGCAGGCCAGAAAGCGATGACCTCGTGCACGGCGGGACGGCCTTCCCCGTAGCCTGTGGCGGTAGGGGGGCCGCTCAACACCAGTGGGACCAATTCCCGCGTGAAGCGCTCGACGGCGCTCCGGTCGGGCCCACGGACGCCGATGCGCAGCTGCACCTCCGGCGGGTCCGGGGCCGGCGGTGCGGCGGGGCCGTGGCAGGCGCCTGCGCCGACGATCTCGGCGTGCACTTCGTCGAAGCGCAGCCCCAGCCTTTCAAGCCGCTCGCGGACGATTCGGGCGGCCGCTTGCGCCTTCGCGATCGCATCGGGCCAGCTGTAGACGAGCGTGCCGACGGACTTCCATCCGGCGGCGTAGCTGGCCGACAGCTTGAGAAACTCCGTCCGCGGCCGGCCGCGCACGCCCCAGACCCGCACGCGATCCGGGCCACAGTCTTCGAGGCCGATGGTGGTGAAATCCGCCACGCAGTCCGGGGTCACGTACCCGCGGGGATCGCCGATTTCGTAAAGCAACTGCTCCTTGACGGTGTGCCGGTCCACGCGTCCCCCCGTACCGGGCTGCTTGGTCACCACAAACGTTCCGTCGGGCTCGACTTCCAGGACCGGATAGCCGACGTCGGCCAAATCGGGCATGCTCTGCCATCCCGCCTGGCAGTTGCCTCCGGTCACCTGCGCGCCGCACTCGATCAAGTGTCCTGCGACCGTGCCCGCAGCGAGCAGGTCCCAGTCGGTCTGGCCCCAGCCGAATTCGTGGATCATCGGGGCCAGCGCCAGCGAGGCGTCGGCGCAGCGTCCGGAAATGACCACGTCCGCGCCTGTAGCCAGGGCCTGCGCCAGAGGAAACGCCCCGAGATAGACGTTCGCGCTCGACAGGCGAGCGCGGATGGCCGCAAGCGGTTCTCCCGTATCCAGGTTTCGCATCTCATAGCCTTTGGCGAGGAATTCATCCATCCGGCCGAGGACATCGTCGCCCAGCACGACGGCGACTTTGAGCGAGGGCGCCAGGCGCCGCACCTCGCGCGCACAGGCCACCGGATTGACGCCCCCGGCATTGGCAATGACCCGGATACGGTGTGCGCGCAGCAGGGGCTCGAGACGAGCCATGAGCGGCGGAAAATCGCGGGCATAGCCCAGGGCCGGGTCGCGCTGCTTCTGTTTCTGAAGAATGGACATGGTCACTTCGGCCAAGTAGTCGAGCGTGAGGTAATCGAGGGGACCCTGTTCGACCAGGCGGACCGGCGCCTCCAGCCAGTCGCCCCAAAAGCCCTGCCCGTTGGCGATGCGGATCATCACGCCCCGGCCGTCACAGCGTCTCCAGAGCCAAATGCTCGCGGTGCCCGCGCCAGGCTGTTACCTCGAGCGCGAAGGCCAGAACGTCCCGCGTCGCGGCGGGATCGATAATCGCGTCCACGTGGCCGCGGGCGGCGGCGTAGCGCGCATCGAGCCAGCGCTCGTAATCGGCGCGCGTCTTCTCGATGCGGGCTTCCAGTTCCGGCGGCAGCGGCTGCCCCGCCGTCCGGTACTTTTCGATCTCCGGCCCGTGGATGGCTTGAATCGCCGCATCTCCCTCCATGACACCGATGCGGGCGGTGGGCCAGGCGAACGTAAAGTTCGGATCGAAGCCCTGCCCCGCCATGGCGTAATAACCCGCTCCACTGGCGTGGTTGATGGTGACCACGATCTTAGGCACGGTGGCGCAGGCCATGGTTTCCACCATTTCCGCGCCCGCGCGGATAATTCCGGCGCTTTCGGCCTCGACACCCACCATAAATCCGGAAACATCTTGTAAGTAAATCAGCGGCAGGCCGTGCCGTTCGGCCGTTTCGACAAAGTAAGCCACTTTGCGGGCCGACTCGGTATAGACGATTCCGCCGACGCGCGGACCGCTCCGGGTTTTGACGAATCCGCGGCGGTTGGCGATCACCGCCACGGGGCGTCCGCACAAGCGCGCATTGGCGCAAAGCATCTCAGGGGCATATTCGGGCTGAAATTCCAGCCACTCGCCGGCGTCGAAGACGGCCTGCGTGATTTCCTCGACGTCGTAGGCCAAACGGTGGTCTTCAGGCAGGACGCCGTAGAGGGTTTCCGGGGCTTTGGCGGGCGGATTCCCTGAAACGCCGGGCGGGGGAGCGGGAAGATCGCGAAACCGGCTGCGGATCAGCTCGAGCGCATGCCCGTCATTTTCCGCAGCGTAGTGCGCGACGCCGCTCACGGAGGTGTGCAGTTCGGCTCCGCCGAGCGTCTCGGCATTCACCACTTGGCCGGTTGCGCCCCGCACGAGATTCGGTCCTCCGAGCCCCATGAAGCTGGTGCGTTTGACCATGATGATGACGTCGCTCAGCGCGGGCAGATACGCGCCGCCGGCGATGCAGGGGCCCATGACGGCGGCAAACTGCGGCACCTTCAACTTCCGGCGCATCAGGGAGTTGTAGTAGAAAATCCGGGCCGCGCCGTATTGGCCGGGGAAGATGCCATCCTGATAGGGCAGGTTGACGCCCGCCGAATCCACCAGATAGACGATGGGCACGCGGTTGCGCATGGCAATCTCCTGGGCGCGGAGGATCTTGTGGATGGTCTCCGGCCACCACGCGCCGGCCTTCACCGTCGCATCATTGGCGACGATGACCGCGGGCCTCCCCTCGATCTTGCCGACCCCCGTGACGACGCCCGCCCCCGGGGCCTGGCCGTCGTATTTGTCCCAAGCCACAAGCAGGCCGATCTCGAGGAACGGCGCCCCGGGATCGAGAAGCCTGGCGATGCGCTCCCGTGCCGTGAGTTTCCCTTCGCGATGCTGTTTTTCGACCTTGGCCGGACCTCCGCCGGCCCGCAGCCGCTCCTCCAACCGGCGCACTTCTTCGACGAGACCGCGCATGTGGGCTTCGCGGGCGGCCAAAGCAGCTGTGCTCTGAGGGTTGGTCGTCACTCCTCCGGGCACTTTCTAGTGTAGTGTGCGGCGGCACGCCTTCACAGCAGGCGGAGTGTGCGCTAGCATAACGGCATGCTGGGACTGGACGCCCGCGCGGCGCGCGCTGCCTGGACGGTCTTCCTGATCGGCCTCGCTGTCGTCATCGTGTACAAGATCCGGAGGACGATCCTGATTTTCACGCTCGCCATGCTGCTGGCGTATCTGCTGGCGCCCCTCGTAGACCTGATCGAGCGCGTGGCGCCGCGCAAATTGCCGCGCACGCTGCGCCTGGCGGTGGTGTACGCAGCGGTGGTTGCGCTAGTCATTGCGGGCGCCGTTTGGATCGGTTCGCGGATCGCGGCACAAGCCGTCGAGCTGGCGCGCCATGTGCCGGAGTGGCTGGCCAGGCCGGATCTGGCGGCGCGCCTGCCCGTGCCGGCGTGGGCCGAGCCGTGGAAGCAGCAGGCTCTGGAGGCGGCTCGGGAGCAGCTGGCGGCTCACGCCAAAGAGGCTCTGCCGCTACTGAGCGAAGTGGCGCAGCGAGCCGTTTCGCTGCTCACGAATCTTGGATTCGTCATTCTCGTTCCGATCCTCAGCTTCTTCTTCCTCAAAGACGCCGGAGCGGCACGCCAGCAACTGCTGGGGTGGGTGGGCGAAGGACCCGGGCGTTTGTTTGTCGAAGAGGTGCTCGGTGACGTGCACGTACTGCTCGGGCAGTTCATGCGCGCGCTGGTGCTGCTGGCGGCGGCGACCTTCGTTTTCTACGGCCTGTTTTTCTGGATCATCGGCTTGCCGTACGCGGCCCTGCTCGCGGGGCTGGCGGCCGCCCTCGAGTTCGTGCCCGTACTCGGCCCGCTGACGGCGGCGATTGCCATCCTGCTGGTGGCGCTGCTCAGCGGACAGCTGAAGATGGCGCTCTGGATTCTCGTTTTCCTCCTCGCTTACCGGCTGTTTCAGGATTACGTGCTCCAACCTTACCTGATGAGCGCGGGAGTGGCGCTTCATCCGCTGTGGATCATCTTCGGCGTGCTGGCCGGCGAACAGATCGCCGGGGTGGCGGGCATGTTCCTGTCCATCCCGGTGCTGGCGACGCTGCGAGTGATCGTGGTGCGGCTGAAAAAATCTTACGGCCGGCGGCTGGAGGTTGTCCGCTCATGAGGCGGCGCCTGGCGGCGGTTCTGGCGCCCTGGCCGCTGGCGGCGCATATGCTGAGCCTGAGCACGGGGGAGTTGCGAGTCGAGGAGAAGATGGGAAGTTACGAGCTGCGCATGCCGCTTTATGAGGTCGTGCACGTGCGCCACCCGGAGCGGGAGCTGGTGGCCGCCGTGCGATTTGCGGGAGCGCAGCTGCGGGAGTCCTCCTGCGCAGCCGACGAAGCGGCGGGAGCGTATCTGTGCCGGGCGACGTACGAATTTGCCGAGCCGGTGGAGGAAGTGGAGGTGGAATCGCGGCTGCACGCGGTTACGGTGCCGAACCATGTGCATCTGCTGCGGGTGGTCAAGGGCGACAAATCGGATCAGGCAGTCCTGGATCTGTCCTTTCCTCGAGCTACGCTCCGCTTCGAGCCCCCGACGGCCTTCGAGATCGCGCTGCGGCAGACCGGTGCGGGGATGCTGCGGGCGGCGGGAGGCGCCGCGCAGCTGCTGCTTGTAGTCGGGCTGGTGCTGGCCGCGCGCGGGCGGAGGGAACTGGTGGTGCTGGGAGCGATGTTCGTGCTGGGCGAGGCCGTCTCCTGCGTGGCGGCGCCCCATCTCGGACTCCGGCCCGCGGCGCGGTTCATCGAAGCGGCTGCAGCACTCACGATTGCCTACCTTGCCGCGGAGATTCTGCTGCTCCCTGCGGCCGGCGGCCGCTGGGCGGTGGCGGCCGTGCTGGGGACGTTTCACGGGCTGTATTTTGCGGAATTTGTCCGAACCTCAGGCTACCAGGCCGCCTGGGTGTTGCTGGGTGCAGCGCTGGCCGAGGTGGCGCTGCTGGCGGCGCTGGGAATCGCGTATCTGCGAGGCCTGCGTGCCGGCCTGCGGGCGCCCGTGACCCAGGTGGGCGCGGGCTTGCTCGTGGCACTGGGTCTGGTATGGTTCGGCCTCCGGTTGCGGTCAGGGTGAGAGAAGGCTGCCCAAAACGGTGGTGCGGCCTCGGCAGGACCCCAAGGCCCACCGCGGTCCGCGAAGGCGTCCCCTCTATTTGGCGAACCGTGCCCGGAACATCCCGCCGTACACTAACAGTCCGTTCCGCAGGCCCACGTACGGACCGAACGAAAGATTCCGGTGCAGGCGTATGTCGCCTGCGAGCACAACTTGAAACAGCGGTGTGACGGGAAGTTCTTTCAGTGTATACGTTCTCTCGGGTAGCGTCGCACCTTGAAAGGGTTCCGTCCGGCGATACGTAGCCTTGAACTGCGGACCCACGCCCGCGCCGAAGCCGAAACCGATGCTTCCCCGCGAGCGCGAAACGATATTCGCATATTTGGTTGCGAGGAACCCCGCCAGCCGTGCATTTGCGGTATAGAGTGACCCACTTCTTAAATCCCGGCCTTCTCCATCGAGCCGGAACAAAAGAAGCTGGAGAGAATAGCTCGGGGCGCCATTCTCATGGAAATGCGTCAGGCCGAGCGCATACGACCAGCCGGTCACTTCGCCGCGGTAGCGGTCCTGTACGGTATCCGCGATCGAATCCGGAAGCCGCGCATACGCCACACCTGCTTCAAAGCCGAAGTGGGGTCCGCCTTCGTCCTGAGCAGAGGCGCGCGAATTGCCAAGTGCGAGACTAAGGGAAAAGAGCAAAACAAATCTTCGCATTTCCTTACTCCGGGGACATTTTTACGGCCGCGGGACGATCTGGTAACTGACGTCCTTCGAGGCGACCAGCCTCCCGTCCACGTAAAGGCGCAGCGGCGCCACCAGCATCGAGAGATATCCGAAAAATAGGTATGCGGCACGGGCGAATGTCGCAACGCAGCCAGCTCGTGCGTTCTGACCGTCACTCAGACTAATCCGATATCACAATTCTCCGAATACGGTGCCCGTCAATCAAGTAGGCGATCGCACCCTGTTCGCAATATGATCTCACTACAGCGTCGTGAGGAAAAGTACCACCCACCTCGTTCTCATGGTCGAAGTATCCCTCACCTGCCCGAGCGACCCCCAAAAATGGGTGCCACACAGAGCTCTTCCCGCCTCGCATGGGCGCCTCTTCAGCCACCGTCGCAACCAGTCGAGGACCCTGAGACACGAACACGATCAAAAGCTCCCTCGATTTTTGGTATACCTGAACGGCATAGTCGGTCGCTCCATCGCCATTGAAATCGCCCCACACACTAAACGGCGGCCATGGTCTCCCGACTTTACACACCTTGTCCTCCGCGGACTCGTATGCCGCGAAACCCCATCCAGGATAAGTCGCGTCCAGATAACGGCGGATAACCCGCCCGACATCCAAAACGCCCTTTTCTGACTCCGTTAGGCGCTCTCCTTCACCGCAGGGCTTGACGAGCGGCCGGCCGAAATCAGGATCACCCAACCACACGTTAACGCAGGGTTGGTTTCCGGTCATAAAAGTTCGGCCGGCCCAGAACCGCGCTCCTGAGCCTCTGTACAGACCCGGCGCCAGGTTTCCGTGGGGCCGCAGAATTATCGCCGCCTGCGGCCCCTTCGCCAGTTCTGTATACAGCGGGATTGGTGCACTCAACTCGCCATACCCGATCTGGTCACCGGAAGCCCAGGCTTCTATCTTACTCACTGTAAAGTCTCGCTCATTCAGGCCCCGTTGATGCAATCGATTTATGTAAAACAACCTCTCCAATGTGGTACTACGAATGAACCAACTATCCCACAAATTATCGATATTATCTGACTCACCACGCTTTCGCGAGACAAAAGCAACACGGGCTGGCAAAACGCGTACTCTCGCGTCGCCTACGGGTCCACTAAGGCGTTCGCCTTGGATGAGGCGGACATACTTTGAGCGGGCGTTGTCCTTAATCTCATCCAGCTCCTCCAGCGGAATTATCCTTGCAGGGCAACACACTACGAGGTACTTGCCGTCGCCCAGGCGAGTCTGTGTCAAGTCTAATCGGTTCCACCCCCTCTGCTCCCAAAACCAATAATGTACGGCGAGACCCGCAGCGAGAGACAAGATGCAGATCGCAGCAACGCCGAGGCGTCGCCGCCCGCTCAGCCGCAATGTCCTCGAACTCCCGACAACGGCCGCGGGCTCTACCAACGCCCTACCGCAGCGTACGCAAAACCGTGTTCCGCTCCTGTTCTCCCAATGACAATGGCCGCACAGCATGTCACGATTTCCCCGAAGTTTCCCGAATACAAAACGAAAACGACGACATCCTAGCCGTGTCTTTGCAACTCTACCGCTACGAACAGCTCTCTGCTCTTCCGCACCGAACGACAGGGGTGCGCGTTTAGCAATTGGCCTTCTCCACCGCGAACGCTTCGAGTTCCACTATGCGCTGCGTAATCCGCGGATGCGTGCTGAACACTGTACTCAGGAAGGCAAACACACCGGACATGGCGCTTTCCTGCTCCTTCAGAACGTCCACGTTCACTGCAGCCGTCAGAGCGCGGCTCCCGCAAGCCAGTGCAGCCAGACCCCGCATCGCCGCCTCACTCCGACCCGCGAGCCATAAGCCCACGCGGTCGGCACTGAGCTCGCAGGCTCGCGCATACGCCGGCCCAAGAAATGGGACAAATTTCGACGGCCACAGGAACAGGTTTCGCAAAGGACTCGTATGGCCGAGCGCGTGATGGCCAAGCTCATGTCCCAGCACGAACCCAAGCGACGGGAGCCCGCTCGCTAGCGTGACGTCGACCAAATCCCCGAGCAAAAGCACATACTTGTCGCGAAGCATCCTCACCGCAATGGCGTTCATTGCACCGTTACCATTCACGATGAATACCTCGGGCACTCTGCTCATTCTGAGTCTCTCACAGTATGTCGTGAACAGCTGAAAAATCTCCGGGAACTGCCCGGGCCGGACCTGAATTGAGTTTCCCAAAAGCTGAGCGCGGTAAAGGCGGTCTACGATCCAGAGCGCGACTGCGACAGGAAGCACCACCCAGAAGAGCAGGAGTGCAATCCAGACGAACACCAGCCAAGCAAACACTGCTGCAGCCGCCGCGACCATAAAGTAAGCAGACTCTTTCGGGTGCCGCAGAGAGCTGATGGTCGGCAGCGCAGCTCCGGGCACCGCCTCCCCAGCCCCCCCGAATGAGAGCGCGCGCATTAGAGCGGCCCCGCAAGCACCGCAAAACGCGTCGCTCTCCATCACAGGTTCGTTGCACTGGGGGCACTTCATCAATTCCTCCTCAGATCGAAACAAAACTTTAGATCCACACTAAACTTTCAGCAGGCCGGCAGCAGAATGCAAGTGCTGCTGCCAGGCATCTGTTCACACTAAGCATTGCCATCCCGTTAGCCGTTCCGCAACCAATGCACTTTTTCCCGCGCCTAACATATCCCTGCGACCACTTCGCCGAGCGCTGATCCAACCGGACCCACCCGTCCGCGCCCTGTGCAGACTCACTTTTGTCGTACAATTGTGTAAGAGTCGCTAGAAAACATTCCCTTAATGTTTTCGGCACGAACAGCCAAAACATTGATCGGCTTCTCGACCTCAACTCGGACGCTGGCAATGGCATCGCTATCGCTACAACACTTCCTTCTCAATACGCGACACTCAGTGGCGATATTTTTCCAACACGTAATCCATCGTCAGATTACCCACGCTCAACGTTCCCCGCACCTCTCCAACGCCTGGTGCAAAATACATCGTCCCCCGCTCCACCATTGACTCCTTTTCTCTGTTCCAAGTGATTTTGAGACAATTCTCATGTTTTCGTTCCAACAGGTAAACCGTCTCGATCCCCTCGGCTCGGTACGACGTTTCTCCGTCGGGACAATCCGCCGTCCACGCGGCGCCAACGTGCAGCGGAAGGGGTATCTCCAAACACTCGGGCTTTTCTTTGTGTTCAGCGGACACCCGAAAGATCCCTTGTGAAGAGTATCGTAAGTAATGTGTGGTAGGATTCCAGCCAGGAATGCCTGACACAACAACAACAATCTTGTAGTATTCCTTGCCTTTAATTGTCTCCTCGCCGTCGACTTGGACCACCATCTTCCCTCTTTGAACGCCAACCATCGGCGCGAAGTACTGGACCGAATACTCATAACGTGTCTCGGTGGAGGGTTCGGGAAAGTACTGTTGACCCTCCCACCTTGAGCAGCCCGCCACAGCGAGCAGCGTGATTGTGACTGTCGGGGCTGCCAACCACCTCACTGTCCATCCTCCTGATTGCCATCTAACAGCCGGCTCTTGCAATCATCGTCACACAGCACCGCGGAGAGGTTGCACACATCCGGCAAACGCGGGGCCGGCCTGCGAGCAATGTGTTCTCGGGCTGCATTGTCACTTCTGTGGTACCTCCGGTGGCGAGGGGACGTCGGCTCCCGGGGACACCGCCTCTAACTTGTCAGCTTCCGAGCGGATTCTGTACCGGCGGATCTGAACGCCTTTCCGTTTTCCAGAACCAAAGTCTGCCTCCGCTATGAGGGCCGGGTCAGGTTCAGGAACAAAAAATGTAGTATCAACTGGCGTGATGAGTGCATAGGCTTTTCCACCGACAGGCCCGCACAGCTGGGAAACCCGTCCCCTCCCCGCGAGAACCGGCTGCAAAAGATGTCCCTCGGGGACGTAAGCGGCGACACGGTAGCCCGTCGGCAACGCGAGATCAGCGCACTCCAAGCTGCGGTAAAGGCTCACTCGGACCTCCCGTTTGCTTTCCAATGTCCATGCTTTCACCCAACGGGACCACGGTTCGAAGCCAGGCGCCCGGACTGTCACCATGTGAAGCCCCCGTGACAACCTCAGCCTGACCACCTCATCCGAACTCCTGCCGGCACCATTCGTCTTGCCGTCAACCAGCAGTTCTGCGTTCTGCGGTACTCCCAGAAGAACGACCTCGAATCCGTACTGGCTCCAAAGGACCCACGCAACGAACCACGCCATAGCGAGCACCCCGCACACCCCCTCCGGCCATCCAAACCTGTGTTTCACTGTCCGCCGCCCCGTAGCGACGTCAGCCCCGCAGTGCTCGCAGAAACGACTGCCGGAATCTACCAGATGGTCGCATCTGGCGCAAAGGCCTAGGACGCCTTGACTTGCAAATGCTTCCGGTGACGTCGCACTGTCAAGGCCTTTCCGGTCAATGCTAGCAGCGGTCACGGACGGTAGTCGTGCGCCACACATTTTACAAAATGAAAACTCGTGGTCTTGGCGTGTATTGCAAGACGAACAGATCCGCACTACCTAGTCTCCTTCAACAAGAAAGCTCACTCGCCACTGACCGTTAATCTTCTTGAATCCAATGCGCTTACCGAACTCCGTGTACAGCGCGTCCGTCTTCACCCAGCCACGCCTTCCATCCATCGTGACAACATATGCATATCGCGGGGTAAACGTCGCTGATTGAAACCCCTTTGCCCATTCGCCCCCTTGAACGATCACCGGCTCGTCATTAACTACAGCGATAGCCCTCGCATCGTCCGTCGGCGCCGCCTTCACAAGTACGCGCTCGCCGTTGATCCAACCTATGGTCCCCGGTGCTCCGGCAAACAAGGCGACAAAACCCAAGTCGAGCCCGTTGAACTTGTGCCAGGCCGCAGGGCCCACAAATTCAGCGACAGAACTTGCACGGTCTAACACGTACCAGCCGCCCCGAAGCAATTTCTCAGTTTCTCGCCAGAACTTCGAATTGGGGTCATCCAACTCGTAGACTTGCCGAAAAACCTCCCGACCGCAGCAAGGGTCCCCGAAACCCGACCGCACATCTGGAGCCAGCAAGGCAACCACCCCAGACACCGATTTTCGTCGGACAGCTTCGGCAAACTGGTCTCGAGCGCGAGATAGCTCCGGATCCAGCACCGCAATGTCCACGGAGGAAACGGTCTTAGGGCCGGCGGGTAGCAATAACGTTCGGAGTTCACGGCCCGAAAAAAACAGAACTCGGATCCGCGGATCAAGAAAGCCCTCTAGTTCCCACCCAATAACCGTGGGAATTACTTTGGATCTGACCAAAACACTGAAGCTATCTAGAACAGCGAGTCCTGCGTCTGTAACGAGCTCCGCGGCGTACGACCGCCGCAGCGCATCCACCGCAGTCCCACGAAGAATTGTTGATTTTAGTCGTTTATTGTTATCACGGACAATCAGCAATAGTCGGAGTTCGGTGTCCCCGTGAACGAACTGAAGCAGTGGGCGACCCTCGTCCTTGGCCTGAATGAGAGTGCTCGCTTTGCCGTTCTCGACCACATGATAGCCCTGTTCGCGACGCTCCAGCCAGGCAATGCGCCCGCTCACATTCCCAAGGGCGATGCTGACCGGCATAGTCTGAAGCGGTCGTGGCTCCCCGTTCACAATCAGCCATGGCTGCCCCCCCGACTCACCGGCCCAAGCGGCTGCTGTGCCGACCAGATTCACGGAAAGACAACAGACCGAATCGTACCACTGATATCGCCTTTGGCCATCAACGACCGTATACCTGCCACGGGCTTTCGCGATATATACGCAACGGTTCCCATAGTGGGAGCAACGGGCGTAGGGGATTTCGTCCCATTCAGGACCAGCTTCGCCGTTGACCCAAGCCCGCCATGCTTCCCCCGTGCGTGCCACGTAGAAAACCGTGCCGTCACCGGTTACATCGAAATGCCGCAACTCTTCGACCAGAGGACCCACCCTCGCGTTCTCGATGACACGTAGGCCTTTCGGGGTCCGCGCAACGACCGCCCAGATCCTGCCATCTTCGCTTCCATCATAGTCGACAATGCGCGGTACACACTGCAAAATACGCTTGCCCTGCAGCAAACACTGAGTATCACCGCGGCGTCCTACGTACAAGCCGCCCGTGTAGACATAGGGCCAGACCTTGCTTAAGCCAACAGCTTCATATGCCTCAACCGTCACCCCTTCGGGCACCTCCGCGTACACCGCGCCGTTCGACGGATTGAGCGGATTAAAGGGGAGTCGGCTCCTTTCCCGCCACAGCCCGACTACCACCGCGACGGAGAAAATTATCAAAGCCGACCCCATCCATCCCCACAACGGCGCCCGGCCCACCATGCGCGGCAGTCGGCTCCGCACTTCCCGCACCACTTCGCCGTTTGCCTCACCGCGGTGCCACATCGCCCGCATGACCGGGTCATTGCGCGCTTCCGCCCGAGCTGCCCCAAAGAAGAACCGCAAAATGCACAGTAGGACGCCCCTGACTTGGCGGCACGTCCGCACCTTGGACAGCTTTCCACTACCAACTTACTCTCTCTGTTCCGCCTGAATGCTCTGCTGCAAAGCACCTGCCGATCTTTGCAGCTCCAGCAGCACCAAGATCCAAAACGCAAACAGAAGCAAAACACCCAAAATCCATCCGAAAGACACCCTTATTTCGCCGCTCCCCACTGCAAACATGCCCAATAACAGCAATAAGAGTTTCGCACCGTTCACAGGAAAGAACCACAGCCTAAAGACTCTCGGCGACCACGGCTTCTCGGTTGCGAAGCCGAACACCAACATAAGGCACAACGCAAGATCGACGACTGCAACGATCCACAACAGAGCAGCGACCACAACCAGTTGCCCGCCGGCCTGCCCTGAGCCGCCAATGGCACCAGCCAGAGTTCCCAAAGCCATCGTACCAGCGGAAGCGCTTACCCACAATACAGAAGCGAAAGGCACTTCTAAGGCTGCGCATACAGCGCAAATCAACTGAGCCGTTGCAGCTCTAATGCTCGGAGCAAGGCCGGCAAGTAGTTGCGCGGAATAGCCGCTCACAAAGCTCGGCACCGTGCTCATGTGTCCGGCCGCCCCGCGCACCGCGCCGGACGCAGGACTTCCACAACTGGGACAAAATACCGTGTCCGCGTCGATCCGTATCCCACAGTTACTACAGAAGTTCGGCATCTGCTGCATCCTCCTCGCGTGAATCAGCTGTGGACATTCGGAGTGCGCACTCCATACACAGTGTTGGTCATTCTCCCATCTCGCTCCTAGCGTCCACCACCACCATTCTGCGTAATCGTGAGCTTTGCAAAGCGACAGGCCGATCCGACCACCCGTACGAATCGCAACCCACCCGCCTGCAGCTCTCTCGCCATGTCGGCCAACCTGTTGTCAGCCGTCGATTAAATCTTGTGCGTCTCACGCCTCGGAACGCTTGCCTCCGGGAGCGTTTGCAACTCCCGTGGTTTTACCCCCACTGTGCTCGCAACGTTCTCACCCGCGGGGTTGACCTCGAACAGTGGGTAGCTGTGTTTTTCCCTTGGTCCCGCGGGGGAACGACATCACCTTGCGGTACTAGCCGCCGATGAGCAGCCGTGGACCACATGGCGCAGGCTGTGTTCTCTATTTCGTCCCTACCGTACCCTCCTTCATGATGCCGCTAAATATGCTTATTTTTGTCGTACCACAGTGTAAGAGTCGCTAGAAAACATTCCCTTAATGTTTTCGGCACGAACAGCCAAAACATTGATCGGCTTCTTGACCTCAACTGGTACGCTGATCGACACGCGATGGCCGTCTCCCGTGACGGCTCCGGGCAGACGGCGGGCTGTCCTGAACCCGCCGCGTTTCCGGACCGGCGTGCCAAACTCGAACACGATCGTTTCGACCTCCTTTCCGTTTACCTCCAGCACGACTTCTCGCAGGCCGTAATCGTCCGATATTTCAGCCTCAAAACTTATCACCTGTGCGGTGATGGTACTCTGATCTGGCGCGATCCGCCGAATTCGCGGAGCCGTAAACGCAGGAGGAGCCTCAACCTCCACACGGGTAGCTTCGCGGCGCTGTGCCCTCAGTTGCGGCTGTGCCAAGGCTCGGTCGACGCGGACCCAAAATTCGCCAACGTACCGGTTCCGTTGGGCATCCAGCGCCTCGAACGACAACGCGTTATCCCTTTCGGGTTGTAATCGGAATATCGGGTGGGTGACCCGCGACAGGTCCAGAATCACCCGCAGACCTTTGGGAAGAGGATTGAGCGAGACGAACCCAAGCACGGATTCTCCATTCAGCGCGAGTCGCACGGTTGCCAGATCAATGTCGCTGCGTGCCTCCTGTAGTACGACTTCAAGTCGCACATCGTCTGCCGGAACCGTGACCGCACTGAAGTTCTCAAATTTCGCATCGCCATAATCCGGCGTCAGCAGAACAATAGCAGGCGCTCTGGCCATTGGCCCCTGACCGGTGCCTGCAACCGACGCAAGAAGCAGTAGGGCAATGCCGACTCTGTTTTTCTTCATCCGCCGCAACAACTCCCTATCGAGGCTTTGCCCCCCTCGATTTCTTTTGTCCGCTCGGTGCGGAAGGAGACGGAGGCGCAACCTCCCCCACCGCAGCCGCACTACCGGCCGTGCTAGTCGTCGGCACCTCTTCCCCGCCCGTACCTCTTTCCCTTGCCACACTCTCTTCACTGCCACCCGCGACACGTTCCGGAACTTCGATCAGTAACTGCCGCGGCACCTCTGGAGCCGTCCACTTGCTGTCACCGAACATAAGCAGGTAGTCGTAGATCTGAGCCAAATCAGGCGGGTGTCTTCTGTAATGGGCTACGTACCCCGCCACATACTTGCGCAGGCTTTCCGCGGCTCTCGTGCTATCGCCTGCACGCGTGGCGAGCATCAGTCCTAGGTCACGGTGAATCTCCGGGTACAATGCGCGTTCGTCAGCCTGCACCGCACGTTCGAGGAACTCCAGGCTCCGCCGCTTGTCTTCTTCAGTCCGCGCCACGAGCCGATAAATTCGCCCCAGATGCCACAGTGTCTTGGGATCGCGCGGTCTCACATCCACAATCGATTCCAGTCTTTCTTTGGCAAGATCATACCGATCGTATACCTCGGCAAGTCGAATTGCGGTGTCGCGAACCATGCCGGATGCAAAGAACCGAAACTGTCCCGTAGACACCGTCAATTTGCCTTCGCCGCGAAACTTGTTATAGTCCTGCGCAAGATCGCCGGCAAGTAATTTCTCGATATTGCGGGCTCTGTCCTTGTTGAGGGAGTGTGTCCCAAAGAGCAAATTACTCAACCTGCCTTGCTCGCCGAACTGCGTCGTCAGTTTGTCAAAAAACTGCACTGCGGTCCGAGGATCGAATCCGCGGAACATCGCATATCGACACCCGGCAAGGTCAGCTTCGTCTTCCTGTTTTCTGCTGAACGCAGCGCTTTGGACCGCCATAGTCAAGGACATTGCAAGATCGGCGGCCTCTTTACTCTTGGTCAAACCTCCCACCACTCCGCCAACCAGTGCACCAAGGAGCCCCCGCTTCAAGGACGTAGCGGCGCGGATTGCCTCCACGGTGTGGTTCTCGACCACGTGGGCTATCTCATGGCCGAGGATTGTAGCAAGCTGCGCTTCGTTATCGACGAAGGCCAGCAAACCCGAGTGGATGAAGATCCTTCCGTCCGGAAGAGCAACCGCGTTGGGAATGGGATCGTCAATCACGCGGAAGGAGAATAACACGCCGGCCGGAAGCTCCTTTGGTACGAGCGACTGTCCGAGTTCGTTGACATAGCCCTGAAGCAGGTCGTCTTGATAATATTTCTTGCGGTACTCAAGCGCCGTCTGGTCAACGGCCTGCTGCAGCTCGGGATCGAGCTGCACTCGTTGATCGGACCCTCTCCCGTCTTTGCGATCGGCACTGGACGCCTCTGCGGTCACCAATAAGCATCCTGTCATGACGATGACAAGGAGGTGACGGTAGTCCCTGGTTTTCATGGTTCTCTCCCCTTGCGAATTTTGACCCGCATAAGACCGAACTCGTAAAGTAACCCTGGCAATCTAGCCACCACCAGTGAGTGGACAAGGAGCAAGCTCCGGAAGCACCTGTGCACGGTTGCTTGATGCCTCAGACCTCCTTACCGAACAGGATCGGCGGGGCGGCACCTTGACGGCATCTCACCCTCCGTTTATGATATCCACTACGGTTACAAATTCGCCTCCGGGCAGCAGCGGACAGGGAGCGGTCAGGAACGGGCGGACGCGCGGACAGCGGTAGTCGATGCGGTCGGAACCAGCGGATGCGAGACGACTTCTCAACTCCTGGAAGGAGATCGCGCGCTACCTCGCCTGTGACGAGCGGACGGCCAGGCGCTGGGAGCGAGAGCGGGGGCTCCCCATCTACCGCCCACCCGGTGAAAAACGAGGCCATGTTTACGCCTACAGCGACGAACTCGACCGCTGGCTCTCCGGTAACCGTGAAACGAATGCGGCAGCTCAAACAGGCAGCCGCTCATCTCGATGGCTTCGTTGGGCGGCTATAGTATTACTAGTACTTACATCGGTCGTTGCTGCATGGCATAGGTTCCTTAGAAAACCCGGTCCGGTACGTGCTTGGCTGGTCGGACACACCCTGGAGGTGCGGGACGCCCAAAACCGGGTTCTGTGGCGCTATGTCTTCCCTGAAACATTACGCAGCTCGGAAGAGCTCCGCGAGAGTCTTCTGCCTGCGGCTCGAAACACGCAGATTGCCGATCTGGACGGCGATGGCGCGCGGGAGGTGCTTTTCCGCGCAGCCCACCTCCCCTCCAACGGCTCCTCCGGACCGGATTTGGAAGAGATCCTCTGTTTCTCGAGCCGCGGCAGGTTACTGTGGCGCTACCGGCCGGAAGTCACACTCAAGATGGGCGGCGTCCGGTTCGAGGGCCCATGGCGTTTCACCGACTGGGTCGTTACCCCTTCTTCCGGAAACGGGCACGACGTCTGGGCATCGGTCGTGCACTGGCAATGGAGGCCGTCATTCGTGGTCCGGCTGGATGCCTCCGGCAGAGCTTCGGTGCGCTTTGTCCAGGCCGGATGGGTCTTTGTCCTGAACCGCGCCGCCAACCATCACGGCACTTACATTCTGGCCGGGGGAGTGAACAACGAGTACTCGACGGCCTCGCTTGCCGTGCTGAAAGAGGACGGCGAGCCGGCCTGCTCTCCTCAGACCCCGGGCTCAGAGTTCGACTGTACGGACGGGCCCCACGGGCGCCCGGAGCGCTATTTCCTGTTCCCGCCATCGGAAATCGGACGTCTCGCGGTTCCGTACAACGACATTTTCGCAGTGGAGGGGAGCGACTCCAGGCGACTGGTCATCGCTCGCGAAACACCGGACGGGCTGTGGGCGTTGTATCAGTTCTCCGAGAAGCTCGAGCCGGAGAGCGTCGCCTTGAACTACCGGTTCGGAATCCTGCACCGCCGTTATGAAGATCAGGGACTGCTCCGGCACCGTTTCGAGACGTGTCCGCAACTCCGCCGTCCCGTAAGAATTCGCCGCTGGGATGCGCACAGCGGGTGGCAAAGTGTCGAAGTGCCCCCGATGCCCGGAGTCCGTCCGGATGTCTACAGCCCGGAGGTCGTCCGGGCCAACCATCCTAAGTAAGGCGCCGACAGCGCCAGCGTCAGAACCGCAGCCCTCCGCTACAAATGAGCACTTCGCCCGTGACGTAATCAGAAAGCGGGGAGCAGAAAAAGAGCACCGGGCCGGCAGCCTCCTCCGGCGTGCCGAACCGGCCGAGCGGGCACATCGCTCGCAGGGCCTCCAGTGCCTCCGGCCGCACTCCCACCGGGATTCTATGACCCCGCACTTCCACCGCTTCCTCACCCAGAGGCTTCGTCAGCCGCGTTTCGATGATGCCGAAGCCGACACAGTTCACATTGACGTTATAACGGCCCCACTCTTTTGCCAGCGTTTTTGTAAGTCCGATAACGGCCGCCTTGCCGGATGAGTAACCTGATTGTCCGGCGTTGCCATCTACGCCGGAAATCGAAGTAATGTTGACGACTTTGCGCATGACGCGCTTGCCTTCCGCGATTTCACGCTTCGCAGTTTCCCGGATCCATCCGGAAGCCGCGCGCAGGATACGGAACGGCGCCACCACGTGGACGTCGAGCATGGCCTGAAACTGTTCATCACTGGTTTTCTGGATGACGTTGTCCCAGGTATATCCCGCGTTGTTGACGATGATGTCGAGAGACCCGAAGGCGCCGAGGGCCGCTTCCACAAGGCGCTCAGGCAAGGCGGGGTCGGTGACGTCCCCGGCCAGAGTGTCGCAGCGACCGCCGGCCGCCCGGATCGCGCCTGCGGCTTCGCCAACCACCCTCTCGTCGAGGTCGTTCAACAGCACCGCCGCTCCCGCCGCCGCCAGCTTTTCCGCAATCGCACGGCCTATGCCGCGCCCGGCTCCCGTGACCAGCGCCGCCCTGCCTTCGAGCGTAAACGGCGTCATGCGCTCCTCCTCGCGCAGGCTCTGTGCGCAACTTCCGCGATCGCCGCCAGGGCCCGCTCGCAGGCGGCGCGGCCGGCATCGTAGTGCGTCACTAGTCGCAGACGCGCCGGTCCGACACCGTTGATCAACACACCGCGCTCTTTGAGACGCCGGCTGAATTCCACGCTGCTCAGTCCCGTGCCGGCCACGTCGAAGATGACGATGTTCGTCTGGACCTCGTGGGTGATCCGGATCCCGGGAATGCGTGCGAGCTCGGAAGCGAGCCACCTCGCGTTGGCGTGATCCTCCCGGAGGCGTGCGGGCATCTCCTCGAGCGCGACGAGTCCTGCCGCGGCCAGCACCCCTGCCTGGCGCATGCCTCCGCCGAGCCGCTTGCGGTAGAGCCGCCCCCGCGCCATATCCTCGGCGGAGCCCACCAGCAACGAGCCCACCGGGGCGCCCAGCCCTTTGGAGAGGCAGAACATCACTGTGTCCACCTTCGCACACAGTTCGCGCACGCTGCAGCCTAAGCACGCGGCCGCGTTGAAAATCCGCGCCCCGTCCAGGTGAACTTTCAATCCCAGCTCATGGGCGCCGTCGCAGATTTCTTCGATAACCTCCCGGGACGTGACCGCGCCGCCGGCCATGTTATGAGTGTTCTCCAGACTGATGAGGCCCGTCGGCGCCCAGTGAGGACCGGGAGGCCGGATTTCACTGCGAATCTGCTCCCAGCGCAACACACCGTCCTCGGCGTAAACCGGGCGGGCCACGCAACCCGAAAACCAGGCCATCATGGCCAGCTCGTAGTTAAAGACGTGGGAGCGGGCTTCGCAGATCACCTCCTCCCCGTGGCGCGTGTGCAGCTTGACCGCAATGGTGTTGCCCATCGTGCCGCTCGGCACAAACAGCGCCGCTTCCTTGCCGAAGATCTCCGCGGCGCGCTGCTCGAGGCGGTTTACGGTGGGATCTTCGCCGTAGACGTCGTCGCCGACTTCGGCCTCGGCCATTGCCCGCCGCATGGCAGGCGTCGGCCGCGTCACGGTGTCGCTCCGCAAATCAACCCATTCTGCGCTCTTCACGCGCCCACAAACTCCTGGAAAATCTCGTTGGACACCAGTACGCCTCGGTCGGTCAGCCGCAGCGTTGCTCCGTCGTCTTCGAGCAGACCCGCCTCGCGAAACTGGCGGATCACCGGCTCGAACCGCCGCCGCCCCCTCGCATCGGGCCGGACGCCGTCAAGCAGGCGCAGGCCGACGTAGAACTGCTCTTCTTCGAGTCGGGCGGCAAGCTCCTCCACGCAGGGCGAGAGGCCGGCTTCGATGCGCGCCACATAGTCGGCCGGGTGTTCCGCGTTGCGCCGGCGCATGCGGCCGTCGAAGGAATGTGCATCCGCACCGAAACCCACATACGGCTCGAGCCGCCAGTATTTCAGGTTGTGCCGCGATTCCCACCCGGGCCTCGCAAAGTTGGAGATCTCATAGCGGCGCAGGCCGAGGGCACGCAGGCGCTCGACCGCCGTTTCGTAAAAATCCGCCACGGCGTCTTCAGAAGGAGTCTCCCGCGCGCCGTACCGGGAGCCGCCGCGCAGAATTTCACGTCCAAGACGGCTGTCTTCGTCCACTTCGAGCATATAGACGGAGACGTGCGGTACCTGCAACCGTTCGACCCACTCGAGCGATTGCCGCCAGCTCACCGCGGTCTGGCCCGGCAGGCCCGCGATGAGATCAATGTTGATGTTTTCGATCCCGGCGCGTCGCAGCAGCGCGATTTCCCGCGCCACGGTTTCTGCGGTGTGCTTGCGGCCCGCCAGCGCCAGCTCGCGGGCGTGGAACGATTGCACGCCGAGGCTCATCCGGTTGATCCCCAGCTTGCGCCACTGCTGCACCTTGCCTTCAGTCACGGAGCCGGGCGCGACTTCCAGTGTCGCCTCGATCCAGGGCCCTCCGGGCACCAGAGCAACCACGCGTTCGAGCGCGTCTGCCGGCATCCGGCACGGCGAGCCGCCCCCGAAATACAGCGTCTCCGGCGTCCATGCCCAACGGTGCGCGCCCAGTTCCGCGCACAGGGCCTCGACGTATCTTCGCTCCAGCTCGCCGGCGAAGACTCCCGAGGCGAAGTTGCAATAGGTGCACTTCTGGGAGCAAAACGGATAGCAAATGTAAACGCCGGCCATCGCCCTACAGCGTGATATCCTCGCCAAACTCGCGGGACAGCACTTCCGCAGCGACTTGTTTCAGGGTCTGCGCCGTCGCGCCCAGGACAAAGTCGTTTTCGACCACGTCCCAATCGAGCTTGCTGAGCTCGGAGGAGGCGTGGATCCAGACCTGTCCGGAAGTCCGCGCTTCGATGGTGACTTTCGCCGGGCGCGCTCCGGGGGCGCGGGTGCTGACCTTGATCACGTCTCCGTCGAGGCGCACCGCCAGGCCGTAATCTTCCGCCGCGATCAGCAGCTCCTTGTACAGATCTTGCAGTGCCTGCCGGGCCCTTGCGGCCAGTTCGGAATCGGCTTTCATCACCCGCGCTTTCGGCCCGCCGCCGGCGACCTCGCGCGACAGGCTCTATACGAAGTTAGCAAATCCGGCGACTTTCGTCGCCTGTGGCGCATCTGTTAGGCTTGGACTTTCTGATGGAATCCCGGTGCGTGCGCCACACGGAACTGCCGCATACCACCAGCCTGTTTGCGGATTTTCTTTATCATTTTGACCGGGTCGCACCGTTTTACCCCTTTCCGCCGCTGGAATGGGAAAGCTACCGGAGCGCCGCGGCGGCCATCCGCTATCCGGCCGAGCGGCGGGCGGCGCTGGTGGCGGCGCTGCGCGAACTCAACGGGGAATCGCCTGCCCTGGAACAACTGGCCCGGCCGGAAACGCTGGTCGTGGCGACAGGACAGCAGGTGGGCCTCTGTTCCGGTCCGGCGTACACCGCCTATAAGGCTCTTACGGCGCTGAAGCTGGCGCGGCACCTCACGGCGCGCGGGCTGCGGGCGGTTCCCGTTTTCTGGATGGCAACGGAAGACCACGACCTGGGAGAAGTGAACCACTGCTGGGTTTTCGACCCGGCGGGCCGGCCGGTGCGCATCGAGGCGGCGGCAGCAGCAACGGCCCACACGCCTGCCGGGCGAGTAGTTCTGCCGCAGGCGGTGGCGCCCGCGCTCCGGGACTCGCTCGCCGGATTTCCTCACGGCGGGGAAGTTGTGGGACTGATCGAGGAAAGCTACGTCCCGGGACGGACGTTCGCAGCGGCCTTCGCACACCTGTTGCAGCGCCTGTTCGGGACGCGCGGGCTGCTGGTGCTTGACCCGCTGCACCCCGCATTCCGGGCCCTGGCGGCCCCGCTGTTGCGGGAAGCGGTCCAGCACGCCGGCCACCTGGCCGAGCGTCTTGCGGCGCGAAACCGCTCTCTGGAGGCTGCCGGCTATCACGTCCAGGTCCGCGTGGAACCGGATACGTCTTTGGTGTTCTTACTCGCGGATGGCGCGCGGCGTCCTTTGCGACGAAACGAGGGCTCCTATGTGATGCCGGGCGGTGAGACCGTTTCGGCGCCGGAGCTGGCCGCGCAGGCCGAGAAGCTGTCTCCAAACGCGTTGCTGCGGCCCGTGGTTCAGGATTACATCCTGCCCACCGTGGCTTGTGTGGCGGGTCCGGCGGAGCTGGCCTATCTGGCTCAATCGCAAGTCCTCTATGAGGCGCTGCTCGGCCGCGCCCCTGTGTTCGTGCACCGGGCGAGCTTTACCCTGCTTGACCCGCGCGGAGACAAGCTCATGACGCGCTACGGCCTGGGTTTGACGGACCTGTTTGCAAGCGAAACGATGCTCCACGAGCGCATCGCAAGGATGCTGACGCCGCCGGATTTGAAGGAGCGGCTGACAGCGGCCCGGGAACGGATCGCACAGGAGATCGAACAGGTGCGGGAAGAGCTGCGGCGCTTCGATCCGACACTCGACGAGGCGATGGAGCGCAGCGGCCGCAAGATCCTCTACCAGCTCTCCAAGATCGAGCGAAAGACGGCGCGGGAAGCGCTGCGGCGCGATGAACGCGCCCTCCGGGATGCCGAGTATTTGCACAACCTCGTCTATCCCCACAAGCACCTGCAGGAGCGCTTCTACTCGATCCTGCCGTTTCTGGCGCAGCGCGGCCTGGGCACGCTCGAGCACATCTACGAGAGTGTTCGCCTGGATTGTCCCGACCATCAAGTGCTCGTGATTTGAAACCACAGTGAAACCCAATCTTGTCAAGCAAGCCCTGCGGGAAGGTAAGTTTCAACTCGGCGTCAACTTCGGACAGTTCCGCTCGCCGGAGATTGCGCGCCTGCTGGCGGCGGCGGGCTTCCACTGGGCGTTTCTGGACACCGAACACGGCGGTTTCGATCTGGAGACGGTACAGGACATTTGTCGTGTAGCCAACCTGGCAGGATTGTGTCCCCTGGTGCGTGTCGCGGACATGCAATACGCCCTGGTGGCGCGCGCGCTCGACTGCGGAGCGCAAGGCGTGATTTTTCCACGGGTCGAGTCGCCGGAGCTGCTGGCCACGGCCGTGAGCTGGGCTCGCTTTCCGCCCGACGGCGTGCGCGGCTACGGACTCATGGCGGTGCACATCGGTTACGAAAAAGCCGATTTCGGGGAGATCATCCGGCACGTGAACGAGAACACCATGGTCGTGCTTCAGATCGAAACCCGGCGGGCGGTGGAGGCCCGACGCGAGCTGCTGGCAGTGCCGGGCCTGGACGCCGTCATGGTCGGACCGGCGGACCTCTCCATCTCGCTCGGCGTTCCCGGCGAGTTTCTCCACCCGAGGGTCGTCGAGGCGGTGGAAGCCGTGCGCGATGCCTGCGAGCGGGCGGGCGTGGCGCCGGGCATCCAGACGCGGAGCGTCGAGGTGGCAGCCTTCTGGAAGCAGCGCGGCATGCGTTTCATCGGCTGCGGGAGCGAAGCGGGCATGCTCTGGGAGCGCGCCTGCCAGATTGCGTCTCAGTTGCTCTGACGGTTGTTATACTCGGAAGTGACGCGACCTGCTGGAGTGGCGGAACTGGCAGACGCACGGGACTCAAAATCCCGCGGAGCTCCCACGCTCCATGAGGGTTCGACCCCCTCCTCCAGCACCAGCTTTTCCCCTGGTGCGAAGGGTTGCAGCAAACAACCGTGCAGGAAGGTCCGCGTGCCTGTGACTACAGGGTAGATCCCCCCGAGACGGCAGCCCGGGCAAAGTCCTGTTCTTTGCCGTCGGCGACGCTCTCCAACATGAGCGCGGCCAGGCGGTCGCGGCGCTCGCGATATGTTTCCAAGGCTTCCGCGACGCGCATGCGGCACTCTTCCAGTTGCCGCACATCCGCCTCCGGCTGCCCGCTGAGTGATTGCAGCGTGCGCACGCGATGAGCCAGTTCGCGAAACGCAGCTTCGTACGCCTCGCGCAATTCCCAGAACTGCGATCGCTCAGGCACGGTCGAAATCCTCACATAGATACAGACGTCACAGGGCCGCAAAAGGATCGCACGAATCAGCGAACGGGCAGAATCAGCCCGTGAGCGACACCGCGCGCCGGGCCGACGTGCGCGGCTCACCACCGCGTCACGGTCAGAGAGCGCCAGGAGCTGTTTCCAGCCGCGTCGAACGCGCGCACGACGATGCGGTTTGTGCCCGCCAGGAGCGGGATCGGGCCGGTATCCCACCGTTCCGTTCCCGAAGCCGTGCCCGAGTGTCCGGCGGACGTGGACCAGATGACCCGGGTAACGGCCACATTGTCGAAAGCAGTGCCACGCACGGAAATCGTCGTCGCAGCCGTCAGCACGTTGGTCGAAGGCGGATCGGTGACCTGCAGCACCGGAGCGGTAGTGTCCGGGCCCGAGGGCGCATACGTGACGGACAGCGGGCGCGAGGCGGTTTCTCCCGAGCGCGCGTAGGCGACTACGGTGATGGTCACCGTTCCCGCAGAAAGAGGGATCGTGCCTGTGGTCCATCTCTCCGCGCCGCTTGCGATTCCGGAAGAACCGCTCGAAGCTCTCCACTCCACGCGTGCGATGCCGGAGGGATGGGACGCCGTTCCGCTCAGAATCACCCAGGGAACGCTCGTAGAAAAAGGTGTGCCCGAGGTCGGCGCAGTAATTTCGATCTGAGGAGGCACCGCGGGCCCCGGAGCGGTAGGATCTTGCGGCGGGTCCGGTGCGGGACCGGGCGAAGGAGCAGCGTAAAGTTGCTGAATGGCGGCAATGTCAGCTTCGGCCAGTCCCGTCACTCGCCGGTAGTACGGATACATCACCGCCCCCGGTGTGTCGACATGCGTCAGGCCCAACGCGTGACCGGACTCATGCAGTGCCACGGAGAACAGATCAATCGAGCGATAGCTCAGGTTGGGACCGACGACCCACTCCTCGTCGTCATCGAAATGCATATCCCCGGCCAGAGTCTCCGCGTTCGGCGGCGAGGGATAAAACGTATGAGCCAGCACACCGCTGGGACCGTCGAAAGGAAAAGCGTCGCCGTGGTTGCGCGCGCCGAACCGTACCTGGAGTGTGCGGCGCTGGTCCGGAACGCCGGCCGGAACGAAGCTCAGGGCGGCGTAGCGCGCCCATTCCTCGAGCGCACGGCCGAGTTCGGCGCGAGCCGCCAGATTGTCCAGCCGGCTCGGCAGTGACTCGAAAAAGTAGCCGAGCACCGCACTGCCCAAGCCCGGGCCGTCCCAGCCTTCGCTCACCCGGGCGGCAAAGGGCGCCACCGGTCCCGACAGCGTCATCGCTCCCAGGCATGCGGCCAGCCGCTCTCCGGCCGCCAGCGATTCCGGAGCCGGAAACACGTAAGCCACTTCATCGAATTCCGCGAGCTGCTCCACGCGGTCGCGGCGCACTCGGACCAGCAGATCCCCGGGCCGCAAAGACGGGTTCTCACGGATCTCCACGCCCGCCTCGGCCGCAAGGGCACGTGCTTCGACGGGATCTACATCGGCGAAGAACTGCACAATGACCCAGAAAGGCTCTTGGGAAGGCTCCCGGGCGAGCGCCGGACTCAGCTTGTGATGCGCCCGAAGACGAGCCGCGCCCACGATCCGTGTTCCGTCCAGATCGGCCGTATCGCTGGCGCCGACCACCAAGACGCGCTCGGACACATGACCCGTAACGGAGACGCCTTGCCGTTGCAACTCGCGCATCGTCTCCGGCGTCGGCGGGGAATCCAGTTCAACCAGCAGGTGCGAGCGTGAGGGGTGGCGCCGCTTGACCGGCTCAGCCAGCACCGCCCTCCAGTCCGGATCCGTGTCCACTCGCGCTGTCTTCAACGAGATCCGGCCTGCGCCGAACGAGACCCAGACGGGACAAAGCAGGAGAATAAGGCGTTTCATCCGAAACATCTACGCGACTTATCGCCCGCGCCCTGAGAAAGAAGGCCCCGGAGAGGCACGTAATTCAATGGGAAAACTCGCCCATGGCAGGCCTCTGGAATCGCTTAGCCGTGTTCGGTGCCGCACTGTTGATCCCGGCGGGTCCCCCGGCGGCTGCGGGCGATCGCCCGAGGCTCGAGGACGGCGTTCTGCGGATCGGCACGCAGGCGCTCCTCATCCGGGGCGTCAACTACTCGAACGCCGCCATCGGCGAGCGCGGCGGTACGGTGTATGCAGGCCAGCCCTGCCGCTTTGCGCGGGATCTGCCGTTGATCGCTGCAATGGGCGCCAACACCGTGCGCACGCGCGCCTTGATCCCGGAAGGGGATTCGACTTTCGTATCCGTCCTCGAGACAGCGGGGCTCTACTGGATTGCAGACTTTCCTCTGGATCCTTATTACGACCCAGCCAGGAGCATCCTTTCCCGGCGCGATGAAATTCTGAGCGCTTTTGGCGACTATGCGGCGCGGTTCCGCGGAATGCCGCGGCTGATCGGTTACATCTTCGGCAACGAAGTGCTGGACGGCTACAACCGCAAGTTCGCCGGCTCTGCCGCGGAGTTTCTCCAGCTGTTGGGCGAGGCCGCAGAGGTCCTCCGCAAGGTGGCGCCGGAAGACACGCCGCTGCTTGCCACGGCAGTTCGGGACCCGGAGAACCTGCGCGGCGAACCGCCTGGGCTCTCCTTCTGGGCTTGGAACGCCCCGGGGAGCCGTGACTTTTCCTCCGTTCTTCAGACCGCACGAAGCGTCACCCGGCTCCCGATCCTGATCTCCGAATTCGGCATTGACGCGTTTGACCGGCGCATCGGACAAGAAGACGAAGAGGCACAGGCAACAGCCGCGGCCGCACTTGCCCGCCAGATCGAGGCGGTGTCGGGGGTTCTGGGCGGTGTTTATCTCAGCTTCCTTGACGAGTGGTGGAGGGAGGGATTTGACCCGAGCCGCCACGTGCCCGGGGTAACGCCCGACCCATCTTTTCCGGACGGCTACCGCAATGACGCCTGGGCCGGCATCTTCCGCGTGGCGGCGACTGGGGAAGCCGGCCTTGACAGCCTGGCGCCGCGGGCCGTCTTCCGTGCGCTGGCGTCAGTCTGGAGGGGAACGACGCCGTCCGGACCGCATTCGGTGCACATCAACGAAGTCCTGCATGCCGCCTCCGGCGGGGCAGTCACTTCGCCCGCATCACTCGTCCGCGTCACGGGTTCCGACCTGTCGTCCGCTGCGAATGCGGTGGAGTGGGCGCTGCACGCGGCTACATCCTGTTTCTGTATTGGCGGACTTCCGGCGCGGCTCGGGGCGGTGTCGCCCGAGACGGCCACGGCACTCACTCCCGCCGGGCTCCAGCCGGGCGTGCACAAGGCGGTGTTCTACCGCTGGGGAACGGCGAGCAACTTTCTGGAAATCCAGGTTCAGGATTATGCTCCGGGGATTTTTCCGGGAGCGGTTCTGCGCCCGGGAACGGACTGCCGCGTCTCGCAATCGAACGGCGCGCGGCCGGGGGACTTGCTGGAGGTTTACCTCACTGGTCTCGGTTCCGGACCATACGATACGGTGGAAGCCGAGATCAGCGGCCTGAAGGCGGAAATCCTTTACGCCGGCACCCTCGAGGCGTATCCCGGTGTCAACCAGATCAACGTGCGCGTTCCCCGGCTCGCCCCTCGCGGCCTGGGCAGCCTGATCGTCCGCGCCTCCGGACACGCGAGCAACGCCTATCCTTTCAGCATCCTAGATGAAACCGATGTTCCCGGCATCGAACTTGCGGTAAGCGCGGGCGAGATCGTATTGCAAGCGGGTGGACCGGCCCAGAACGTCTCCGTTGGGGTCGAAGGACGTAACGGCTATTGTGGACCGGTGCTGTTCCGCTCGCCGGACCTGCCGGAGGGGATCCTGCTGCGCAGCACCGTGGCTTTTACAGGCCATACGGCAGGTCTGGAGCTTCGGGCCCTAGAAGGAGCGCGTCCCACCGAAGCCGGCTCGCTGACGTTACTCGGGACAGCGCCGGGAGCAGCCACGGGCCGCGCACAGCTACGCTTCGCAGTGCTGCCCAGCCGGGGCGACATCCGCATCCGCGTGGTTTCGGGGGGATACAAAGCGGGTCCGCTGGCGCAATTTGAATGGGCCGGCCGCACGTTGTTCTCCACAACGGGCGGCGGACCGGGACGCGGCATCAACGTGCTGGCGGTAGACCCTGCGAGCGGAGTGTTCTCTCGGGTCCAAAGCTTCGACACTTGGGGCGACCCTGGCGCTGCCGCGCGTCTGAGGGCTTACTTGAATGAACTGCCCCCCGGAACGATTGCCCTGTTTGCGATTGCGGACGAAGGAACCTACCAGCTGGATGCCGGGGCGAGAGAGGCGATTCGAACACTCTTCGGCAGCCGGTTGATTGGTGCGCTGGGCTATCAGGACTCCTGGGCGATGATCGGCCGCAAGGGAGCCGGTTCACCGCTGGCCGAAGGTGCGGCCACGGACAAGCGCGTCACGATCGAGCGCGTGCTTACGCTCCCGGCGCCGTAGTGCGCACCGTGGCGCCACGGCGCCCGGACTGACAGGATCCCGGCCGGATCAGCCCGCCATCCGGAGCCCGATCCGCCGCCCGGCAATAAAAAGACCTCTCCTGCGTATTCCTGATGTGAGCGGGACCGCTACCATGGTGGAGACGCCGGCCGAAACGGCACGTGAGGCAGTTGTGGAGGCGGAGGGAGACTTCGTGGCGTTCTTCCGTGAGTACCGCAACCGGGCGTTCCACTTCGCCTTACAGCTCACCGGCAGCCGGGAGGATGCCATGGATTTGACCCAGGAAGCGTTCCTGCGGCTGCACCGCCACTGGGGCCGTCGCGATCCGAACCGTCCGCCCGGCCCGTGGCTCTATGCGATCTTACGTCACGCGATCGTGGACTGGCGGCGGCGTCTGCGCCGCGATGAAGTCTTGGAGGCGTCCGGCGAAGGTGCCGCGGTGGAATCGCGGCCCGACGTACTCGCCGAGCGCCAGGAGCGTGCGGCGCTGGTGTGGGAAGCAATCCGCCGGCTCCCGCCGGAGCAGCGGGAGGCCGTGATCCTTCGCGACTGGCACGGGCTGTCTTACAAGGAGATCGCCCAGGTCCAAGGCGTGAGCACCGGCGTCGTAGGCTCCCGCCTGTTCGACGCCAGAGAGAAGTTGCGAAAGCACCTGAAGGGGCGTCTGTGATGAACGTTCATGAGGAAATCCGCCGCCAACTGGGAGCGTACTTGGACAACGAGCTCACCCAGGGCGAGAGCCAGCGCGTGCGGGTTCATCTGGAAGACTGCCCGGAATGCCGGCAAGTCTTGGAGGAAATGCGGGAGGTTCAGCGCATTACGGCGTCGCTGAAATTCGTCGGCCCCCCGGAGGAGGTCATGCAAGAACTGGAAAGCAAACTCTCGGTGCGCGTTCCGCGCCGGCTGGGCTGGATGCTCGTCATCGGCGGTGCGGCCGCGTGGTTACTATACGCCGGTGTCACAGCCCTGCTCCATGCCCGTATGCCCACGTGGAAGGAGCTCATCCCCGGCGCGGTCGTGGTCGGATTTCTGTTGCTGTTCATCTCGATCCTGCTCGAGCGGCTGGCAGAGCTGCCCCGGGATCGCTACCGGAGGGTGAAACAGTGATTGTGGCTACCACGTTTGAAATTCCCGGCAAACGCATCGTGCGGACTTTGGGTCTCGTGCGCGGCAACACGATCCGGGCGCGTCACGTGGGCAAGGACATCCTGGCCGTCCTGCGCAACGTAGTGGGTGGCGAAGTTCGGGAATACACGAAGCTGCTGGCCGAAGCACGGGAACAGGCCCTGGACCGGATGATGGAAGAAGCGCGGTCGCTGGGGGCGAATGCCGTCGTCGGCGTGCGGTTCAGTACTTCGATGATTATGGCCGGCGCAGCCGAGCTGCTCGCCTACGGAACCGCCGTGGTGGCCGAGGAATCCTGAAGGATCCGAGGCAGATCTACTGCGAGCCCGCTGTACTCGGCTGGGAAGCGAGGTCTTCTTCGAGAACCGGCGGCGGGTTGTAGTAAAGGATACGCCCGCAGCTCTCGCAGAACATGACGCTTTCATTCGCCTTGACGTCCTGATAGAACTGCGGCCTCAGGGCGATGTGGCAGCCGGTGCAGTGCCCGTCCGCCACCTCTACGACGGCCAGGCCCCTTCGCTTGGCCCGGATCTTTTGATATGCGGAGTAAACGCCGGGACTCAGGGCCGCCACAATTTGCTCCCGTTCCTTTCGCAATTCTCGCAAGCGCTGCTCATCGGCCTCCGTGCGCCTCCGGGCTTCCTCCTTTTCGGCCTCCACGCGCTGCTTTTCCACCTTCAGCGCGGCCTCCGCGGACTTGACGTTGCGCTCCAGCGTCTCGGCTTCCGCCATCAAATCCAGGATGCGATCCTCGGCCTTGCGGATCTCGTTTTCGACGTACTCGATCTCCTTCTGGAAGGCACGGTACTGCTCATTGGTCTTCGCCTCCATCATCTGGTCCTTGAGGCGGGAGGCCTTTTGCTCCAGCATCTGAACTTCGCCTTCCAGGCGGCGCCGCTCCTTCTGATTCGCCGCCAGGGCGGCCTGGTCGGCTTCCAGCCGCCGTAGATGGGCCTCCAGGGTCTTCTCGATGGCGGCGATGTGGCGCGGAAGAGAGCCTATTTCCTCTTCGACTTCCTGAATCTCGGTATCCAAGCTTTGCAACCGGATCGCCAGTTTCAGGTCAGGTGCCATCTGTGTCTCAAATTCTAGCACGGCCGCCGGCCAGCCATCCCCGGAAGGCACGCTGCGCCGCCTCGAGCTCCGGAACCTTGGCGGCCCGGCACACGGCCCAAAAGCAAACGGCGCCCAGGGGGATGGAGGCTGTCAGGTTCCCCACCCGCCCCAGGCGGGAGGTCCCCAGCCAAGTCTCCAGCCCGGAGCTGGCCAGCTTTACGAGCACGCCCATGACAGCCGAAGCGACGCCGATCCCGGCGACGCTTCGCGCCAGTCTGCGTCCGTCCACACCGCCCAGGCGGGCGCGAAGGAGCCAGAACTGGGTGAGGAACCCGAACAATGCCACGGCGGAAGTCGCCAGCGCCAGGCCGGCATGCCCGAGCCAACCACGGCGAACCATCGTGGCGGCCACCACATAGTTGACCGCGATGGAACCCAGGCTGACCCACATCGGCGTCCGGGAGTCCCCAAGAGCGTAATAGGCGGGCGTCAACACCTTCAGGGCCGCGTAACCCGCCAGACCCAGCGCATACCAGCTCAGCGCCAGCGCGGTCTGCCGGGTATCGTAAGCCCGAAAATTCCCGCCTTCGTAAATGGCGCCGATCATCGCCTCACCCAGCACCGCCAACCCGACCGAAGAGGGCACGGTCAGCAGAAAGACTGTTCCGAGAGAGCGCGACAAAGTGTGGCGAAATTCCTCCACGTTGCCGAGAGAAATGCTGCGGGAGATCGCCGGCAGAGTGGCGGAAGCCAGCGCCACGCCGAACAGACCCAGCGGAAGCTGCATGAAGCGGAACGCATATCCCAGCCAGCTTACCGGCCCGTCCGGCCCCGTCACGGGGTCCACGATGCGCGAGGCGAAGTTGGTATTGACCATGACGTTGATCTGCACGGCGGCGCTGCCCAGGATGGCAGGACCCATCAAGTGGAAGATCTGCCGCAGCCCGGGATGGGACCAGTCCATGCGCCAGCGGAACCCGATCCCCAGCCGCACGAGGCTCGGCACTTGCCACAGCCACTGCCAAAGACCCCCGAGCACAACGCCCCATGCCATGCCGACGATCGGCCTGAAGCCCAACCAAGGCCCGACTACGAAGCCCAGCAGCAAGCCAAACCCGATCGAACCGAGGTTAAAAAACGTCGAAGCCATCGCCGGCACTCCGAAGCGATCCAGCGCGTTCAGCATTCCCATCGCCTGCGCAGCCAGCGCAACGAACAGCAGGAAGGGAAACATGATGCGCGTCAGGGTCACGGCCAGTTGGAACTTTTCCGGAACCGCGGCGAACCCCGGAGCCAGCCACAGGACCAGTTGCGGGCTGAAGAGAATGCCGAGCGCGCACAACGCGCCGACGACGATGGTCAGTGCAGTCCCGACCACATGTGCCAGTGCGGCGGCTTCCTGTTTACCGCGGCCCGAGAGGTACTGCGTAAAGGTGGGCACGAAGGCCGACGAGAGGGCGCCCTCGGCGAAGAGATCGCGGGTGAGGTTCGGGATCCGGAATCCGAGCAAAAAGGCGTCGTAGGCCTGGCCGGCGCCAAACAGCCGCGCCATCAGGATCTCCCGCACCAAGCCGGATATGCGGCTGGCCAGGATGGCCAGCGACACTACTCCTGCCGAACGTACGATGTGTTCGTGCGGCGCCGGTTCCGCACGCGGCGCTCCGTCGGTCTCCGGGACCCGGCTCAGAGCGGCAGCCTCCTTACGCTTGGCCGTACTGCTCGAAAAATCGAGCCACCGTCAGGATCCCTCGGTAATAATGATCCAGGCGGAACTTCTCGTTGGGCGAGTGCAAACCATCGTCCGGCAAACCGAAGCCCATCAGCACGGTCGGAATTCCCAGATGCTTGGCGAAGTCCCCAACGATGGGAATGGACCCGCCGGAGCGGATGAATACGGTCGGGCCCCCGAAGGACTCGCTCAAGCAGCGCGCAGCCACCCGGACGGCGGCATGGTCCGGATTGACCAGCACCGCCGGAGCGGCGCTCAACACCCGGACGTCCGTGCGGATC
This sequence comes from Bryobacteraceae bacterium, assembly GCA_035575135.1. Taxonomy (GTDB): domain Bacteria; phylum Acidobacteriota; class Terriglobia; order Bryobacterales; family Bryobacteraceae; genus JANWXD01. The sequence goes on from DATLYE010000012.1 coordinate 67,471, forward strand.
CCCTTGGGCGTTTTGCGGCGCACGAATTCGCGAAACGCCGCGACGAGCTTCTCCGGATCCTGGCGCGGGACGAGGCGAAAGCTCACCTTGGCGGTAGCGCGCGCCGGGATCACCGTCTTGGCTCCCGCGCCCGTGAATCCTCCCGCGATGCCGTGCACCTCGAAGGTCGGACGGGCCCAGATCCGCTCCAGCACGGAGTAACCGCGCTCACCCGTAAGCCGCGGCGCGCCGACTTCGTTTCGAAGAAACTTCCGTTCATCGAACGGGAGCTTCTCCCAGCTTTGCTTCTCCGCCTCCGCCGGGGGCTCCACATCGTCGTACGCTCCCGGAATCTGGATCACCCCCTGGCGGTTCTTCACCTTCGACAAAAGTTCGATCAAGCCGAACACGGGATTCGGCGCCGCGCCGCCGTAAAGTCCGGAATGCAGATCGCGCGACGGGCCCTGAGCCTCCACTTCGCAGTAGACGAGACCCCGCAGCCCGATGCACAGGGCGGGCATCCCCTCGGCGTACATCGCCGTGTCGGACACGAGCGCAACATCCGCTCTGAGTTTGTCCGGGTTCTGCGCCACGTACCTGGCCACCGAAGCGCCGCCGATCTCTTCTTCCCCCTCGATCAGAAACTTCAGGTTGACCGGAAGACCGCCGCCTGTCGCCCGCAACGCTTCCACGGCCTTGATATGGCAGTACATCTGCCCTTTGTCGTCCGCCGCTCCTCTGGCATACAGGTTGCCGTGGCGCACCTCCGGTTCAAACGGCGGAGACTTCCACTCTTCCACCGGATCCGGAGGCTGAACGTCGTAATGGCCATAGCACAGTACCGTAGGCTTGCCCGGCGCATGCAGCCAGTCCCCGTGAATCAAAGGATGCCGTTCGGTGGAGATGATCTCCACATTCTCCAGACCGGCGCTCCGCAGCGCATCCGCCACGAACGCGGCCGCCCGATCGATGTCCGGCCGGTGTTCCGGCAGCGTGCTCACGCTCGGAATTCTTAGAAAACTTTTCAGTTCCTCCAAAAAACGCTCTCTGTGTTTTTGTACGTACTCCTCGACGGCCGGCGACATCCCTCCTCCTGGTTTGCGAAAACACCATTATAGGTCAGCATCTGACGCCATCCGGTCTCTTGGGCCGCTTGCGGTGCGTGCTTGCCGGACGCCGGGCACCGGCTGCGGGGACGGACGTCGAACACTCGCCCGCATCCCGGAACGGTGGAGCCGTTTTAGTCTAATTTCATCACCGCGACGTAACCCAGATTGCGGTACAGCTGTTTGTAGTCGAGCCCGAATCCCACGACAAAACGGTCGGGAATCTCAAAGCAGCGGAACTCGACGGGAATTTGCACAATGCGGCGGGAGGTGCGGTCCAGCAGGGTACAGACGGCCAGCGAATTGGGTCCGCGGCCTGCCAGCGTCTGGAGCAGAAAGCGCGCCGTCAGACCGGTGTCAACAATGTCCTCGACCAGGAGCACATCCTGCCCTTCGATCGGGTCGTCCAGGTCCTTGGCGATGCGCACCATCCCCGGAGCAGAGGGCCGCGGCGAAAAGCTCGAAATGGCCAGGAAATCCACCTTCACGGGAATTTCGATCTCGCGCGCCAGCGCCGTGAGGAAAAACACCGCGCCTTTGAGCACTCCGATCAGCTTCAGGTCCCGCCCGCGGTAGCGTTCACTGATCGCCGCCGCCACCTCCCGGATGCGCCGGTGGATTTGCTCCTCCGTGAAGAGGATGCGTTCGATTCCAGGAGGCGCCGCTTGGCTCATACATGCGCCGGCCGCTCGGCCAGGCCGTATTTGAAGATCAGATTCTGTATGTCTTTCTGATAGAAGACCTGAATGTTAATATGGGGATAAATCTCGCGTAAGAGTTTGACCTTTCGATTCTTTTTTGTTACCAGAGGCTGTTTCAACGTGGTCAGTTCCACATATAAATCAAACTCGGGAAGGTAAAAGTCCGGAGTGAAGGATTCGATGACATTCCCGTTTTGGTCCCACTTGATGGGAAAGCTCCGTGGTTCGTATTCCCAGGCGATCCGGTAGAAGTCCAGCAGGTTGGCGAAAATCTCTTCGCTCGGGTGGGAGAACGCCGTGCGCTTGAGCGCGGCGGCCGCCGCCGGCACGATCCCGTAGCGGGAAAGCTGCAGGCGAGCCTGGAACTGGAGCTGGGCGTCGGCGGCCGCGCTGAGCAGGCCCTGTTCCACAAGTCCCCGGGCCCGGACGGCGGCCTCGATCAGTTCGGCCATTTGATCGCTTTCCAGGGATTGGGCATTGAGCACCAGGTCGAAAAGCTCCGCCGGCACCGTGGCCCGCCCGAAGCGCCGGCGCCGTACCGCCCGCTGTTCGCGCTCGAGCTCCCGCAGCAGCTTCCTCGCGGTCGGGCGGTCCACGCGACGTTCGATCATCAATGCTCCGGTCCGGCGGGACTCCGGAGCCACGACGGCCACGCGCAACACGCCCAGGAAATCTTTAAAGAGGAACTCCACTCCCTGCGCGCACACCACCAGATGATGCTCCGTCGCAAGGCGGGCAAGGACCGCCAGCACGGCATGCCGCCAGGCTTTATCGCCCACGGCGGCTGCGGGTCCGAATTCCTGCGCCAGCAGCGTTTCGAGGCGGGTCTCGCTGACCAGTTCGAAACCCAGACGCTGGGCCGTGAGGCGCGCAACCTCTTCCGGGCGGCACCCGGGCTGCCCGGCAATCGTCACCACTGCCATGATTCAGCGCTTCCGGGGAGCGGCATGGCTCTTGTGCCCATGATATCGTACGGGCATGGCGGTGTTAGGAGTGGATATCGGCGGCACCAAGATTGCCGCCGGGATCGTGACCGAAAATGCGGAGGTGCAGCGGACCGTCACCGTGCCCACGCGCGCCTCCGAGGGCTACGAGGTGTCCATCGGCCAGGTCTACAAGGCCGTGGAGGAGTGTCTGGACGGAGAGGTGTCGGCCATCGGTATCTGTTCGCCCGGTCCGTTGAATCCGAAAACCGGAGTGGTGCTGCACACGCCCAACTTGCCGTGGCGCAACGTGCCGCTCGCCGAGCTGGTAGGCAACCGGTTCGGGTTGCCCTGCCGCGTGGACAACGACGCCAACGCCGCCGGCCTGGCGGAAGCTTTGTTCGGCGCCGCGCGCGGCTACTCCAGCGTGTTCTACGTCACGCTTTCCACCGGCATCGGCACGGGCATCGTTCTGGACCGCAAGATCTACCACGGCAAGAACGGCTTTGCGGCCGAAGGCGGTCATGTGACGGTTGATTACCGCAGCCCGTTCGTCTGCAACTGCGGCAACATCGGCTGCATCGAAGCCCACGCATCCGGAACGGCCATCGTGAAGCGATTCGGCATCACGCCGGAGGAACTCGCGCGCGGTGTGAGTGCGGGCGAGCCTCAGGCGCTGGCGCAACTGGACGACATCGCCACCGCGCTGGCGGCATGGCTGGGCAGCATGATCAGCCTGCTCGATCCGGACATCATCGTGATCGGCGGCGGCGTGTCGCGCATCGGTGAACCGCTGTTTGAACGCCTGCGCCGCATCACGCCGGCTCGTACGATCAACCCGTTTGCCGCCGAGACGCCCATCGTGCCGGCGGCCTTGGGGGACAACGTGGGGATCCTCGGCGCCGCAGCGCTCGTCCTCGTGTGAGTCACGCCTCCATGCTGGCGCGGCGAGATCTCTTACGATGCGCTCCAGCCCTGCTCGTTTTGCCCCGGCGCCTCGCCGCCGCCCGCGAGCTCCGTTGCGACGTGGCCGTCATCGGCGGCGGCACCGGAGGCTGCGCGGCGGCCCTGGCGGCGCTGCGCAACGGGATGTCCGTCATCCTGACGGAGGAGACCGACTGGATCGGGGGGCAGCTTACGGCTCAAGCCGTGCCCCCGGACGAGCATCCCTGGATCGAGTCCTTCGGTTCGACCGCGCTGTACCGCGCCTACCGCCGGGCCGTGCGCGCCTACTACCGCCGCCATTATCCGCTGACCGCCGAGGCCCGGGCGCGGGAGCATCTCAATCCGGGTGACGGGCTCGTCTCGAGACTCTGCCACGAGCCGCGCGTCTCCCTCGCCGTGCTCGAAGCCATGCTCGCCCCGTATCTGGGAGGCGGCCGCCTCACGGTGTTGCTACGCCACCGACCCGTGCGCGCCGATACGGAAGGTGACTCGGTGCGGGCCGTCGCCCTCCGGAGCCTGGAGACCGGCACGGAACGCATCCTGCAGGCCGCCTATTTTCTCGACGCCACCGAGCAGGGGGACCTGCTGCCCCTGACGCGGACCGAGTATGTGACCGGGTTCGAGTCCCGCAAGCAGACCGGCGAGCCTCATGCTCCGGAGGAGGCGCAGCCGGCCAACATCCAGGCCTTCACGGTGTGCTTTGCCGTGGACTACCGGCCGGGCGAAGATCACACCATTGACCGGCCCGAGGAATACACCTTCTGGCGCGACTACGTCCCCCGGTTGCGGCCTCCCTGGCCCGGTAAGCTGCTGAGCTGGGAGATGAGCCACCCGGTGACGCTCGAAGTGCGCCCTGTGACCTTCGACCCTGAGCTGAGGCCCTCGCCACCCGGGGTGCTCAATCTGTGGCTGTACCGCCGCATCGCCAACCGTCGCAACTTTGCCGAAGGCGCCTACACCAGCGACATTACGCTGGTGAACTGGCCTCAGAACGACTACTGGCTGGGCAATCTACACGAAGTCAGCCAAGAGGAGGCGGCTCGTCACCTCCGGAGCGCCAAACAGCTCAGCCTGTCCCTGCTTTACTGGATGCAGACCGAAGCACCGCGCCCGGACGGCGGCCTGGGCTGGCGCGGCCTTCGCCTGCGCGGCGACATTACCGGTACCGAAGACGGCCTTGCCAAGTATCCCTATATCCGGGAATCCCGGCGGATCCAGGCGGAGTTCACCGTGCTCGAACACCATGTGGGCACCGAAGCCCGCATGCAGGCGACGGGCAAGACGCGGGAGGAAGTGACCGCGGAAGTGTTTCGAGACTCGGTAGGGATCGGCAGCTATCGCATTGACCTCCATCCGAGTTCGGGCGGGGACAACTACATTGACATCAGCTCCCTCCCGTTCCAAATCCCTCTGGGCTCCCTGATCCCGAAACGTGTCGAGAACCTCCTGGCCGCCGCCAAAAACCTCGGCGTCACCCACATCACCAACGGCTGCTACCGGCTGCATCCGGTGGAATGGAACATCGGCGAAGCGGCGGGAGCCGTCGCCGCCCACGCCCTGCGCACGAAAAACCCGCCGCGGCGCATCCGCAACACGCCGAAGCTCCTCGAGGAATTTCAAGCCTCCCTGCGCAGTCAGGGCTTCGAGCTGTCCTGGCCGCGGCTGTCTCCGAGGTAGCGGGTCCCGCGGGATCACGGAAAGGCCGGCGAGCTAATATAGAGAATGAGATCCAAGATGCCTCAATTGCGCAGGGTGTACTGGATCCTGCTGGTGCTCGGCTATACGCTCGTTGTAGGGTGCGGCCTGGTCTTCTTCTATGTGGCGCCGTTTCAGTGGCAGCGCACAGACCGCCTGCTGCTCGCCCTGGCCGCCGGGCTGGGGATTCTGACCGGGATCTTTCTGATCGCCCGTTCTGTGGAAAACCTCCCGCAGGCGCCTGCGGGCGCAGAACCGCACATCCCGGGTCTCGACGCCGAGGTGGAAGAAACAGGCGAACTGCCGCGTTAGACGGGGACTGACCCTATCAGCGGGGCACCTCGACGGCGTAAACGTGAGGGGATCCGTGCATATTGGAGCGGAAGACGATCCAGCGGCCGTCCGGCGTGAACGTCACATTGGGCTCGAGCTTGTAGTCGTGCCGCCGCATGTCCACCAGTCGCTCCCATTCGAGTACGCCCTTTCCCAGGCGAAACAGGTAGATCCACTGGCCGTCTGCCGCCCGGGCCACCATCTGCGGACTGCCGCCATCGCCTGCAAACAGCTTGCCGTCCCAGGAGACGTTGAAGTGCACTGACCAGCGGTCCCGGTCCAGCTTGTAGCGCAGCTTCTCTCCGGTGGCGAGCACCACGCCGGCCAGCCAGAACTCCTGTCCCCGGGGCGTTTGTAGGTCGTACCAGATCACCTTGCCGTCCGGGCTCCAGAATTCGTGCCCGGCGATCTCCATCTCCATAGAGCGGGTGTGCATTTTCGTGAGCCGGCTGCCGTCGGTGCGAATCGTCCAGATGCGATCAACTTTATGCCAGGGACCTTCGTGGCAAAACATCAGCAGCTCGGGATCGCCCGGCGAAAACTGCACGTGGTTGAGCCAGTCTTGGCTCCGGTAGAACGGATTGACCTTGCCGCTCGCCAGGTCAATGGTGTACAGCGCCATCGGCAAGCGCATCTCCCAGCGTGCCTCGAGCATACTCTTGCCGGGGGCGGGCGCAACACGGGGTACTTCGCCCTCTACGTAACTGCCCGCCAGCACCGTCTCGTCTGCGTTGACCGTGAGGCCGGAGCCTGTGCGCAGTTCCGGCATCCGTACGATCTCCCGTGTGGCGCGCGTGTCGAGGTGCGTCGCCTTGACGATCCCCTCCTGGATGTAGAAAACCTGGCGGGTCTTCTTGCCGACGACGACGTGGCTCACCCGGCCTTCCACCAGCGGCTCCACCTTCCGGCTGGCGAGGTGAACGACCGACAGGCCTCGCGGGGTCATGATCACCATCTTGTCGCCCGAGGCGGTGTAGGCGTTTTGGTGGAAGTAGAGACTCAGACTGCCCGGTTCGGTCGAAAGACGGATGACCCGGCGGCCGGTGGAGGCGTCGGTCCACTCACTGGGAGGTTCTTGCCCAAAGGCCGGTGAGAGTAGAGCCAAACAAAGGCTCCAGCGTCGGAACATAAAGTCCTCTTAGTAACTAGTAGTGGGTATGGTTAGTCACTTTCCAGCGCCGGCGGTCCGGATCCAACTCTTGGGAGCGGCGTCCTCGCGGGGTTGCGCAGCCGTAGACGCGCATCTTGCCCCCAGACAGCGTGATCACCTCGTCGCGGCCGCTTGCCGTGAAATCGAACATGTGATACACGGGATCCTCGAAGTACAGCACTCCTTTGCCCTCGTCGTTCAAACGGAACTTGTACCAGAACAGTTCTTCGGCGCCGTCGCCGTCCCAGTCGCCTTTGACGAAGTCCGGATTGCCCGTCAGCGGATTGCGGGGCCACTTGCCCAGCAGATTGCCCCGGGCGTCAAACCAGTAGACCTGACCCCACAAGTAGGGTTCGCCGGCGGCCCGGTTGCCGTAGGTGCGCGCGGTCACGGCGATGTGGGGTCCAGGAACACCTTTCAGGAACGTTCCCACTTCCAACTGCTGCGCGTGATCGGCGGGCTGTTTCCACAACAGTTGTCCGTTGGCGGCGCGGAAGACCACCACGCCGGCGTCGCTGAACGGCGCCAGAATCTCCGGACCGCGGTCTCCGTCCAGATCTGCAAACCGGAAACTGTCGGCGTGATCGTGATGGTCCGAAAACAGATCGAAGCGGTCCCACAGTTTGCGGCCCGACGCGTCGAAAACGATCGGACTGACCACGACCTCATCAATTCCGTCACCCGTCAGGTCCACCGGATAGACGTAATGGCCGAGGTGATCCTTTTTCCTGGCTTCGGTATGCTTCCAGAGCAGGTTCAGCTCCGCGTCATAGGCATGGACGCTGATCTCGCCGCCGGAATCGGTCAGCAGGAGCACGTGGCGTGGATAGCCGACACGCAGTTTGCCAATCGCGATGCGGAAATTGTTGTACTCGTGCGGGAGCGGACGTGTGGGCCACGCCACACGCCGGCGAATGGCGCCGGTCTTTCCGTCGGCCACCACGAGCCATTCGATGCCTTCCTCCAGGCGCCAGTGCAGGACCTCGGCGCGCCCGTCCCGATCCAGATCCCAGATCGCACCCGGCGGCTCGAACGAGGCTCGCTCCCGCGCACCCTCGGGCGGCGCCTTCCAGCTCCACAACTCCGGGCCGTCGTGATCGAAGACGTGCACGGAGTAGTCCCGGGCGAGAACGGCGAAGTCGCTTCTGCCGTCTCCCGTCACGTCTCCGAACTTGACGGCGCCGGCGGGCGGGACCCGATATTCTTTGCGGAGCTCCACGTCCGGAGGCAGGCGCCTGCGCGGGAGGCGCGAAGGCTGAAACTCCGGGTCGCGGCTCAGGACCACTACATCCAGGCAGGCGCCCGGCGCGATCTCGACCACGCGCAGCTCGAGCGGCCCTGCCTCCAGTTCCACGGTCCCGCCGCCTTGCCAGTCCATCGCCTCGGAGCCAAAAACCGTACTGAGCAGCCGGCCGTCCACCGCAATGCGAAAAGACCCGCCGCGGCCGGCCTGACTGCGCACAAAGACGCGGTAGCGGCCGGGCGCGGGGACCTCCGCCGGCGCCACTGCGTCCTCCCGGCTCCGGAAGCACAAGGCCGTGTTGTTGAACAGCCACTCGGCACGCAGCATGCGTGCGTCCACGATCGCATTTCCCTTGGGCATCCGGTCAACAAATGCAGAGGCGTCGACGATGACGGTGCCACGCGGTACGGCTTCTTCGGCCGCCGCAAGGAAACCCACCGCCACTACAAGGGCCAGAGCCACTCGCGCCGCCGGCATCAGAACTGGAGCTTCAAGGATAGCTGGAGCACGCGCGGGTCGTTGGCCTGGCTGGTGACCCGGCCGAAGTTTGCCGAGTTGATGTTCAGTGACGCGGGTCCGCTGAAGATCACATTGTTGAAGACATTGAACGCATCGCCTTGCAACTGGAGGCGAATCCGTTCCGACAGCGGAAACTGGCGCGCCACGCTCAAATCCTGACTCCAGAAGGTCGGATTCCGCAGCCCGAACGCCGCCCGAGGCGGTGTGTTTCCGTAGGTGAACGGCGCCGGGTTCCGGAAGGCGTTTCTGTCGAGAAAGACAGGCGGATTCCGACCCAGCAGATCGCCGCTGCCCCACTTGCCCCCGATACGGACGGAGCCGCGGAACTCCGGGTTGTAATCGGCGAAGCAGGTCCCGGCGAACGGCACGTTGCAATTGGCCTGGATGTTGGCGTAAGGCAGACCCGTGCGTACGCGGGTGATGCCGGAAAGCCGCCAACCGCTCACCAGAGCCCGGGCCACGGCGTTGGCAGGAGACAGCGCACGCCCCGACCCGAACGGCAGATCGTATACGAACGTGCCGTTAATGACGTGGGCCATGTCATTCTCTCCGAGCGTCTTCTCCTGGGCCCAGAAATACTCGGTGCGGCCCGGCCCCGCATCCGTCAGGGTCTTGCTCCAGGTGTAGTTCACGTTAAACGTCAGCCTGGAAGCCATGCGCTTCTGCAAGGTGACTTGCAGCGAATTGTAGTTGGAGCTGGCCACGTTCACAAACGGCACGCCCACGCTCGCATACTGAGGAAACGGCCGCAACATCTGGCCGATGGTGCCGCGGTAGTTGCCGTAAGGCAGCCCGATTTCAGGGAAAATCTGCTGCGCGGCCGCCACGTTGGCCGGCGTCGCCTGAGCTTGCAGCAGCGTTCCGAGAGCGAGGTATTTCGGGTGGATTTGACCGGACCAGATCCCGCGGCCCCCACCGCGCAGCAGCTTTCCGTTGCTGCCCGAGTAGGCCAGCGTGAGCGTCATACCTCCGGGCAGCGCCTGCTGGATCGAGAAGTTCCAGTTCTGATATCGCGGCGGGCGCGCGCCTTCTTCGGGACTGTCAAAGGTGACACTGCCCCCGGAAGGACGTTCCGTCGTGAAGCCGGTGTTGAGGGTGGCATCAATGAACGGCGGCTTTTGGTAGGGCGGAATGCCGTCGTCCCAGAAGAACGCCGGCGTGATGCCGCCGTCGAGCGAGTTGAAGCCGGGAGAGGCGGTGTAGCCGAGCTTGCCCGTTCCGTCGCGCGCCCCGGCCCGTCCCCCGACGGCGCCGTGCCGCGAGTACATGATCCCGTAGGCTGCCCGGATCACGGTCCCGGAACTCACCTTGAAGGCGAAGCCGACGCGCGGTCCGAAGTTTCTCCAGTGCGTGCGAATCCGGGTCCGGCAGTTGCAATACAGCGGCGAGGCGCCCTTGCCTGCGAATTGCAGCGCACCCCGGCGTCCTCCGGCGGCCGGATTCGGCAGATCCGGATTCATCCACGACATCCGGTCGACCGCCTCGACGTAGGGCCGCATGAGATCCCAGCGCAGTCCCAGGTTAAGCGTCAGCCGGGAGGTGGCTTTCCAGTCATCCTGCAACCAGAGTGCGTAATTGCGGAACCGCGCGCCCGAGGTCACGACAAAATCCTCGGTCACCGTGGCAGAATCCACGGCTCCGAGCAGATAGCTCGCATAGGAGTGACCCGTCCCGGTCAGCAGAGTACCGCGGCTGTCAAAGCCCGCAGTTTCCAGATTGCTGAAACGGGCGATGAAAAGCGTGCCGTCCCACCGGTCGCGGAAGTTGTCCTGGAGCCGCTGGTGCTGGAAGCCGGCCTTCACCGAGTGGCTCCCTTTGACCCATTGGACGTTGTCCTGGAGCGTAAAGTTGTTGAGCGCATCCAGAAACGGCCGCGCGTCCGTGCCGCGCCACCCCTGCGGCGCGTTAGGGCCGGAGAAAGCCACTTCCGGGAAAGAGAGGCTCGCATCCCCGGGCGGCAGCCCTTTCAAGCCCGCTTTCTCGGCCCATCTGCCGCCCACGGTCGGATTCGTGATCGGTACGTACAGCCGCGAAGCGCCGAAGCTCAGCTGGTTCAGCAGCGAAGCACTCAGCACCCAGGTGTGCCGCAGCTGTCCCACGGTCGGGACCTCGTCCACGACGCGCGTCACCGTGTAGGGCAACGGCAGAGGCGGCGGGTTGCCACGGTACGGCCCGCTTTGCCCGCGGCGGCCCCGCGTGAAGAGCACCGACAACCGGTGAGCGTCCGTCGCGTTGATGTCCACCTTGACGTTCGTGTTGTCGTTGTTGACACCGATCGGCAGATTGGCAAGATAGTTACTCGCGATGCCCGGGTGGGTCGGGTTCGGCATCGGCTCCTGGAAGAATTTCGAAATCGGCGAGAGCCGGTTGGCGGGAATCAGATTGCCGGGAAACGGCTGCCGCGTGCAGTTCCTCCCGCCGGGGCAGTTCGTCGTCAAAGGATCGTAGATGGCAACCGGGAGTTCGCTGAAATCTCCGGCCCGCTGCTTGAGAGTCGGGATGGAAACGAACCTGTAATCGGTCTCCCGGCGAAAGCGATAGCCGTCGTAGGCTCCGAAGAAAAAGATCCGGTTCTTCTTGACCGGTCCCCCGAGCGTGAAGCCGAACTCGTTTTGATGCTGGGCCGAACGGCGCGGGGCGAAAAAGCCCCGGGCGTCCAGCAAAGTGTTCCGGAAATAGTGATAGAGCGAACCGTGCAATTCGTTGGTCCCGGATTTGAGCACATAGTTTTCGGACCCCTGACCGTTGTATTCCACGGACTGGCCGCTCGTCTCCACCTGGAACTGTTCGACCGCCTCCACAGAGACGCCCAGCGTCAGCGCGCGTCCCTCGCCCTGCTGCACGGCGTCGGTGAGGGGCACGCCTTCCAGGTACACGTCCTTGGAAAAGCTCTGGCCGCCGTTGATGTAGCCCCAGCGCCCTCCTTCCTGCACGCCGGGTAACAGGAAGGCGAAGGCCTGCGGGTTGCGGGGTGCGCCGCCCATCGCCAGAGGGAGAGCCGTGTACATCTCGTTGCGCATGGTCTGGCCGAGCCGCGCGTCGGCAAGGTTGAGTTCCGGGGGAGCACCGGACACCGTGATACTTTCGGTGGTCGGCCCCAGTTCCATCCGGAAATTCACCTCGACCGTGCTTAAGGCGTCCACGACGATGCCCTCTTGCTTGACGGGCCGGAATCCCGCCGCGGAGACGGAAACATCGTACCGGCCGACCGGCAGCGGGGCGATCACGTACAAGCCCGCCTCGGTGGTCGAGCGTGCGGTCTGAACGCCGGTGGCCACGTTCGTCGCAATCACAGTGGCCCCCGGGATCACTGCGCCCGACGGATCCGTGATGGTGCCCTTGATGGTTCCCGTACCGCCCAGCTGAGCACCCGCGAGACCCGGGTGTAGAAGCGTACCAATCAACCAGATGGCGACAACCCGCATGTGTGAACCCCTCCCCACGAGCCTTAACAGCCCAATGGCTTCCGGGTCAAGAAAAATCGGCGTGCCCTGATGGCGTTTCAGTCCGCAAAACGACTGGGCAGAAAATCGTAAGGGACAAGAGCCTTTGGCAAAGCAAGTTAGGCGGCACAGCTCCCGGGCTCTTCACTCGGCCCGTGCCGAGTGAAGTACAGGCCCGGTTTCGTTTGGCGAAACGCGGGCGCCTACTTCAGCACAAAGTCGTATTGGCCGGACCCGGTCTCGACAACGTAGTGCCCGCCCTCCCGAAGCGCCTTTACGGGCCTTCCGCTCTCGGTAAGCTGCGCGGCCGGGATGGCGGGCAGGAACACCTTCGCGGTCGTGTTGGCCGGGATCGTCACGCGCAAACGGAACGGGCCCTTCCGGGTGCCCTCCCATTCGCTCACGATCTTGCCCTGAACTGAATCGTACTCGCCGCGCACACGCGTGATGCGATCGTCGAGCCTGGGCCGGATGATGATCTTGCGGAAACCCGGACCGTCCGTATCAATTCCTGCGGCATAACGGTAGACCCACGCCATCACCGATCCGAAGGCATAGTGGTTGAACGAGTTCATGGCGGGATCTCCCGTGTCGCTGTTCCAGCGCTCCCACCACGTGGTTGCGCCCTTGCGGATCATGTAGCCCCAGGACGGGTACGTTTCGTTGAGCAGGAGCCGGTAGGCGACGTCGTCGCGCCCGTGGTCGGAGAGCACGAACAGTAAGTGAGGCGTTCCCAGAAAGCCCGTCGTCAGGTGCCAGTCGTGCGCTTCGATATCCTTGATCAAACGCTCGAAGGCGGCGGCCCGGAGATCCTCCGGCACCAGGCCGGCCTGAAGCGCCAGCACATACGACGTCTGGCTGCCGCTGCCGATCTCACCGTTGGGCTTGATGAATTCTTTCTGGAAGGCGTCGCGGATCGCAGCGTAGAGATTTCGGTATCGTGCGGCCTCATCCGGCTTACCGATGGCCTCAGCCATCTCCGCCATCATACGAGCGATCAAGGCCCAATATGCCGTAGCCACCAGGTCGCGCGGCGTCTGGCTTCCAGCCGGAAGCCAGTCGGCAAAGTTGGCTCCCGTGCGGTTGCGGCGCAGGTGGTTCGGGTTGGCATCCTCGATGAACTTCATCCACCGGCTCATGGCCTCCCAGTTTTCCTCGATGATGCCCGTGTCGCCATACTGCTGCCAGGCCGTCCAGGGCACGATCACGCCGGCGTCGCCCCAGCCGGGAGCACCCACGCCGCCGAATCCGCCTCCCGGCAAACCAGGGGCGGTATTGCCAAAAGCGCCTTCGGCCGTCTGGCCATCCACGACGTCGCGCAACCACTTGCGCCCGAAAGCGGCGATATCGGCGTTATAGGCTCCGGTCCGCCAGAAGACCTGCGCGTCACCGGTCCAACCCAATCGCTCGTCCCGTTGCGGGCAGTCGGTGGGCACGCTCAAAAAGTTTCCGCGCTGGCCCCAGATCCCGTTGCGCCACATCTGATTGACAAGCTCGCTCGACGTCTGGAGCCGGCCCGTAATGGTGTGGGCGGAACTGATGACTTCGCCGCTCAGCTTCTCTGGGGTAAGCTCGCCCGGATAGCCTCGCACTTCCACGTAACGAAAGCCATGGAACGTAAAGTGAGGCTCGAAGACTTCCTCCCCCTCGCCGCGCAGATAAAAGGCGTCGGTCTGGTTGGCGTTTCGAAGATTATCCACATAGAGGGTTCCGTCAGGGTTCAAAATCTCGGCAAAACGCAGGCGGACCTTGGTGCCCACCGGTCCCGAGGCACGCAACTTGACCCAGCCCACCATGTTCTGACCCATATCCACGATGTGCGTGCCGTCCGGCATTCGGCGAACCTCCCGAGGCCGCAGGGATTCGACGATCCGCGGAGGGACTGTGACAAGCCCCGAGATGCGCGCCGGAGGAGCCTCCACAATCTGTGGACTGCTCCAGTGCGAGTCATCAAAGCCCGCCCGTTGCCAGCCGCGCGGCTCGAGGCGGGCGTCATAGACCTCACCCGCATAGATCTCTGAATGAAGGATGGGCGCGGGGGCGGTCTTCCAGGACTCATCCGTTACGACCAGCTCCTGGGTTCCGTCGCCGTACTCGATGCGGAGCTGGGCGAGCAGCCGGGTGGGAGGAGGCAAGAAGGAAAAACGGATTCCGATCCATGACAGCGCGCTTCCGAACCAACCGTCTCCGAGCATCACGCCGATGGCGTTACGCCCCGTTGTGAGCAGATCGGTCACGTCGTAGGTCTGCGCTGTGACGCGCCGTGCATACTCGGTGTACTCCGGCGTCAGGACGTCGCTGCCGACACGCCTGCCGTTCAGAAACGCCCGATAACTGCCGAGCGCGGTGATGTAAAGCCGCGCCGCACGCACCGGTTTGGCTACGGAAAACTCGCGGCGGAACAGCGAGGCGGCCGAAGGCAGCGGACCCGGATCGGGTGCCGTGCGAGAGTCGGTGAGCGGAGCCACAGCCGCAGCAGCCAGCCAAGGCTCGGTCCCGGAGGTGCGGCACTCCCAGCCGGTGCCGGTGGGGAAGCGCTCCACGGTTCCGTCGGCGTAGACGAGCTTGACCAGTCCTGCCACGCCCACTGCTTGCGGCCCCCGCTGCGGGCCTCTGGATGGCGGTCGCGCTGCCAGGCTCACCGCCACCGTGTTCGTCCCGATCTGGACAAGCTCTGTGATGTCCTGCCGGTCGAAGGCGCGGAAGCGGCCGTCCTTGGCTCCCGCAAAGTGGCCGTTCACCGTCGCCTTCATGGGCGAACGGGCAAGGAGGTAGAGCGCCGCATTGCGGACGGGTTGCTTGACTTGGAATGCGACCCGAAATTCCGCGGGCCCGGCGGCGCCCGGAGCAAACGCATCCTGCCCGGGGATCCAAATCCACCGGATGCTGTTCCGGTCCTGCTCCTCTTCGAGATCCCGGCGGCTGATCCACTTCGCCTTCCAGTCGGCAGGCTCGAGCAGCCCCATCTCCCACCAGGCCGGCGCCGCCCGAGTGAGCCGGCCGCGGTGATCCCAGACCTCGACCGTCCAGTAATATCGCCGTCCCGATTCAAGCCGCTTGCCGCCGAACCGAACACCCACCGAGTCCGCAGATGCCACTCGTCCGCTGTCCCAGACGTCGGCCTTGCCGCTTTCCAGCAGTTCGGGACGGCTCGCGACCAGAATGCGGTACGCGGTCTGCCGCCAGTCCCTTTCGTTACTATCGTTCCGCCAGGAAAGATGAGGTTTGAGAGAGTCAATGCCGATGGGATTCACAAGGTAATTGCATCGCAGATCCGCCGGTGCCGCATGGACCAAAGTCGCCAGCGCCACTATAGAAAAGCTCGTTCTTATCCACTGCATGATTGCAAACCTTCTGTCTTATCTCCAACTGAAAAGATGCCCGGCGCCTCAGCTGTCAATCCGGTGCCGCACCGCCCGCCGCAGCAGAACCGGACCGAGCAGGCCCGACTCGAGCAACGGGGAGTCTCGGTTGTAATGCTTCCACGTGGTGAATGTTACGCGCCCGCCGGCGGGCTTCGGCCTGCCCTCCAGATACCACTGCGGCAGCTTGCGAATGGCCCCGCCGAATCCGGTGCGACCTTGCGACTCGTATTCCTCCTCCGCGGGAAGATGCTCATCGCCGATCAGGCGATTCGGCCAGAGGTTCGTAACCAGAACCTCGAGTTCGTTACGGCCGGCGCGAATCGCATCCGTTACATCCAGCCGGAAGGGAGGCTTCCAGAGCACGCCGTAATCGCGCCCGTTCAGGCGGACTTGGGCGATGACTTCGACGCGCCCGAGGTCTAGGAAAATCCGCCGGGCTCCGCCTGAGGGGCCGGCGGGGAACTCGAAGGCGGTGCTGTAGGCAGCCGTGCCGGAGAAATGACGCACGCCGGGATCTTCGTGCCGGTGCAGCGACACCAGTCGCGCCAAAGTGATCTCGCGGGGTGCACCAAGCCCGGCGGGGAACCGGACGTTCCACGGTCCGTCCAGTGTCACCGGCGGCCCGAGCGGCGGGATTTCGAACTGAGACTCACGCCCCGAGGCGAGACGAAGCGAGTACCGGCCCGGCTGCCAGATCGTGAGCGTCCAGGGTGCCTCCCCGCACAGCTCTACGTCCGCCGGGCCGTCGGGAGGCGGCGGACCCTGCGCCGCCAGCTCGCTGATGCGTTCGGCGGACAACACCTCCCGGAACAGTTGGGCGCCGGCCATTTCCCCCTCGAAATGGGGTGTATCCGCACGCTGCAACGGTTCACCCAGTCCCGGATGTACGATTGCCCCGGTCGCTTTGCCCTCACGGACACGCTTTCCGTTTACGTAAAGCTGGGGAACGCCGTCGGCATAGACCAGAGCCAGGTGCGTCCAGCCAGCGAGCGGAAGTTGTTCCGCCAGAACCGGCACGGGTGATCCCCGTTTGCATTCGAACACTGCAACCCCACTGCGGGTTGCCGCAAGGCCGCAGGAGGCGTGACCGGGTCCGTACACAACTTCTGCTTCGCGTGGGTAGAACACGAAGCTTCCAGGTTGCCCCAGCAAGCCGCCCCCCGGACCCGTGCCGACCGCGCCTTCGGTTTCCGCTTTCACCCAAACGCTGATCGTGAACCGGCCTGCGACCTCCCGGTGGATGCCTGGTTCGGGCGCGGCCGGCCAGGCGGTGTCCACGACCGGCTTTCCGTTTCGCAGCACGGCTCGAATGCGGTGTGCCGCGGCAGGCTTGCGGAACACAACAAAAACCGAGCCTGCCGGCTCGAACCGGATCGGAACACGCACACGCGAATCGGAGCTTTCATACACCGCCGCGGGAACGACATTTCCGGTGGCCGGGTCCCACAGCTCGGGTTGGCGATTTTCCACCCGGAACAGACACACGGTCTCCTCCACGCGCCTGCGGCGGTTAGCCACAAAGTAGATCTCCGCCTCCGGCGTGCGGCGGTGGATGTAATGGATGTCGGCATCGGAAGCCGCCGCTCGCATTTCGAAGTCCGGGGGCAGTTGCATCTGGCGGAGGACCGCTTCCAGAGACTCGCCCCAGAACACGCGCCCCCGTCCGAAATTCCGCCGGCGCTTTTCGACACCGTCCAATTCGCCCCAAATTTCGGAGGCCACACGCTGAAACTCGCCGTCATTTGTCCGGTCGGCGAGACTCGGAGACCGATCCGGTCTCGCTCCCCAAACCCACGCCCCTTCCTGCACCAAGTCGCGGATCCGGCGCAGCACCTGAAGCGTCATCCTGGCGCCGCGCTGCAGGACCAGCAACCGGTAACTCGTACCATCTGGAAGCACCAGGCGGCCGTCCTCTGCGCGCACGCGATCCAGCAAGGCTTCGGCGTGAACGGTATCCCAGTCATACCCTGCCGGCGGCTGCGGATCCAGTTGCTCTCTGCCCGGGGTGTCAACGGGAGCATCTTCTCCCGTAAAGTACAGCAGGTCGGCCACGAAGACCCCTTGCTGAAGCATGTGCTGGCATCGTGTGAGGTACTCGATCCAGGCCTTCCCCTGCTCGAACCACGTGTTGGTCCGGTCGAAATGAAATCCCCACGGCCCCATGGTCATTCCGGGGCGGGCCGTCGGGTGGGGCTGGTGGGCATAGCGGTGGAAGATGAAGCGGTTCAGGCCCTGCGTGTACATCCAGTCGCCCAGGGCCTTCATCGAATATGGATGTTCCTGCCATTTGGAGAACGGAGGAGCGCCCGTGAACGCTTCGGCGGCGATGATGCGCTGTCCGCAGATGTGGCCCACGGAGGCGGCCAGCTTCACGCTGCGATGGTTGCCGCGCGCGATCCAGAACTCGCCCATCGGCACGTCCACACGGGAGCCGGCCTGCATTTCTTCGAACGGTCCGCCGGAGTAAGGTTCGGCGTAGGCCTTGAATCCATGCCGGCGGCAGAGTTCGGCGAAGCGCCCGTAGTAGTTGTCCGCCACCAGGTCGGCCTGCGTGCGCCGCACGTCCCAAAGGAAGCGCTCCGAGAGTTCCAGACTGCCGACGATGCGCCCGGTCATGGCCGGCAGATACGGGCGCAAGTCATATCCGCGACGCTTCCGGAACTCCTCGGGAAACTGCGGAGTCCAGTTCTGCATGCCCACTTCATAGCTGTCAATCAAAGCCCCCACCAGCCCTTTGTCGGCCAAGGGGCGGAGCGCCGGCAACAGAGGACCGAAAAACTGCTGGAAATGGAAGTCCATCGCGGCGGCGCTGAACTTGTCGCACTCCAAGCCCACGCCGCCATCCGGCCCGGGGTGATTGGTGCGGCCCGTCGGAGTGTAGCCAAGCCGGAGAATGGTCCACTCACCCGGCGGAGCGTTCCAATCCAATTCGCCCGTGGTCGGATCCAACCGGCCCGTCAGATCCACAACCTGGGAGGGATCCACGACACCACGAGCGGGTATTTCCGCGGTAGCCGCCGGCACTTGCCACCCGGGCCCCGGCCGGGCAAAGTTCGCTTTGAATACCCACCCACCAATCCGGGGCGCACCGGACAGGCGCACATCGAAAATCCGGCGTGGCGCACGACTGACCAGCCGGACGAAGCGCGCACGCGCCGGCGGGACGCTCGCTTCCGCAAACACCGGAGCGGTAGCTCCCCCGAACCCGCCGCTCGGTACCCGGATGGCCGTCACTTCACGGAATTGCGCGCCGTCCTCGGAAACTTCCAGAACCATGCCCGGCGGCGCACCGAAGCCTCCGCCCGGGGCCGCACCAGGAACCGCGGAGCTCACCACGAGAACGCTGCGCACCTCGAGCGGCTCCCGGAATTCGAGCAGCAGAAAACCCGGCTCGCCCCGCTCGGTGAGCCTCAACTCGACCGGCTCAGAAAGCAGCCCGCCGAGAATCCCGGGGTCAGCCGCTCCGGCGCTGGTGCGCGCAGCGGCCAAAGCCTGGCGCGCATCGTGTTGCTCGCCCTCGAGCGATGGAAACGCTAGCACAAAAGCATCGCGGTAAAAGTTCAAGCGGGCGGGAGGCTGCGGCAGCCGGACGCGTATGCGGCCACCGCCGCGGACCGAAATTTCGCTCCAGGTGAGCAGTTGCATCGCGTATTCCGGCGTGATCCAGGGGCCGCCGCTCGAGGACCACCCGGGACAGTTGTGCATGTCGAATTCGAGCCCCAGACGCAGCGCCTCCTTGGCGGCGTGCTCGAGCAGCCGGAGGTGTTCGGCGCTGCCGTACGCCACGGGCCCCTTGGGAATTCCCGTCCCCACCTGGAAGATCTGAAACCCGCCCACGCCAACCCGGGCCATGGCCTCGAGGTCGCGCGTGATGCCGTCCGCCGTCACGTTGCCGTTCATCCAGTGCCACCAAGTGAAGGGTCTCGCTGAGGCCGGAGGGTGGCGGAAAGTTTCCTCGGCCGGAGCGAGCGGACTCCCAGGTATCTGCACGGCTCCACACCAAGGGGTGCCGGCCCCGACCGCACACGTCTTCAGAAAGCTCCTGCGTTTCATGAGCGTCGAATCCTGGAATCTGTCAATGGCGCCGTGTTGCCCGGCGTGGTTACGTCCGGGCGGCTCCCATTCCGGCGCCAGCTTCAATCAGAACTGAAGCCGCAGCGCTAACTGCACATTGCGCGGATCATTAGCCTGCGAAGGCGATACCACCCCGAAGTTCGCGGAACCCAGGGTCGTGTTCGGTCCTCCGAACCAGGGCGTGTTGAGCAGGTTGAAGGCTTCCGCCCGGAACTGCAAAGCCAGGCTCTCCCGGATCGGAAACGTCTTGAACACCGACAAATCCACGAGTCCGGGCCGCCGTGTCCGGATGTTCGGAAAACGGGTGCTCAGGGTCCTGAGCGTGAACGGCGGTTGAACGCGAAACGCCGCGGGCTCGTCGGGAGTGGCGCAGTTCTGGCGGCCGCCCGTGAGATTAATCGTGCACGTGTTGAACCAGCGCTGGCGGGACTGCACGTCGCCCGGCAGTTTGGGATTCACCCCCGTCGCCACCGCGTTGCCCGGCGTCCCGATCGGAAGGCCGGATTGGAAGGTGGCGATGCCGTTGATCTGCCAGCCGCCCGCAAGCTGCCTGGCCACGCCCCGCAGATTCCTGCCGAAGGGCAATTCGTAGCCGCCGCTGATGACAAACCGGTGCGGCGCGTCCACGGCCGTGAGGACTTTGGCTAAAGCGCCGAAGGGGTCCTGATCGTTCAAATAGCCGACAGCCTCGATGGACTTACTCAGCGTGTAGCTCCCCAGTAAGTGCAGCCCGTGGGAAAGGCGTTTTTCGATCCGCAGCTGAAAGGAATCGTACCAGGACCGGCCGATGGTGTGACGGGCTCGCGTGATGCTGTCAAACTGCGGGAAGGGCCGCAGCAGCTGCTGGCGGGGCACGGTCGGACCGTTGAACGCCGTCCCCGGCAGGAGTCCCTGGAAGGGATTGGGAACGGCGGAAAGCAGCGCAGTGCCCAGGGAAAGCTCACTGGCGGGAATCGCGTTGATTCCTTTGGCCGTCTGCAGCGCCCGGGAACGGGAACCGACATAGGAAGCATCAATCAGGACCCGGCCGGGGAGCTCCTGCTGGAACCCGAAGGAGTACTGGTGCACGTATGGAATCACCCGGTCGGTGTATCC
>DATLYE010000013.1:0-38087 GCA_035575135.1 Bryobacteraceae bacterium
TCCGGGCCGCTACGAGTTGCGCGCCGAGGAGGGCTACTTTCACATTGTGCCCACCGCCCGGGCGGATGTGACGGGAGTGCTGCGGGCGGTGCGCAGTCCCCTGGATGCGACGGTGACGCTGGAGGGGGGCGGACGCAACCCCAACTCAGTGGTCAAAGATCTGTTGAAGTCGCTGGAGCTGGTCTCCGGCTACCGAGTCGTAGGCGGTTTTTTCCCCACCTATTTGTCGGGCGACTTTCGGATCGAGCAACGATTCGAGAACGCCAATGCCCGTGCGGTGCTGCGGGCGATTCTCAGGGCCGTCGGGGGGCGCCGGACGTGGTTCATGATGTGGGGGATTTGGGACCGCCAGTACGGACTTAGCATCGTTCGAATCCCCGAGGAGGATGAGCTGAAGGGGGCCGCGGGCAAGCGCGGTGGCCGGCCTGCAGACGGAGAAACTCAGGTCTAACGCACTTGCGATCGCCCCGTGCGGGATGCTAGCCGGATGCTGCTCGCGGTTGACACGCCGGGTTGTTCTGCAATTGGGGAGTAAATGACTTTGAGACAACAAGAGGGCAGCCCGGGATTGCTTTCGCTCCGGGCCGCCTCCGGTGCGCGCCATGGATCACCAACGGAGTGAGGGTTAGCGCACCGAAACAACCACGGTTTGGCCGGCGCCGGCAGAGCGGGCCAGCTCTTTCTCGGCTTTGCTTGCCATCAACTCGCGACCGGTGTCTGTGCCCACGTTCCAGATCTGCCACAGGAAGTAACGGTTGCCGTAGCGGTGAAACACGAGCTTGCCTTCTCTCACGGTTTCAAGCGAGCGGACCGCGTTGGTGCTGACGAACATGCGCACCTTCGAGTCCGGGCAGGCGAGTTCGATCACGCCCTGACTCGGCCCGGCTGTTACGCGATACTGACCGGCGGGGAGCACCGACTTGCCCGCTTCGAAGGTGAAGGGAATCTCGGCTTCCAGAGCCGGGTTCAGCTGCGCAAAGATCATGGGGGCCGCCAGAAGTACGGCGACTCCCATCAACATCACGATTCGGCGACTCATTTCAATCTCTCCTTCTGCTCCGGCCTTGCGGCCTCGGGAGCACCCTGGTATGTGCACTCGCCGGACCACACGCCGCGATCCGAGGCAGGTTGCGTCTCAAGTGGCTGACACAGTGGGAGATGCACAGCGCTGCACGCCGGTGTTTGACTCCGGACCCATTCGCCCGGTGCTCCAGAATCCCTATCCGGTCCGATAGCAGCGTTTTCACCAAAGATAGACAAGCTATACTTGAGCCGAGAGACCTACCGAATGCAATTGCGGCTGGCGGCGATCGCAGGACCCTTGAAGGGGCGGGTGTTCGTGCTCGAGCCGAATCGGGAACTCCAGGTGGGGCGAGACCCCCAGAGCCCGATTGCGGTTCCGGATCCGTCCGTATCGCGCCGGCATTGCGTGTTCCGGGCGCTCCGGACGCACTGCGTGGTCGCCGACTTAGGAAGCCGCAACGGCACGTTTGTCAACGGCGTTCCGGTACGCGAGCGGCATCTGGAGCTCGGCGATTCCGTTCGCATTGGCGGTTCCGTGTTCGTGGTTCTCGCTCCGGGCGACGAAGAGGCGGAGCATGCCGAAGCGGCGGCGCGCAGCCTGGAAGAAGAAGACCTCCTCAGCCGAACCGTGATGCAACTGCGTCCGGAGGAGTCCGTCTATGTTCGCGCCGCCGGACAGGCTGCGCCTCTTGCTCTGTCCGAGCGTGTGGTGCGGGACCTCAGCGCCCTGGTGCGCATCGGGATCCTCCTCAATGCGGCCTCGGGGCTGAAAGCCTTACAGGCGCGGCTGCTTGAGGCGCTTTTCGCGGTGATCCCCGCCGAACGGGCGGCCATTTTTCTGGCGGGAGCCGCACCAGAGCAGTTGGCTTCGGAGTTCCAGATGAAACAGGGCGGGGAACCGGCGGGCGACAGACCCGTGAGCCGTTCGATCGTGCGCCGCGTGCTGGCCGAAGGCAACGCCGTGCTCGGCAATGAGGTGCCCCCGGCTGCCGAGCCGGCTTCGCCTCAAAGTCTGGCGAGCTCGCGAGCGCGGTCATGGCTGGCGGTCCCTTTGCGGACCGGCGATCGCGTTATGGGAGTCTTGTACGCGGACACGACCGATCCGGCCAGTTGCTTTGACGACGCACACCTGCAATTCCTGGTCGCGGTGGCTGACAGCGCGGCGGCCGTCCTTCACCAGGCTTTGAAGCTCGACCAGCTGGAGCAGGAGAACCAGCGGCTGCGAGAAGAGGCCGGCATTGAGCACAGCATGATCGGCGAAAGCCCTCGCATGCGGGAGGTATATCGCTTCATTGCCAAGGTGGCGCCCCGCGATACGACGGTTCTCATCCGCGGTGAGAGCGGAACGGGGAAGGAGCTGGTGGCCCGCGCCATCCACGATAACAGTCCGCGCGCCTCGAAACCGTTCGTCGCCATCCACTGCGCAGCTCTGACGGAGACGCTGCTGGAAAGCGAGCTGTTCGGCCATGAGAAAGGCGCTTTCACCGGGGCGATCGCGCAGAAACGGGGGAAGATCGAAACGGCCGACGGAGGTACGCTCTTCCTGGACGAAGTCGGAGAGATCCCGCTGAGCGTGCAGGTGAAGCTGTTGCGCGTGATCCAGGAGCGGGAGTTCGAGCGGGTGGGAGGCACGCGGCCGCTCAAGGTGGACGTGCGTCTCATCGCGGCCACGAACCGTGATCTGGAAGAAGCCGTCCGCGCCGGAACCTTCCGTCACGATCTTTACTACCGCCTCAATGTCGTTTCCTTCGCACTCCCGCCGCTGCGCGAGCGGCGGGAAGATGTCCCGCTGCTTGCCGCGTATTTCGTAACGAAGTTCGCCGCGAAGGTGCGGCGACGGGTGGTCGGGGTCTCCCCGGAGGCGCGCGCGCTTTTGGAGCGCTACGAGTGGCCGGGCAACGTGCGCGAACTGGAAAACGCCATCGAGCACGCCGTGGTGCTGGGTGCGACCGAAGTGATTTTACCCGAAGATCTGCCGGAAGCCCTTCTGGAGGCTGCCCGGCCCGGCGACCCGGCCTCCAACCGGTTTCATGCTGCGGTGGCCGAGACCAAGCGGCGGCTCATCCTGGAGGCGGTCGAGGAGGCCGGCGGCAGTCTGACGGAGGCGGCGAAGCGGCTGGGGTTGCACCCGAACTACCTGCACCGGCTGATCCGAAACATGGACCTGCGGCCCCAGCTTCAGAAGTTCACGGCCAGGAGCCGTCCGGCCGCCGGATGAAAGACCGGAGGTCGCGAGTGCGCCTATGTGGGGCTGGCTGCGAAAGAAACCGGCGCCCTTGACGGGGGCTCCGCAGGTGCGCCGCCAGAAAACTTACTCAGCGCAGAGCGGGTATGTGTATCAGTATTACTACGAAGGCCAGCGCGAGGCTGCGCGCGGCCGCGAGCGGGGCGCCGAGTACGTCTTCGCGGTGACGGCCGACCGCAGGACCTTCTTTCCCGTCTCCGTGTTCTTAGGCGCCGAAGCCGTGGCGGCCTGGGAGCAGCGTCACGGCCGCTCGCTCACCGCGACGGAGCGCTACGCGTTGGCCAAGATGGCTCTGTTCGGCGCCTTTGACGAACGGGAGAATCCCGGCCGGATGCGAGAGGAAGTGCGCCTGCGGCCCGCCGATGTTGAAGCCATCCTGGAGCGCCTCGGGATCGAGTAGACCATGGCCGAGCTTCTGGTGCGAAGCGCAGATGGCAGCCTCCGGAGCGTCCGCCTGCCGGAGAGGCCCCTCTCCCTGGGCCGCGCCCAAGACAACGACCTCAGCTTCCCGGACGATGCCGGCCTGTCGCGTTGGCACTTGCGTATTGAGCCGCACGCGGAAGGCTGGACGGTGACCGATCTGGGCAGCAAAAATGGGACATTCGTCAACGGCGTGCCGGTTGCGGGGTCGCAGCGGCTGGTTCCGGGCGACCGGATTCGTGCCGGGGGTGTTGTGATCACGTTCGACGCCGGGGATTTGCCGGAAGCGCGGGCGCCGGAGATGACGGTTTCACTGGCGGATGCCTTGGCGGCCCCCGCCGCGGACAGCTCAGGAGTCCCGAGGGCCTTGCGCGTGTTTGCCCGCGCAGCGCGGGAACTGGCCTTGCGCCGCCCGCTCGCGGAACTCTATCCGCTCGCCCTCGATCTCGCCCTGGAAACCGTGAATGCGGAACGCGGCCTTCTACTGGGCCCGGATGAGCAGGGACACCTCACGGTTCAGGCAGTGCGCGGCGAAAGAGTCCGCGTGAGTGAGACGGTCCGGCAGCGGGTGATCGGCGGGCGCACGTCCCTGCTGGTGGAAGACACGCTTCAGGATGCGGCGCTGGCTTCCAGTTCGGCCATCGCGGGTTCGGGCTTGCGCTCGCTGATGGCCGCTCCGCTGCAGACCGAGGATCAAGTGCTCGGCCTGATTTATGTAGACACGCCTCGCAGCGGCGAGCGCTTCACGGCCGAGGACCTGAACCTGCTGACGGTGCTGGCGGGTGTGGCCAGCATTCAGATCGAACGCGAACGCTGGGAGAGCCAGCGCCGCGCCCTCGTAGCCGAGCACATCACCACGCTCGAGCGACTCGCGGCCGTTCTCAGCCATGAGCTGAATTCGCCCCTGGGAGCGCTCAAGAGCACTCTGGATTCGCTGGGCGTGCTGGCGCTCAAGCAGGAGCGCGCCGCTCCCGAACAGCAACAAGCCCTCGCGGATCTCCAGCAGAGTTTGCGGCGTACACTCGCCGCCTCCATTGACCGCATGCAAGCCGTCATCGCACGCCTGCAACGTTTTGCCCACCTGGACGAAGCCGAGGTGCAAACCGCCGACCTGAACGAGCTGGCCAGCGACGTCATCGCCATGCTGGGCAGCGAGGCGCCGGAGGGACTCGCCTGGGAGTTTTACTTTGGAGACCTCCCGGCCGTGCGTTGCCGCCCTCGGCAGCTCACGGCGGTTTTCACGATTCTGTTGCGCAATGCTATCGAGGCGTGCCGGGACACCGCAGGCCGCATCCGCGTCCTGACCCGGACTGCGGGTTCGGAGGCCGTCATCGAGGTCGCTGACAGCGGGCGCGGCATCGGGCCCGAGGAACTGGAACGTGTGTTCGATCCCGGGTTTCGCGTGGTGGGAGGACGCGTGGCCGCGGGCAACTGGAGCCTTTTCGGCGCGCGGCAGATCATTCGGTCCCACGGAGGCGATATCCGTATCGCCAGTCAGCCGGGCAAAGGCACGACGGTGGAGGTGCGTCTTCCGCTGGAGCGGGCTCCGCGTTCAGGCCTCTGAGGCGGGGCTTGCTTCCGGAGGCGGCGCAGGTTTCTTCTCTCCGGCTTTCTTCGCTGACTTCAAGGGGCTGATGATGACGTGTGCAAACCGCCCCTCCAGCCGCGGCTGCCCTTCCACCTGCCCATACTCGGCCAGGTCTTTGACGAACCGCATCAGCAGGTTCTGGCCGAGCTCCACGTGGGCGATCTCACGCCCGCGGAACTGCACGATCGCCTTGACGCGGTTGCCTTCCTTGAGGAAGCGGATGGCGTGGTTCTTCTTGAACTCGTAGTCGTGGTCGTCCGTGTTGGGCCGGAATTTCAGTTCCTTGACCTGAATGACATGCTGCTTCTTCTTGGCTTCCTGCTGCTTCTTCTTCTGTTCGTACTGCCACTGGCCGTAGTCCATGGCCTTGGCCACGGGCGGCTCGGCCGTGGGCGCCACCAATATCAAATCTAAGCCCATGTCGCGCGCCTTTTGCAGGGCCAGGTGCGTGGGCATGATTTCCACCGTCCCGTCGGGGAACACCGCGCGCACCTCGCGGGCGGTGATGCCTTCATTCACGTTCTCCCGGACTCGCGGACGGCGGGGTAGAAAGGGTCTTCCAGGGGTCATGAAGACGTCTCTTGGAGCGAGTCGCAGCGGCGCCTCATGTCCTCATCAAAGCACAAACTGCGGTGGGCCGCCACAGGGCATCCACCGGCCCCGCCGGGGGGAACCGAAGCAATCGGCGCATATGCTCCACAGCCTAGCACAGGCGCATCCCGGTCCGTTGTGCGGTGGGGTCAGGGAGACCAGCACGCTCAGGAACCCGTTGCGTCCGCGCTCAGTCGGTAATCTCCAGAGCCGGGCCTTTGGGCGGACCGGCCTCGGCGATGCGCGCCGTGGTTGCCCGCGCAAGGTCAAGCCAGGCCGCCGCTCGAGGATCGTCACCGTCGCGCAGCGCCACAGGCGAGCCCGTGTCGCCTCCCAGCCGCACTTCCGGATCCAGCGCGACCTCGCCCAGAAAGGGGACACCCATCGCCTCCGCCGTCCGCCTGCCGCCGCCGTAGCTGAAGACGTCAATCCGCTGGTGGCAGTGGGGACAGACGAGGTAGCTCATGTTTTCAACGATGCCGAGCACTTCCACACGCACCTGGCGGAACATCTGCACGGCCTTGCGGGCGTCCTCGAGCGAGACATCGGAGGGCGTCGTCACGACGATGGCGCCGGTCAGCGGTACCGTCTGGATGAGACTGAGCGACACGTCGCCGGTCCCTGGGGGAAGGTCCACGACGAGGTAGTCGAGCCGGCCCCACTCCACTCCGCGCAGGAACTGCTGAATGACGCTGTGGAGCATCGGGCCGCGCCAGATCAGCGGGCGGTCGCCTGGGTTGAGAAACCCCATGGACATGAGCCGGATCCCGTGTTTTTCCAGAGGAACGATTCGGTCTCCGCGCGCCAGCGGCGTTTCGCGAATGCCCATCATCAGCGGTACGTTGGGCCCGTAGACGTCCGCGTCGAGCAGCCCCACGCGGTGCCCCAGGCGTCCCAGGGCGATGGCCAGATTCACGGCGACCGTCGTTTTGCCGACCCCGCCCTTACCGGATCCCACGGCGATCAGATATTCCACGCCCTCGATCGGCTGCCTGGGCGGCTCACCCGCTTGTCTGGGATGCATTACCTTCCATCGTACCGCCCCAGGGACGAACTCATGGGGCGCCCGTCACGAAGCGCCAAACCTCGCCGGCGCGCTGTAAGACCGCCTCCAGATCCCGCTCGAGCAGAAACCCTTCCGCGGCAAGCCGGCGCGCCGCAGCGCGCACCTGCTCCAAGTAGTCGTCGCGGCCGCTGTATCGCTCCTCGACGGACGGCCGCGGATCGTTACGGTTCACCCGTTCCGCTTTTGTAGCTGCAAACGGAAGAAACGAGCCCGCCATGCTGTACAATTCCTCAGGGGCTCCGAGCGATGGGGCTCGGAAGTTCCAGCCGGTGTACGTGGCGAGCGGCACCGCAATATCCGGCAGCCGCACACCCGCCGTCTCGTTTCCGTCTGCGTCCACCTGGGGTACCAGCGTGGGGAACGCTTTGCCCAGCTTGGGCGGCTCGAAGGTGACGATGCCTTTTGTCTCAAAATCCGGCCCGTAGTCTACGCGCCAGGCCCGATGCAGGCGCTCCGGGAAGCGGATGCCGGGAATCTTCGGGAAGCGGACGGCCGCCGGCTCGGCGAGTGTCCCGTCCGCCAAGCGGGGATACCGCGAGGGCGGCGGCTCTATGCCATCGGTGATCCAGCGGTTGAGCGCCACCAGGAGCGCTCGCATGGCCCAGCGGAAATCATTGGGATTGGTCAGGTGAACCGTGCCTGTCCTGGACGGCGGAAACGCGGCCGGACCGTGCTGGCTTCCTGCAAAGAAATAGATTCGGGTTTCGGGCGCAAGCGGTGCGTCCTGCTTTCCGTCCGCGCTCGTGTGGATCAGAGAAGCGGCCCGCCCGTAGTACTCATACGATCCGTTGGTGTAGAAAATCTTCGGGACGACGTTGGCCGCTGCAGCGCGCGCCAAGATGCCCCCGCGAAGGCCGGTTTCCGGATCGGTCTCCTCCAGATCCGTGAACGGGAACAGATCCGTCGGGTAGAAAAAATTCAGAAAAGGGTGGCCGTCGCGCGAGGGCTGCGCGAAACGGTGGTTGAAACTGCCGCGCCCGGCGCCGGCCACGTGGGCCCAGACGGCGTCGAAGACCTTACGGCCCTGCTCATCGGCATTGAATCCGAAATACAGGAACGTGCGCAGGAAGCGGCCGCTTTGCGAGCTTCCAAACCCGATGGCCCGCTTAAGATAGCGCCGCTGGTCGCCGAGCAGGGTGGCACCCGTGTTGGGAGCGCCGTATTTCAGGAACGAAACGAAGTCCCGGACCGCGGCCAGACCCACGCCCACGATCACCGGGTCCTGGGCTGTGTAGACGACTTCGTAGATCCGGCCGGGTTCCAGGCGGCCTTTAAGCAAGTAGACGTGCGCACGGTCCGGCACGGGCCGGCCGTCGTGCTCGCGGGCGAACATCCAGTCACCTCTCGGGATGGTGCGCCGCGGTCCCTCCGCGCGCTCGCGCACCGTGAGTTGAGCGGCGCCGTCGTTCGGATCCGCCACCGGATAGGCGAGCATGGTCCGGTCCGCCAGAGAAAAGCTGCGCGCGGGACGGTCGGGGATGAACTCAGAGCGGACCAACCCGCGGAGCGGCCGCTGTCCGTGGCCGGCAACCGGTGCGTAGAGCCGGAGCAAGTGAGGCTCCTCCGGCACGTCCCATTGCCAGCCCAGCCACGCCAGGGTGAAGCCTTGCTCCAGCAGGAAACCGTCGCCGAAGTCCGCCGGCTCGCGGGGATCGAGCGACGAGACCCGGTGGAACATCCCCGGCATCAGCTTGCGGCCCCGGTTGACGACCTCGAACAGAAGCGTGCCGTTTCCTTTGGCCGGATCGCGGGGCTTGAGCACATAGAGATCCGCCGAGAACTCGACCAAGCCGGCTTCGTTGCGCGGGGCGTATTCGAGGTCACGGATGATGTGATTCGCAGCAAGCCTGGGATCCAGGACGAAACGGACTTTCGCCGTGATGCGCTCGTAGGGTCCGGCTGAGCCGAAGGCCTTTCCTTCAAGCACGTCAGTACGCTCGTCGAGCTCCACGCGGAGGACCGCAGCGTCAAGCCAAGCCGCCGCGAGCAACAGCTGCACCCCCAACACTTTACGCATACAGGGGATTATACGGCGCGCGAGCTAACGGGACGGCGGCTCGACTTCACAGCGGCTCTGACGGCCTCCGCTCGTTGACGCCGACTGCGCCATTCGGACTGCCAGGCGCAGGGCCGCCTTCATGTTGGCCGGATTGGCCACATTCCGCCCGGCGATGTCAAAGCCCGTGCCGTGATCTACGGAGGTGCGGATGACGGGCAGCCCGAGCGTCACATTCACCGTACCTTCAAAGTCCAGGAGCTTGGCCGGAATGTGGCCCTGGTCGTGGTACATCGCGACGACCAGATCGAATTCTCCTCGTGCGGCGCGGAGGAAAACGGTGTCGGCAGGGAGCGGTCCGGAGCACTCCCAGCCCCGTGCACGCGCCTCTGTGACCGCCGGAGCGATCCTCTGAGCATCTTCTTCGCCGAAAAGGCCGTTTTCCCCGGCGTGCGGATTCAAACCGCACACCGCGATGCGCGGCTGCTCGAAGCCCATTCGGCGGATCGCCTCACCGCCCAGCTCGATGGTGCGCAGCACCCGCGCGGGGTCCAGATCGCAGGCCTGGCGCAGCGGGATGTGCGTGGAAACATGAACCACCCGCAGGCGGCTTCCCGCCAGGAGCATGCGCGAGTCCTGCACGCCGCAAAGCGCGGCAATGTATTCGGTGTGGCCCGAAAACTTCTCACCAGCCAGCGCCACCGCTTCTTTGTTCACGGGCGCCGTGGTCAGCGCATGGGCACGGCCCTCCAGGCACAGACGCACGCCTTCGCGGATGTAGGCCAGTGCCGCTCGCCCACAGGCGGCACTGAGTCGCCCCGGCGTCCAGCTCTCCCGCTCGAGCCCGCCGACATGCACAACCTCCGTATCCGGCGGCAGGCGCAAGCCCGTGACATCCGAAGCCCAGCCAAGCACGGCCTCGTCACCTACCACTTTCCATTGCGCCAGCGGAGCGAGTTCCGGATCGGCCAGCGCCTTAACGACGACCTCGGGGCCGATCCCCGCAGGATCTCCGATGGTGACTGCAATGACGGGTTTCACGGATGGTCTTTCGAAAGCACGCTCTCTCAGAATGTTACGCCCAGCAGAAATTCCACCTGGTTCTTTCGGGCCCGGAAGCCGGAGGGGACGTCTTCGCCTCCCGTCCAGCGCGTGTAGCGCAGCTCGGGTGACAGTTTCACAATCAGGACATTGGCGCGAAAGCCTCCCGTGAGCACGACACCGTTCGATCCCGACCCGAGGCGCATCAGGTCATTCAGCTTCCGAAAAGACCATCCGGCGCCCACGTAAGGCCGGACGACCGCCCCCGGGAATCTGTATTTCGCGATGAGCGGAAAATCCCAGACCTCATCTCTGACCTTCCAGCGGAGTTGTGGAAGCGGATCCACGGTTGCTCCTTCGTAGCCGACGCGGCGGTAAAGGGCATTGAACTCAATGCCGAGGTTCGCCGGCACATCCACGTCCACCATCAGCCCGACAACCCAGTGCGACGGTAGGTTATCCCAGTCCCTCCTACCAACGGTCTCGGTCACGTCGGCCAGCGGCGCTCCCGCCTTGACGCCCACGTGCAGCTGTGCGAGGGCCGGAGCTGCAAGAAGGATCAAAGACGCAAGGATGTGCCTCGAGCTCATGCTTTCATTGTAGGTTCGGCCGGTGCGGTGACAGAAACGTCGCCGCTTCAGCCAGTGCCTCCCGTGCACCGAATCCACCGGCCTTAGTGACGACGCGCAGTCCGGCCGCAGGACCGCCCACGAGTCTGCCGTGAGGGATGCCGATGCGAACCTCCCCTTCGAGTTCGATGCCCTGTGCTTTGAGAGCCCGGCATACGGCAAGGGCTGTATCGCCTCCGCAAAGCACCAGGCCGCCAATCGTCGTTTGTTGGATGAGTTCAGGCAGAACCGAGAGCTCCGTTGGGCCAGTCCGAGTAGGATCCAGCACGATGAGTGCGTGGCGGCCCTGGGACACAAGCGTGCGAGCGGCTCTCATGGCCTGTGGCCGGATCAGGGTGACCCCCGTGGTTTGGAGATGCTCCACCTGAGCGCGAGTAGCCTGATGCGTCGAGCCGATGACGAATACGGCGGGCCCGGGAACGGCATCTGGAGCTCTGGACTGGGCGGGCGCAGTTCTTGCCGAGTTACCTGTCACGACGTGCGCGATGGCCCTTGCCAGGCCGGCCGATCCGACGGCGAGCGGCCTCGGTTGCAGAGCGGCCCAGCTTCGGGCCAGCCGGTCCAGATCATCGTCCGTTGACGCATCCGCCACTGCGACGGCCGGCGTCGTGCTCCGGCACTCCGCGAGCGCCCTGCTGCGCTCCTCGGGCGTGATTTCGATCACGTGGGCAAGGCCCTGATCTCGCAGGCGCGACGCCACGTGCACGGACTCGCTGCTCCCTGCCACGCGGAGCCATCCCTGCTCCACCGTGCGTCCGAGAGCCGGAAACGCCGGGGTGAGCAAGGCGAGAGCGAAGCCGCCGGCTTCCATGACCCCAACGACTTCAAAGCCCGGGTTGCCGCGGAAAGTCGAATCAATTTTTTGAAACAGTATGGAGCGGCCCAGGCTCAGCAGACGCCGGCAAGCGGCGGCGGCTGCGGCTCGAGCCGCCCCCGGAGCCTGAGAGCGCCCCTCGGTGACCAAGGCGAGCAGGTCCGCCGAGGTGGGTGGATTCTCGGCGGAGAGCCAGACGAGTGTGCGGAGCCCGCGTTGTGCAAACTGCACGCCGGCGTCGCAAGCGCCGGTAAGATCGTCGGCGATCAACCCGAAAAGGACCTGCGGCGGCGGCATTTAGCTCGCGGCAGCGCGCTCGTCCAGGACTTCGCGAATCAGGGCCTTCAGCTCCTCGCGGGTCGCGCCGTCCAGCTGGAGGCGCACGGGCTTGCTGGCTTCGCCGAAATAGAGACTGATGTGCGGGAAGGGAATCTCGATACCCAGTTCGTCGAACCGTTTCTTGATGCGGCGGTTCATTTCGCGGCCCACTTTCCACTGCTGGATCGGAACGGTTTTGATGCGCGCTTTGATGATTACGGCCGAATCGGCAAATTTGTCCACTCCCAGCACTTCGAGAGGTTCCAGAATCAGCGGCGCATACTCGGGGTCCTCCATCAGGTTGCGCCCGACCTCCCGGAGGACCTCGACGACCCGGTCGGTATCTTCCTTGTAGGCCACGCCCACATCGAAGACGTAGTAAGAGTACTCGCGAGTCATGTTGGAAAGACTGGTGATGGCGCCGTTGGGAAAGATGTGCACGGTGCCGTCGAGGCTCCGCAGCACGGTCGTCCGCAGGTTGATCTCTTCGACCAAGCCGCCGGTTCCGTTGATCACGACGACGTCGTTGACCCGGATCTGGTTCTCGACGAGTAAGAACAGGCCCGAGATCACATCCCGGACGAGGTTTTGCGCGCCGAAGCCCACGGCCAGGCCTGCCACTCCGGCGCCCGCCAGGATCGGACCGATATCGAAGCCGGCTTCCCGCAGACACATCACGGCGGCGGCGATCCAGATCAGCACCGCCACCGTCTTTCGAAAGATGCTGCTGAGGGTAGCCGCGCGCTTTTCGAGCTCGATGTTCGGCACCTCGGCGTGGCGGCGCATGGCGGCGACGGCCCGCTCCCGCAAGCGCGGCACCCAACGGTGAATGAGGCGAGTGATGAGGAAAGCGGCGAGCAAGATGAGGGCGATGCGGATCGCGTGGCGGATCAAGGCATCCAGCTCGCCCAGGATCAGGCGTTCGGTCAGGCCCGCCATAGCCTCATGGTAGCTCCGGTGGCCCGTGTGTTGCGGCCGGGATACTCCCGTGTTGGAATGAGGTTCAGGGAAGATTCGAATGGCCGCCGCCTGGTTTCGGAGATTCGCGTGGTTCTTCGTGGCCTACCTGGTGGTCGTAATCCTGTTCGGCGCCTGGGTGCGGATCAGCTTTTCCGGCGATGGTTGCGGCAGCCACTGGCCCACCTGTCAGGGGGAGATTCTGCCCCCGTCCCCTTCGGTGAAGACGCTCACGGAGTTCATCCACCGAGCAAGCAGCGGGCTGTGCGGTGTGCTGGCGCTGGTTCTGGTTTGGGGAGCCCGCAGGGCCGGCTCCGGCGTGTTTCGAGCGTCGCTGGCTGCGCTGTTTTTCCTGGTTGTGGAGAGCCTGATCGGCGCTCTGCTGGTAAAGAAAGGCTGGGTGGCAACGGATGCCAGCACGGCACGGGCGGTGGTGGTGTCGTTGCACCTTGTCAACACGCTGCTGTTGACGGCGAGCGCGGCCACTGTGGCCTGGCTGGCGTCGCCGTGGCGGGGCCTGGGCTGGAAGGGAGCGCCGTCAGGGCTGGTGGCCGGCGCCTTGGTCGGGATGCTGCTGACGAACATGAGCGGGGCCGTGACGGCGCTCGGGGACACGCTATTCCCCGCGCAGCCGGCAGTTGACGGCTCGCTGTGGGCACGGCTGCGGGAGGGAGTATCCCCGGCGCAGCATTTCCTGGTGCGGCTGCGCATCGTCCATCCGTTGCTCGCAATCGCGACTGCGGTTGTTCTGGCGTGGCTGTTTCTGGCCTGCCGCAGAGCAGCCGGTCGAAGCCCGCTGGCGAGCCTGGCGAATTTGGGCGTAGCGCTCCTGATCGCGCAACTTGGGCTGGGGGTTATGGATGTGGTTCTGGGGGCGCCTCCGTGGCTGCAACTCGCGCATCTTCTGGCGGCTCAAGCGCTGTGGGTCGTGTTATGGCTGGCCGTAGTGGCGGCCTGGCACGGATGGGACGCCGGTGGGCGGAAGGCGGGCCGCCTGGCTACGGAAACCCGCACGGCGGTGCCCTACCACGAAAAAGGTGCCATACCAGGCTGACCGATTTTCCGAAAAAAGGTGCCATACCAGGCTGACGGATTTTTGGTGGCGGTGGTGGGGCCGACCGGGGCGGGCAAAAGCGAGCTGGCCCTCCGCATCGCCCAGGAGTTTGGCGGCGAGATCGTCAACTGCGATTCCCTCCAGATCTATCGCCACCTGGACATCGGTACGGCCAAACTCCGCCCCGAAGAGCGGCGCGGAATTCCGCATCACCTGATGGACGTGGCTGAGCCCCACGAGGTCTTCAGCGCCGGCGAGTATGCCCGGCGGGCGCGCCAAGTGCTACGGGAGATTGCTGCGCGCGGCCGCCTTCCTGTGGTCTGCGGGGGTACCGGGTTTTATCTGCGAGCGTTGCTCGAAGGACTTTTTCCCGGGCCCCAGCGCGACGAAGCGCTCCGGCAGCGGCTGGCAGCGCGCGAAGCGCGAAGACCGGGACTGCTCTACCGCCTGCTGCGGAGACTGGATCCCGCCTCGGCTGCCAGGATCCACCCGAGCGACCGGCATAAGCTGATTCGCGCCGTCGAAGTCTGCCTGCTGCTGCGCCGCCCTCTGTCGGAGGCCTTCACCCTGGGACGAGATCGGCTTGAGGGCTTTCGTGTGCTGAAGATCGGGTTAGATCCGCCTCGCGAGGCGCTTTATCAACGGCTCAACGAACGGTGCCGCAAGATGTTCGAAGCGGGGCTGGTTGACGAGACGCGGAGGATTCTGGAGCTCGGCTACGCCCCCGATGTCAAACCGCTCGGCTCCCACGGCTACCGCCAGGCAGTGCAGATGTTGCGCGGCGAGCTTACCTACGAACAGGCGCTTTACTACGCCCAGCGGGACACGCGGCGCTACGCCAAGCGCCAGTGGACCTGGTTCCGGCGCGAACCCGACATCGTCTGGTTTCGAGGCTTCGGTGACGATCCTGCCGTTCAGCAGGAGGTGCTCGAGCGCGTGCGGCAATTCTTGCAGGAAGCGGTGGCCACGGCTTAGAACGGGGCCCCAGCACGCCGTTGCTAAGATGGAGGGGAATGTCCTACGACGTCATCGTAATCGGAAGCGGCCCAGGCGGCTACCCCGCCGCCATCCGGGCCGGACAATACGGGCTGCGCACCGCCGTCGTCGAGAAGGCGCCCAAGCTCGGGGGGACGTGCCTGCACGTGGGCTGCATCCCCACCAAGGCGCTGTTGCACACCGCGGACGTCTGGCAGGAGCTGCTCGAGGGTAAACGTCACGGCATTCTCTGTGACAACCCGCGCCTGGACTACTCGAAGGTGATCGAGCGCAAGAACGAAGTCGTGGCCAGGCACGCCAAGGGCATTGAGTTCCTGTTCCGGAAAAACAAGGTGGAGTGGATCCGCGGCTACGGCCGCCTAAAGGGCGGAGGCAAAGTGGAGGTGACCGGCGCGGATGGAACGCGCATTTTGGAGGCGCGTAACATCATCCTCGCCACGGGCTCGGAAGCGCGCATGCTGCCCGGGCTGGAGCCCGATCCGGAGTTTGTGCTGACCAACATCGAAATCCTCGAGATGCGGCAGATTCCGAGAAGCCTGGCCATTGTGGGGGCCGGCGCCGTGGGTGTGGAGTTTGCTTCAATCTTCAACCGCTTCGGATCCGAAGTGACCCTCATCGAGATGCTGCCCCGCATCGTGCCGCTCGAGGATGAAGAGGTCTCGAAGGAACTGGAGCGGGCTTTCCGCAAAGCCGGCATCCGCGTCGAGACGGGAGCCACCGTAGAGAATGTCCGGCGCACGGGGGAGGGGGTGGGATTTTGCCTGAAGCTCGCTTCCGGCAAGCGGGAGGACCTGCAGGCGGACAAGATTCTGATTGCGGTGGGCCGCAAGCCGAACACCGAAGGCATCGGCCTGGAGAACACCCGCGCGGAAACGGAGCGCGGCTACATCAAGGTCAACCAGTGGATGCAGACGGCGGAACCGGGACTCTACGCCATCGGCGACGTCGTGGCCGGGCACCCCATGCTGGCGCACGCGGCGACGATGGAGGGGCTTGTCGCCGTGGGCCACATTGCCGGCAAACCGGTGAAGCCGGTGAATCCCAAGCGCATTCCCAACGTGACCTTTACCGAACCGGGCATCGGCAGCGTCGGCTTCACCGAAGCGGAGGCACGCCAGCGCGGCTACAAAGTGAAG
Organism: Bryobacteraceae bacterium; assembly: GCA_035575135.1. Taxonomy (GTDB): domain Bacteria; phylum Acidobacteriota; class Terriglobia; order Bryobacterales; family Bryobacteraceae; genus JANWXD01. The sequence continues at coordinate 15,875 of DATLYE010000013.1, forward strand.
ATCGGGAAGTTCCCTTTTACCGGCAACAGCAAGGCCACCATTCTTGGGCGACACGAGGGTTTTGTCAAGGTCGTGGCCGACGAGCGGTTCGGGGAGATTCTCGGAGTGCACATCATTGGTCCCGGCGCGACGGAGTTGATCGCCGAGGCCGTGGCGGCCATGGAAGCGGAGGCTACGGTGGAGACCCTCATGAGCTCGATTCACCCGCATCCGACCGTGTCCGAGGCTGTCGGAGAGGCGTTCAACGCAGTTTACGGCCTTGCCATCAATGCGTAGGTGCGAACTGCGCGAGCTGGGACGGATCGAATACGGAGAGGCTTTCGAGCTGCAAGGGCGGCTCGTGGAGGAACGCAAGCAGGGTCGGATCCCGGACCAGTTCCTGATCGTCGAGCATCCTCCCACGATCACGCTCGGGCGCAACGGGCGGCTCGAGCATCTGCTGGTGGGCGAAGAGGATCTGCGGCGCGCGGGGGTGGCCTTCTACCACACGGACCGCGGCGGCGACATCACCTATCACGGACCGGGGCAGATCGTCGGCTATCCGATTCTGGATTTGCGAGAGTGGAAGCGGGATGTGGTGGCCTACGTGCGTGCCCTCGAGGAGGTGATGATCGGTGCGCTGGGCGAGTTCGGGCTGCGCGCGGGGCGCGTTCCGGGCTGCACCGGGGTCTGGGTGGAGGGGCGCAAGATCGCGGCCATCGGCGTGCACATCAGCCGCTGGGTGACCTCGCACGGCTTCGCCTTGAACGTCACTACGGATCTGAGCTACTTCCGCTACATCGTGCCCTGCGGGCTGAGCGCTCCCGTGACCTCGATGGCCGATCTGGGCTGCGCCGTGACAGGCGGGGAAGTCGTCCGGGCGCTCGCGCGCCATTTCGGGCGCGTTTTCGACTGTGAGATCATCCAAGCAGTGAGGGAAATGGAGAGCGTTTCATGACCGACGTGGTGATGCCCCAGATGGGGGAAAGCATCGTCGAGGGCACCGTGACCCGGTGGCTCAAGAAAAAAGGCGACCGGGTGGAACGGGATGAGCCGCTGTTTGAGATCTCGACCGACAAGGTGGACACGGAGATCCCCTCGCCCGCAGCCGGAGTGCTGGCGGAGATCCTGGTCGAAGAGGGGCAGACGGTTCCGATCAACACGGTGGTGGCCCGGATTGACGAGACCGGGGACGGGCGGGCGGCGGTGGAGGAAAAACCGGCCGCAGCTCCGCCTCCCGCACCGAAGGCGGAAGTGTCGCCGGCGGCGGCGCCCCCGCCTCCTGCGGCTCCGCCGCCGCAGCCTGCGGCCGAAACTGCCCCAGAGGCCGAGATCCCGGGTCCGATTTCTCCCCTGGTGCGAAGGATGGCGCGCGAGCACGGCATCGATCTCCGCGAGGTAAAGGGCACCGGTTCAGGCGGCCGCATCACGAAGCAGGACGTCGAGGCGTACCTGGCGGCGCGGGCGGCACAGGCGGCTGCGGCGCCGGCACCGGAACCCGCACCGGCTCCGCCGCCCGTCGCGCCGCCCCCGCCGGCTGTGGAGGTTCCGCCGCCCCCGCGCGCCGAGCGACCCAAGGTGCGCGTCGAACCCATGAGCATCATGCGGCAGAAGATCGCCGAGCACATGGTACTGAGCAAGCGCACCTCGCCTCACGTAACCACCGTGCACAAGGTGGACATGACGCGGGTAGCCCGAATCCGTGAGCGGTACAAGGCTGAGGTGCAGTCGCGCTACGGTTACTCACTCACGTATCTGCCCTTCATCACGCGGGCCGCCGCCGAAGCACTGCGTGCCTTCCCGATCGTGAACGCGTCGATCGAAGGCAACAACATCATCTACCACAACGAAATCAACATCGGGATCGCCGTGGCCCTGGACAACGGGCTGATCGTGCCGGTCATCCGCAATGCCGATGAAATGAACGTGCTCGGGCTCCAGCGGGCCATTGTGGATCTGGCCACGCGGGCACGCTCCCGCCAGCTCAAGCCCGAGGAAGTGCACGGCGGGACGTTCTCGATCACGAACTTCGGCAGTTTCGGGAGCTTGTTCGGCACGCCGATCATCAACCAGCCGCAGGTGGCGATCCTGGGGGTGGGTGCGGTGGAAAAAACGCCCGTGGTGGTGGAGGAGGACGCCATCGCCATCCGCTACATCTCCCTGATGGGGCTCACCTTTGACCACCGCTTGATTGACGGCGCCGTGGCGGACCAGTTCATGCAGAAACTGAAGGGGATTCTGGAAAACTGGTCCGAGCAGATTCTCTGAAGGATCCGGCCGCGGCCGGGCTCCGGAAGCACGATCTTGCAGAGGCCGCAGCCTCTGCCCCGCCACAAGGGGCGGCTGGTATACTGAAAGAGCGGACGGCGCTATCGTCTAAGGGTTAGGACGGAGCCCTCTCAAGGCTCAAATACGGGTTCGAATCCCGTTAGCGCTACCAACCCCCGCGGGGACGTAGTTCAGTTGGTCAGAACGCCGGCCTGTCACGTCGGAGGTCGCGGGTTCGAGTCCCGTCGTCCCCGCCACAAGTTTGATGAAGTGGAGTCGCCGCACTCCTGCCCTCCTCAGCCTCAACGGTTCGCCCCGGGCGCGCCCGTTGCCGCGCGGCATTCCCTCCAGGCAACGCCCCCTCCCGGGCCGATTGGCCGCCCGGCACGCTGTAGTATCCTGTTGATGCACACGGAGGCTTTGACCGATGGTACAAGCGTCCCAGCTCCGAGCCGGCATGGCGGTGCGTTATGAGGGCCAGATCTACAAGGTTCTGGTGGCGGACTATCACCCCGGGCAGGGCAAGATGGGGGGCACCACGCACGCGCGGCTGAAGAATCTGGCCACGGGCACACTGTGGGAACACAGCTTCCGCTCGGATCTCAAGCTGGAAGATTTGCCCGTGGAAAAGCAGGAAATGGAATTTCTGTATACGGACGCTGATGCCTGCTACTTCATGAACCCGGAGACATTCGAACAGGTGGCCGTGCCGCTCAAAGTCCTCGGATCCCAGGCACGCTTTCTCCGGCCGGAGATGCGCCTGCAGGTGGAGTTTGTGGAAGGCCAGCCGGTCAGCGTGTTGTTTCCCGATATCATCGAAGTGCGGATCGCCGACACCGCGCCGCCGGCTCATGCCCAGCAGGACAGCACCTGGAAAGAAGCGGTGCTTGAAAACGGCGTACAGATCATGGTGCCGCAGTTCATCAAGACCGGCGATGTGATCCGCCTCGATGTAGAGAACCTCAAGTATGTGGACCGTGCCAAGGGCGCAGGCAAGCCGTAGCCGCGCCTTGGGAAGGGAGCCGTACCCAGTCATGCAACCGCAGCCGCCGAAGATCCAGCTGACGCAGACGCCGGACTACCGCGAGAATTACGCCAACAGTGTTCAGGTGCGGGCCAATCTGTGGGATTTTTTCCTGATGTTCGGCACCATCAGCCAGACCGCGCCGGACAGTGTCACGATCCACAACTTCCAGGGGATCTATCTGAGCCCGCAGCAGGCCAAGGCGCTCACCAACGTGCTGCAGCAGAACATCCAGCAGTACGAGAGCACCTTTGGCGAGATCCGCCTGGAGCCGCAGGGCGGCACGCCGGTGATTCAGTAGCCACGGCTCATCTAGAGGCGCTGAAAAAAGCCGGTACGCTCCATGGCGGGTGCATCATTGGCATCCACGGTCGCCTCAGATTCCTCGGCCGAGAACCGATAGAAGAGCCCGGTCGAGGCACCGCGGACGAGCACGGGGGACTGTTGCAGGTAGCGCAGGCGCACACGATGCGGCGACTGTACGGGCGGCGGCTCAGTGCGCGAAGCGGGACGGACTGCCGGGGCGGCGTCCGGCTGGGGGCGCGAACTCACCAGAGCGGCCCGTTTCTGACCACAGCACGGCATGAGAGTCCTCCTGGAGCGAAACTGACGGGGTCGGGCGCTCGATCAAGCGCTCGAGCAGGCATGCGGCGCCGGAGAGTGCCAGCCAAACGATGGCACGGTTGGACCAGGCGCCGGCAACAAAGAAAGTGAACGGAAGCGCCACCCACAGGCTCAGGCAATAGAAGCAGTCCATGAGACGCCCCAGCGTCGAGTCGCCCATGCGGCGGCGCAACCGGTAGATCAGGTCCCAGGGGCCGTCCTCGCGGGCGAGCAGGTGCGACACCCGCCAGACCGCGAGGACGGAGAGGACGAACCGGGGCCAGAACCCTAACTCACTCATTGGCCTTTAACCGAAGGGACCCTGCCGGGGCAGGTCGTTGCAGATGCAAACCGCCCAGGGCGGCGTCCACAGATGGTGGCAGTTGCCCGGGCCGCCATCGTCCCAGGTTTTGTCCTGCACGTAGAGCTGAAACGCGTAGCCGCAGCATTCGCCGCGCTGGAGCGCAAAACCGGCGGGCGGGGCGAACGGCGGTGCGAGAGATGCGGCGCAGACGGCGTCAAAGATGCGCAGGTCGAGCTGCGTGAGAATTCCGGCCACCTCCGGTGGGTGGGGAGGAGGCGGACATCCTCCGATGGCTTCCTCACAGCGCGTGCCCGGGTCTCCCACACGACTGTTGCCGTGCAGCGGGTTAGGCCCGAACATAGGCGGAGCCAGAGTTGGCGTTATGGGCACGTTGTAGCTGGGCCCACCCTGGCGCGTGATCACCAGCTGGTAGAAGTCGAAGTTGTCGCTGGGGTAACTCAGGTCGGCAGGATCAATGTACTCGTCGTAGGCGATGCCAAGGGCGTTCATGGGCCAGGGAGCGCCGCACGGGGCGCCGGCAGGTACGAATTTGCTCAGGTCCATGTCGGAACAGGAGGGCAGTCCCTGAAGACCACTGAACTTGGCGTGGATCGGCTTGTTGTCAAACCACACATGCTGCGTGTCGTAGTAGTGGTTGTTGAGCGTGTCCGTTACGTCCAGCAGCAAGGTGTACTTGCCGCTGTGGCAGGCATGGGCGGGGTCCGGGCAGGGGGGAAGCTGGCGCGAGTCGAAGCAGAAGTCCTGCAGCTTGTAGACCGTGATCGTGGTGTTGAAGAAGGTGATGGTGGTTTTGACGAACCGGGTCGTCAGGGCGCGGCCCACGATCTGATTCCAAGGGGCGCGTTTGAGGGCTTCGTCGGGGGGCTCATAGCAGATCGGCCCGGTGGGCGCCAGAAGCGATCCGAAAAAGGCGGCAGGGTTGAAACCCATCATCCCGGGCCCCGGCAGGAAGCCGAGGCCGTAGCGCAGGTCCACGCACTTGATCTTGCGGTTGTTGCACTCGCCCACGAAGGCCGAGCCTTTCACCGTGACGCAGCATCCCACCGGCACTACGATTCCGCCCGGATTGGCGTTGACGATGGGCGCATCAAAGACGAACGGGCCCGGCGGCGTCGCGACGGGCGCGCCGGCCACCCGCTCGATCCACACCATTTTCTTGAACAGATTGAACTGGATGCAGCAGCACGTGCGCGAGCCCTGAGGCTGGGTGGCGTGGACGCACACCCGGATTTCGTAGCTGCCCGGGCTCAGCGTCGTGGTGTTGATCCAGCCGAGCACGCCGTTGACGACCGGCGCCGAACCCACGGGCGTGCCGCCCGGGTAGACCGCCACGCCAGGACCTCCGGTCCATCCCTGGTCGCTGTCGCACGGGTCGCCTTCCACTTTGCGGATCTCCAGCGTGTAATGGCTGAAGAACGAACCGGAGGCGGTCCCGACCACCGTGACGGTGAGTCCGCCGGCGTTCGGATTGGGTTCCTCTTCCGTGCAGCCGGTCGGCTTGTGCAGCTCGCAATGTATGGGACGGAAGCAGCGCCGGAGGCACTCACGGTAGGCCCGCAGACAGCGGACGAACTCGATCAGCGAGTGAGCGCGGGCCAGGCAGCAGCCGAAGCGGATCGCGCACAGGCACCAGCAGCGGCAGAACCAGAAAAAGGGCTCCGCCACGTGCGCTTCGAACTCCTTGCGGCCGAGCAGGGCTCGAGCAGTGTCCAGCGTGAACAGGCGCTCGAGGAGCGCGGCGCGGTCCTCTTCGCCTTCCAGGCAGTCCAGCTTGCCCGACACGACTTCTTCCGGCAGCCCGAGCGGGAACTCGACCGAGGCCAACTGGTCGGCAAGGTACGGTTTCCAGGCCGCAGCCGCCTGGGAGGCGAGCGTCCGCAGATCCTCGCTTTCTTCTGCGGTGAGGGGACGGCCTACCGGAGCGATGCCGAGTATCCCGCGAATGCATAGCCAGTAGCGATACAGGTAATAGAAGAAGCCGCGGAAAGTGCGGGGCCCGCGGCAGACGAGCCAGCCGAACAGAATACAGCAGCGGATGTGCAGGTAGCACCACCGCCACCGGTCAATGGGGCCCAAAAGCTGGCGTGCTTCCGGCGGAAGCAGTCGCTGTGCTACGTCTTCGGTAAAAAACCTCTCGAGAATTCGGTTCCCAAGAGCGATCTCGGCTTCGCAGTCAAACGGTGTCTTTTGCTCTTCCTGCTCCAGCCTCTCGGCGGACTCTGCCCGCCGGAGTTCCTCGTCGAGGACGGGCTTCCAGGCGTCCAGCAACTGCTGGAGCACGAACTGAAAGTCGGGATCGCTCGGGGCATCCTGGGGATTGGAGGGCAAATCTCTACGCGTCGGCATGTCGTTCCTCCTTGGCTGGCGGGGTCATCGGAGACGCGGTACGGTGCGGAGGAACTACCGTTGCGAAACCGGGTGATTCACCCGTTACCAGTCGGCCCTAGAATATCAGGGAACCGTACCGCAGTAAAGAGAAATTTCGAGCCCGGTGTGGATTCCGGTACTAGTATCCCCGCGAAGTATATATAACTCAGTTCACTAAAGCCAACATTCAGTCCAGGTACTCGTAGGCTGCAAGCGTCATGAATTCCTGGAAATTTCCATGGGTCATCATATCGTCGAAAAGGCGTGCCGCCAGTTCGAACCGCCCCGAATCGAAGCGCTCGGGGCCCAGGAGCTCCCGGAGCTTCTCCAGTTCTTCGGCGATGACACGCCGGACCCGCGCGGGCGTGACGGGGCGGCCGTCACTGGTGCGCGCTTCGTGACGAATCCACTGCCAGACCTGGGCGCGGGAGATCTCGGCAGTGGCGGCGTCTTCCATGAGGTTGTAGATGGGCACGCAGCCAATACCCCGGAGCCAGGACTCCAGATACTGAATGCCGACGTCAATGTTGACGCGAAGCCCGTGATCGGTGATCTCCCCTTCCGGGACCTGGAGGAGATCCGCAGCCGACACCGTGACATCCTCCCGGCGGCAAGCGATCTGATGAGGCCCCGGCATTGCGGCGTCGAACACCTCCCGGGCCACCGGCACCAGCCCGGGATGCGCAACCCAGGTGCCGTCGTGGCCCGCGCGTACCTCCCGGAGCTTGTCCTGGCGTACTTTTTCCAGAGCGCGCTCGTTGGCTTCCGGGTCGTTCTTGATCGGAATCTGGGCCGCCATGCCCCCCATGGCGTGGATGTTGCGGCGGTGGCACGTACGGATCAGCAGGTCCACGTAAGCCTTGAGAAAGGCCTTGTCCATGGTAACCTGGGCGCGGTCGGGCAGCACGAACTCGGGCCGGTTACGGAATTTCTTTATGAAACTGAAGATGTAGTCCCAGCGGCCGCAGTTCAACCCGGCGGAATGCTCGCGGAGCTCGAAGAGAATTTCGTCCATTTCGAAGGCGGCCAGGATGTTCTCGATGAGCACCGTGGCGCGGATGGTGCCGCGGGGGATCCCAAGCCGGTCCTGTGCAAAATTGAAAATTTCATTCCACAGGCGGGCTTCCAGGTGGTTTTCCAGCTTAGGCAAGTAAAAGTACGGCCCTGTGCCCTTCTCTATCAAGGCGCGCGCATTGTGAAAAAAGAATAAGCCAAAATCGAACAGGGACCCGGAAACAGGGACGCCGTCCACGAGAACGTGCTTTTCGTCAAGGTGCCAGCCGCGGGGACGAACCATCAAAACCGCCGTCTTTTCCGAGAGCCGGTAGTGCCTGCCTTCAGGGCTCACAAAGGAAATGGTCCCGTTGACGGCATCACGGAGGTTGATCTGCCCTTCGATGTTATTCCGCCAAGTGGGGGAATTCGAATCTTCAAAGTCGGCCATGTACACGCTGGCGCCGGAGTTCAGTGCGTTGATAATCATCTTGCGGTCCACGGGGCCCGTAATCTCCACGCGCCGGTCCAGTAAGTCGTGAGGGATGGGCGCCACGGTCCATTCCGCCTCGCGAATCTCCTTCGTCTGGGGAAGAAAGTCGGGAAGTTCGCCCGCGTCCAGACGCTGCTGCCGCTCCGCCCGGGCGGCCAACAGCTCGCGGCGTGTCCGTTCGAAGCGGCGCGACAGTGCGGCGACGAAGCCCAGGGCCTCGGGGCTGAGAATCTCCGCCGCCGCCTCGTCCACCGGACCGAGGACCCGGATCCCCTCGGCTTCCAGGCTTTGGTTCAGGCGGTGCTGCGTAGTGGCAGTTTCGATACTCATGGAGGTTGCTCCCTTTCAAACCAGCTTCAGTTCACGGACGGCATCGCCGGCCCCGCTCAGGTTGGCCAGACGCATCTCCGAATACTTCCGCGAGAGAATGACGCCGTGTGCGCCCGCGCGGAATGCGGCCAGGACCGCCTCTCTGGTGCCTTGGGGCGTGCTCTTGCTGTGGTTGGCCGCCGTAGGAATGTCAATGTCAATGCCGGGCCAGATCAAGGTCTTGGTGCCGGCTGCGCCTTCCATGGCGCGTCGCGTCTCGCGTGCCACATAGTCGGCGGACATGCCGGTGAATGGAATCTGGTCATAGCTCCGTTCGGCGAAGTTCATCACGCGGTAATGGAAGTCCAACGCCTGTTGCTTCGGAAGGTCCCCAAAAATCGTGCCGGTTACACTATCAACGTAGCTAGCCATCCGCTCTCCGGCACAATTGTGGTACATGACCATTTTCAAAAAGTCTGAGTATTTCGAAAGCTCCTGCAGATCCTGTTGTGCGCGATAGAAAGGGCTAAACGAGTTGTTGTGCCAGATGTGCCAGCCCACCAGCACGTTTGGCTTGATGGATTTGACTCGCTTGTACAGAGCCTCATAAGTCTCCCGCAGGCTGTCGTGGAAGAACTGTTCCCAGGCCAGAATTTCCGGATAGCGCATGAAGAGCCGCAGGAGCGTCACGAAGTAGCCATCCACCGGTCGCTTGGCCGCGCGGCTGGAGCGGACGAATTCCTCCAGGCGCAGGTAGCCCTCCTTCACGCGCTCGAACCGGATGATGCCCTGCCGCTTGCACTTGTCCTCACAGTACTGGCAGAAGCAGCCAACGCCGCCGGGATCGCTGCGCGCACCTCCGTGGCTGAGACCAAGGGCGTTTCCGAGAGCGCCGTGGCGCTCCGAACCCCACATGATGCCGTCAATGTCATAGGAGCGCGTGTAGTCCTCGAACAAGCCCAGTAGAAAATTGCGGTGGTAGGGATTGTTGAAGCAGAGGCGGCCGGACTTGCGTCCGTGAAGATCGGTCTCCTGGAGTTTTTCAATACCGGGAATGTCTCGGCGCCAGACGTCTTCAGCCCACAAAATCGTCCGGATGCCCCGCTTTCTGGCAGCGGGCAGCACTTCGGCGATGATGTCCAGCTTGCCGTGATCCGGCGCCCGCGTGTCTTCGGGTTTGATGCCCGTGTCTTTGTAGTATTGCGGGTGAACCGTCGCGTAGTTGCCGCCGTGGAACTCCAGATCGTATTCCTGCTTGCCATGGTCCGGAAGGGGCTGGCCCGGCACCTGGCGCCCGGCGATCCCCCGTCCATAAGTAAACACCGCGAGGAAGATGGTGTTTATGGCGGCCCGCTGCTGGAAAATGTCCAGCACCTGCTCGGTGCCTTCATCCACGAAGGAGACCGCGCCCACCTGGATGCCGATCATCTTCTTTGCCGTGTCGAATTGCGATGCCGCAGCCATAGCTCCGCCCGCCATCGCAGTCTTCAAGAATGCACGGCGATTCCAGTTTTGCTCTTGCATGTTCACCTCCCTATCATGTTTTGCGCGCCAGCGCCCGACTCCCGGTTTTCGAGGGCCGGCGCTAAAAGTTGATGCTGGCCGCGACTTGAATCACGCGCGCTCCCCGCGTGCTCAGAAGCTGGCCGAAAAACCTGTCATTCAGGTTGGTTCGGAGTCCCGAAAGGTTCGTATGGTTGAAGCCGTTAAACCAGTCTGCTCGCAGTTGCAGCCGCCCGGCTTCTCCCATCGGGACTGGGAAAGATTTTCCGAAGCTGAAGTCCAGATTCCACAGACCGGGCTCGCGAATCGAATTGCGTCCCACGTTGCCGGGACGGACGGGTGCGCCGGACGCACTGGACACCGGTATCAGGCGGAACACGGCCGGGTTCAGGTACTGCAATGTGCGCCGATAGTCAGAAAGGATCACCGGCCCCCCGCCGACGAAGTCCGTGCGGTCGCCCGGCCGGGAGGAACTTTGCACCACCGTCACGGGCAGGCCGCTGTTGGCTCGGAAGATTCCGGATAGCTGCCACCCGCCGAATACGTGGCGGACAGCCCGGTTGGTCGCCTGCCGCAACTCAGGCAGCGAGTAAACGAAACCCGCGCTGAAAAAGTGCGTCAGATCAAAGGCCGTGGGTCCCCGGTCCGCCCTTAGGTCGAAAAACTCCTGGTTCAATGTATTGCTATTCTCTCCGGTAAACCACGCCCCGAAGTCTCCTCCTCCGTTCGACAGCCCCTTGGACCAGGTGTAGCTCACGTCGAGACTGAGATTCCGTCCGATGCGGCCTTTGAGGGTGGATTGCCAGGCATGGTAGGTGAGGCTTTGGGAATTATCTGTGAAGACTGGCTGCGACAGGTTAGGGTTCGGGCGTAAACCGGTGATGCGATCTACGCGATTGGCTGCGCGGAACATGATGAGCTTGACGCCCCGCGTGCGCACGAAGCCGGTACTGAACATCAGGCCATCGGTGAGTTGCCGCTGGATGTCGAAGCTGAACTGCATGGAGTACGGGGCATGGAGCTTGGTATTGAACATCTGGAACACGTTGCGCGGCATGGGGCCGGCCTCTTGTGCCAGCTGCTGCACAAAACGGAGAAAATCGGCATTGAAAGTAGGGTACCGGACATTGAAGCGAGCGATGCTGGCGGGTCCGAATTCCTGCCGCGAAGGAATGTTGGGGGCGATCGCCGTGGCGAACCACCCGATTTCTGCGGTGTTGTGAGTGAATAGCAGGCCGAACCCGCCACGGATCGCCGTCTTCCCCCGCCCGTCCGGGTTATAGGCAAAGCCGAAACGCGGCCCGAGGTTGACCGGATCGTGATCGAACGGCTTGTCCACGGGCCGGAACGGGCCGACGGTGAACTTGCCGTCCATGCTCAGGAAACTGGGATTGTGAAGCCCGGAGGCCGGCGTTCCCGCCTTCCCGACCGAACGGAAATTCGAATAAAAATCGTAACGCAGGCCCAGGTTCAACGTGAACTTCGGTGTCACACGGAAATCATCCTGAAAGAAACCGCCGAATTCGTAGGTCCGCATGCTGAAGTCGCCGTTGCCAAACGTTACGGTGACGGAACGCGGAGCGTTGTTGAGCAAGCTGTCCAGATCCGGATAAAAGAAGCTGGGAATCTCCGGGTTATTGCGCGTGCCGGACAGGTAGCTGAAATTACCTCCGAACTTGAAAAAGTGCCGGCCCATGGGGCGTGCGAACTTTTGCGAGACGGAATATAGCGGTCCCCCGGAACGGTTGGCTTCCCCTTCGGGCCCGCTGAAGCCGAGTCCCGTACTCAGCCTTGGCAAGGAACGTGCCCCCGTGAAGGGCTCTTCCGGGTTGTTCGGATCTTTGCGGCTGAAAAACCCGTCGGTACGCACCTGAGTGGCTCTTGTATAACCGAACCGAGTCTCAGAAACCCAACCAGGTCTGCTTAAGGTGTGGCTTATGCTCAGACGATTCAGGCTGTTGATCCAGGCGCGGTCGTCGTCAAAGAAAATACGAGGAATGGATCGGAACGGCCTGCCGTGGTTGAAGGTGACCGCCAAGCGGCTCAAGGGCGTCAGAATGAGATCTCCCTTGGCATCCACATGATCGTCGTCGCGCACGGCCCGTTTGGCGGCCGAGAAAAGTCCAACCCTCGCCGTCGGACTCGTGGGCTGGTTGGGCAGCGGAAATGCATCCAGGCTGAGCCGGTATTCCGGAACTGCCCGAAGCAGTTGCGACCGCAAACTCTCGGTGGGAACGTTTCCTTGAACGAACTGGCCCTCCACTTCTCGGTAACCCTCGTAGGCGCCCAGAATGAAAACCTTGTCCCTGACGATCGGGCCGCCGAGTGAGCCTCCGAACTGGTTGAAGGTGAGCGGCGCCTTGGAGTCCAGCCGCTGAAACCGTGCGTTGAGCGCCCTGTTCCGGTGGTTCTCAAAGAGGCTTCCGTGCCACTGGTTGGTTCCGGATTTCGAGATGAGATTCACCTGGCCGCCGATGGCGTTTTCATACTCTGCCGGAATGACGCCTTTGACCACGCTCACCTCCTGGATCGCCTCGATGCTCATGACGTCCACGAGGTTTGGCGCCTGGTAGACGCCGGGGCTGTTGGCTCCCGTGTTTCCGCTGGCATTAGTTCCGTCCAGTGACCACTGGGTGCCGTTGGTGCCGATGCCGTTCAGATTGACCCCTTCCGCGCTGCCGGTGCTCGGCACCGCTCCCGGCGTCAGGATCAGCACTCGAGTAAAATTCCGGTTCCGCAAGGGCAGCTGGGTAAGGTCGGTCCTTTCGAATGCGTGCAGCTGCTCGGCGGAAACCGTGTTGACGAGCGGAGCGGCTCCTTCGACCGTGACCGTTTCCGTCACGTCCCCCAGCTCCAGCGTGAAGTTTTGCATCACGCGTTGCCCGGCGGACAGACTGATGCCCGTTCCCGTATAGACCTTGAAACCCGCCATCTGGATTCGAAGCGTATATACGCCCACGGGGACGAAGGAAAAGACGAAGTCTCCTGTGTCCGCTGTCGTGGTCCTCAGCGTAAGGCGCGTCTGTTCGTTCGTGAGCGTCACGGCGGCTCCAGCCACCACCCCGCCGCTCGGATCCGTCACGATGCCGTACAGCGTGGCGGTATTCGCCTGGGGAAACGCGGCAGGAGCCAGCAAGGTGAGCGTGACCCCAAAGACGGCGCCCCATGAGAGCGCAACAATTCTGAATCGCCTGCTCATCGTTTCAGCCCCTCCGCCGCCGTCTCCAATCCGATGCCGGCGGCGTCTGCGAGTGCGAACTGCTCCCGTAGCCGAGCACCGCGGACAGCTTCTCCGCGGCGCGAATCACTGCAGTAGCCAGGGCCGGCCACCGCTCCGGCATGAGGCGGAAAGCCGGCCCGCTGATACTGATGGCCGCCACCACGCGTCCGCTGTGGTCCCGGACCGGCGCGCCGATACAACGTAGCCCTTCCTCGAACTCCTCGTCGTCCACCGCGTAGCCGCGTTCCCGCACTTTTGTCAGCTCGCGGTAAAACGCGGTGACGCGGCTCAAGGTTTTCGGCGTGTATGCCGTGAGCCCGCGCGCCTGGATCACTTTGGCGACTTCGTCCTCCGGAGCGAATGCCAGAATGGCCTTCCCAAGCGAAGTGCAATGAGCAGGTGTCCGCCGGCCGACGGTGGAAGGGGTACGGAGCGTCCGCGGGCTTTCCACATTGGCGATCGAAAGCACTTCACCTTCCCGGAGAATGCCGACGTGGGCGGTCTCGCCGGTTTCCGCCACAAGCTCCTCGAGGAAGGGCCGGGCACACTTGGCCAAGTCGAGCCCGGAAGCGGCCCGTGCGCCCAGCTCGAGCAGCTTCGAGCCAAGCCGGTAGCGGCCCGAGCTCGTGCGCTCCACGTAGCGGTGGTCTTCGAGAACCGCCAGCAGCCGGTGGGTCGTGCTCTTGTGCAGGTTCAGTCGCAGCGCGATGTCGGCCAGCGTCAGCTCCGGCCCGTTGGCCGCAAGTACGTCGAAGATGCCGAAAGTGCGGTCCAGGACCTGAACTTTGTAAGTACGATAGCGGTGTGCGATTACCGTTCCAGCCACGTTAGTTCTCCCTGCGGACCTGCCGTACGACGAAATACGGCCGTCCGCACAAGTGGGCGTTGAATCCGGGGTAGATCCACGCTCCGGCTTTCTCGTGGAGCGTGAAGTAGTATTGCAACGGATAGGGCGAGCTAGTATATTCGGCAGGAATCGCCGCCTGATAATGCTGTCCTTCCGGCCTCATGTCTTCGGTCCGCCAGCGTTCTGCCTGGTTGACGCGACGATAGTGCAAGCGGACTGACTCCGGTCGCGCGGCGCCCCGCACGGAGAGGGCCACCGCCACGGAATCGCCCGGCCGGAAGGTGACGGGAGCGTCGTGGCGGCAGGTGAAGGGCATCGGCGCCGGCCTGCCGAGCGCTGCGGCAAGGGCTCGCGCGATACGCTCGGGCTCAGCGCGCACTGCCCCGTCCGCGGCCTCTGTCAGCTTCTTTTCCATGTCGGCGAGATCGGCGTCAATGGCCGCCAGCCGGTCGGCCCAGTGGCCCCGCATGTGAGCCACGTAGCCGAAAGTGACGTCGGAGCGGTACACTGCGCGCGCGTTTTCGGCGAGTTTCGCCCACGCGGCGCGCGCAACCCGGTAGACCCGGAGGGACTCTTCGAGCGCTTTTCGATCCCCGGTCTTCTCATAGACGGCATAGAGCAGCGCGCTCCGAAACTTCCCCGCAAAGAACCGGCCGAGGCCGGTGAGCAGATTCACGTCGGCTTTGAGTCTGCGAAACTCGACGGAGCTCCCCCGGGCCGCATTCCGTTCGGCCTCAGCCAGAGAGCGTGCCGCCGTATTCGCCGCCTCTTCGAGCCAGGTTGCGACATGCACGGGGGAATACTTACCCGACGCCGTGGAGAGCAGTTCGGCGGCGTATTCCTCCACTGTGGCGAACAGCTCGGGGTCGAACGGGCTGGCGGCGCCGAAGCGCTTCGGTGCAGGCGTATCGCCGTAAGGGTGCGGGCGAGATGCGTCCACGATCGGCATGTTGGTATACATCTCAGGCCAGTAATTGTTGTTGGCGCCCGAGGCACCGTGCGCGGTGGTTACCAATGGAAGGATCCGGCTGGCGGAGGCGAGCGCGCGTTCCACGCTGAGTGCAGCCTGGCCGTACCGGGAGGAGAGCAGTCGCCGCCACGCCTCCGGAGGCGAGTCGGGGTTGTAAAGCAGCCGGCCCCAGAGCCGGTAGGTGTAGTCGTACTTTTCCCAGTCGTAGCGGGGATTCAGAGACGTGTCGGCGTAGGCGCAGCGGCCTCCCGGGAGGCCGGAGCCTTTCCGTCCCTTGAACGAAAGCGGCTCGAATAACTCCACTCCGTCGCTTCCGCAGAAACTCGACTCTCGCCCGTAGGCGGCAGCCATCTCCGGATCGCCCCACAGCAGCACTCGCTGCGTGCCGGGCCAGATGCGATGCAGGACGCCGTAGCGGCGGTCTTCGCGCAACAAGTCACCGTAGCCGTAACGCAGGAATCGGCGGGCACCGGAGCTCAAAGCGAAGAAGCCTTTGGCCTCGCGCGGCATCTCCAGCTCGCGAATCGCCGCCTGATGGTAGGGCAGCCCCATGTGCTCGGCCCAGTATTTCGGTGAGACCGTGACGGGCATGCCGGTGGCCAGCGCCACTTCGATCATTTGGAAGTCCATGCCCTTGGCGTGCATGTCGATCGCGACGCGCCGCCCGCACCGCACGATGCCGTCAAAGACCGTCTTCCAAAAGTCGTAGCTGCCCTCCGGCACTCCGCTTTCGCCGTGGATGCGAAATGTCACACCGGTGATGGCCGGGCATGCTTCCAGGAGGCGCTGAAGCGCATCCCGGCAGTAGGCGGCATGCCGTTCCGGCGTTAACCCGGTAATCGTGTAATTTACGTTCGGATTGGCGGACCAGTCATAGGCATGGGTCCAAAGCCCGAGTTGAAACTCGAGTCCTCGCGCGGCGGTTTCGTGGCTGATTAAGCGAAGCATGGCGAGATTTGCTTCGCGCTCCTCCTCCGGCAACCCGGAGGCGCGGACGTCATAGCCCGGCACGGAGATCAGGAACGGATAAGCGAAGTGGAAATAGCATTCGCTGACTTCACGGATAAAGTCGTAGCCGATCCCGAAGGTAAGGCTGAAGCGGTTGAAACGCTGCGCCGCAAGCATGCCGAGGTAGGCCGGCCACATGGCGCGGTCGTTGTACCAAGGCTTGTCCTCCACGTCGCTGGTGAAGCAGCGCGCCACGCTGCGGATGCGGTTGGCGGGGCGTTCCGCCAGGGGCCGGACCGCCCGCAGCGCTTCGACCGGGTTTTCCGCATGGCGCAGCCGGTCGGCCAGTTCCAGAAGCCCGTAGACCAGGCCGCGCACGTCTCGCCCGCAGGTGACGATCTCGTCCTTGCCCGGCACGATCGCCAGGGATTCCGGGATCTCAGAGAGCGACAAACGAGCCGAGGAGATCGCCTGCAACGCTTGAGGGGACGGGCTTGTCCCGATAACGGAGAGATCGCCGGCTTGCCGGGCCTCCGGCTTCTCAAGGGTGACCGCGCGCAGGCCGCCGGCCTCGGCTGTCGCGCGCAACTGCTCGGCAGCCCACCGCGCCGGAGGCGCCGAGGCCACCGGATCGCGAGGATCCAGAACGATCACAAGGCGCGGGCCGGATTGCGCAAATACGTGGGAACCAGCAAGCGCCGCGCTGCCTGCACGTCGTAAGAACTGGCGGCGGTCAAGAGTCATGGATTTTATACTTTCCGCACGACAATATAAGGTTCATTTGAAAGCTCCGGACCGAAGCCCGGGTAGAGGAACACGCCGGAAGGTCCCCGCCCTTCGAAGTAGTAAAGCAACGGATAAGGAGAGTCGGTGTAGTCTGCTGGGATCACGGCCCGATACCGGCCGCGGTGGTTTTCCGCCTCGGCAGCGCGCCAGTCCTCGGCCTGGTTGGCGTGCCGGTAGTGCATGCGCACGGTGAAAGGCTGGTTGATCTCGAGCGCAAGTTCGACGGAGAGCGGTTCTCCGGGGCGGAACCGTGCAGGTGGCGTATGGCGGCACCGCACGGCGGCCCGCGCGGGCGGACTGAGAATCTCCCGGATGGCCCGTGCCACGGACTCCCTGGACGTCGCGACTCCGTCCGTCTTGACGGATGCGAGGCGCTTCTCCATATCCGCGATGTCTTCCTCCACTGCCGCCAGCCGATCCATCCAGTGGCCGCGCAGGTGCGGCGTCATGCCGTAGGTGATGTCGGGGACGTAAACGTTCTTGGACTGCGCCGCGAGATCGGCCCACGCATCGCGCGCCGCGCGGTAGGCTTTCACCGCCTCTTGAAGCGCCGCCGCCTCTCCTGTTTGCTCATAAACAGCCCACAGCAGAGCGGCGCGGAACTTCCAGGCAAAGAAGCGGCCCAAGCCGGATTGAATGGCAATGTCCGCGGCCCAGCGGCGAAACTCCGCGCTCGTGGGCTTCCCGGAGCGGCGTTCGGCTTCCTGCCAGTGCCGCACGGCGGCCTGCGCGAATCCTTCCAACCACTGCGCCACCTCCGCCGGAGAGTAGCGAGCATCGCGGCCTCCGGCGAGGAGCTCTTTGGCAAAATCCTCGATCCGCGAAAACAGTTGCGGGTCGAACGGGAGCACCGCGCCGAAACGGCGGGGCTGGGGCGTGTCGCGGTAGATCCTGTTCTTGCCCTCGTCCACGATGGGCATGTTGGTGTAGATTTCGGGCCAGTAGGTATTGTTGGAACCCGAGACGCCGTGTGCGGTGGTCACGAGCAGCAACACGCGGCTCGCGTTTGCCAGCGACTGCTCGGCTGCGGAAGCTGCGGCCCCGAACTCGCGCGTCAGATGGCGGCGCCACCCATCGGCGTCGGTCTCCGGGTTGTAAATCAGACGGCCCCAGACGCGGTAGGTGTACTCGAATTTTTCCCAGTCGTAGCGAGGGTTGAGGGAAGCGTCCGCGTAGCCGCAGCGGCCCCCCGGCTTGCCGGATCCCATGCGGCCTTTGAAGGACAGCGGTTCGCACCACTCCACGCCGTCTGAGCCACAGAAGTGCGCCGTGCGCCCGTAGCCGGCGGCCATGGCAGGATCGCCCCACAGCAGCACGCGCTGGGTGCCCGGCCAGATCCGGTACAGGATTCCGTAGCGGCGGTCCTCACGCAGGAGATCGCCGTAGCCGTAGCGCAGGAACCGGCGGCTGCCGTTACTCAGCGCGAAAAAGGAGTCCGAAGTTTCGCGAGGTTTTTCCAGTTCGCGGATTGCGGCCTGATGGTAGGGCAAGCCCATGTGTTCCGCCCAGTACTTCGGGGAAACCACGACGGGCATGCCCGTGGCCAAGGCGATGTCAATCATCTGGAAATCCATGCCCTTGGCGTGCATGTCAATTTCGATTTGCCGCCCGGCTCGGACAATCCCTTCAAAAACCGTTTTCCAGAAGTCGTAGCTTCCCTCCGGAATGCCGCTTTCGCCGTGGATGCGGAAGGTGACACCGGTGATGGCCGGGCAGGCTTTTAGGATTTCGGCCAGTGCGTCCCGGCAGTAAGCGGCGTGCCGCTCCGGGCTCAGACCCTCGATCACATAGTTGGCTTTGGGGCTCTCTTCCCACTGGTAGGCGTGGGTCCACAGGGCCAGCTGGAACTGAAGTCCGCGCCGTGCCGTCTCCTCACCGATGAAGCGGAGCATCTCGAAATTACGGTCGCGTTCGGCATCCGGCAGGGGCCGCGCGCGGACGTTGTATCCGGGCACGGAGACCAGGAAGGGGTAGGCAAAGTAGAAATACACATCCCGGACGTTGCGCGGGCGGTTGTACCCGAGACCGAGCGTCAGACTGAAGCGGTTGTACCGCTGGGTCGCGAGCATCGTGAGGTAGGCCTGCCAGAAGGCTTTGTCGTAGAACCACGGCTTGTCCTCGACGTCGCTTTCAAAACAGCGGGCGATGCTGCGGATGCGGTTGGCAGGTTTTTCTGCGACGGGCGTGACGGTGCCGAGCGCCGCCTCCGGATCGGTCGCGTGGCGCACGCGGTCCGCCAATTCCAGCGCGGCGTAGACCGCGCCGCGAGGATCGCCGCCGCAGGCCAGCGTTACTCTCCGGCCGGCCAGGCGCCCCGCCGCAATCGCCAGAGCCTCGGGCGCCTCAGGCGGCGGGATCCGTGCGGCCTTCAGAATGTCGCGGGCGGCGGGGGCAGAAGCGCCGGCGATCAGCAGCACCATGGCCTCTTCCGGCGCCTCGCCTAAAGAATCCCGCCGCACCGCAGCCACACCCTGGGCACGAAGTGCTTCTTCGAGTTGCGTCGCAGCCCACCGGACGGGAACTGCCGAAGACACCCGATCGCCGGGATCGAGCATAATGGCGACTTGCCTGCCCGCTGCGGGAAGGGCTCTGGCGGCCGGGGCCAGCGTTGCGCCCCACAGAAATTCGCGGCGATTCAGACGGGAATCGGACATGGTTTCGCCTACCAGGTCAGTCTGGCGTTGAGCTGCACCACCCGCATGCTGCCCGCAATCCCGTTGATCTCGCCGAACGTGGCGCCGTCAATTCCGCTGGCGGGGCTGCCGTAGTTGACGTGGTTCAGAACATTGAAGGCATCGGCCCGGAGCTGGAGGTTGATACGCTCGCGCAGTTTGATGTTTTTACTCAGAGCGAAGTCAACGGTCCACGTCGCCGGGTTGCGAATCGTGCCCACTCCTACGTTGCCCGGGCGGATGGCGATGCGGGTCCGGGGATCTACGGGGACTCGGGCGAACGCCGCGCGGTTGATGTACTGGATGGAGCAGCGCCCGCCTACGACGCAGCGCGTGGTCGAATTCTCTTTCCAGTTGCTGTGAATCACCTGGCCGCCGACATAGTCCGGGCGGCAATGCCACTCCGAGGCGCAAGACTGCGTGATCGTGACCGGCTCGCCGCTGCGCGCACTCACGATGCCCGCCACCTGCCAGCCGCCCAGGGCGTGTCGCAGGACGGGATTTTGTGCGCGGGACAGCCACGGCAGGTCGTAGATCCAGTCGGCCTGGAAGCGGTGCGTGGCGTCGCCGGCGTTCGGGCCGCGATCTGCCCGCGGATTGTCGAATTCCTGGATATTGATCACAGGATCTGAACCGTAGTAGGCGCCGATGTCGCCGCCTGTCACACCCAACCCCTTGCCCCACGTGTAATGGGCATCGAAGGCCAGCCCTCCGGAAAAACGCTTACGGATTGACGATTGCCACCCGTTGTAAGTGGTGTTCTGGCTGTGGTCCACGTAATAGGGACCGCCGAAAATGATGTTCGGGTTCGGCCGGATTCCGGTGAGCCGGTCCGGCAGATTCACGGGACGGTGCAACAGGAACTTGACGCCGCGCACTCCCACGTAGCCGGTTTCGAACATCAGCGTCTGTCCGAGCGCCCGCTGGATATTGAGCTGGTAGTGCATGGTGTAGGGATTCTGTAGGCCTGGATTGAAGGCCGAAAACGGGAACCGGATTCCGGTGCGCGCATTCTGCTGTTCCACCAGCGTTCGCAGTTCGTCCGTGTAGCGCGGAAACTTCA
Organism: Bryobacteraceae bacterium; assembly: GCA_035575135.1. GTDB lineage: Bacteria > Acidobacteriota > Terriglobia > Bryobacterales > Bryobacteraceae > JANWXD01. The sequence continues at coordinate 36,245 of DATLYE010000013.1, forward strand.
GATTGAACTGCCGGGCCTCGTCCAGGCTGAAGCGGACGCGGAAGGGCACCACCGGATGCGCCACCGCCTGGCGCATGGCACCGGGCATCTGGGGACTGAACAGTACCGCGAAGCCGCCGCGGAAGACGGTCTTCGACTGCCCGTCGGGGTTAAAGGCGAACCCGAAGCGGGGTCCGAGGTTGACCCAGCCGTCGTTTTCGTAGGGGTTGTTCGGATCGCGGTCAGGGCCAAAATCGAACTTGCTCCAATCCTTCGGCGGTTCGGGATTGAAAAAGCCCACGGGCACTTGTCCGGTCGGTTTGGAGACATTGTGGGAGTAAAAGTCGTAGCGCAGGCCGAGGTTGAGGACCAGCTTCGGACTGACGCGCCAGTCGTCCTGCGCAAAGAAGCCCAGCTCGTGCATGCCGGACTTGTACGGCGGCGAGCCGAATGTGGGCGTCACCTGGTTGGGAATGTTGGCCAGAAAGTCCGCTTTGTTCTGAAACGAGAAGGCCGGATTTTCGGGATTGCTGCGGAAACCTCCGTAAAACACATACCGCATGCCGAACTTGACGGAGTGGCGCCCGCTGTGGCGCGCGATCTTTTGGTCAAAGCTGTACGTGGTTCCGTCCATGTCCCAGATTTCCGCGGCGCCGGCTCCGAAGCCGGAGGGGCCGGATACGGAGATGCGCGGGATGCTCCGGTCCCAGGGGGCGATTTCCGTTTTCCCGCTTGGATCTTTCCGCGTGAAGAAGTGATCCAGACGCGCCATGTCGCTGAAGTTGTACCCAAAGCGACTCTCCGAGGTCCAGTTGGCTCCGCCGATGATGAAGCTGGCGGCCACCCGGTCTTGCACATATTCATAGGTCCGGTCATTGGCTCCATCCACGGTGGCGGTCGGGTCCAGGCCGAAGGGACGCATCCGGGTATAGGTGACCGCCAGATTGCTCATAGAGGTAAGGCGAACGTCACCCTTGGCCACCACATGATTCTCGCGGCTGATGGCGTTTCGCACTCCTTCAAACCGCCCGACGTCCTCGTTAATCGGGACGTTCGGCAATGGCAGGATCCCGAGCAGAATCTTCATCTCCTCGTAGGGGAGCGCGCGCAAGATTTCGTTGCGGTAGGACTGTGTCGGGACGGTTGCCGTGACGCGCCGGGAGGCAGACTCGCGGTAGCCTTCGTAAGCGCCAAAGAAGAACGCGCGATCGCGGATGACCGGGCCCCCGAGTGAGCCTCCGAACTGGTTGTAGACGATTCGGGGCTTCGGGATCATCGCCCCGCTGGCGGTGCGGGCGGCAACGAACGGGTTGCGAGCGTTGAGTACGTGCGACTGATAATTCTCGAACACCGAGCCATGGAGTTCGTTCGTCCCCGACTTCGAAATCACGTTCACCTGACCGGCCAGGACCCCGCCGTACTCCGCCGGCATCACTCCCCGCACCAGCTGCACTTCCTGCACCGCGTCAATGCTCATGACGTCAATGTAGTTCCGGGCCCCGTACTGAGCCATGCCCCGTTGTTCCGGATAGGAATTGGCGTCGGTGCCGTCCACGCTGATGCCGGTCGTGTTGGATCCCAGGCCGTTCAAACGAAGGTTGCGGTTGGAGCCGATGTCCACGCCGCTTGCCAGCCGCAACAGGCTGCTGACGTTGCGCCGCCCCAGAGGTAGTTCCGTCACCTTGACGCTCTCGAACGTTTGAAGCTGTTCGGCAGAGGCCGTGCTGACAAGCGGCGCGGTGCCTTCCACCGTGACGGTCTCGGTGAGGGCGCCCACCTCCAGCGCGAACGACTGGCGCACGGTCTGACCGGAAGCCAGTTCGATGCCCTTGTTTTCGTACCTCTTGAAGCCTTTGGCTTCGAT
>DATLYE010000014.1:0-7724 GCA_035575135.1 Bryobacteraceae bacterium
CACCCGGCAGGCGCCACAGACGCTCGGCAAGGCTCCAGCTTGCCCGCCCCCCGGCCGGAGCCGCTCCCTCCGTCGGCCCCTCGGCCCGCAGGCTCCGCTCGAACTGCCGGCGTCCGAAAAACCACGCCCCCGCGGTCCAGCCCGCCAGCAGCAGCCAGTCCCACACCCCGCCTTGCCCGAGCCCCAGGCGCGCCGCCGCGGCCCACGGCCACACCCCGCTCGCCGGCACCGCCAGCCGCGCCCGCAGCGGACCCGGTACGCCCGTCACCACCAGAAGCTGCGGCAGCGCCGCCGTGAGAATCAGCAGCAGCACCATCGCTTCGCGGATCCGCGTCCGCGCCAGCCACCGCTCGATCTGGTTTCGCACGCCGGCCGCCACGAGCAGATTGAATGCCGCATAAATCGCAAACGCCGCAGGAGCCGCGGCCCCGCCCGGCGCGGGATTCCAGGCCAGGCCTGCCGCAGCCCCGGCAAGCAGCAGCAGCATCTCCACGGAAGTGGACAGCCGCAGCGTCACCTCGATGCCGAACAGTGCGCCGGACGGTATCGGATACACGCGCAGCCGCCGTAAGTCCACGGCGGCCCCGAGCGACGCCGCCAGCACCGGCGCCACCTGCCAGTACACCAACACGAACAGCAGACCCCCCGGAAGCGCCCGCTCCACCACGCCCCGCGCCTCCGGCCGCGACGTCAGCGCGAACAGGCCGGCCGCCAGCGCGCACCACATCCCGTACCAGACCACCACTGCCAGCGCAGCCGCCGCCGTCGCGCCCGCTCCGCCTCTGCGCACAGTGTTGGCGAAGGATCGCCACTGCGCCCACAGGATCGCGGAAACGTGAGCCGCCATGCCCTACAGCCAGTCCAGCTTCTCCACCGCGCGCACCCCGCCCACCAGGCGCACGAAAACCTCTTCCAGCGTCGAGGCGCTTTCGCGCAACTCGCCCGTCGCCAGCTCCGTCACCAGCCGGCCCTCGTGGATGATGGCCACGCGCTCGCACAGCCGCTCGACCACCTCCAGCACATGCGAGGTCAGAAAAATGGTCGCCCCTTGCCGCACCTGATCGAGCAGCAGATCCTTCATCAGCCGCGCCCCGATGGCGTCCACGCCTTCGAACGGCTCATCCAGCAGAAACAGCTGCGGTCGGTGGATCAGCGCCGCCGCCATCGCCAGCCGCTTCCGCATGCCTTTCGAATACTCCGCGATCAGCTTGCGCGGCTGGCCGTCCAGTTCGAACAGAGCCAGCAGCTCCCGCGCCCGCTCCCGCGCCACAGTGCGCGCCAGTCCGTACATCCGCCCCGCGAATTCCAGAAACTCCGGCCCCGTCAGCCGGTCAAACAGCAGCGACTCGTCCGGCACCAGCCCGATCCGCCGCTTGATCTCCAGCTCCTGCTCCGGCATCCGCAGGCCCAGCAGCTCGATCGTTCCCGAGCTCGGAAGCGTCAGCCCGGTGAGCATCCGGATGGTCGTCGTCTTCCCCGCCCCGTTGGGCCCCAGGAATCCGAAAAAACAGCCCCGCGGCACCGTCAGCGTCAGCCCGTCCACGGCGGCTTTGTCTCCGTAAAACTTCCTCAGGTTTTCGACCCGGATCGCCGGCGTTGGCTCGCTCATCTCGCTACTCCAGCTCCACCACGTAGACCTGCGTGTGCCCGGTCCGGTCGCTGGCAAACGCCACGCGGCGCTCGTCGGCAGAAAACGACGGGTGCGGGTGCGTCCACTGCGGCCCGTAGACGGTGTCGGTCTCGGTTTCCATCCAGCTCAGCTTGCCCGCCGCAGGCCCGCTGCGCGCGGCCTCGAAATCCTCCCGGAGCGCATAGCGAGACTTGGTCCACTGCGTGCCCCGGTTGCTCGACTCCGACAGGCACACCCGCCGCCGCAGCCCCGTGGCCGCCTCGACCAGAAAAATTCCTTCATCCGGATGGTTCGTGTCGCAAACAATCTGCGTGCCCGCCCGGTTCGGCGCGATGTGCCAGGCGTTAAACTCCGCAATCACCGCCCGCTCTCGCGTCTCCCAGTTCATGCGCCACAGCGCCTTCGGCCACACTACGTAGACTAAATCGCCCGTTCGGCCCAAAAACGTCTCATGGACCACGAACTCGTCGTTGCCATGCTCGTACAGACACTCCAGCTCCGACCCGTCCCGCCGCACCCGGTGCATGCGCGGCGCCGGATCCGCCGCAAACTCGATCCATTCCGCATCGAGCGGGTGAAACTGCGGGTGAATCACCGTACGGGGAAACGTCAGGGTCCGCCAACAGGTTCCGTCCGTCTTCCCCACCACGAGTCCGAAGGCGTCGCCCTGTCGGATCGCTGCCGTGATCCATTCTCCCGCGGCGTCCAGCGAGCACTCCCCGAGCTGCGCACCGGGGAACTCTCCCAGGCGCCGCTCTTCGAGGCTCGTGCGCTCCAGCACCCAGACGTCGCCGCCCCGCACGAAAAACACTCGCTCGCCGTCCGGGTGGATCACCGTCGAAAAAGGGTGAATCGGTGCCCCCTCCGTGAGCTGCCGGATGGGCCCCTCCGGAAAGGCCGCCTCAAACAGCTGCGGCGAGCCCGTCCGGTACGACGTGAACAGAACCGAGCGCCCGTCCGGCGGAAACGAGCTGTTTAAAAAGTAAGTCGGATGGTTGATCGAAGGATGGCTTGTCATCTGATGCACCACCGCGCCGGTGATGCGATCCCGGAAGCGGCGGTGTTCCGGCGGCTGAGGCGTTCCCTTTCCGTAACGCATGGGCGTCTGCGTGCTTTGTTACCATACCCCATGGTGGCGCATCGCACCAACCGGCGGGCTGTTTTGCCGGCTAGCGCGCGCCGCCGATGCCGCTCATGCTCTTGCTGCGCCTCCTGGCCCTCGCGGCACTCTGGCAGGCTCCTCCACCGCTTGCCATCGTCAACGCCACGCTCCACCAATACGAAGACGGCCCGCGCCTGGAAGCCGGACACCGTTTCATCCCCGGCGAAACCGTCTTCTTCAGTTTCCAGGTGCGCGGATACGGAAAATCGAAGGAAGAGCTGGTCCATCTCCGCTATGAGATCGCGGCCGCCGATGCGGACAACATCCCCATCGTCGAAACCGAGCGCGGCGAAGTACGCACTGAACTGGCCCCGCAGGACAAGGACTGGCTCCCCAAAATCCGCTGGTCCTTCATCATCCCGCCGCACGCCTGGCCGGGAACCTACCGCATCCTGGCTCGCGTCCGGGACGAGCTCACCGGGCAGCAGGCCGCCCTCGAAATCCCCCTCACGGTCGAAGGGCGGCGCATCGAGCCGAGCCCGACTCTCGTCATCCGCAACTTCCGGTTCCTGCGCGAGGAGCGCGACACCGAGCCGCTCATTCCTCCCGTCTACCGCCCCGGCGCCTCCCTTTGGGCCCGCTTCGACATCACCGGCTTCAAGATCGGCGAGAAGAACCGCATCCGCGTCGCCTACCGCATCTCGATTCTCAGCGCCGAAGGCAAACTGCTCTACACGCAGCCCGACGCCGCCGTGGAGGAAGACGCCCCGTTCTATCCCAAGCGCTCCGTGCCCGGCCTCGTCAGCCTCCAGATCCAGCCCGGCACGCCTGCTGGAACCTATCTGATGGCCATCACGGTCGAGGATCAGGTGGGCGCGCAAACGTTCGAAGCCCGGGAAGCCTTTCGGATCGAATGACACCCACAGCGGCCCGCGGCGCTACCGCCGCCTGGCGAAGAAGCGCTCGAGCAGCGCCGCGCACTCGGCCCCCAGCACCCCTTCCACCACCTCGACGCGGTGATTGAGCAACTCGGAATCGGCCAGCCGGAACTTGCTCCGCACGCCGCCGAAACGCAGATCCCGCGCCCCGAACACCAGCCGGCGCACCCGTGCCGCCACCAGCGCGCCCGCGCACATCACGCAGGGCTCCAGCGTCACATACAGCGTGGCGTCCTCCAGCCGATAATTTTTCGCCGCGGTCGCCGCCTCCCGCAGCGCCAGGATCTCCGCATGCGCCGTCGGGTCGCTCCGCCCGATCGGCGCGTTGTGGCCGCGCCCGGTGATTCGCCCGGCCTCGACCACGACGGCGCCGACGGGCACTTCTCCTTCCGCTTCCGCCCGGGCCGCCTCCTCGAGCGCTTCTCGCATGTACTCTTCGTCGCTCACAGCCTCCACTTCCCTGGAACAAACCGGCTCCCCCTCCCGTTCCTCTACAATGAACCGAGAGGGATGTTTCGCCACTTTCCGCTCATCCTCAAGAATAGCTGGCGCAACCGGCGCCGCACGACGCTGACTATCCTCAGCATCAGCGTCTCGCTGTGCCTGCTCGGCTTGATGATGGCGATCTACCATGCCTTCTACTTGCGGGAAGCCACTCCCTGGCAGGCCCGCCGCCTCGTCACGCGCAACCGGGTTTCTCTGGCTGTCCCCATGCCCATTTATTACCGTGATCGCATCCGCCAGGTCCCGGGCGTTCAGGACGTCATGGTCTCCCAGTGGTTCGGCGGCGTCTACAAAGACAGTCGCGATCCGAACAATTTCTTCGCCCGCTTCGCTGTGGAGCCCGAGAAACTCTTCCGCATCCGCGGCGAAATCCAGGTCCCCGAAGATCAGAAACGCGCCTTCCTGGCCGAGCGCACCGCCTGCGCCGTGGGACGCCCTCTGGCCGAACGGCTGGGCTTCCGCCTCGGCGACCGCATCACTTTGAAAGGCGACATCTTCCCCGTCAATCTCGAACTCACGGTACGCGCCATCTGGGACGCACCCGACAACGACGAGGTCCTCTACTTCCACTGGAAGTACCTGGAGGAAAGTCTCCCGCCCGCCCGGCAGAGCCTGGTGGGCACGTTCACTATTCTCGCCGAACGCCCCGAAGACGCGACGCGCATCGCCGAAACCGTGGACGCCATGTTCCGCAATTCCACCGCCCAGACCCGGACCGAAACCGAGCAGGCCTTCGCCCTGAGCTTCGTCGCCTTCCTCGGCAACGTCAAAGCGTTTCTGCTGAGCATCTCGGCGGCGGTGACCTTCACCATCCTGCTGGTCAGCGCCAACACCATGGCCATGTCGGTGCGGGAGCGAATCCGGGAAGTGGGCGTGCTGCGCACGCTCGGCTACACGCCCCAAAGCATCCTTGCCATCATCCTCGGCGAGTCCGTTCTCATTGCACTGGCCGGCGGCTTGCTCGGCTGCGGGCTGGCGGCCGCGCTTTGCACCGCCGTCCGCAACGGGCCCGTGGGCTTCCCGCAGATCCGCGCCCTCGCCGTGGATGGAGGCGTTCTGGCCACCGCACTCGCCGTCGCCCTCGCCATCGGCATCCTCAGCTCGTTGGTTCCGGCCTGGGGCGCTTCCCGCACCTCCATCGTTGACGCCCTGCGGCACACCGGCTAAGAGACCCGTTTATGGCCATTCCGCTCGCCTACAACTTGCGCAACCTCGCGGTCCGAAAGGCCACCACGTTCATGACCGCCCTCGGCATCGCCCTGACCGTGGCCGTCCTGGTGGCCGTACTCGCCCTCATCGGCGGTCTCCGCCGCGCCTTTGAAGCCACCGGCAATCCGCTGCACGTGCTCGTGCTGCGCAAGGGCTCCGATTCCGAACTCGTGAGCAATTTCACCCGCGCCATGTACCAGGACCTGAAGTTCAAGCCGGGCATCGCGCGCGGGCGATCCGGCGAACCGCTGGCCTCGCTGGAAATGGTCACCGTGATCAACCTCCCCCGGGTGGACAGCCCCGAGGGCATGAACGTCACCCTGCGCGGCCTGCTGCCCGTCGGCATCGAGATGCGCGAGGAACTCCGGCTGGTGGCCGGCCGCTGGTTCGAGTCCGGCAAGCGCGAGGTCGTCGTCGGCAAGTCCATCGCCGCACGGTTTCCCGGCGCCGCACTCGGCCGCCGGCTCGAGTTCGGGCGCGGCTCCTGGACCGTCGTCGGGATCATGGACGCCGGCCGCAGCGTGGCCAACAGCGAGATCTTCGCCGACTTGAACCAGCTCAGTGCGGACTACAACCGTTCGGAAGTCCTCAGCTCCGCCCTCATTCGGGCCGTGGATCCCGTCGCCGTCCAGGCCCTTATCAACGACCTCTCTTCGGACCGCCGCCTCAACGTCACGGCTCTGACCGAACGCGAGTACTACGAGCGCCAGACCGTCTCCGGCGCCCCCATCCAGTACATCGGCACCCTCGTGGCGGTGATCATGGCCATCGGCAGCAGCTTCGCCGCCATGAACACCATGTACGCCGCCGTCGCACGCCGCGCCCGCGAGATCGGCACCCTGCGCGTCCTCGGCTTCTCCCGCCTCAGCATCCTGAGCAGCTTCTTCATCGAGTCGCTGCTGCTGTCGCTTCTGGGGGGCCTCGTCGGATTTCTGCTCGTGCTCCCGCTCAACGGCATGACCACGGGCATCGGCAATTTCGTCACCTTCAGCGAAATCGCCTTCGACTTCCGCATCAGTCCTTCCAGCCTGATCTGGGGCCTGCTGTTCGCCTTGACCATGGGCGCCGTGGGCGGACTGTTCCCGGCCGCCATGGCCGCCCGTAAGGAAATCCTCACCGCGTTGCGGGAGTTCTGATCATGGACGCAGACCTCGAGAGCCTTCGCATTGACCGCAGCCGCCGGAGCGGCGAACCGCCGCGGTGGGCCGTGCGCTGGATCGTCGCCGGAGTCTCCCTGTTCGTGCTGCTCGGGGCCGCGCGCTTCCTCTGGAGCCGGCTCAACGCCGCTGTGGAAGTCGAGGTCGTCCGCGTCGCGCCCGCCGAAACCGCCGGTGCCGGCCCGAGCGTGGTCCTGAACGCCACCGGCTACATCGTCGCCGCGCACAAAATCGAGCTCGCCTCGAAAGTCATGGGCCGTGTGGCCTGGATCGGTGTGGACAAAGGCGACAAGGTCAAGGCCGGTCAGGTGATCGTCCGTCTGGAGGATGACGAGTACCGCGCCCAGCTCCAGCAGGCCCGCGGGCAGCTTGCCGCCCTCGAGGCCCGCCTTCAGGAGCTCCTCCGCGGATCCCGCCCCGAGGAGATCGCCATGGCCAAAGCCAACCTCGAGCAGGCCCAGGCGGACCTCGAAAACGCCCGCGTCACTCTGGAACGCACGCGCCGGCTGGTCGCCGAGAAGGTCCTCTCCCAGCAGGCGCTGGATGACGCCCAGGCCCGCTACGAGGCCCAGAAGGCCCGCGTCGCTTCCCTCGAGCGCAACTATGAGCTGGTGCGGATCGGCCCCCGCCAGGAACAGATTGATGCCGTGCGCGGCCAGGTCGAACAGGCCCGCGGCGCCGTCGCGTTCTACGAAACCCAGCTCGCCAACACGGTCATCCGTGCCCCCATCTCCGGCACCATCCTGGAACGCGAGGTGGAACCCGGCGAGTTCGTCACAACCAGCTTCGTCGGCGAGCGCGGCGCCAAAGGTTACGTCGTCTCGCTCGCCGACCTCAACGACCTGGAGGTCGAGCTCGACATCAGCCAGAACGACTTCGCCAAGCTCACGCCGCGCCACAAGGCCATCGTCACCACGGACGCCTATCCCGACCGCAAGTACCAGGGCGTCATCAGCCAGATCGCCCCGGAAGCCAACCGCCAGAAGGCGACCGTGCAGGTCAAGGTCAAGATCCTCAACCCGGACGACTACCTGCGGCCCGAAATGAACGCGAGCGTGGCCTTCTACTCCGATGAACCCCGCCACGACGCCGCCGGATCGCGCCCCGCCCTCTTCATCCCGGCCTCGGCCGTCCGCGACGGAGCCGTCTTCGTGGCCCTCGGCGAGCGCGCCGTGCGCCGCGCC
>DATLYE010000015.1:0-6591 GCA_035575135.1 Bryobacteraceae bacterium
TCGTTCATGTTCCAGAACACGGCCTCCGGAGCTTCCAGGACGCGGCCGAAGCCGTTGTCGCCGGCATGCACCAGGCGATCGGAAGAAAAGGTCTTCGAGCCGCCGTCAATGATGATCTGTCCCGGCCGTGCCGTGGAGACGACGGTTGTCATCACCGTGGCGGCGCAGTCCTCCCAGGAGCAGGCTCCTGAGAGCACCGTGTTGCGGTCGTTGAAAATGTAGGTGCCGGGGCGGATCTCGTTGAGGCCCGGAAGCGTATGCGACTCAAACAGCGTAGGGGTCGAGCCTCCGCTGACGATGCGCGGAGAGATCCCGGCGCGGCCAAGGGAGGCAAGCATCGTGTCGAGTGTTTCCTGGAGCCGTGTCCAGGCGCGACGCCCTTCTTCGTCAAAGCGTTTGATGTGGCCGGGGTAGAAGGCGACGCCCTCGAACACAAGGCCCGGCAGACGCTGGAGACTTCGAGCCAGCTCGACGAGGTCCTCGCCCGGCGCGACGCCTACGCGCCCGAGGCCGACGTCGGCTTCGGCGAGCACGCCGATTTCGACGCCTGCTGAGGCGGCTGCTTCGGAAAGGGGCCGGGCGACGGCGACGCTGTCCAGAGCCACGGTCAGGCGCAGCCTGCGGGCGATCTGCACCAGTCGTTCCAGCTTCCGCGGGCCCACGACAGGATAGGCCAATAACAGATCCTCGGGGCCGGCGCAGAGCATCACTTCCGCTTCTCCCACCTTGGCCACGGTCAGACCTGCGGCGCCGAGTTCCAGCTGCCGGCGGCCCAGCGCCGGAATCTTATGGGTTTTGGTGTGCGGCCGCAGTCTGAGACCGTGAGCGGCCGCGTAGCCGGCCACGCGCCGGAGGTTGCGCTCCATGATGTCGAGGTCAATCAAGAGCGCAGGCGTGTCGAGGTCGGAGATGCGCATGGGGCGGTCAGTCTTTGAAGCGGACCGACAGCCTGCCGGCGCTGCCGTTGTAGATCAGCTCGAGCTGCTTGGGTTTGTGTTTGCCTTCGAGGGGGAAGTACAGCAATCCCGACAGCGGCCCGGTGATTTCTTTCTCGGGGAGCACTTTCTCCTCGAGAACGGCCAGGAGCGGGTCTTTCTTGTCCTTGCCGCCGGCGTGCACGGTGGCCTGGGCGCCGCCTCCGCCGACGTTGCCCACGGCGCCGCCCTCGCCCCCCAGCCGCCGCGGGCGCCCGCCACCCGGCCAGCCGCCGATGATGGGGCCCTGGTCTTCGCTCATGATCGCACCGCCGCCACCCCGCTGCGAAATCACCAGCACGCCGGAGCCGGCGATCTGGCTGGGGGCAAAGGGTTGCGAACGCTGGCCGTCTTTGTCGGAGCGCAGGAGAAAGTCATCGCGGCTCAGAGCCAGCGGCCGGTTGTTTTTCGGCACAATCCGCACGGCGACGACCGCGATGTTGTCGGGAACCTCCGCGCCGACGATGCGCCGGACCGATGCGCGGTCGCAGTAGGCGGCGGCTTCGATCTCCACAGTGTCATTGGCGGCCCGGCCCGCCGGAGTCTTGTCCGCCGCCGAGACGGCCAGTCCGAGCGCGAAAGCGCCGGCGGCTCGCAGGATCATATTTCTCGCCCCCCACGGGCATTATACGCCTGTTGTGCCTTGGCCGTGCCGGAGAGGCTGAGACTGCCGCCGGGTTCGCTGGCTTGCTTGCGGGAGTACTAGAACCGAATCGCCCGCGAGGCGATCGATTTTCGGGCTCTTTTCGGAGAGACCTGTGGAGTAATTGAGGTGAGGAGGAGCACATGGAGGGAACACGCCTCTGGTCAATCCTTGCCATCGCCTTGCTGCTCACCGCTTGCGCTGCGCAGGCAGGACCCATCGAGCTCGGCGTTTGGTACCAAATTGTGTGGAGTCAATACATGGCGATGGATCCGGGCTACCCCTGTGGTGGATGCTTGCTGGCTTCAGGCTCGCAGGAGCCGGATCTGCCGCCGTGGACCTTCGTGTTGCCGTCCAACGGCGGCGTGATCACGGTACAGGACGTGTTCTTGCCGGGCGAGGCCTATCACATCTTTGACTTCGGCGTTCTGGTAGGAACGACCTCGAGCGCGCCGCTCGATATCGAGTACGACTGTGGTTACGATGTCTACCACTGCCTGGGGCATCCAAAATGGAGCTGGGGGAGGTTTCCGTTGGGGCCGGGCGCGCATTCGATCGTGATCACGCTGGCTCCCACGTCGTGGTCGCCGCTGTTTCCGTATATGGGTTACTTCCGCGTAGATCACGCACCGGAGCCGGCGACCCTGCTGCTGTCAGGCGCGGGGCTGGCCGCGTTCGCGCTGGTTCACCGGAGGAGAAAACGCCGGACCCCATAAGGTATCGAAAACAGGCGGCTCCGCTGCTGCCTGCTACAATTGCGGTCGGATGTTCCGCAAGATCCTCGTTGCAAACCGCGGGGAGATCGCCGTACGCATTCTTCGAGCCCTGCGGGAGCTCGGCATACCGAGCGTGGCGATTTACTCCGATGCGGACCGCACTTCGCGCCATGTGCGCCTGGCGGATGAAGCCGCGCATGTGGGCCCGCCGCCTTCAACGGAGAGCTACCTGAACATCGAGCGGATCCTGGGGGCGGCGCGGGCGCACGGCGCAGATGCCATCCATCCCGGCTACGGGTTTCTCAGCGAGAATGCCGACTTCGCCGAGGCCTGCGAGCAGTCGGGGCTGACGTTTATCGGCCCACCCGCTTCGGCCATCCGGCGTATGGGGTCGAAGCTCGAAGCGCGCCGGCTGGCGCGCGCCGCGGGCGTTCCGGTCGTGCCGGGCACCGACGAACCGTGCCGGACGGTGGAGGAAGCCCGGCGCGCCGCCGCTCGGCTCGGCTGCCCGGTGCTGCTGAAAGCGGATGCCGGCGGCGGGGGTAAGGGCATGCGGTTCGTGGAGCAGGAAAGCGAACTGGAAGGCGCGCTGCGCGACGCCGCCAGCGAGGCAGAACGCGCCTTCGGCGACCCTCGCATCTACGTGGAAAAAGTTCTCGACCGGCCGCGCCATATAGAGATTCAAGTGCTCGGCGACCGCTACGGCAACTTCGTCCACCTGGGGGAACGGGAATGTTCGCTGCAGCGGCGCCACCAGAAAGTGGTCGAGGAATGCCCGTCGCCGCTTGTCACTTTGCATCCCGACCTGCGCCGGGTTCTGGGGGAGGCCGCGGTGCGGATTGCGCGGGCCGCTGGCTACCGGAACGCGGGCACGGTGGAATTTCTGGTGGACGGCGAACGCAACTTCTACTTCCTCGAAATGAACACGCGCCTTCAGGTGGAGCATCCGGTCACGGAGCTGGTGACGGGGCTGGATCTGGTTCACTGGCAGATCCGCATCGCGGCGGGCGAGCCGCTTGCCTTCCGCCAGCAGGACGTCCAATGGCGGGGAGCCGCTCTGGAGTGCAGGATTTACGCCGAGGATCCGGAGAATCACTTCTTCCCCTGTCCGGGGCTGATCACGGGACTCACAGAGCCTTCCGGGCCCGGCGTGCGCCTGGATTCCGGCGTTGAGGCGGGCTGGCAAGTTCCGGTAGAATACGATCCGCTGCTGGCCAAGCTGGTGGTCTGGGCTGAGACGCGGCCTGGGGCCATCGCGCGCATGCGGCGTGCACTGGGGGAATACTGGATCGGCGGCATCAAGACCAATCTGCCGCTGTTCCGGCAGATCCTCCAAGACGAAGCTTTTCTTCGCGGCGAGCTGCACACGCTGTTTCTCGATGAGTTCCTGCCACGGCGCAGGGCTCCGCTCGAGCCGGCATCCGCCGAGCTGGAGGCGGCTGTGGCGCTGGCCGCGGCCGCCTGTGCCCGCTCGCAGGCGCCGGCGCGGCGCAACGAAGCGCCGGTCAGTCTCTGGCGCCTGGCCGGCCGCGAGCGCATGCTGCGATGAAGGTTCGCGTACGGGTCAACGGGCGCGCCGTGGAGCTGGAGCTGTCTCGAAACGGCGACGCTGCCACGGTACGGCTCGATCCTGCCGATCCGGCAGAGCGCGCCGCTTCCGTGCGGCAAGTGCAGCCGGGTTTGTATTCGGTGCTCCTCGGCGGCCGCAGTTTTGAAGTGCGCGTGGAGGTCTCGTCCAACGGCTGGACCGCGAGCGCCGGCGGTCTCCGGTTCGCCGTGGAAGTGGAGGATCCCAGAGAGCGGCGGCGGGGGCCGGCGCCGGGTTTGGAAGGACGCGCGGAGGTTACGGCTCCGATGCCGGGGCGGGTGGTGCGCGTGCTGGCGCGTGAAGGCGAGCAGGTGGAAGCCGGACAGGGCCTGTTGGTGGTGGAGGCCATGAAGATGCAAAACGAAATGCAAGCACCCAAGAGCGGCCGCCTGGTGCGCCTGACGGTGAGGGAGGGTGAGGCGGTGAGCGCGGGGCAGGTTCTGGCTACGATCGAGTAGCGGAACGCGGCGCAACGCCCAGCGCTGCGGCCAGCAGGAGCAAGGCCGCGGTACTCAGCCCGAGCAGGGGGATGGCCACGCGCAGGCTGGAAGGCAAGGAGGCGAGAGGCCGCACCCCGCCCGCCAGCAGGTACACGATGAAGCCGGCCATCGCCGCCAGCAGCAGGGACCGGATCTGCTGGATGCGGTTTCCGCGCCACTGTAAGCGGCGCCGCCCGGCCCGCCATTCGCGCCAAGCCCGCAGCGCATAGATCGCGGTGGCCAGCCCGAGGACCGTGCCGGAAGCCGCGATGGCGAAGGCCCAGTTATCCGCCTGGCTTCCGAAGGAGGCGCGCTCGGGCGGGGGACCCCTGAGTCCGGCGGCACGAGCCAGCAGGCCCCGCGCGACGGGCCCGGCTCGTGTCGTGCCGGCGTTGATCAGAACCGCCGCCGCCAACTGGCGGCGCGGACTCACGACCACGGCCGTGTTAGCTCCCCAGATGAATCCCGTGTGCTCCAGCACGAGATCGCCCCGGAGCCATTCGGCGTTGGGGTGCACATACCACCCCATTTGGTACGGGGCCCTGCGGCGACTGTCCAGCCATGTCCGGGCTGCGCCTGCCGGACCGAACTCGGGCACACCCCGAAGAAAGGAGGCCAGCCACCGGCCCACATCCTCGGCAGGGGATTTGACCAGCGACGAACCGTACCAGCCGGAGAAATTCTGCGAAGCCACACGGAACCGGCCCCAGGCCCGCTCGTGTTGCGCAGCCAGGCCCCACGCCTCCGCCTGGGCGGCGTCCAGAGTGGTGCGCCACATCCCGAGAGGCGCGAAGACGCTTTCGCGCATGTAGGTGGCGAAAGGACGCCCGGAAACTCGTTCGATGACCGCCGCAAGGACGACATAGTTGCTGTTGGCGTAGCGGAATCGCCGGCCGGGACGGTAGCGGGGCTGAGCGGCGTGCAGTTGGCGAACCGCCAGCGCCAGATCTCCCTCGCCCGGCCGCCCGCAACAGGGAACGCGGTAGTCGTCGGCTCGCAGCAGTCCGCTGGTGTGTTCGAGCAAGTGGCGTACGGTAATGCGATCCGACTCGGTGTGGTCCACGCGGAACTCCGGCAGGTAGCGGCGGACGGGTTCATCGAGCCGGAGCCGTCCCTCTTGTTCCAGCCGAGCTACGGCCAAGGCCGTGAGCGGCTTGCTGACAGAGGCGAGCTCGACCAGCGTGGCCGGAGTCATGGGTTCTCCGGTGGACAGGTCCCGCACGCCGTAGGCGCCGAGGAGGATCTCGCCCGGCCGCACGATGGCCGCCGCGAGCCCCGGCAAATGATTCAACTCCATCTCGGCGCGGAGGTAATGGTCGAAGGGCGCAGGAAGCGGCTGCGCGGCGCAGGGAAGGAAGGCGAGCCAACCCGGCAGAGCCAGGCGTGCAAGGCGCATGACTCCCTCACCTCCGGCCCCATCGTACTTCACCGGCGCGCGCGCCGACAGGCTGGCGGATAATGGAGTCACCATGGCCGAGTCGGTGTGTCCTCACTGCGGCGGAAGCGGGTGGGTGGTGGTCGAGCGGGAAGGCCTGTCCGGCGCCGAGCGGTGCGAATGCACGCTGGCGGACCGACCGGCCCGCCTGGAGGAGCGTGCCGGGATTCCGCCCCTGTACCGCAACGCGTCCTTCGACAATTTTCTGTTGCCTGTGGATGACCCCGCCGCCCACCGCGCGCTGGCAAACGTGCTGCTTACCGTGCGCACCTACGTGCGCCAGTTTCCGGCTACGGACAAACCGGGCCTGCTGTTCATCGGAGACCCGGGCACCGGAAAAACGCATCTGGCCGTGGCCGCGTTACGGATGTTGCTGGCCCGGGGCTTCGAAGGGCTGTTTTTCGATTACCAGAACCTGCTCGACCGCATCCGCGCCAGCTACGATCCGACTTCCGGCGCCACGGACCGCGAGGCCTACCGCAGCGCGCTGGAAGCCGAGATCCTGCTGCTCGACGATCTGGGCGCCCACCGGGTCACCGACTGGGTGGAGGACACGGTGACCTCGATCATCACCTACCGCTGCAACCATCGCAAGCCGCTGATTGCGACCACAAACCTCCGGGATCCCGACGCGGGCGATCCCCCGATCCCTGCCGGTCTGGCCGGCGAGCTTTCCAGCCGCCACTCGCTTGCGGAACGCATCGGCTTGCGGGCCCGCTCGCGGCTGTTCGAGATGTGCAAAGTGATACGCATGCC
>DATLYE010000016.1:0-40925 GCA_035575135.1 Bryobacteraceae bacterium
ATGCGCCGCTGCCAGAAGCAGGGTACGAGCACCACGGCCGAGACCACGGCCCCGAGAATCAGCCTCCCGCGGCGCGATCCCGCGGGCGCGGCGCGTGTTTCCACTGCGATTGCGGCGGGAGTCGTAGACATGCGACAGTCCGGCGTTCGAGGGCGGGCCAGGGCCGTGCTGCCGCCGCGCCCGCTGCCGCCCGCTCAAACCTCGGGCGCCGGGACTTACTTGAAGGCTTTCGTCTTGCGGCTGCGCCGGCGCAGAATGTACAACACCAGCACTACACCCGCTGCAATCCACAGAATGGTTGCGATCGTCTGATTGTCCATTCCTTCTCCTTTCCGCTCGGAAATGTCTTTTTCATGAACCTGACTGGCCGAACTGCCGCATCAGCGGGAACAGCTCCTTGATAATTTGCAACACACCCGGTCCCGCCACCACGAGAAACATCGCCGGCAAAATGCAGAAAAAGATCGGAAACACCAGCTTCACGCCGACCTTGTTGGCCCTCTCTTCGGCCTCCTGGCGCCGCCTCGTACGCATGAACTCCGAGTGCGTCCGCAGCGAATCCGCCATGCTGGTGCCGAAGCGGTCGGTCTGGAGCAGCACGGCCACGAGCTTGCGGATATTCGGCTCGCCGGTGCGTTCGCCCAGATTCTTGAGCGCTTCGGCCCGCCGCCGCCCGTGCTGCATTTCGAGGGTCACCATCCGGAACTCTTCGCTGATCTCCGGGTGCGTGATGGCCAGTTCCTCGGCCACCTTCACCAGTGCCTGATCCAGGCCGAGCCCCGCCTCCACGCACACCACCAGCAGGTCCAGGGCGTCCGGCAAGGCATACCGCAGCCGTTCCTGCCGCCGGCTGACGAGCTGGTCCAGAACCAGGCTGGGGAGAAAGAAACCGATGCCGGCCGCGGCAACGGGCAGCACCGGGGCGAGCGAAGGCATCGGAACATAACCGCGCAGCAAGAATCCGGCCACGCCGGCAGCTATCGCGCACAGCACCCGGATGCCGTAGTAAACCGCCAGGGCGTTTTCCGACCGGTAGCCCGCTGCGATCAGATAGCGGCGCGTCAGCGAGGCGTCCTGCGGAGAAACCGGCACTTTCTCGCCGATCAGGCGGATGACGCGAACGGCGAACCCGGCTTCGCGGGCGGCGGCGCCTTCCTCGAACACCGGCGCCGGCACCCCGATCTGCTCGTAGATCCGTCCCGGACGGGCGTAGTAGCGGTAGCCGGCGTAGCCGATGAGGGATACCAGCAGCCCGAACAGAGCGAAAGAAACCAGGAGCGCCATGGCTTACACCTTGATGTCAATGATGCGCTTCATCCAGTAGTAGCCCAGCGCCATTCCGGCAATCGTGCCGATGATCAGGTACTTTCCGTGCGGATCGTTGGCCAGCAGGTTCAAGTACCCCGGCGCGATCAGCATGAGCAGGATCGCGGTCACGACCGGCATGACGGTGAGCACGAGGGCGGTGATGCGGCCGTGGGCGCTCACCGCGCGCACGTGACCCTTCAGGCGGAAGCGCTCGCGGATGATGTTGGCCAGGCACGTGAGGATCTCGGCCAGGTTGCCTCCGGTCTCGCGCTGGAGCAGCACCGCGGAGACGAAGTAACGCACGTCGAGCAGGGGCACGCGCGCCGCCAGGTTGCGCATTGCCACGTCCAGAGGAGCTCCGAGATTCTGCTCGTGAAAGAGGTGGCGGAACTCGGTCGCCACCGGCTCGGGGGACTCTTCGGCCAGGGTCTCCAGCGCGACGGAAAAGGCGTGGCCGGCCTGGAGCGAGCGCGCCAGAAAGTCCAGCGTCTCCGGAAACTGCTCTTCGAAGGCGGCCAGGCGCCGGCGCCGCTTCAGGCTCACGTAGAAATAGGGCAGGCAGCCGGCCAGCAGCGCTCCCCCCAGGGCGGCGAACTCGCGGAACACGGGCACCGGAACGCGGGAGCCCAGAAACCCGCCCGCCACGGCAAAGCCCAGCGTGGCGAGCAGCAGGCCCTGGGGCGTCCAGGAGAGCCCCGCCTGCTGGATGCGCGCATTCAAGGCCCGGACGGCCGGAAGGTCCGCAAAGGCAAGCCGCGTCTTTTCCGGGGCCGTTTCCACCAGGATGGCCGGCTCCAGCTCCTGGACCATCCCGCCTGCCGTGCGCAGCGCCTCGGTCACTTTTTTCCGGCGCTCGGCCTCCAGGACGCGCATGCCCATGCCGACCACCAGCAACACCAGGGCCAGCATGATCAGGAAAATGACCGGGACAAGGGTGGAAAGCGGCATGGAGCTATCCTACCTCGACGATGGTCTGGAAGATCTGGGGCGGCAGTTCGAAGCCGCAGGCGCGCAGCCGTTCGTAGAACTTGGGGCGGATTCCGGTGGGCCGGAAGCGCCCGAGCACGCGCCCTTGGGGGCCGAGACCGGTGCGCTCGAACACGAAGATATCCTGGGTGGTGACCTGCTCGCCCTCCATGCCCACCACCTCGGTCACATGGGTGACCTTGCGCGTGCCGTCGCTCAGCCGGCTCAAGTGCACGAACAGATCCACGGCCGAGCTCACCTGCTGCCGGATGGCCCGCACGCCCATATTGGCGTTGGCCATGCCCACCATCACCTCCAGGCGCGAGATCCCGTCGCGGGGGCTGTTGCAGTGGAGCGTGGTCAGCGAGCCGTCGTGCCCCGTGTTCATGGCCTGAAGCATGTCGAGCGCCTCTTCGCCGCGCACCTCGCCCACGATGATCCGGTCCGGCCGCATGCGCAGCGCGTTGATCACGAGCTGGCGGATCTTGATGGCCCCTTTGCCTTCGATGTTGGGCGGCCGCGCCTCCATCCGCGCCACGTGCGTCTGCCGCAGTTGCAGCTCGGCGGCGTCCTCGATCGTCACGATGCGCTCGTCTTCGGGAATGTAGCCGGACAGCACGTTCAGCAGCGTGGTCTTTCCGGCGCCCGTGCCGCCGGAGACGATGATGTTCAGCCGGGATTTGACGCAGGCCTCCAGAAACAGCAAAATGCCCTCGGTCATGGTCATCATCCGCAGCAGGTCCTGGGCGGTGAGCGGATCCCGCCCGAACCTCCGGATGGACAGCAGCGGGCCGTCCACCGCCACCGGCGGAATCACGGCGTTGACGCGGGAGCCGTCGGGCAGCCGGGCGTCCACCATGGGCGAGGATTCGTCAATCCGCCGTCCCACGCGCGAAACGATCTTCTCGATGATCCGCTGCAAGTGGGCGTCGTCCTTGAATTGAACCGGCGTGCGGTACAGTTTGCCGCCCCGCTCCACATAGACGAGCTTGTGCGTGGAGACCAGAATGTCGGAAATGGTCGGGTCTTCGAGCAAGGGTTCGAGGGGCCCCAGTCCGAAGACTTCGTCGAGCACCTCGTCAATCAGGCGGTCCCTTTCCATGAGGCTGAGGGGCACGCGCTCCTCGTCCACCAGCTTGACGACGGCATGGCGCACCTCGGCCCGGACGCGGTCCGTCGGCACCGAGGACAGAGCCTCCAGCTTGATGCGGTCGAGCAGCTTCCGGTGCAGGCGGAACTTCAACTCCTGAAGTTCCGTGGAAAAGCCGTGCCGGCCGTCGTGGCGGCTCAGCCAGCCTTGCTCGCGAGTTACCAAATCCGATGCAGCCATGGTTCTGTTTCCTCCTCCTGAGTCCAAATCATTTCTTCTGCGCCGCTTGCGGCCCGGCGATCTTTCCGGCCAGATGCGCAATGCTCTTGCGGATCCGGCTCTTTTCGGCCAGCAGCGTGCCGTCGGCGTAGGCGTCATAGAGCGCCGGGTAATCGTTGGGGATCGTCTCGTAGACCGGCACACCGATCATGCGCTCCAGCTCGCCGAGCGTGATCTCCATGCGCTTGGGCAACCGGTTCAGCAACAGATGCAGGTTGTGGCGCGGATAGCCCCTGTCGAGCAGCGTCTGCACCAGCATCTTGGCCTGATGCAGCGCCGGGATGTCCACCGTGGTCACCACAAAGAGCCCGTCCAGTTCGTCGAGCACGGCCCGCACGAGCGGAGTCAGGCCCCTGCCCAGGTCCACCAGCGTCCAGCCGTAATTAGAGCGCACGAACCGCAGCACGTCGCGAAACTCTTCCGGCGTGTATTCACGGCCGAACACGGAGGCGCCCGGCGCCGCGATCACCTCCACCCCCGGCGCGCCGTTGGAGACCAGCGCCTTCCAGAAACTCAGGTCCAGCCGCCGCACGTTCTCGACCGCGTCCAGGATCGAATAGCGGTTCTGGGTCTTCATCAAGAAGCCGACCACGCCGTTGTAGATGTCGAAATCCGCGACGAGGACGGGAAGTTTGACCTGGCGCTCGAGCTCGAGGGCCAGATGGCACGTGGTCGTCGTCGCGCCGCAGCCTCCTTTGGCCGACAGGAATCCCAGCACCTTGCCCCGCGGGCGCGTCCCTACCTTGACTTGAGCGCGTTCGAGCGCCATGCGGGCAAGGGCCCGGTGCAGGTCGTCCTTGACGGGCGGGTAGATGAATTCGTCGGCCTGGGAGCGGATGGCGCGCAGGATCGTCTCGGGCTCCGCCGAAGGATGCACGACGATCACCATCGGCGAACCCGCCGTCGCTTTGATCTGGCGGATCACGTCTTCCAGGGGATCCGCCAGTTGCGCCAGGTCCACCAGCAGCACGTCCGGCTGCGCCACATCCAGCTTCTGCAAGAAAGCGCCCCATTCGCCGATCTCGCGCCGCTCCAGCACGACGCGCACCGGCTCGTCAGAGAGCGCGGCCTGAACTTCCTCCCAGAGCTGCGGCGCCGCAACCACGATTCCGACGGAAAGCATCTCCATGGCCTCCTCCTATGGTTTGGGCGGGGCAGGCTGCGGGGGCGGCGCGGCCGGCGGCGCAGCCGGCGCCGGGGAGGGCAGCGGCGCCACCGTCGCCGGAATCAACTCGACGACGCGCGGCGTGGTCGGAGCGACCGGGCGTTCGGCCTCCAGTTGCTCCAGGCTGCGCTGGAGCGTCTCGATGGGAATGGCTTCCCGCGGCGGCTTGACCGGAACCTCTCCGGTCACCTCCAGCCCCGGAGTCCGCGGCGCCGCGCGCGGCGCTTCTTTGAGGAACTCCTTCGGCATTTGAATGTCCGGCGGCGCCATGCCTGCCGGAACCGGCCGCACAATTTCCGGCGTCACCACCACCAGCAGCTCGCTGTTGTTCTTGGTCAGCGTCCGCGCCTGGAACAGTTTGCCGAGCAGCGGAATGTCCCCCAGTCCGGGTATCTTGCTCAGCGTCTCCGTCAACCGGTTGTCGAGCAGGCCTCCGATGGCGAAGGTCTGCCCGCTCTCGAGTTCGATCTCCGTCTGCACCCGGCGCGTGGCCAGGGCCGGAATGGTGAAGCCCTGAAAGACCAGGCCGTTGGCAAAGTCGAGCGAACTCACCTCCGGCGTCACCTGGATGCGCAGCGTGTTGCGCGGCGTGATGCGCGGCAGGAAGGTGATCCGCACGCCGAATTCCCGGAACTGAATCGTCACCGCACCCAGGCCCGCGCCGCCGCCTTGCAGCGTCGGGAAGGGGAACTCGCCGCCCGCCAGGAAGCTCGCCGGCTTTCCGTTGATCGCCAGCAGGTTCGGCTCGGCCAGGATCTGGAGCAGGCGCCTGGCTTCCAGCGCCTTGATGGTCGCGCCCAGATCCAGATCCGGCCGGAACAGGAAGATGTTCAACGCATCGGTCAGCGTCACCGTGCCTTCCGATTGCACGCGCGGAGGAGAAAAAGCGCCGGTGGTGACGCTGCCCGGGGTGTTGAGCGCCCCCGTGCTGAACAGGTTCATGCCCAGTTCGTGGGATACGGCGCGGTCCACGCTGGCAAAGCGGACCTTCAGCAGAATCTGCGCCTCGACCGGGGGCACCTTGACGTTCAGCAGGTTGATGACCTTGCCCAGCGTCGAGGCGATCTTGACCGCCCGTTCCGCCTCGTCGAGGTTTTCGACGGTGCCGCGCAGGTAGACGTTGTCGTCTTCGACCGTCACGCTGACCTTCTCGGGGCCGAGCTCTTTACCGAGCTCGCGCCGCACCGCCTCCAGGCGCTCCTCCCGCTTCCAAGGGTTCTCGGTCACGTAGAGGTCGAAGAGGATGCGGTTGCCGTCGCGCTGCCATACCACCAGGCTGGTCTGCCCCGGGGCCCGGCCGTTGACCAGAACCTCGCGCGGCGTGGCCGCCACCGCCTCGGCCACGTTGCCGTCGGCGACGGCCACGCGCTCGATGCCCACCGGGCTGTCAATGATCACCGACTTGCCCGCCATGACATACAGGTCGCGCGGCCCGGCCGGCTGCTGGGCCGGAACGCCGGAAGCCGGCGGCGAATCGGCCCGCGACAAAGCCGCGGCGAGCAACAGCATCATCGGGAAAATCCGCTGCAAGTGCACCGTCATGATTCTCAGAGCGCCCCCGGTCCTGGTTTAGCCGTTCCCGTCTCCTGCGTTGCCGGTTCGAACTTCGCTTCCGATTTCCGGGTTCCGATCAAGACCTCCACCACGATCGGCTCCGGCTTGCTTTTTGCGGCCGGCTTCGGAGCGGCGGCTGCGGCACGCTCCGGCGCCCGGCTGCGAGCCGGAGAGGTCGCCGGCCCTCGATACGAAAAACTCTTTTGATCGGTGAACAGGCGGGCAAAGGCCGTGCCCGGCGTCTTGGCCTCTTCTTTGTCCAGCGGGTTGCGCAGCACGAGCTGGATCCGCGCCTGCGAGCTGGCCAGGCTGATGATCTCGGCCTGCTCGGGCGTCACCAGCAGGTTGACCACAGGCACTTGAATCGGCTTGCCTTCGGTGTCGCGCTGGATCTGCGTGCCCGCGCTCAGCACCTCGATGTTCTGAAGCAGCGTCTTCGACAGGGTCCCCACCGAGGGAGGCGCGTCCGGGGGATTGCCCATCACCAGAATGTCCACCCGCGTTCCGGGCGTGACGAAACCGGCGACTCCCGTGACGTTGTTGACGGGAATGGCCACCGCCCGCATGCCGGCCGGGATCATGGCGGGCAGTCCCGCTCCCGCCCCTTCCGGCGCCAGGCGCTCCTCCAGGAAAGGCTCGCCCTGGAGGATCGGATACCGCACGCCTCTTCCCACCAGCTTCTGCCGGTCGTTGATCACGGAGCCGTGCGGAGGCTGCGTCCAGGTCTCTTCCTTGAGGTCATAGTCCTTGATCATCTCGCCGACCTGAAGGCTCCGCGCCGCCACGATCACCTTGACCGCCTGTCGGGGCTGCTGGGTGCGGGCGAGCGTCCTTTCGAGCACGCGGTACAGCAGAAAACTTGCCGCGCCCGCCACGATCACGGCGAAAACCAGCACGGCGATAAGTCGCTTCGTCATAGCTTTCCCTCCTCCCTTCGCTTCTTTCCTGCCGGGCCGGCGGGTTCTCCGGCGCCGCTCGGGCCAGGCTCAGAGCATCTGCTCCTCAACTCCCGGACTGGTTCGCGTTGGCGAGCCGGGAGTTCACGACCGACCACAGCGTCCCGGTGGCGGAGCCCACGCTCATGTACACCGCCGCTCCGGCCAGCCCGATGAACGCCAGCAGCAGGCTGTACTCGACCAGATCCTGAGCGGTTTCATCCCGCAGGAATCTGCGCCACACGTTCCACCTCCGCGCCTTGGAAAATCGTCGGGAACAGTGGCCGGCACTGTTCCCGACGGATATTTCCCCACGGCTCCCTAGCTACCGGTGGCACATTGCGCAGCCTGTGACAGACTCGCGTTGGCGACGCTCCAGATCTGGGACGCGCTCTGGCCGGCCTGGATAAAAAGGGCGGCCGAGACCAGCGCCACGAACGCCAGCAGCAGGGTGTACTCGATCAGGTCCTGGCCTTGTTCTTCCAGCCAGAATCGCTTCAAAAGTTCCATCATGGTTGCTCTCTCCTTTCGGTGTGAAGTTGCACAATCGTGCGGCTGCCCGGGCCGGAGGCCGAACAGCCGGGATCGCCTCCAATGCCGTCTCCGGCAATGGAACTCGTCAGCCCCTCTCCGGCGGGGCGGGAGGGCGCGGCCCGGAACACGACCGCGACCTTGTCCTGGTAAACCCTGGACCACCTGGGGGACGCATCCAGCACCGCCCTCAGCAACGTCTCGCGGGGCAGCAGGACGGTCTCGATCCCATACTTGTTGAATATCTCTTCCCAGTCCGCCTTTCCGTTCCAAAGATCCCCGTATTGTTCCAGAAACCTGGCGCCGTACAAGTCCAGGCGTCCGTCCATGAAGACCTTGGTGGCAGGCCAGAGGCGGTAAATGATGTAGTCGCTCCATTCGTCCGTGGAAAAAAGCTTGCCCGCCAGCGCGCCGGGCCCGAGTTTGCGGATCGCCTCGACGGGATATTTCTCCGGATCATAAGCGGCCCGGAACCGCTCAGGGGGCTGCGGCGCGTATACGAGAACCGCAACGAGAATCAGCCCGGCGGCGCCGGCCAGGTGGACGCGGGCGTGTCTTTCGAAGGAACCGATTTCCGCCCCCAGCTCGCTCAAGAACTCCGGCACGCGCTTCAACCAGCCCGGAAGGTCCGCGCGCGCTGCGGCCGCGATCACTTCGGCGGCAGCCGAAGCCACCAGCGGCGCCGCGACGATCGCGAAGATCGGGATGTTGCGGGCCGCGACCAGAGCCTGATGCAACCAGGCCAGCAGCAGAAGCGCATAGGCGAAACGGCGCCCGCGGAGGCACCAGAGCGCGGTCCCGACACTGAGAACGAGCAGGATCTCGAAGTACCGGCTCGGACCGGGGCGAAAGCTGATGGACATCCACTCGGAAACCCAGCGGTAGAGCGGCGAATTCGGATCGCCGACGAGCGCGGCGATGTGGACGTGGAGGCGCCAGGAGTAGGGATTGACCAGCGTGGCGGCCAGACACGCCGCCCCGGTCCAGCAGTAGGGAAGACTGCGCCGCAAGGCTTCGCGGCGCCGCGCCGGGTCGGTTTCCACGGCGGCGGCGAGGAACTCACCCGCGGCGTAGAAGGCGATCAGGACCAGACCGGCGACGAAGCCCCCGTGCAGGTTGGTCCAGACCACCGTCACGAGCGGCAGCACCCACAGACGGCTCCTTTCGCCCTCGTAGCGACGGTCGAGCACCTCGTAGAAGACGACCGTGAACAGCATGGTGAACACGTGCGGCCGTGCCCACCAGTGCAGGCTCGAAGCCGCCACGGCCAGCCAGGTGAACGCGATGGCAATCACGGGATTGCCGGCTTTGCGGAGCACCAGCCGGTAGAGCAGCGCCGACGTCAGGCAGATCACGCCGAGGCTCACCAGGACCACCGCCTCCATGCCCCAGCGCCCGTGCATCCAGGCGAACCACACGTCCCAGAGCCATTCCCACGCAAACCACGGCTCGCCCGCCTTGGTGAAGGAAAAGAAATCCCGGTCCGGCACGCGGCCATGAGCCAGGATCCACTCGCCGGCGCGGATGTGCCAGCCCGTGTCCCCTTCGAGCATCCGCGTGGCGCCGCCCATGGTCAGAAACAGGAAGAACACGGGAAGCAGAAACGCCACGTCGGTCAGTGAGGGTAACAGGCGCAGCAGGAGGCTGGAGCGGGCATCCTTCATCGGCCGTTCACCTCCGGGGAAATCCTGACTGCCATAGGCTCATTTTGCGGCTTGCACGCGGGGATTTCCATAGACCAAATGGGGGACCCGCTCCAGTACAGAATAACCTGCATACCTTACTCCACGAGCGAAGCCACAAAGTTGACAATGGGAGTCTCCACTCCGGTAAGGCTCAGATCCGAGCCGCCCTGGAGGCGCACTGCACCCGTAACCACCTGGATCGGGCCGGTTTGCAGGTTACCGCCGACCAGTTGCATCCAGGCGCCGCGGGGTTGATACACCGCGCCCCAGATGTTGAGAAACTGCGTGGCCTGCATCCAGAACTCGGGGTTCGGGTTGCCCCGGCCGTCGGTCAAATCCTGCGGGCAGGCCACGTTAAAATTGCTGCAAAAATACCTGCCCTGGTCGTCGTAGCGGTAGTTGGAATTCCGCTGATCCTGCCAGAACAAAACCGGTGAGTAGGGGTGCATGGACTGGGGCAGGCTCTGATCGAGCCGGTTCAGACCTTGAAGCGTGATCGAAGAAGAGGCGTTGTTGCCTGCAATCACCTTCGTCCTGCCGAAGGCGAGGTCGGGCAGGCCCGGAACCCTGCTGCGGGCGGGCGCGAGCTGATCCCCGGCGTAACGCTCGTCGGTGAGAATGAAAATACGCCCCGCGTCGTGGTTGCCCTGCGCCGTGCTGCCCCCCTGGATGAAGCTTTGATTCGTGGTTTCGAAAACCAGATCTCCGAACGAGAGGTTGACGCCGGCCAGGACGTATCTTCCCGGGTCGAAGTTCACCCGGGCCTGCCCGATCCGGAGGCCGCCGAAGAAGATGAACGTGCTCGCATCGAAATTGCCGTTCCATCGAAACTGGAAGTTACCCTGCCAGATGCCGATGGGCGCCCCCGTCGGCAGGCCGCTGGTGTTCGTGGCGTAGTAAATCCCCGGCGGGCAGACGCCGCTCGGACAGATCGTCGTGGTCAGCGTGCCGCCGGGAACCGGGACGAGTGGAAGGGAGCCCAAAGTCGTCGCATCGGGCAGAGGCGGCTGGCCGTCTCCGTAGAACGGATCCACGAACGGGCTGTTGAACGGGTCGCTGTCGCTGCCCGGGATGTTCGGATTGCTCGCCTGGTTCTGGGGGGCGGCAATCCAGGTGGCGGATCCTTGCAGCCTGACTCCTCCCGAGCCGCGAATCCAGGTGTAGCTTGCCGCAACGTGCGAATTGCCTTGAAGGAAACCTGCGTCCACGGGATCGGCGGAAGCCAGAATGATCCCTCCGGGCACGGTGGCGTTGGCGTTGCCGGTGTTGTCGAGCTGCGTTCCGGTCGCCCCGATCCAGGGATCGTTTTCACGGTTGGTCAAGATGAGGTTGCCCAGCGTCGTGGACTGCGCGATGGCGGCCGTGGCGCGCGCGCTGACCACGCCCATGCCGTTGCCCCACACCGCCGAGAACAACTGCGGCACGTTGCGGGCGATCCGTACGGTCACCCAGTAGTAGGTGTCTACGCAGGGCGCCGTCGGCGGATGGTGCGTGAGGGGATTGCAGCCCAGGACGGTCGGCGGGCTGTTGCGGTCGCTGGCCTGAACCGTAACGGTCGTGTTGGGCGTGGTCCAGTCGAAGCCGTTCTGCAAGGCGTACTGGCAGCCGACCTGGAGATTGCCCGTCGCCGAGGCGCAGCTCACCGGTGTGGCAGCGCACACGGCGGTGGTGCCGCAGGTGAACGAGGTGGGCCCGGTGCCGGAATCGAGCGCCGCACGCACGGCCGCCAGCGACGCGGCGTCCGCCGCGTTCTGCATCATCTTTTCGAGAAAGAAAGCGTAGCCGAAATCCACCAGCAGACCCATCAACCCGAACATGGCCATCAGCGCCAGCGTGACCATGATGAGGGCCTGGCCTTTGCGAGTCCCGCTCCTGTTGCGCATCCCAACCTCCTCAGTAGTTGATCATCTCTGTCGAGCTGACCGGAAGCTGAAAATTGCCCACACGAACCCCTCTGGAGCCCGGCCAGAACAGGGCGATCACCGAGCGCATGCGGTATTCGGCCCGGATCGTGATCGGCATCTGGAAAAAGCCCCCGCCGACCGGCGCGGCTCCCGGAGGCGGACCCGGCCAGTACTGCGCCGCCGGCCCGCCCCCGTTCAGGCATGTCTGTAGATCGGGACACGTAAACGCGGCCGGCTGGTCGGCCTCGCCCCAGATGAACTGCACGTTCAACAAGTCCGCCGGCACGACGCCCGCCCCGTGATACCCGATCTGTTGGGCGATCTGCCCGATCGTGACGGTACAACTGTTGGGCAGAACCGCGCAGTTGTTGGCGTGCACCGAGGCGTAGCGGACCCCTTCGCGCACGGCGTGAGCCGCGGTGTTGTACTGCCACAAAACTCTTGAGACCTCGAAGATCGAGATCAGGATGAAGATCAGGGGAATGCCGACAAGGGTAAACTCCAGAAACGCGTTGCCTCTCTGCCCGTGTCCGGCTCGTCTCCTCATCGGTATACCCTCATCTCCGAAATCCGGGTCAGCGTGAAACGCCCCATCAGCCACGGCAACGGGAACAACTGGGGAGTTTGATACGTGACGGAAACCACGCTGGTGGGCGTCGGCGTACCGAACTGGTTCGGCCGCGAACCGGCAGCCGCCGTCACGATCAGCGGCAGGGCCGTACAGTTGGTGGTCTGCGAGACGTTGGGAAGCATCCGCAGTTCGCGCCGGGCAAAAATGCACGCCAGTTGCTGATCCGCCACGTTCGCGATGGAAGACGAGGTGCGAAGCGCTGCCGCCCTGGCTGCGTTGGCCGTCGCCATGCCGGCGTAAGCGTAAATGCCGAAGTCAAACAGCGTGGCGAACAGCAAGAAGATCCAGGGGGCCATCAGCGCAAGCTCCACGACCGAATGACCCCTTCTCCGTCGGGCTGAAGTCTTACGCCCGCTGCCCATCTTGTCGTACGCCATCCGCTCTAGGGTGTCACCTCGCATGACCGCATCGGATTTTAAGGCGACCACTCTAGAAGCATGTAACCATTTGGACAAGAAATCAAGCCCATGTTAGGTCTATACGGTACTACTGCTTGGCGTTAGTACCCACCACTCATGAGTGGGTGTTTAGCAGAAACGGCAGCTGGGCTATTCTTATGAAGGCCGTCGAAGTGGCGGCTGAATTACCGGGAGTGCGAGCTTGAAGATTCAGGTGGCCGTTTACAGCGGCGAGCCGGTTCTTGTGAGCGGGTTGCGGGCCGTATTGGAACAGGGTGGGGAGTTCCAGGTGAGCGAGCTTGCTTGTCCGGCGGACGAACTGGCCTCCTGTGTGGAGCGGCTGCGTGCCGATGTCCTGTTGGTGGACGTAGACGACGGGTTGCCTTTGTCGGTTCTGGCTGATGTCGTGCGGAGCGCGCCGGCGTGCCGGGTCGTGTTGTGGGCGCGTGATGTGCCGGTCCCCTTTGCCTACTGCGCCGTGGAAGCGGGCATCAAGGGAATTCTCACCAAGAAGTTAGGGCCGGACGCCGTCACCCGGTGCCTGAAAGCCGTGGCCAGCGGGGAAGTCTGGTTCGAGCGCGCTCTGGCGCAGCGGCTGTTCGAGGCCAAGACGGTGCGGCTGACCAGGAGAGAGCAAGAGTTGTTTGTTCTGGTTACACAGGGGCTCACCAACCGGCAGATCGCCGGTGTCCTTTCCGTTTCTCCCGGTACCGTCAGGTTTTATCTTTCGCGGCTTTTCCGGAAGATGCTGGTTTCGAACCGGGCTGAACTGGCCTCTTACGGCGTCAGAATGCGGCTCGGCAACGCTACGAGCGCCCAGGAGATGAGCCGGCTGCCTGACAGCGGTTTGCCGCGTCTGGTCGTCCTGGACAGCGAGGACGGCGATCTGGCATGCAGGTAGAAGAGACCCTGGCGGAGGTGCGCGGGGAACGGGTGCGGCCGGGCGGGGAAAAGCCTCTCTTTGAATCCTGCGGGCGGAGGCCCCCCAGGCCGTGGACCGGACTGGCGCTTTCCATCCTGCTTCATTGCGCCGGGCTGTCGTTTCTCTACGCTGCGGGGCCGTACCTGGATATTCTTGCGACCGAAGCCGAGCCGCTGCGTTTGAGAGTGGTTCCCCTCGAGCCGCTCCGGCTGGAGATTCCCGAGCGTACCTTCGTGGCTCAGGCAGCGTCCCGCAGAAAGCCTCCGCCGGAGAGGCCGGCAGGGCCTAGGGCTTCTGCGGCGGGACGGCGAGGTCCGGCCGGGAGCCGGGCTGGCGAGCTCGCGGAACCCACAGGCGCCGGAGCGCAGCGGGCGGGGGCACGGCCCTTTGAACTGCCACAATCCCGGCGGCCGGATACTTCGGCGCACATAATATTGCAGCCCTTGCAGCCTCCACGCCTGCCGCTTCCCGCCGAAGCCAAACTGCCCACCCTGCTGCTGTGGGCCTCGCCGAAGATTCCACCTCCGCCGCCCAGGCGTTTCGTGGCGCCGGGCAGTGAGGTCGTACCGGAAGCTGCGCCGGTGCTGGACGCTCCCCCGCGGCTCGAACCGCCGAACCGGGAGCTGGCGCTTTCGGACCTGAGGATCGCCAGCTCACCCGTATTTGATCAGCCCAAGCTGCCTCGTCCCCCTGCGAGCGTGGCTCCGGTGCGGCAGTTCGTGCCGCCCTCGGCTGAGCGTACCGCGGTGCCCGCGATTATCGAGTCGCTGCCGGGAGAGCCGATCAATGTGCTCGCGCTTTCCGACGCGCCGGCGCCAGTGAGCAGGATGCTCGTGCTGCCGGCGGGCAGCTTCGCAGGAAGCCTGGCGCCTCCGGGCGCCGGGTCCTCGCTGGCGGGTACGGCCGCCGAGGGAACCGGCGTTGCGCAGGCCGGCGGCGAGGGCGCATCGGCGGGAAGCGGTACGGCCGCGGGCGTCGCAGGCACGGGTGCAGGCGGCGGTACGGGCGGTGCTGGGGCGGGTGCGGCGGGAGCTGGAGGCGCCGGGGCAGGTGCGGCGGGCCCCGGGGGCGCTGGTCCTTACCGCGCCGGTAGCGGCGCGGGGGCTTCAGGGAGCGGGCCCGGATCGGGGCTGGCGGCCGGCTCGGGGAGCGGCGCTGGAACGGGGCGCGCGTCGCCGTCAGCGCGACCGGGGCTCGCGAGCGGACTTCCCTCCTCGGTGGCCACTCGGGTGGAACACCCGGTCACGGCTGTCTTCGATGTCGTTGTGGAGGGCGGATCTCCGGCGCCCGGGGACCGGCAAAGTCGCGGGATTCTTTCCGGAAGGCCCATTTACACCGTTTACCTGCCCGTGGCACCGGGCAAGCCCTGGTTGATGCAATATTGTGTGCCCAACCAGTCTGTGCCCACGCGGGTTACCGGGGGCGTGGTCTCGCTGGGCACTACTGCCCCCGTCCGTGCGCCTTATCCACGAACGACTGTCGTGCCTCCGGCGGAGCTGCTTCCAGCCACTGGTTCCCTGCTGATCCACGGCTACATCAGCGCCGGCGGGGAGTTCGAGGAGCTCCGGGCCGTGAACGCCGAGCAGACTGCTGTTCTGCTGCCGTTGCTGAGCTACTTCAAGGAGTGGATTTTTCGCCCGGCCGTACAGGGCGGAGGGCCGGTCAGGGTGGAGATTCTGCTGGTGATTCCGCCCGCAGCCCGCTAGCCTGGGGCCTTCTGCTCAGACTTCGCTCGGCGGGCTCACGGCCTTGGTCTGGGTGAAGTATAGGCGCACGGCGCGCTCGAGGACTTCCGGCGTCAGCGTAACCGGTCTTTCCTCGTAGTTACTGATCCACGTGGCAATGTCGCAGATGTCGCGGGGGTAACAGGCGCGCAGCTCCGTCGCTCCCGAACGCAGGCAGAGCTCGCGCAGATAAGGCCCGGTCTCCGGCGCGTACTCCAGGCGCGCCGCGCGCATGACCCGCTCGAGGATGGCGTCGAACACTTCGGGTTCGACGGGCGGCACATAGATCTTGTTGGGGATCCGCCGCAGAAACGCTTCGTCGGCCAGAGAGCGAGGATCGAGGTTGGTGGCAAAGACCACCATCAGTTCGAAAGGAATCTCGAACTTGACGCCGTGCCGCAAGGTCAGGTAGTCCACGCGCCGGTCCAGGGGAACGATCCAGCGGTTCAGGAGTTCTCTCGGCGCCATGACCTGCCTGCCGAAGTCGTCGATTACCAGCAGGCCGTTATTCGCCTTCAGCTGCAAGGGCGCTGCGTATACGTTGGAAGCTTCATCCAGCTGCAATTCCAGCATGGAGGGCACCAGTTCGCCGCCGGCCATCACACAGGGCCGGCGGCAAACCACCCAGCGAGGATCGAGTTCGTCGGAGTCGTAGTCCACTCGCAGGTGCACGACCGGGTCGTACAGCAGGATGATCTGCCCGTCCACCTCCAGCGCGTAAGGAATCACGATGAGGTCGTCGTAGATGCGTACCAGTCTTTCGGCCAGACTCGTCTTGCCGTTGCCCGTCGGCCCGTAGAGGAATAAGGCCTTTTGGGAAATCAGCGCCGGTCCCAGTTGGGAAAGCAGATCATCGGTCACCACCAGATCGGCGAGAGCCTCCCGGAGACGTGCGGGGTTGACTCTGACCGAAGCCGCCTGGGCCCGCACAGCCCGCGCGTACTCGCGCAGGGACACAGGCGCCGCACCGCTGTACTGGCTGATCCGAAGCCGGTCGATCGCAAACTGACGCCCCGCTTCGCTCAGCACAAAGCGGTAGTCCTCCCCGACCATGCCCAGCACCTCCAGAAGCTGCTGACGCCGCAACTGTTGGAAGGCAGCCTCGACGACGGGGTAGCTGAGCTTCAGGGCCGCCGAGATCGCGCTCAACGTGCTTTGTCCTTCCATGTACAGCCGGCGCACGAACAGGTCCGTGATCAAGGCGCGGGGGATCTCCAGCTTTTCCAGCACGTAAGGAACAGGCGGCCGGTAGCGGAGTTCGGCGGTTTCCACGCGGTTTATCACCCCTCTGAAGCGGATTCTCTTCGCTCTTCGGCGGTGTCCCGTACGACGACGCGCCGCGTGCCGCCGCACTCGGAGGCTTTCAACAGCTTGTAAAGGAGTTTGTTGTTGGGAAGGTTGGCCTCGACGTAGTCTACTCCCTCGGCCGTGATGGCGTAGTTGCTCTGCTCGTCCTGCTGGATCAATCCTTTTTCCTTCAGGTACCACAGCGCGAACATCAGATGCTCTCGCGGAAACGACATGAGGGTTTCCAGCTCCAGGACCGAGACGCCCGGATGCTCCTGGTTCATCCTCCGCCGGTTGTACAGCAGGCACAGAACGCCCATCCGGCGGTTACTCTCGCCATCAATGCCCACGGCAAATTCTCGCAACGAAAAAACGCCCAGCGGTTCGGAGAGCTGTTGCTTGCGGAGTTCGTCATATTCGGCCCGGAGCCGCGGATCGGACAGGACCTGGTGCGCCCGTTTCAACAACAGGAACATCTCCATGTTCCCCGTTTCCGGATTGTCGGGGTGGTAGCGGGCCGCGAGCATCTTGTAAATGCGATGGATGGTTTCCGCCTCGGCGTTGGGGCTGATCTGGAGCAGCTCGTAAAAGTCAATGAACTCGTCCGCCGAAATCGGCAGCCGGCTCTCGGCGCTCCTCATGACGGCCTCAAAACCTCCAGCCGATGCTCACCAGCGGAACAAAGTCGTGAAGCCAGCCCCGCAGCTGCGCCCCGGGAGCGGGCTGTAACACCTTGGAGGGGAACGGCGTGACGTGATCGCGAAAGTCGATCCGGAACACGGCGCCGGGCGCCAGCCGCACGCTGACACCTCCGCCTACGGAAAGCAGCGGCAGAGTCTCACGCGTGCGCGTCAGCAGAATAAATTCACTCAACGGCTGAAAGGCAGACTCGGTTCCGGTACCGCGAAAAACTTTCACGCCTCCGCCGAAGGCGACATACGGGCGAATTCCGAACTCCCGGTCACGGGCATGGAACAGAAAATCGTAATTGACCGTGTGCGTTTCACCGGCAATCTGCGCCTGCCGGCCTCCGGCGGACACTTCCGGAGAGCCTTGGCGATAGATGTAGCGCAATTCTCCACTCAGATGCCGGTAGGTGTGATGCGCACCATAAGCCGTGGCGAGGTAACCTCGCCGCAAGCCGGCCTCACCGGTGGCGCCGCGAAAACTGACCGTGTTGCTTCTGGCCACGCCGTAGCCGGCCCCGCCGCCCAGCTCCCAGTTCTGGCCGAGGACGGCCGGAATGTGCCCGGCCGCGAGCGCGATCATCGCCAACTGAATCCTGAAACCCACGTCCGTCTCCTCTGTTCCGGCAACTCTTACCGAACCACTCGCACGCTCAGCGTCGTCGAGTACGTGCCTTGCGCGATCGTCAAGGGAACGCTCATTCCCGTCGGGACCCAGAACGGGATTGTAGCATCAATCCGATACACTCCAATTTCTCCGGCCACCAGTCCCACAAACTGGATCGGGAGCCCCACCTGACCGAGAGTCAGGCGCGGCTCCAGCACGGGTTGCGCCACAGGCTCTCCAGGCGCGGGCTGTCCCGCCTCAATGAGTGGCGAAGTTACGCCCAGCCCGGTCAGGTAGATCGTGATGGCTTCTTCCGGATGAATCGGATTGGAGAGCGTCACCAGTTCGCCGTTCTTCTGGCGCACGATCGTGGGCAGGCCGGTCTGGGGACCCGCCGCGCCGCTGCGAAATACCGCGGGCGCCCCGGGGAGAATCGTAAGCACGAATGGGTTGCTCGTACCCCCCGGGGAACGTACGATCAGCCTTCCCGTCCCTGACACCGTGTAAGGCAACTGCGCCAGTGCCTCGCTTTCCGTGATGCGGAACAGGGGCACGAGTTGGTCGTTTACCGTGATGCAGGCTTCCCCCAGGATCGTAGGCAGCGGCCGTTCCCGGGCCATCTCCGGGACGGTGCTCAGATGCATGCCCTGAATCAGGATCAGGCTGCCGGGAGCGAGGCCGCCCGTGTAGTCCGCGCTGTTGACCACACGCTCCACGACCGGTTGAGCCAGGGCCTCATCAAACGCCCAGGGCAGGATGGTGATCCCCGAGCGGGAAAGGGAAATCATCGCCTGCCGGTTGGCCAGAGGCGCCAGCGTCCGCAAGAACGGCAGGATCGTTTGCCCCGTCTGTCCGACGGGCGGGCTCTCCAGAAACTTCGCCAGCACCGGCGCCTCGATCATTTTTGCACCGCTTACAGAGCGCAACTCCGACAGTTCGACGCGCTCGATCACGCCGGGCGAAGAGGGCGCCCCCGCCAGAGTTCGCACCGTCCAGCCGTCCGCGAGGCCGTAGCCTGCCGCCGTGCCCTCCAGCTGCCCGGCCTGGGCTACAGGCACGAGAGAGGCGTTGAGGAGGTTCGGCCCCACGACAAAGGCTCCGTCGGCAAGAGCGGCGTAGGCGCCGGCAAGTCCCTCGAGGTCCTGGCGGGAGGCGACGATCGTATCGGCCGTCGTTTCGTACAGCAGCACCGTACCGTCCGGCATGGCGCCGAAGATGACGTTCCCCGAAGGCGACGCGCTCAGCACCGTCTGCGCTGAAACTTCGTTGGTGTAAATGCCCAGCTGGGACGGCGCAGTGGCGATTCGCTCATCGAAGTGCACCAGATCAATGCGGTGGGGACCGGACGCCGATCGCGCCACCGCGAGGATCGAGCGGTTGGAAACGGCAATCGAGCGCGGATAATGCCCCGGGGGAAACACGATGGGCTGCGACGGCTCCAGCGTTTCCAGATCGTAGACAC
Organism: Bryobacteraceae bacterium; assembly: GCA_035575135.1. Classification (GTDB taxonomy): domain Bacteria; phylum Acidobacteriota; class Terriglobia; order Bryobacterales; family Bryobacteraceae; genus JANWXD01. Next base: position 19,135 of record DATLYE010000016.1, read on the forward strand.
GGGCGAGCTGGGAATGATCGTTGGTCACGATCAGATAGCGGTTGTCCCGCGTCATGGCCATCTGGACAGGCGTGTTGCCGGTGCGCAGCGCCGCGATCTGCTCGTAGGTGCCGGCGTCGAAGACCAGCACCAGGTTCTTGTCCTGCCGCAGAACGTAGAGCCGGTTGCGCACCGGGTCCGCCAGCACGTCCACAAGTTTCCCCGGCACGTTGCGAAGGACGCCGCGTTGCTCGGGCTCCCGCGTGTTGATCAAAAGTCGCACCGGCGGAGGAATGTTCACGGCGGCGCTCGACCGGATCACAAGCTCGATCGCCGTGGTCCCCTTCTGCGCCCGGTAAAAGGACGGATCGACTTCAATCGCCACTCTTGCCGGTGTCGAGCCTGCGGACCCGCTCAGGCGAATGCCTCTCGTCCCCGCGGGCAGTTCCAGTCGGAAGTCCGTGGCGCCGCCCCCCAGATCCACGAGATCGATCTCGCGGACGATGGGCCGGTTGTCGCAGGCATTGCCGGGGAACAGCACGTCTTCCTGGACGGCGCGCACACGCGGCGCTCGCGCGAGAGCTCCCACGGGAAGGATCGTGACGCCGCTGTCAGAAGCGGCATACAGGAACTCCATGTCGCTGCTGAATACCGCCTTGCCCGCCAGGTTTTCGGGCAGGCGGAGGCGTTCCCGCACCGTCAGATTGTCTGTGTCGAAAAGCTCCAGCACCGGCTCCCTCGAGGCTCCGCCCGGCTCCGCTGCAGGCAGCGGGATGTGGGCGTAGATGACGTCTCGCCGGTAGTCGTAGGCATGTCCGCCCACATGAAGTTCGCCCGCCGGGTAAGGGAATTCGGCCAGCAGAATCAGATTCTCATTGATCAGCGCCCAGCCCGCCAGTAGTTGCGAACCGTCCCCGTTGACGCTCACGACGCGCGGGCCCGCCGGGGGCGACGCCGTAAAGCCGGCCAGCCGCAACTCCCGCGACTCGACCGCGTATCGAATCAGGGCGACCTGCTCGGGAGCTCCCTCCCGCAGCTGCGCCGCCACCCAGATGATCCTGCCGTCGCCCGAGACTCCCGCGGAAGCTCGTAGAATCTCCGGAGGGAACGTGGCGAAGGGAACCGGAAGTTCATCCGTTTGCAGATCGGTGACGATCGTCAACGGCTCGAGTTCTCCTGTAAAGGGGTCGAGGAGAAAAAACCTCGTCCGCGTAACGACCAGCGCCCGGCTCCCGGCGCCAAAGGCGACCGCAAGCGGCGAGGAACCCAAAAGGCTTTGCGGAAGCGTCCGCCGCTGGTCTGCGTCGAGATCCAGAACCGTCAGGGCCACAGGGTCCGGCGCTATCTGTGGAGGCGTTCCTTCCAAGAAATGGCCCACCACCAGGAAGCGGCCGTCCGGAGACAAGGCGAGCGTTCCCGGGGCTGCAGGCACGTAGATGGGCCCCTGTAACGACTGCGTCGAACCCGCCAGAACGTCCACACGGCTGGCCCCGAAGTTAGCTATGTAAACGAGATTGCGCCGGGCATCATACGCGAGGTCCGCGATGTGCCCTCCGATCGGCACCACTTTGCCGAACGTCGCTGCGGCTCCCGGACGTGCACACCAGCCGATGGCTACGGCCAGCAAAAAGGCCATCCGAGCGGCACGCACTCCGAGCCCCGGACTCACGCCTGCTATCCTGAAGAAACTGGATGTCATGGATTTGCCGGCCCTTTCTCAGGCTCTGCTGGTGGTGTTCGTCACCACCGCCGCCCTCATTGATCTTCGCGAGCGCCGTATACCCAACTGGCTGAGCCTCGGCGGGCTCGTGCTCGCCTTTGGCCTGAACTTGGTTTTACACCAGCTTTCCGGTCTTTGGCAATCCTTAGTAGGTCTAGTACTCGCTTTTCTAATCTATTTCGCCCTGTACTGGCTCCGGGCAATGGGGGCCGGGGACGTCAAGATGATGGCTGCGGTGGGAGCCATTGTGGGGCCCTGGAATTGGATGGTGATTTTCCTTCTGAGCTCCCTGATCGGCGGCTTACTCGCTGTGGTTGTCGTACTGTGGCGCAGGCGCTTTCGCCGTACGGTTTCCAATGTCGGCTACCTGATTTACGAGTGGATCCACCTGCGTCCGCCCTATGTGCGCCGCCAGGAACTCGATGTCTCAAAGGGATTCGGCCTGCCTCACGCTCTCAGCGTGGCATTGGGTTCCTTTGCATTCTTATTCTTACGGACCCGCTGAGGCTTCCGCTTGGGAGGTTCGGGGGCGGTTTCCTCCAGGCCCTGGAGCTGGCGGTGGGGATCGAACCCACGACCTTCTGATTACAAGTCAGACGCTCTGCCCGCTGAGCTACGCCAGCTTCCTCCCTCATTCTACCCCGCGCTATCCTGAAAGACACGCCCATGCCTTTTGCCTCCATCCCGGAAGCCATTGAGGAAATTCGTGCCGGCCGCATGCTCGTCGTCGTGGACGACGAAGACCGGGAAAACGAGGGCGATCTTACCGTGGCCGCCGAAAAGGTCACCCCCGAGATCATCAATTTCATGGCGACGCACGGCCGCGGCCTCATCTGTCTGGCTCTGGAGCCCGCCCGCTGCGACGCCCTGCAGCTGCATCTGATCACGCCCCGCAACACCTCGCGCTTCGGCACCGCCTTCTGCGAGTCCATTGACGCCGCCGAAGGCGTCACGACCGGAATTTCCGCCGCCGACCGCGCGCGCACCATCCAGGTCGCCATCCACCCCGCTACCAAGCCCGCAGACCTGGCGCGCCCGGGGCATGTCTTCCCCTTGCGAGCCCGTGAAGGCGGCGTGCTGGTGCGCGCCGGCCAAACCGAAGCCGCCGTGGATCTGGCGCGGCTGGCGGGGCTCACCCCCGCGGGCGTCATCTGCGAAATCATGAACGAGGACGGCACCATGGCCCGCGTGCCGCAACTGGAGGAGTTCTGCGCCCGCCACGGCCTGAAGATGATCTCGATCGCCGACCTCATCCGCTACCGGCTGGCGCACGAGCGCTTCGTCCGCCGTCTGGCGGAAGGCTGTCTCGAAACCGGCTACGGCTCGTTCCGTACGATCGCCTACGGCACTTCCATTGACCCCGAGATTCACCTTGCACTGGTGCGGGGCGAGCCGGCCTTGGAAGAGGCGGCGCTGGTGCGCATGCACGCCCGCTGCGCCTACGGGGATATCTTCGGCTCGGTCGGGTGCGGCTGCGGCGCCGTGCTGCGCGGCTCGCTCGAGCGCATCGCCGCGGAAGGCTCCGGCGTGCTGGTCTACCTCCACCACACCGGCCCCGGGATCTCGCTCGAGCAGGGTCGCCTGGAGCCTCACACGCGCGACTTCATGCACTACGCCACGGCGGGCGGCCGCAGACTGCTCCAGCACGAGAGCGGCATCGGCGCGCAGATTCTCCTCGATCTGGGGCTGCGCCGCATCCGGCTGCTCACCAATCATCCGCGCAAGGTCGTAGGGCTTGAAGGTTTCGGCATTGAGATCGTCGAGCAGTTGCCGGTCTCCGTCGCTCCATGAGTTTGGCCCTCGCCGCGCCGACCTTTTCTCTTTACGCCTTCCGCTTCTCCTTCCGGGCCGCTGGTTCGCTGTATTTCCCGCCCGGCAAGTCCGGAAACATCATCCGCGGCGCGTTCGGAGCCATTTTTCGCAAGCTCGCCTGCGTACCGGAGTGCTCCGATGCGCGCACGTGCCACCTGCGCCGAAGCTGTCCTTACGCCCGGATTTTCGAGCCTTCGGCCTCCGGCGGCGGCCCCAGCGGACTGGCGGATCTGCCGCGCCCCTTCGTGTTCCGCGCCGCGCATCTGGACGGGCGTGCGCTCGAGCCGGGGGGCGAGTTCCATTTTGACGTGCACATCTTTGATGTGCGCGATCCCGCACTGGCCTATTTTGTGATGGCGTTTGCGCAACTCGCCCGTGAGGGGATCGGTCCCCGCCGCGGGCGGGCGGAGTTGGTGCGGGTGGAACAGCTCGGGCGGGACCGTACTCCGGAGGCCGAGGTATTCGACGGGCGGGCGTTTGTGCTGCGGCAGGCACTGCCGCCGATCGAGCTCGGCCTGGGGCCGCATCCGGCGCCGGTCAGCCGGGTGCGCGTCCGGTTCCTGACGCCGACGGAGCTGAAAGGGAACGGCGAAATCGTGCTGCGACCGGAGTTCGCCATACTGTTCGCGAGGATTCGCGACCGGCTGAGCACCCTCCGGGCCCTGTACGGAGCCGGTCCGCTGGACATTGATTTCCGCGGCATGGGCGAGCGGGCCTCTCGGGTGCGGCTGGTGCGGTCGGCGCTGCGGTGGACCGAAACCGACCGCCGCTCGGCCCGGACGGGCCGCGTTCACCCTTTCGGCGGCTTCACGGGCGAAGTGGAGTATGAGGGGGAGCTGGCCGAATTCCTGCCCTACCTGGAGGCTGCCCAGTGGACGGGTGTGGGCCGGCAAACCGTGTGGGGCAAGGGGGAGACCGCCGTCGAGGTGCCGGAGACGTCGGGTGCAACGTTGGGAGGCAGGAGAGCACTATATGGATTTGGAGTGGTCGCTTCGGGAAATGTGTAGGAGCTGAGCGACTGGAGGTAGTCCGTGATGGAGAGTGATCCCGTGCGCATGTTGCATTCGGCCCTCGGCCTCGGAGCCGAAGAGAGGCTCTTTCCGTGGCAAGAGGCGGTACTCGACAACATGCGGAACGGCGTTGTTCCAGAAATCATCGAGATACCCACGGGGTTAGGTAAAACGTCGGTTATCGCGATCTGGCTGGTTGCGCGTGCTTGCGGTGCGAACCTCCCCCGGCGCCTCGTGTATTGCCTACCCATGAGGGTGCTGGTCGAACAGACCAGGTCCCGGGCGTTGCAGTGGGCTAAAAACGTCGGCCTTCTGGCGGGCCAGGCGCAGTTCAACGGTAACCGGCTGGAGTACTACAGAATTGACTGGAGCGATCCCAACAAGGTGGCCGTGGTGACGTTAATGGGGGGTGAAGCACAAAGCGAATGGCGGGAGTATCCCGAACATCCCGCGATCATCATCGGGACGCAGGACATGCTCTTATCCCGGGCACTCAACCGGGGTTTTGCGATGAAACCCCAACTCTGGCCTGTGGATTTCGGCTTTCTGAACGTCGACACCTTGTGGGTCATGGACGAGGTGCAGCTGATGGGGGCAGCTCGCACGACAAGCGTTCAGCTGCAACATTTCTGGGAGGAGAAGCAGCCTCTTCACGGCTCGCGGAGAAGCGTGTGGATGAGTGCGACTCTCGGTAGCCAGCCAGGCTCCTGCGACTTGCCCGCCTGGATGCGGACGCCCGAACGCACGGGACAACCGCTCCACAGCCCCGCCCAAAGTTGTTCCGAGGACGACCTGAAGCATGAAGGGTTCCGGGCGCGGTGGACGGCGCCGAAGCGGCTGGAATTGCACCTCCAGCCGACCTCTAGGGGTGCCGCGGGCAGCGGCCGAACGCGGAGAACTGGCAGGTCTGCGGGCGTGCCCGCCCCGAATGGCTGGACGGTGGACACTCCGGAGCTCATCGAACGGATTCGCCAAGAGGTGCAGGGCGGTCGGATGGTGTTGGTCTTCGTCAATCAGGTGAAGAGGGCGGTGAAGCTGTATTCCCGACTCCGGGACTACGACGATGGCGGACCTGAGCTGGCGCTGGTGCACGCACGGATGCGCCCCAGAGACCGCAAGGCGACTTACGAAAAACTCGAAACGCCGGTGCCCTCAGAAGGTCGCATCGTGGTGGCAACGCAGGTGCTCGAGGCTGGTGTTGACCTTGACGCCGATGCGCTCTTCACTGAGCTCTGCCCGTGGCCGTCTCTGGTGCAACGCCTAGGGCGACTCAACCGGAGGGGGATGAGACCGAGTGCCGCCGATGTCCGGTGCGGAAAAGCGGCTCCGGCTCCGGCTCTCGTCTTTGAGCCGCTACCGCCAGACCGCAAACAGGGAGAGCCTCCAAAAAGGTACGAGGAGCGGCGAGAGCGCGAAGCGGCTTTGCCCTACGACGCCAAGGCTCTGCGCGAGACGCACCAGCGCCTTCAAGAGCTGATGAGCGCGCACTCCGGATCGCTGTCCCCTGAGACGCTGGCGAAGTTTCCGACCTCGCTTCACGTCGAGGGCCCTGTGCTGAGGCGTTTCGACCTCGATGATCTCTTCGACACGGATCCAGACCTCAGCGGCGGCCACTCCGATATCGGCCCGTTCATCCGGGCGGTCGAGCGGGACCTCGACGCATATGTGTTATGGCGCCGGATCAGCGGCGGCCTCGCTCCCGACGAGCAGGTGCCGATTCATCCGGACGAGCTGTGCCCCGTGCCGTTCTACGAGGCGCAGAACGCGTTCGGGGATCGCGAGGTGTGGATTCTCACTCTTGCCACCGGACGCAAGCGGGGCGGGGCCTGGCGCAGGGCGAATGGTGGTGAAATCCGCGCCGGCGACACCGTCATGGTGGATATGGCAGCCGGGTGTTATCAACAAGGTCTGGGGTGGAAACCCGGAGCCAAAGACGCGCCGGGCGAAATCGTCGATCGGTGGAGACGTGACGACGGCACGATGGTCCGCGCCTGGGTCCGATTCAACGGCGGAGAGGTGTCGCTGATCGAGGAGATTGACGGCTGCATCCTTCCTGTACGAGGCCGCCACGAAGATCCACGCAGCTTCACGAAGCGATGGATGAAGCTCGAGCTGCACCTGCACGAGGCGGAAAAACAGGCCCGCACGCTGGTGACCGCCCTGAACTTGCCGCACGATCTCCAAAGGTCGGTGCTCCGTGCCGCTTGCTGGCACGACGTAGGAAAGGCACTCGAACGCGAGGCAAAGGGACAGATGCTTCGGCCATTCCAGGACATGCTGGCCAAAGCAGGGCGCCCAGAGAACGGACACCCGAAGCCCGGTGTTTTCTACGCGAAGTCGAACGGGTGGGGCGGGCCTCCGGCCGGATTCCGCCATGAGCTCGCGTCGCTGCTCGCGTTCCTCCAGGCGAATCAGGGTGACGACCTCGCGGCATTCCTCATTCTTGCCCATCACGGCAAGGTACGCCTGATGCCGGAGGCGTGGGACGAGGAAGACCCTCGGGATCTCTGTGGGGTGCGCAAGGGCGACCGCATTCCGCCGGTGGCTTTGCCTTGTGGCGGTAGCGTCCCGTTAGTGCTCGACCCGGAGGCGCTCCTGCCCTCTCTCGATAGACCCGGTTGGCAGGGCCGCGTCCATTGGCTGCTCCACACCTACGGCCCCTTCTTTCTGGCTTACCTGGAAGGAGTCGTCCGTGTGGCGGACTGGAGGGCGAGCTGATGACGCAGATTGTACTGGGCGGTGTCTCGCCACATTCCCTTGGCGACCTGCTGAAGGGCTACGGCGTCATGGCCGTCGCAGGTGAGGAGTGGCCGGACACACTGTTCTGGTGGGACGATGCGTTCCACCTTGTGGTACAGAGGCGACCTGACGGGGCGGGCAGCGGAGGGAGCGTTAAGCGGGAGTTGTCAAGTGTGATAGGGCAACCTCTGTTGAAGTGGGGGACAAGAGTCAGTCAGGCGTTCAAGCCTGTGCGAGGGAGCGCGAGGAAAGGGGTTGAACGCCAGGATTCTCCCCTCAAAAGTCCCCGTGGGCACGACGCATTTGACCCTGATCTCGCTTTATGGGCCCGCGCGATTGCCTTGCCCTTTGGGACAGAGGATGAGACGGAGCCTCATCCTCTCTTTCCAGCCCACGGGCAGGAAGGCTCCGGGGACTACTTTTCGCAAATCGAGAAGGCTGTGGAGGCTGCCAAGAAGGCCCCGGGAGACCTTCAGTGGTCGCTCTTTGCAGAAGGGAACCCGTCGCTTCGGTCCTCGCTGGAGAGCGGGTACCTCTTTTTTCCAGAACCCATGAAGCGCTATGCGACGGGGATCGAAGAATGGGAGCGAGAAAAGGACGCGCCGAGAAGCGCGTGGTGCTTTCTGCTCGCGATCCGCGGAGCGATACTGCTCCGCGGGAGCGTCCGCCGCCTGCGCTGGGGTCGGCGAAACTACCCCGCGTTTCCCTTCGTCTTTGAGGGCTCAACCGTTGAGTGTGGGGCCAGACAGTTCTTCCGGAATGTGGAGCTGCACCTGCCGACGTGGAGTGCCGAGCGCGCCCGGACGCTCGCAGAATTCGAAATGCAGGTCCGCCAGTTCCAGGCTAGGCTCTCCGAGAGGGGTTTCGCGGCCACCGCCGCCGAGTTCCGGGCTGCGGTGGTCGGACGGGGCGCAGGAGCAGCGTTTGATACGTTTCACCGTTTCGTTCTGGAAGGGCGCCGGCCGGGGCAACGACAGCCGATGCGCCAGGGTGTACCGCGGGGATTGACGCGCGTTGGAGGTTCAGGCGGGGCCGGGGCCAGCCTGAGGCTGATGCTCGCGCCTCTTGCGGAGAAAGGCTGGTTCGATCAGTTCCGGACCGATCGCCTGCGGGCTGCGCGCGCGTTTGTGGAGGCGGCGATTCACCGGGCCGTGGACGAGCCGGGCCTCGAGCCCTACCGCGGTGTACTCGAGGCCCTCTGGGCTTTGAACCGCTCCATACTTGTGCCGGGTGCGTTGCGCCGCGAGTTCGAGGACGCCCAACGCCAGCCCCGTGCGCTGCCTTTACTTCCGGCGAAGCTTTGGGAAAAGGCGCTGCAGGTTGGGTTGGATACCGATCCCGCTTACCGGCTAGGCCGAGCCATCGGCTCCATCCTCGGGCACAAGGCGCGGACGGGTAGCGCAGCCGTCGGGCCGCTTCTTGAGCACATGCTGCCGGTCAGGTACGGTTGGGCCAGCGAGTCGTGGACAGTCCCAGACCCACCCCCCTCCCGACCTCTCCGCTGGACAGGGTTCGATCCCCTGGGCGACTTCAGACGGCTCCTCTGGTACAGATGGCTCGACAGCGCCGACCTTGACCGCCTGCCCTTTGCGGGAGCAAGATACGCTCCTCTGGAGGACATCGCGGCCTTTCTCCGGGGCGAGGTGGACCTCCGCGAGGTTCACCGGCTGGCCGCTCTGTTCGCCTTGCTGGACTGGCAGAGTCATGCCCAAGTGCCGGAGTCTAAAGTGCTGGCAAACGCAGCCGCGGTCCCGCCGGCCTATGCAGCGCTCCGCCTGTGGCTTCAGCTCGGCATCGAGCCCGCGTCTGGCGCCCGCCCTCCCCGGGACGGAGACGTGTTGCGGCTGCTCAACACAGGGCAGCCGGAGCAGGTCGGGCGTGCTGCCGCACGGGCACTGTTGCGGCTTCGCGTAGACGGCCTCCCATGGCACCAGCAGCCAAGACCCATGGGCAAGGCGGTTGCACATTTTGAGCCCAGCGTTTCCGAGGCCGAGGCCGCGCGGCTTGCGGTCGCACTCCTCGTCCCGATCGCGAGGCAGGATGTGATGGCGCTCGCGGGCAGGCTCTGGGTCGCGCTGGAGGAAGGGAAAAAAGAGTTCGTTTCCGAAATGGAGGTGACAATATGAATCCCCAAACCGCCACCGGTGCCGGCCAAACCGGTTCCTTACTTGAAGACGTCTACAACCAGGATCATGTGTTAATTACCGCGGCACTTGAGTTAGTGAACGGGCGCTTCCTGCAGCCCACGGGCTTCCCGGACATCGGCGCATGCATCTACCGGGACAAGGACGGGCGGCGCTGGTGTCTCGTCGAGAGCGAGCAAAGTATGGCGAACCGTCTCGAGGCGGTCTGCATGCGGGATCCAGGAGTGTGGATTGATGAGCTTAAGGGACTCCCCGTAATCGCTGTTCGCACTCCCGACGGGGACCTTCTGACCACAAACCTTTGTGAGCCCCATCGATGCGCTTCGTCTTACGTGCTTGAAGCAGCGATCAATGGCGGCCGGACAATGAAGCAGTTGTTTGAGTCCAAGTTGGGACTCAGGCAGGGTGGGGACTCCTGGCCCTTGGACAAGCGGGCCGAACTCGACAAACTCGTCTTCGCCCTTGACCCTGGAGCGCTGTTGCACGGCTTTCAGTTTATACAGTGGAAGTTTGTGGGCCTGCGCCAGACCCGGCTCCTGCACGCCCGGCTGGAGGCCGAACTGGCTGAGGAGCCTGAGGTCCATTACGGGATGGTCAAGTGGGACGCCATCGAGCCCGAGTCGGCACGCCAAGAACGGGCCAACAAGGGCCAGAGCATCGCCGCAAAGAGCAGAATCGTGCCCAATGCCCTCAGTGCCTCGTTCGAGATCGACGTACTTAGTTTGAAGGGCCTTGCCCTGGACGATCGGCAAAAGAAGTTTCTCCTCAGCCTTGCCTTGTGGAAGATCGGCGCCTTCCTGGCGAACAAAAAAGCTTTCGACGCGCGCAGTCGCCAGACCCTTCCGAGTCTTCGCCTGCGGGCTGACTGCTATCTGCGCTGCAGCTCCATCTCGTGGAAGGGCAGTGCTGGGGAGGTTCCGATGACGACAGGCGATTTGATGGGGGCGCTCCAGAATCCCCCGGCGTTTCGTGAGCTCCTTTCGGAGGTTCTCGAAGGCGTGCACTCTGGCAACGACAATGCCCTGCCCTACGAGGGGCCAGTCGTGAACGTGACGTATAAGCTCAAGCACAAGAAAGAAAAGTCACCCCCGGTAGTAGCAACCGAGGCAGGATCCCCGGAGGACAGCAACGAAGAAGCGGACTCTGAAGAGTAATGAGCGACACCACCGTCATCGAGGTCGAACTTCTCTCGGGACGCTACCACGCCCACATCTGGGGCAAGTCCCAGTTTGGCATGGCGGGCGCCGAGTGGCCGCCGTCGGCGTGGCGACTCCTGCGGGCCGTAGCCGCGGCGTGGTTCGCTGCACAGCCCAGACCGTCTTCCGAACAGGAACGAGATGATCTGCTAGAGGCGCTTGGTCGCACGAGTCCCCCGGAGATCTGGCTGCCCAAAACGTCGTTCCATGAGATCCGCTATTACCAGCCGGTACGGAAGGACGCCGCCGATCGAGCCCTGCACCACGACTTCTTCGCGGTTCCCCAGGGTGGACGCTTCTGGTTTAAATTCGATGTCTGTTTGAGCGAGTCTCAGAGGACTATGCTCGCCACGTTGCTGGGGTCCCTTCGCTACTTTGGCCGGGCCGAGTCTCGTGCGCGGCTCCGCCTGTCAGACCGTACGGAGCCGCCCGCCGGAGTTCACCGGGCAGTCCCGCGCGGGCGGGGCGCCGCAACTGCGGACGTCACCTACTGTGCGGTTCTCTGTCCTGCCCATGACTTCCGGGCTTCGGACTTGTGGAGAGTGAGAAGTCGCGCTGGCGGGGTAACAGGAACGGCTTATCCGGCCCACCTTGTGGATGTTCTGCTCCACAACAAGATGCCGCTCCCCGACGGAGCGCGCTGGATTGAATACGCCGTCCCCCGCGCGGTCCTCGTTCGCGAGATCCGGCCGACCGCGCCGCCGCGCAGGATCAACCCGGATATTCCTGTCGCCGAGATACGGTTTCGATTGAACCGTCGGATACCCATTCCGTTGCGCCTGCTAGTGGCGGTGGCGCGGGCTTTTCGCGATGCAGCTGTGTCCAGACACAGGAATCTTACAGGCACGGATTCGCTTACCTTGAGCGGACGGGAGGCGGACGGGGGTATCGCCCGAGGCCACAAGCACGCTTTCTACCTTCCCCGGCTTTCGTTCGGAAGGTTGACCGTGGATACTATAACCGTCCGCATTCCCACGGGGCGCCTCACCGGCGCGGAAATGGAGGCTTTGCTCGGAGTAGGTCGCATCCGTATCGACGACAGCCTTTATCCGATCACAGTAGTCCCGGAAGAGATAGTCGCTCAAATTGATTATGCGGTGCTTGCCACTTCGTGGCGCAGCGTAACTCCGTTTGTACCACCGCTACGGTGGCGGCACGCTGGCGGGACCGACGTAGACGACCAGGTTGCACGCTTGGCGGAGCGCGTTTGCGGACACCGGCCCGCGTCGGTGCGGAGGCTTCAAGTTCCTGGGGCGCCTGGCAACGCATGCACTCTCCTGGCACATCAATATTTCGGCGCGGAAGATTCTCCACAACGGCGGTGGCGTTTGACGACACGAGTGGGCTTCTGGCTCGAACTTGCATTCGATCAGCCTGTGGCCTTAAGCATACCTCTCGGTGCTGACCCGCACTTTGGTGCCGGTCAATTGGAACCGTCCGCGTCCGGTGCCGGGCGATGACGCGTAGGACGGGGCTTGCGGCCCTGCGAAGCGCACAACCAATCTTCGATGCAGATGCGACCGGACGCCCGACCAGCAGGCTTGTCCCATCCACTGACCCACGGCTCCGGCCGCAAATCACCCGCTATCAAGGCTACGCCCGGCCGCTGCCCCCAACTCAGGAGGTGCCCGCCATGGCCGAGACCTGCTTCAGTCCCCATCTGATCATCTACCGCCTGGAAAGGCGGGGCGGTCCGTTCGCCGCCCTCGGGCTGCCGGCCACCTTGGCGGTGACCAACCGGTGGCGGGAGGCGCTGGTGAGCCAGGTCAACGACATGCCTGACGGCGTCCGCGAAATCGTAAGCGGCCACGACCCTGCCGGAAACCCCTTGCAGAGACCCCACCTCGCGCTTATCCCGCTCGCGTTTGTCGCGAATGCTCACGCCGATGGCCATCTTCTGGGCTTGGCGGCCGTACTGCCCGCGGCAGTCGGCCCTTCAGAGCGCCGCGGCGTGTTACAGGTCCTGGCCCGCGTCGACGAGCTGAAGTTAGGGCCCCTCGGCGTGTGGAGTTTGGTGCACGAGATTCGCGACGCACCGCCTTGGAACCTCCGGCCACAGCCGTGGACCGCGCATCCTTCCGGCAGCACCTGTTGGGCCACCGTGACCCCCTTGGCCTTCGACCGCCACCCCAAAAGCAAAGACCCCCGCACTTACCACCGCGAAGCACTGGACACGGTGGCCGCATCCTGCGCCGCCATCGGGCTCCTTCGGCCCCGGCAGGTCATCCTCATCGCCGTGTCGCCCCACCTGGGCGCACCGCCGGCGCACCGGTTCCCCAGGCTCTCGCGTAAGGATGGCGGGGAACGCCGCCACCTGCACGCGATGGTGATCTTCGACCAACCGGTGCGCGGGCCGGTGCTGCTCGGTGCGGGAAGATATTTAGGGTACGGGCTGTGTCGCCCGCTGCCGAACCCAACCGGCTCATGCTGACCGAAGTCGCAATCGATAACTTTATCAACAGGAGATGCTATGCGTACGTCTTACCTGGTCTGCTACGACATTTGTGATGACAAACGCCTCCGCCAGGTCTTCAAGACCATGCGCAACTATGGGGACCACCTCCAGTACTCCGTCTTCGAGTGCCAGTTCACCGCAGCGGATCTGGTCCGCTGCAAAGCCGAACTTTCGGCCATCATCCATCACACCGAAGACCAGGTCCTTTTCGTCAACCTCGGCCCCGCCGAAGGCCGCGGCGACCGTGTCATCACGGCCCTCGGCAAACCCTACACGACCCTCGACAGCCCCTGCATCGTGGTCTGATCCATGGCCGGCTTGCCCGACGCCTCCCCCGCAGCCGAACGCGCGCTTCCTGACTACCTTCCGGCGCGCATGGTCAACGAGTTTGTCTACTGCCCCCGCCTGTTCTTTTACGAGTGGGTGGAAGGCCTGTTCCGCGATAATGCCGATACCATCGAAGGCAAATTTCAGCACCGCCGGGTAGACGAGAAGCCCGGCGAATTGCCTTCCCCCGTTGAACTCGGCGAGGACAAGATCCACTCCCGTTCCATCACCCTTTCAAGTGACCGGTACCGCCTCATTGCTCGCATCGACCTCATCGAGGCCGCCGGCGGAGTCGTCACTCCCGTGGATTACAAACATGGGCGTCCCCGTCAGACTGAGGACGGCTTGGAATTGTGGCCGGCCGACAAAGCGCAGCTTGCCGTTCAGGGCCTCATTTTGCGCGACAACGGCTACCGCTGCGAAGAAGGCGTGGTCTACTACGTCCAGACCAAACAGCGCGTGCGCGTGCCTTTCGATGACGCCCTCATGGCGGAGACCCTCCGGATCGTGGAGGAGGCGCGGGCCGTGGCGGCCGCAGGTCGGATCCCGCCGCCGCTTGTGGATTCCCCCAAGTGTCCGGGCTGTTCTTTGGTCGGAATCTGTCTGCCGGACGAAACCAACCGTCTTGCCGCTCCCTCCGAAGCCGTGCAGCTCACGCTTTTTGAGACGGCCGAAGCCCCTCGGAAAGAACCCGCCACGGTGCGCCCCCTCGTCACCCCGCGCGACGATCTGCGCCCCCTGTATCTCAACACGCAGGGGCTCCGCGTCGGACGCAGCGGAGAGGTTCTGCAAATTCGCGAAAAGGACGTCCTGCGCCAGGAGGTGCGGATCGGCGAGATCTGTCAGCTGAACCTCCTGGGCAACATCCAGATCTCGACGCAGGCCGTTCAAGCGCTGTGCGAAGCCGGAGTGCCGATCTGCTACTTTTCGATGGGCGGCTGGTTTTACGGCATCACCACCGGGCTCAACACCAAAAACGTGTTCCTGCGCCGCGCTCAGTACCGCCTGGCGGAGCAGGAGTGGTTTGCTCTCAGCCTGGCGCGGCGCCTCATCGCCGGCAAGATCCGCAACCAGCGAACCATGCTGCAACGCAACCACATCGAGCCCCGTCCGGAGACCTTGCTCGGCCTGCGGCAGATGGCCGAAAGGGCCGAGCGGGCACGCAGCCTGGAGGAACTGCTCGGAATCGAGGGCAACGCCGCCCGCCTCTACTTCGGAGACTTTGCCGGCATGCTCAAGCAGGATGAGGAGGGCGACGCAGCTTTCCGTTTCGACTTTGAGGCTCGCAACCGGCGTCCGCCCAAGGACCCGGTCAACGCCCTTTTATCCTTGGCGTACAGCCTGCTGGTAAAGGATCTCACCATTGCCTGCTATGCGGTGGGGTTCGATCCGTTCTGGGGCTTCTATCATCAACCGCGGTTCGGACGCCCCGCTCTGGCGCTCGACCTGATGGAGCCCTTCCGATCCCTGATTGCCGAATCCGCGGTGCTGAGCGCCATCAACACCCGCATGGTCAGCCCGAAAGACTTCATCCGGACAGGGCACGCCGTAGCGCTTACACCGGAAGGGCGTAAGAGTTTCTTTCATGCTTACGAGCTACGGATGGACACCCTCGTCACCCATCCGCTCTTCGATTACCGCGTCAGCTACCGGCGCCTGCTGGAGATCCAGACGCGGCTGCTGGCCCGCCTGCTGGAGGGCGAGATTGCCGAGTACCCGGTCTTCGTCACCCGTTAGGAGGCGCTGATGGAACGTCGCGAGCACCCTGGTGACGCAAGAAGTCCGAAGGCCGCTCGCAGCCGCCAAGCCCTTGCCCGTGATAAAATTAGGCGAGCGCACCGGTGCGCAGGCGCCCGGAGGCGAGCCGCTTGGCGGGCCTGCTCGCAACCGCGGCCCGAGGTCCTTGACAACCGGGAAGAAGCAGGCAGGCTATTTCCGCGACTCCTAAGTCGCGGCCCCATTGAAGCCGGGGGCGTAAGTGCGGCACGCGGTCATCTGGGGCCATTTCCGCGACTCCTAAGTCGCGGCCCCATTGAAGCTAGAAGTTGACCGTCAGGCTTGTTACGCCAGCGCCATTTCCGCGACTCCTAAGTCGCGGCCCCATTGAAGCATCTTCAGTTTGCTTAGCCTGGCGCTGGCGCTCGAATTTCCGCGACTCCTAAGTCGCGGCCCCATTGAAGCCATGCACATGGCCAGCGCATTGATCAGAGCGACAATATTTCCGCGACTCCTAAGTCGCGGCCCCATTGAAGCGTTGCGTATCACACGCAACCAGCTGTCCAGCTGTACATTTCCGCGACTCCTAAGTCGCGGCCCCATTGAAGCGTATGGAAGAACCGGGACCAGTCAATGACTCGGGCGATTTCCGCGACTCCTAAGTCGCGGCCCCATTGAAGCACAATGGACGACAAGCTATTCACTGACACATACATCATTTCCGCGACTCCTAAGTCGCGGCCCCATTGAAGCTCACTCAGGCCACGCCGCCGCAAGCGCCACCACATGATTTCCGCGACTCCTAAGTCGCGGCCCCATTGAAGCGGCGTCCTGCCGTGGGCAAGACCAAAGCAGCTCACATTTCCGCGACTCCTAAGTCGCGGCCCCATTGAAGCTTAGGCAAGTTTTATTCGGAAGGATCGCTTCCGGAGTATTTCCGCGACTCCTAAGTCGCGGCCCCATTGAAGCGCCGTCCGTTCGCCCCGCGGGTGTACACCTCGGGATTTCCGCGACTCCTAAGTCGCGGCCCCATTGAAGCTGATTGCTCCGCCACACCACGATGCAGCCCGGCAACATTTCCGCGACTCCTAAGTCGCGGCCCCATTGAAGCCTTGCGCGGTCCCACCTTGGCTGGCTTTGCATCGAAACCATTTCCGCGACTCCTAAGTCGCGGCCCCATTGAAGCGACACGCCGGGGATCTTCATGATCCACGACCACAGCATTTCCGCGACTCCTAAGTCGCGGCCCCATTGAAGCTGGTCTCCGAGTCGGGGAATCTGGTGACGATCAGTGCATTTCCGCGACTCCTAAGTCGCGGCCCCATTGAAGCAGCCGCGTGCACTCCCGGTCCACCGCCAACCGCACATTTCCGCGACTCCTAAGTCGCGGCCCCATTGAAGCTCGACCTACTTGGCGCGAGACCTCGACGTGGCCCGCGATTTCCGCGACTCCTAAGTCGCGGCCCCATTGAAGCGAACAATCCGACGTGCACGACATTTTCTGTGTAGATTTCCGCGACTCCTAAGTCGCGGCCCCATTGAAGCGTGAGTTTTCCCGGAGGTTCGATTGACCTTCCCGAATTTCCGCGACTCCTAAGTCGCGGCCCCATTGAAGCGAGTGTATCTCCGCTAACTACGCTACGAGACGCAGCATTTCCGCGACTCCTAAGTCGCGGCCCCATTGAAGCCTTATTACGCTGTCCTCCGACGATCGGTCGGAGGCCATTTCCGCGACTCCTAAGTCGCGGCCCCATTGAAGCCTTGGGTCAAGGATGCCATTGAAACCCGTCGGAATATTTCCGCGACTCCTAAGTCGCGGCCCCATTGAAGCTACCAGCAGTATTGGGCGCGATGGGGCCGCACCGACAAATTTCCGCGACTCCTAAGTCGCGGCCCCATTGAAGCGCCTTTCAGCGCTGTGCGAAACTCCCCGGGCAGATATTTCCGCGACTCCTAAGTCGCGGCCCCATTGAAGCCGCCGCGCGCGCCTCCCCCGGGCCGTCCCTCAACATTTCCGCGACTCCTAAGTCGCGGCCCCATTGAAGCTATGTCACGCCTTTCGCCATAGCTGCGGATAGCGGCATTTCCGCGACTCCTAAGTCGCGGCCCCATTGAAGCGTGGACGGCGACTACGTGCTGGTCATTGCTCCCGCATTTCCGCGACTCCTAAGTCGCGGCCCCATTGAAGCGAGGCGGCCATCTCCCCGCCGGACAAGCTTTTTGCATTTCCGCGACTCCTAAGTCGCGGCCCCATTGAAGCGATAAAGGAACGATGGCAGTATGGTATCGGGGAAGACGATTTCCGCGACTCCTAAGTCGCGGCCCCATTGAAGCCCGTGGATCTGGAGGGCGAGCCCGACACGCGCCCCGACATTTCCGCGACTCCTAAGTCGCGGCCCCATTGAAGCACGCGTGCAGGCCGGGGCTGTGCCGGGAATGCGCGCAGATTTCCGCGACTCCTAAGTCGCGGCCCCATTGAAGCATTGCTCGCACGTCCTTGCATAATTCCGTCCACACCATTTCCGCGACTCCTAAGTCGCGGCCCCATTGAAGCGGGTACCTGCGTCTGGGCTGACCCGGGAAGTCGGGATTTCCGCGACTCCTAAGTCGCGGCCCCATTGAAGCGAGCAACTCCGGAAAATGAAGCCGGGGCGCGTGCCCGATTTCCGCGACTCCTAAGTCGCGGCCCCATTGAAGCCGGTGTGGGCCGCGATCATTTTCGCGTGGGCCTTCATTTCCGCGACTCCTAAGTCGCGGCCCCATTGAAGCACGCCATCCGGCTTCGGCGGCGATGATCATGCGCCATTTCCGCGACTCCTAAGTCGCGGCCCCATTGAAGCGGATCTTTGAGTGATCCGGGGTTGTTCAGACGATTCATTTCCGCGACTCCTAAGTCGCGGCCCCATTGAAGCCCAGCTATGAGGCGGCGCAACAATTCGGAGCAGGGCAATTTCCGCGACTCCTAAGTCGCGGCCCCATTGAAGCGAGAAATGCGCCAGACCGGCCGCCACGCCTTGCGCATTTCCGCGACTCCTAAGTCGCGGCCCCATTGAAGCGGTGTGGAAAGATCAGCCATAGTTTCGTCCTCACGAATTTCCGCGACTCCTAAGTCGCGGCCCCATTGAAGCCTCGAGTTTCGCCGCTTGATCGACCAGTTCCGGTGGATTTCCGCGACTCCTAAGTCGCGGCCCCATTGAAGCCGGTAGACGTGCAAGACTTCGCCGGACGGAACGAAATTTCCGCGACTCCTAAGTCGCGGCCCCATTGAAGCTTCAATTAGGTCTGAGACTCCTCAGCGATGAGGAGCATTTCCGCGACTCCTAAGTCGCGGCCCCATTGAAGCCTCGATTCGCCGCATAGTTCTTGTCACAGTAATTTCTCATTTCCGCGACTCCTAAGTCGCGGCCCCATTGAAGCGGTGCCCTCGTACTCATATATCCTTCCGTCTTTTTATTTCCGCGACTCCTAAGTCGCGGCCCCATTGAAGCCTGACTCAGACGGCGACGGACGAGCTCGTAGAGCTATTTCCGCGACTCCTAAGTCGCGGCCCCATTGAAGCATTCCCTTCACGCCGCTAAACACGGGCCCGATCGAGCAATTTCCGCGACTCCTAAGTCGCGGCCCCATTGAAGCGATCCGCCAACCGCCCACCAGAATGGGCTCAGTGCATTTCCGCGACTCCTAAGTCGCGGCCCCATTGAAGCTTTACTACGGCTTTTGCAGGATTTAGCAATCCTGCATTTCCGCGACTCCTAAGTCGCGGCCCCATTGAAGCTAAAGTTCCGTGTTAATGGAGCTTAGCAATCCGTTATTTCCGCGACTCCTAAGTCGCGGCCCCATTGAAGCTGAAGGACCTTCCACCAATTCGAAGGAATAAGATTTATTTCCGCGACTCCTAAGTCGCGGCCCCATTGAAGCAGACGATGGATGTGATAATTCCGCCCCGGACAGTTACATTTCCGCGACTCCTAAGTCGCGGCCCCATTGAAGCCGGCCATGGTCCCCGAGAATATCACCGCCTCTTCCAAATTTCCGCGACTCCTAAGTCGCGGCCCCATTGAAGCCCAACGTTAAACCTAATCAAGCCTATGCATTTTCCACATTTCCGCGACTCCTAAGTCGCGGCCCCATTGAAGCTTGAGTGTGGGTTAGATCCAGCTATTGATTGGACATTTCCGCGACTCCTAAGTCGCGGCCCCATTGAAGCTTGTTCTTTCTGGAGCTTTTTTTCTGCACTATCTTCATTTCCGCGACTCCTAAGTCGCGGCCCCATTGAAGCCGGGCCTGGATAGCAACAGACAGACAAGCTCAGAGCATTTCCGCGACTCCTAAGTCGCGGCCCCATTGAAGCCTCCGTTAGCGACCGTACGCGCGGCCGCATAGTAGTCATTTCCGCGACTCCTAAGTCGCGGCCCCATTGAAGCTCACGGCTGGGTACCCATCGATCCCGAGGACATCGTCGATTTCCGCGACTCCTAAGTCGCGGCCCCATTGAAGCGAGTCATTTTGATTGTCCAGGTCTTGCTCACCGCTTATTTCCGCGACTCCTAAGTCGCGGCCCCATTGAAGCGAGTCATACCTGTATGCCTATATTCATAAGGTCCCTATTTCCGCGACTCCTAAGTCGCGGCCCCATTGAAGCACAGAGATTGGCCAAGAGGATCTTCCACCGCAAGCTCATTTCCGCGACTCCTAAGTCGCGGCCCCATTGAAGCCGATCATGGGTAACCAGTCTGCAATATTCGCTCAGGACATTTCCGCGACTCCTAAGTCGCGGCCCCATTGAAGCACCGGGCCGCGCGCCCGCATTACCTCTTGTTCCGCATTTCCGCGACTCCTAAGTCGCGGCCCCATTGAAGCCCAGCGGATACCACCAGCGCTTTACCGACCGGCAGATTTCCGCGACTCCTAAGTCGCGGCCCCATTGAAGCACCGTCGCATCCCCACCTTCTCCTATCATCCACAGTTCATTTCCGCGACTCCTAAGTCGCGGCCCCATTGAAGCGGCGCGACTCATGCCATAATATAGTTGAGGAGGTGGATTTCCGCGACTCCTAAGTCGCGGCCCCATTGAAGCGATGAGCACACAGACAGTGTGCTCTTCCTAGATGAATTTCCGCGACTCCTAAGTCGCGGCCCCATTGAAGCGAGTGGTTTTCTCGATCATAGGGGTAGTCTCCCAACTAATTTCCGCGACTCCTAAGTCGCGGCCCCATTGAAGCAAGGGGCCGTGTCGGCTGAGCAGACGGTGGCGAGGAATTTCCGCGACTCCTAAGTCGCGGCCCCATTGAAGCAAATATGGGACGGTGTCCAATTGCACTCACTGGAATAATTTCCGCGACTCCTAAGTCGCGGCCCCATTGAAGCATCTCCGCCGCTGCTGATGATGCGGCAAAGGCGCTCATTTCCGCGACTCCTAAGTCGCGGCCCCATTGAAGCATGCCTAGGCTTGTTTCTGGGTCCGAGGTACGCACATTTCCGCGACTCCTAAGTCGCGGCCCCATTGAAGCCGCGCGCAATCGCCGCATCCAGCGCTCTACCGACCGATTTCCGCGACTCCTAAGTCGCGGCCCCATTGAAGCAAGTCTGGCGATAACGTGCAGGAAGCAAATAGTGATATTTCCGCGACTCCTAAGTCGCGGCCCCATTGAAGCTGACCAGCACTCGTAACATACACCCGAGTGGTCCTTATTTCCGCGACTCCTAAGTCGCGGCCCCATTGAAGCATGGCCGTGGGAGGGAAGACGTAAACCTTCCCGACATTTCCGCGACTCCTAAGTCGCGGCCCCATTGAAGCAATTAAGGGCTGGGGGCGCGGGCCGAGGGCCCGCACTCATTTCCGCGACTCCTGAGTCGCGGCCCCATTGAAGCTGGCGGCAATTGGGATGGTTTCCCTACTCTCTCTCATTTCCGCGACTCCTAAGTCGCGGCCCCATTGAAGCGCCGCCAAGGCGATTGACTGGCGCGGTTTGTACAAGAAATTTCCGCGACTCCTAAGTCGCGGCCCCATTGAAGCTCACCTTCCTTCAGTACATGCCACACCAGCTCAACGCCATTTCCGCGACTCCTAAGTCGCGGCCCCATTGAAGCTGTACTGCAGGCCGTAGAAGCAGGAAGGGCGGGAGGAATTTCCGCGACTCCTAAGTCGCGGCCCCATTGAAGCGCTTCCGCACCGCCCGGGACAACACGATCAGGGGTATTTCCGCGACTCCTAAGTCGCGGCCCCATTGAAGCGACGGAGTATAGTGCCCGGCTCGCGTGCATCGCTCGCATTTCCGCGACTCCTAAGTCGCGGCCCCATTGAAGCCCCTCCACTCTCTCTGCCTACCTCTCAAGCATCCCTATTTCCGCGACTCCTAAGTCGCGGCCCCATTGAAGCTTGGCCCGTTAGGGTCGAGGCCGGGTCTGCTGCGGTGATTTCCGCGACTCCTAAGTCGCGGCCCCATTGAAGCTTTCCTCCCTAAGGTTTGATGTTGGTGCGTGACGCATTTCCGCGACTCCTAAGTCGCGGCCCCATTGAAGCGCCGGCACGCCTGGCGATGGCCCACAGACGCCGGACCATTTCCGCGACTCCTAAGTCGCGGCCCCATTGAAGCCCCTCCACTCTCTCTGCCTACCTCTCAAGCATCCCTATTTCCGCGACTCCTAAGTCGCGGCCCCATTGAAGCTTGGCCCGTTAGGGTCGAGGCCGGG
>DATLYE010000017.1:0-172677 GCA_035575135.1 Bryobacteraceae bacterium
GGTTGTTGTAGAACAACTCCTGCCACTGCCGCACCATGCCCAGATACCCGTTGTTCACCACGATGATCTTGATCGGCAGCCCGTAGCTGGCAATCGTGGACAGCTCCGGAACCGACATCTGAAAGCCGCCGTCGCCCAGCACCGCGAAAACCAGCTTGTCCGGGCGCGCAAACTGGGCCCCGATGGCCGCCGGAAGACCGAAACCCATCGAACCCAGGCCCCCCGAGCAGATCCACTGCCGCGGCTCGCTGAACCGGATGAACTGCGCCGCCCACATCTGATGCTGCCCCACATCCGCGGTCACGATCGCTTTGCCGCCCGAAAGGCGGTCAATCTCCACCATCACATGCTGCGGCTTGATCTCCGTCTCCGAGAACACCGGCGCCAGGGGATGCTCCTGCTGCCAGGCCCGGATCTGCCGCCACCACGCCCGCCGCGCCGCCGCCTTCCGCTCTCCCAGCTCAGGCTGGAGTTCGCGCAAAAGTGGGTTGAGCTTCGCGAGCACGCGTTTCACATCTCCCACAATCGGCAGATCCGCCTTCCGGTTCTTGCCGATCTCCGCCGGGTCAATGTCCACATGGATCACTTTGGCATGCGGCGCAAACGACGACAGCCGCCCCGTAACCCGGTCGTCGAAGCGCACCCCCAGCGCAATCAGCAGGTCCGTCGAGTACATCCCCATGTTGGCCGCATAGCTGCCGTGCATGCCCGGCATGCTGATAAAGTTCGGATGGTCCCCGGGAAGCGCCCCCAGCCCCATCAGCGTGCATACCGCCGGCGCGTCAATGATCTCGACCAGCTCCCGCAGCTCCGCGGCCGCTGCGGCGGCGACAATGCCCCCGCCCGCATACACGAACGGACGTTCGGCTTCCCAAATCATCTGGGCCGCCCGCCGGATCTGACCCATGTGCCCTTCCGTGTAGACCTTGTAGCCGGGCAGATGAATCGAAGAAACCGGATGGTAGTGGCCCTGGCCCTGGAAGACGTCCTTGGGAATATCCACCAGCACCGGACCGGGCCTCCCCGTCGAGGCCACATAAAACGCCTCATGAATCACCTGCGGCAACTCGGCCAGATTCTTGACCAGATAGTTGTGCTTCGTGCAGGACCGTGTGATCCCGAACGTGTCCGCTTCCTGGAACGCGTCGCTGCCGATCAGCTTCGTGGAGACCTGGCCCGTGATCGCCACGATCGGAACCGAGTCCATCATCGCGTCCACCAGGCCCGTCACCAGGTTGGTCGCACCCGGCCCCGAAGTCGCGCAGCAAACACCCACTCGCCCCGTCGCGCGCGCGTAACCCTCGGCCGCAAACGCGGCATTCTGTTCGTGACGCACGAGTACGTGGCGGATCGGGTGGTCGTACATCGCGTCATAAAACGGTAGCGTGACGCCTCCCGGATACCCGAACAGGCACTCCACGCCCTCCCGAACCAGACACTCCAGTAGCATCCGAGCGCCGCTCATCAACGCTGGCATGGTTCCTTCTCTCCTTCCCACTTCTCCGGGCGCACCAAACCTGCCCTCCGCCCCGCCGGCCTTCGGCGGCCCGGCCGCTGTGTCGCGAATTCTAAGTCTCTCTCCATATGAAAAAAGGCCACCGGCTGGATCCGACCCCGCCGATGGCCTCCCAAACTCTTGGCCGATCAGGCGGGGTCAGATACGGTGACCCCGATGAGAATAATAATGCTTACAACCGTGGAAACCTGAGGATTCAGAGCCGGATGGGGCAGTCTCACAGCGCCGCAACAGTTCGCCTTTTCGCCGGAGACTGTCATGCTCATTTCTACTTTACGGCACAAGAGATGAAAATGCAAGACCAGAATTGCATAAAAAATGATAATACCCGTATTGGCCGGTCTACGGGGACCGCACCGGGATCAGGAAAGGCTGGCTCAGCCGGTCGCCTACGCGAACCGTTACCGCGATCAACTGCCCCGCCGCCACTTTCTCGCTCAAACGGATCTCAATCAGATGGACGGAGGAATTCGTTTCCGAGAGCCGCAGGCTCACCGGCCGGTGAGGCACCCCTCCCACGCTGACGGTGACCGGCTCGGCAGGCGTCGTGACGCCGGGCTGATCCAGCCTGAATACCGACAGCAACAAGGTCTCACCTGCTACCGCAGGCTCGGCCAGACTGACGGGCGTTCCGCTGGCCCGCGACACCGCAACGATCACCGGAGGCGCAAGATCAATTGCAACCACGAAGGGGGGCAAGACCTCCCCTCCGACCTCCAGCCTGAGAATCGCCGGACCCACCCCCAGGCCTCCCGGCACCTCGAACAGGATTCCTTCTCCGGAAACGCCCAGTACGCGCGCCGGCTGGTCGTTCAAGCTTAGACGTACGTCCTCAGGGCGCAAGCCTGCAGCAAGCCCCGAGATTTTCAGCAGCGCCTGCCCGCCGGAGTAAATGCTCGGCAATCCCGTATCCGGGTTCAAGGGCGAAGGGTCGGGCACGGGCGCGCCCGGCCTGCCCGGCTCGATCTGGATCGGATTGGATTGCTTCACCAGTTCGAAACCCGTAACAACCACCGGTGAAAGCGTTGCCGCCGCCGCACCCGGCGCTACGTGGACGTTGGCCAGCAACCGGTCCGGACCCAGAACCCACACCCGGCGCACCACCACATCGCTGCTACCGAAGCCCACCACCGTTCGCCCCTGGCGGAAATTCGTGTTTACGCCGCGCACCTCCACCATCGCCTCCGAGCCGGCCGGCAAGGACCCGGGAGTGACGGACACCTCCGGGAGCGCCGAAGGTTCATAAACGTACGCGGGCGGCGCTTGACCGTCCAGAAACAACGAGGTCTGCCCGTCAGGGTTCAGGGCGGTCACCGTGGCGCGGTGTTCGGACGCTCCCGCCGGAGGCTCCACCACCAGCACGCTTGCCTCTTTGTCAAACTGGACGAGGTCTGCCGCCGCCCCGTCAAAGAGAATCCGCGTCTGGTCGCTGAAGCCACTCCCGCTGATAACCGCCACTTTGCGGCCGCTCGAATCTGTAGCCGGGCTCACCGACTGAATGGACGGTGGAGGGGACGCTACCAAATTGAGGCCCGCCGGCAGCACGTACAGATCACTGCCCCGGCTGAACACCAGATGCCGCGGCCCTACCCCCGAAAAGGGCGTAAAGTGAAAACTCAGTTGCAGAAAATTCGGAGCGGGCGGGTAGGCCCGGATGCCGTCGGGCAACACCGATGCGGAGCCCCCGATCACGCTCGCCTGCAATCCCGGAGCCACCGCGCCATTCTCGATCAGACCCACGCCCGAGGCGACCAGAAAATTCCGCGGACCATTCGTGTTGAGAAAAGCAGGCTTGACGGCAATGTTGCCGGGGAAGCTGTACGTCGTCACTCCGTAAAGCGTCAGCGGTCCCCGCGGCGTGACTTGGAAATCATAGCCTTCCAGCGAGGCGCCCGGAGTGACCTCCAGTACGGCGGCTTGCAGCACGTCCCGCGTACCCGGGAAAAACTGGGTCTCAAACAGCGGCCCGGCCGCGAATCGCTGGCCGTCCGGTCCCAGCGGCAGCACGATGTCGTCCGGCCCCAGTTCCGGCTGCAGCGAGGGCGGCAGCGCGTGAACATAAAGGTAGTAGCGGCCCGGCGGAATGCCGCCGATGTGGTAATAGCCGTCCGGGTCGCTCAAGGCCGCAACCACGGCGCCGCTCGGCGACAGAGCCACCACCGAAGCCAGGTGAACGCCCGCCCCGTTGGCCGTAACCCGCCCCTTGATGCCGCCGGTCTGCGACGCGAACTCCGGCTTCGGATACAACAGTGAAATGCCCGCAATATCGTCGTCGGCGAGAGGCCGCGCACGTGTAGTGGCCCGCGTCACCTGCGTGGACATCACGCTCGAGGCCTGGGTGTGCTGCAACCCCAGGGCGTGGCCCATCTCATGAACCAGGGTCAGAAAGAAGGCATCACTGTAGCTCGGACGGTTCGACAGGTCCTTCGGTAGCACCAGAACGGAACGCAGAATCGGCACGAAGGCCCCTTCTCCCTCCCCTGTCATCTCGGCCCGCACCGTGGGGCCGCCGAGGGCCACGAGCCCTGGGGGAACTTCATCAAAGATCACGTCAATTCCGGGCGTGCTCTGTGCGAGACCGCGGTCGGCAAACCCGCCGAAAGCCAGCCGCAGCTCCGAGGTCGGCACCTCGCTCCAGGTGCGAGCCGCCAGGCGGATCTGACTCAGCAGCGACTCGAGGCTGTCCCCGGGCGCCATTTGCTCCGGTCCCCGGCTGGAGACGAAGAAGTGTAACGTATGGTTGGGCAGGGACTTGAGATCGAACTTCTCGGGGACCGGAGCAAATGGCCCCGTGCGGCTGCGGTAATGCAGAAAGTGATAGTGGGCCCACAGCGTGCCGCTCATCGCCAGCCCGGCTCCCAGCAGCACCTTCGCCCGGATCATCACCGCCCTTCCTGTGCGCCTCGCGAGATCGCCGCCACGCGCGCCCGAAGATCCGCCAGCCGCAGGCGCACCGCCTCGTCAGTAATCACCCTGCCGGACTTGGGGTCCACCATGGCTGCCGTGCTCGCCGCCCGCCAGGCCATCTCGCCGCCCGCCTCCTCCTTGCTGACGGCAAACACGCCTTGGGAAAGCCCCACGACATGCGTCAGGCCGTTGCGGCCCGTCCACAGAAACAGCACGTACTCCCCGCCTTCCTGCAGTTTCGGGGCCCCGGAAAACGTCTGCCGCAGCCCCATGGCCACCCCGCCCGGCACCACGACTTCCAGTTGTTGCGCCTCCGGACCCTTCCAGCGCTCCATCACCTGGACCGTCCAGCGCGTATAGATCACCGGGCCGTGAACGTACGCTCGCGGGGAATACACCCGCCCTCGAACTACAGCTGTAGATTTTTCGATCAGCTCGTCAAGCGACAGCCGCTCGAGCGTTGCGCTTTCCCCAAGCTGGAGCACAGCCACAATTGCGAGCGTAATTCGGGCGGCACGCATGGCGTCCCCGTGGACTCTTGCACGCCCGGTGCCACTCAGCGGTCTGCTAACCCGTTGTGAAACCGCCCCGCATACCCCCTCCCTCGCAGCCCTGCTGTGGCCGCTTGACACGGCCGCCCGCCACGGCCGCCTCAGGGAGTGTACTGGCGAACCGTCTCCCAGCGCCCGCTTGAGGCCGAGCGCAGCACCGCATCCGTCACATACTCGGTGGCCAGCGCCTCGCGGAAGCTGGGCGAAGCCTCCTCGCCCCGCGCCAGCGCCCCGAGAAAGTCCGCGATCTGATGCACGAAGGTATGTTCGTAGCCGATTTGCAGCCCCGGCACCCACCAGTGCTTCATGTAGGGATGATCCCCGTCCGTTACGTGAATGGACCGCCAGCCCCGCACAATGCCGGGATCCCGGTGGTCAAAGTATTGCAGCCGGTGCAGATCGTGCAGGTCCCAGAAAATCGAGGCGTGCTCGCCGTTGATCTCCAGCGTGTACAGCGCCTTGTGCCCGCGCGCGTAGCGCGTGGCTTCAAACGTCGCCAGCGAGCCGTTGGAAAACCGCGCCAGAAACGCGCACGCATCGTCAATGCCCACCGGCTCGACGCGCCCCGTCAGAGTGTGTTTCCGTTCCTTGACGAACGTCTCCGTCATGGCCGTCACCTCCCGGATCGGCCCGTTGAGCCACATCGCCGTGTCAATGCAGTGCGCCAGCAGGTCTCCCGTAACTCCGCTGCCGGCCACCTGCACGTCCAGCCGCCACAACGCCGCCCCGCCCTGCGGCAGATCTTTGGAAATCGTCCAGTCCTGGAGAAATTTGGCGCGGTAGTGGAACACCTTGCCGAGCCGTCCCTCCTCGATCAGTTGCTTGGCCAGCGTGACGGCCGGAACGCGCCGGTAGTTGTACCAGACCATGTTGGCCACACCGGCCTTTTCCACCGCCTCCACCATCCGCTCGGCCTCCGCCACATTGCGCGCCAGCGGCTTTTCGCACAGCACCATCTTGCCCGCCTGCGCCGCCGCCACCGCAATCTCGGCGTGGGTGTCGTTGGGGCTGGCGATGTCCACCAGATCCACGTCCGGACGCGCCACGAGCGACCGCCAGTCCGTTTCAAACGTTTCGTAGCCCCAACGTTCCGCGAACGCGCGCGCATTGTCTGCGTTGCGCCCGCACACCGCCTTCAGAACCAGCCGGCAAGGCAGCGAAAAGAAATGCCCCGCCTTGGCGTAAGCGTTCGAATGCGCCCGGCCCATGAAACCGTAGCCGATCAAACCGATGCGAAGTTCCTTCGGTAGCTCCATCTCCCGATTCCGCTCCTTGTCGTGCCAGTGTTGTGAGGGAAACCTATTCCCGCCAGCCGTGCGCCTGGCGGACGGCCGCCATCGTGGCCAGAATCTTGTTCCAGGTCTCCTGCCGGAGCATGACCTCGTTGGGGAACATGCAGCCGTCCCAGCAGATGTGCCGGAAGGCTCGCGTGAGCGCGCCGTTCTCGTCCCGCAGCCAGTGACCCGCATCCCGCACGATGTCCAGCTTGCCGTTGGGATCGTCCGGCAGGCAGTGCCGCCCGGTCTTGTCGTGCGAACCCGCCCCTTTCACCGTGGCGTCGTTCTGCGCCACATGGAAGTCAATCGTCCAGGGCCGCAAGGCCCGCGTCAGCTGCCGCAGCGCCTCCTGCAGCCGCTCGGTCTGACTCCACTCGAAGTCCTCCGGCAGGATCCGGTCTTCCGGCGCGTTGTAGCCCAGCGTGAACAGCAGCGTGTGCGCCATGTCGGCCTGAAAGCCCAGCGTCTTCGGCCGGTCCACCCGCTCGAGCAACTCCACCACCTTCCGCCAGCTGTGCATCCCGCCCCAGCAGATTTCCCCTTCGGCCGCCAGCCGCTCGCCGTGGTCCTCGGCGATCGTACAGGCTTCCCGAAACGTGGCCACCAGCCGCTGCGTGTTGCCTTCCGGATCCTGAAGCCATTCCGCAGGACTCGCGGCCGAATCAATCCGGATGACGCCGTAAGGACGCACGCCCAGCTCCCGCAGCGCTGCACCGATCCGGCAGGCCTTGCGCACCTGGGTGAGAAAACGCTGGCGCTCCTCCTGGCTGCCCATGGCCGAGCCGCCTCCCGTGGGCGGCCACACCGGAGCCACCAGCGAGCCGGCCACAAAGTTCCGCGCCCGCAGCTTGTCGGCCAGCCGCTTCAGATCATCCGGGCTGGAATCAATCGAAATGTGCGGATCGTACAAAAACAGATCCACGCCCTCGAAGCGGACCCCGTCGGCCTCGGCCGCCGCCGTCAGATCCAGCATCGTGTCCAGATCAATCGGTGGCTCCGACCCCGGGCCTTTGCCCACCAGTCCGGGCCACATGGCGTTGTGCAGTCTCGGGTAGTTGTTTTGTGTCCCTTCAGCCATCGCCTCCATGCCTCATCGGTAGCATATAGCGCCCTCGCGCCCGCTGCAAGGCTTCGCGCAGCCGGACAGCGCGCCCGGAAAAGCTTCACCCCGGCCGCTCCGCCGCGACCTTCCGCGCCGCCGCGCCGTTGACTTGACCAGGCCAATATGGTACGCTTGGCTCACCGGCATGTTGGGTGCGCTCCAGCTCGATCCCGGCGCCGAGATGCCGCTCTACCTCCAGCTGGCCGAGCAAATCCGCGAATTCATTCGCTCCGGGCGCCTCGCCGCCGGAGACCGCCTCCCCGCCACCCGCGAATTGGCTGGTAAACTTGGCCTGAACCGCTCTACCGTCAACGCCGCCTACGCCCTCCTCCACTCCGAAGGCCTGATCCAGGGCCACGTGGGCCGGGGCAGTTTCGTCTCCACCCGCCTCCCCGGCCGCAGCCGCGACTGGAGCCGCCTCCTCGAGCCCGTAAGCCGCTTCAGCGCCCTCTCCTTCGCCACCGCCGGCGAGCCGCAGGATTTCATCAGCTTCGCCACCTCCCGCCCGGACGAGAGCCTGTTCCCCCTGGAAGAATTCCGCGCCAGCTGCCGCGAGGTGATCGAAAGTGCGGAAGCCCGCGCCCTGCTCCAGCTCGGCTCCCCCGCCGGATACGCCCCGCTGCGGGAGTATCTGCTCGACCAGGCCCGGCGAGAAAACCTTCTCCGTCCGAGCGACGACGTCCTGATCACCAGCGGCTGCCAGCAGGCGCTCGATCTCCTCCACCGCGTGCTCGTGCGCCCGGGCGACGTCGTGGCCATCGAAGAGCCGGCCTCCCCGGGTCTGCGCAGCCTGTTCCTGCGCGCCGGCGCGCGGCTGGTGGGTGTGCCCATCCGCCCCACCGGCTTGGATCTGGCGCAACTCGAGCAGGTGCTCGCGCGCGAGCGCCCCCGCCTCCTCGTGGTCACCCCCAGCTTCCAGAACCCCACCGGATTGTGCCTGTCGCGCGAGGCGCGCCGCGCCGTGCTGGAGCTGGCCGGCGCCTCCGGCGCCGTCGTCGTCGAAAATGACATCTACGGCGATCTGCGCTATAACGGAGCCCCGCTGCCTACCCTCAAACAGATGGATGAAACCGGCGACACCGTCCTGCTGCGCAGCTTCTCCAAGGTCGCTTTCCCGGGCCTGCGGGTCGGATGGCTCATCGGTCCCCGGCCTTTGGTGGCCCGCCTGGCCGAGGCCAAGCAGTGGACCGACCTGCACACCGACCAGCTTTCCCAGGCCGTCCTGTTGCGCTTCGCCCTCTCCGGCCGCCTGGCGCGGCACCGCGAGCGCGTCCGGCGCGCCGGCGCCGAGCGGCTCGCCGCCGCGTTGACGGCCTGCCGCCGCCACCTGCCCCAAGGCGCTTCCTGGACGCAGCCTCAGGGAGGCATGAACCTCTGGATCCGCTTGCCCGAGCCGCTCGACACCGCCGAACTGCTGCCCCGCGCCCGCCAGGAAAAGGTCACCTATCTGCCCGGCAAGTTCTTCGAAGTCTCATTGCCCCAGGGAGCCGGCCTGCGCATCTGCTTTGCCGGCGTGCCCCCGGCTCAGATCCGCACCGGCATCAGTATCCTGGGAAGAATTTTCAAGGAGGAAGTGGACCGCGCCCGCGCCGCCGGCCGCCTCAGCCCGGCCCCGGCGCTGGTTTGAAACAGGGAGGAACTATGCTCTATCTCGACGACGATTTCCGCGTCAAAGTCGGCCTCGCCGAAATGCTCAAAGGCGGCGTCATCATGGACGTCACCAATGCCGAGCAGGCCGTCATCGCTGAAAAGGCCGGCGCCGCCGCCGTCATGGCCCTCGAGCGCGTCCCCGCCGACATCCGCAAGGAGGGCGGCGTCGCCCGCATGGCTCCCATCCGCAAGATCCGCGAAATCATGGAGGCCGTCAGCATCCCCGTCATGGCCAAGTGCCGCATCGGCCACTTCGTCGAGGCCCGCATCCTCGAGGCTCTGGAAGTGGACTACATTGACGAAAGCGAAGTCCTCACCCCTGCCGACGAAGAGCACCACGTGGACAAGCGCGCCTTCCGCGTCCCCTTCGTCTGCGGCGCCCGCAACCTCGGCGAAGCCCTCCGCCGCATCGCCGAAGGCGCCGCCATGATCCGCACCAAAGGCGAAGCCGGCTCCGGCAACGTCGTGGAGGCGGTGCGCCACATGCGCGCCATCCAGCGCGAGATCCGGCAGCTCACCGTGCTCGGCAAAGAGGAGCGCGCCGCCGAAGCCAAACGCCTCCAGGCCCCCCTGGAGCTGGTCGAATACGTGGCCGAACACGGCAAGCTCCCCGTGCCCAACTTCTCGGCCGGCGGCATCGCCACCCCCGCCGACGCCGCCCTCGTCATGCAACTCGGCGCCGAAGCGGTCTTCGTCGGCTCGGGCATCTTCAAGTCCGAGGACCCCGAGGCCCGCGCCCGCGCCATCGTCAAGGCCGTCACCTATTACAACGACCCCAAGAAACTGCTCGAAGCCAGCGAGGAGCTCGGCATGGCCATGCCCGGTCTGGACGTCTCCCGGCTTCCGGAATCCGAGCTGCTACAGACCCGCGGCTGGTGAGGTCCCGTGCCGCAAAGCAGGAAGCATCCATGACCAAACGCGTCGGCGTGCTCGCGTTGCAGGGTGACTTCGACGCCCACTGCCGCGCCCTCCGGCGTGTCGGCGCCGAAGCCGTGCTGGTGCGCACCGCCGCCGAACTGGCCGCCGTGGACGGCCTCATCATCCCCGGCGGCGAAAGCACCACCATGCTGAAACTGCTCCGCGATGAGGCGCTGCTCGAACCTCTGCGCGAGTTCGGTCTCCGCCGCCCCATCTTCGGCACCTGCGCTGGCGCCATCCTGCTCGCGCGGGAAGTCTCGCGGCCCGAGCAGGAAAGCCTCGCTTTGATGGATATCGCCGTCGAGCGCAACGCCTACGGCCGCCAGCTCGACAGCCACGTCGCCCGCATCCGGCCGGAAGAGGAATTCTTGCGCCGCGCCGGGGGCGGGGAACTGGAAACGGTGTTCATCCGGGCTCCCATCATCCGCCGGACCGGTCCGGCCGTCGAGGTGCTCGCGCGTTACCGCGGCGACCCCGTCCTCGTCGAGGAGGGTATGCACCTTGCCGCCACCTTCCACCCGGAACTCACCGCCGACGACCGGATCCACCGCCTGTTTCTCTCCAGACTCTGATTCCCATGCGCATCTTGTTTGTCTGTTTCGGGAATTCCTGTCGCAGCCAGATGGCCGAAGGCTTCGCCAAAGCGCTTGCCCGCGGAATCTGGGAAGTTGATAGCGCAGGACTCCTCCCCGCCCGTGACGTCGCGCACCTGGCGCGCGAGGTCATGCGCGAAAAAGGCATCTCGCTCGAGGGGCACTACCCCAAGAGCGTGGACGAACTCCCCCTGGCCGGCTACGACCTCATCGTGAACATGAGCGGCGAGCCGCTGCCGGGCCGCGTCACGGCGCCCGTCCTCGAGTGGGACATCCCCGATCCCATCGGCCAGAGCGTGGACGTGTATCGCTGCGTCCGCGACGAAAT
Source organism: Bryobacteraceae bacterium (assembly GCA_035575135.1). GTDB lineage: Bacteria > Acidobacteriota > Terriglobia > Bryobacterales > Bryobacteraceae > JANWXD01. The sequence goes on from DATLYE010000017.1 coordinate 10,843, forward strand.
CGAACGCCGCGTGCGCGAGCTTCTTGACCGCGGGCCCGGAGCCCGCCCCTGAACCGCCGGAAACCTGCCTCCGTTTAGTCGGTGGGCCGGGGCCGCGGCGTCGCATCCCCCGGAATCAGCCCCATCGCCCAGCGGATGGCCTCCAGCCACATCTTCTGTACGTCCGGACGGTCCCAGACGTCCTCCCGGTGCCCGAGGCTCGTGTAAAAGACCCGCCCTTTGCCGTACGTCCGCACCCACGTCACGGCGAAATCCTTGTCCGTGCGGTGCACCCCCTTGCGCGTCAGGTCAATCTTGTCCGCATCAAGCCGCATCAGCACCCGCACCTTTTCCCGGGAAAAATCCTTGATCTGGTAGATCTCGTCGTAGATCGTAAATCGTGCCGGAAAAGGCTTCATGGCCGGAAAATCCGGATCCTCGACAATGATCGGCGCCTCGAACTGGTTCCAGGGATGCAGGTCGAAGTAGCCGCCGATCATCTCGCCGTACTCCGGCCATTTGTAGAACGTGTCGGTGGCGCTGTGCGCGCCCAGAAAACCTTTGCCGTCGTCGCGCACAAACGACAGCAATGCGGCTTTCTGCTCCTCGTCCATGTCCAGCTCGCCCGTCGTGTAGAAAAACACCGCGTCGAAATAGTCCAGATTCTTAGCGTTGCCACCCAGCTTTTTCTTGGTGAGCAACTGCGTGTCCGTGCGGATGTAGGTGTCATAGAGCCCGGATTCCTGCCCGATCTTCCACACCGTGCCCAGGGCGTGCGAAACCGAGTCGTGCTGAAAGCCCTTGACCGCACCGATCGCCAGAAGCTTCTTCTTCTTGGTCTGCGCCCCGAGCGGCGCGGCCACCACAGTCGTGACGAACAATAAGACGAAACCGAATACGGCAGTTCGCTTCATCGGCAACCTCCAGTTCGCAACAATCATCTCACACTCCCGCTCTGCCGAGGGCCTTCCGTTACAGCTTCTGCACCCGGCGCAGGGTGAACAGTTCCGGCTGGCTGTTGGCGTGCTCCAGCCGCCGCCAATCGTCCTCGACGTGCAGCATCTTGCCCGTGATGTGATTGGAGCGTTCCGAAGCCAGAAAAAACGCCAGCTCGATCTGTTCCTCCGGCGGGCAGCCCCCCGTCAGCTGGACCGCCCGCGCCCGCTCCAGTTCCTTTTGTCCCGCTCGTTCCCCGGCCCGTAAAATTTCGTCCGTCATGTGCGTGTAGGCCCCGCCGGGAGAAAAACAGTTGACCTGCACGTTGGCGTCCCGCACTTCTTCGGCCACGGTCTCCACCAAGCGCGCCAGCGCGGCCTTGGAGGTCGCATAGGCAGAAAAGTTCGGCCGCGGCTGCGCCGCGCCCCCTCCCGTCAGAACGATGATCTTGCCCGAGCGCCGCCCGATCATCTCCGGCAGCACCGCGCGGCAGACATGCATCACCCCCACCAGGTTCACGCTCACGGTCGCCGCCCACGCCGCCGGATCCGTATCCCACAGCGGCCCGATCGGCCCCTGGATCGCCGCCGCCGCCACCAGAATGTCCGTCCCGCCGAACACCTCGCGCATGCGCGTCACCGCACCGCAGACCGCGGCGTAGTCCCTCACGTCGGCCGCCAGGGGCAGCGACCGGCCGCCCGCATGCGCAATCTCCAGGTGCACCAGTTCCAGTTCCGCGCGGCTCCGCGCCAGCAATCCCACGCCCGCTCCGGCCGCCGCGAAGCCCAGGGCCAGCCGCTTGCCGATTCCTCGGCCCGCCCCGGTGATCAGCACGCTTCGACCGTCGAATCGCTGCGCCACGGCTCGCGCCACCCCCGGTAGTATATCGGCTCACACGTACAGGCGCGGTACCCGGGCGCTGATTCCGCACAGCACGCTGTAGGAGATGGTTCCCGCCCAGCGGGCGATCTGCTGGGCGTCCACCGCCACCTCCCCTTCGCGCCCCAGCAGTGTCACCGTATCCCCCGGCCGCAATTGCGGCGCATGGCTGATGTCAATCGTGGTCAGATCCATCGAAACCGCACCCAGCACCGGCGCCAGCCGCCCCCCGGCAATCACCTTGCCCCGGTTCGAAAGCCGGTGCGGGTAGCCGTCTGCGTAGCCCGCCGCCAGCACCGCGATTCGCATCGGGCGCGGCGCGCGGTACATCGCCCCGTAACCGATCTCCGCCCCCGCCGGGACGTCCTTGACCGCCACAATCACCGCCTTCCAGCTCAGCGCCGGGCGCACCTCCAGGACCCGCGCCGGCGCCGGGCCCCGCGCCGGAGAAACGTAGCCGTACAGCACATGGCCCGGCCGTACCATGTTCCGCCACGCCTCCCGCCGCCCGAAGGCCAGCGGATTGCTGCTGGAGACGTGCACCCAGCGCGGCGCCACGCCCGCGCGGCCCAGTTGCGCCACCAGCTCGCCGAAGATCGCCAGCTGCCGCTCCGTCTGATCCCGCGTGTAATCCGCCGACGACGCCAGGTGCGTCATGATGCCTTCCATCTCCAGCCTCCGCGCCGTCGCCAGCGCCGCAAGGATCGCTCCGGCATCCGGCGCCACACCCAGCCGGTGCATCCCCGTGTCCACCTTGAGGTGGAAGGCGATCCTCCGCCCGGCGGCCTCGGCCGCCGCATCCAGCTCCCGCATCTGCTCGAGCGTATGCACGACCGGCGTCAGTTCGTGCCGGAGTATCAGCTCCCGCTCCCACGCGAGCAGGTCCGCCATCACCAGAATCCGCGCCCGGATGCCGGCCTCCCGCAGCGCCGCTCCTTCGGCGGCGTGGCTTACCGCGAACCACCGCGCACCCGCGGCCTCCAGCGCCCGCGACACCGCCGCGGCCCCGTGCCCGTAGGCGTCCGCCTTGACCACCGGCATCACCTCCACGTGCTCGCCCACCAGCCCCTGCACGGCGCGGAAATTCGCCACAATCTGGCCCAGGGAGACCTCCACCCAGCACCGCCGTCCGGACCTCTGCGCGGCGTTCATCGGCGAGCCAGCCGCTCGAAGAGCTGTTCGTAAGCCTCCGTCACCGCCTCCCAGCGGTAGCGCTCCCGCACTCGCTCCTGCGCCTTCCGCCGCCACTCCTCCCGCTCGTTCTCCTCCATCGTTAAAACCGCACGGATCTTCTCCGGCAGGTCCTCGCGGAACGGAATCGCCGCGCCGGAGGCCACCTCCGCATTTTCCGGCGTGTCCAGATACAGCACGAGCGCGCCCCGCCCCATGGCCTCGATCAGCGCCGGATGCGTCCCGCCTACTTCCGTCGCGTGGATGTAGGCGAAACAGTGCGACAGCAGTTCGTGATAGCCCCGCCCGTAAATCGCTCCCGGAAACAAAATCCGCGGATCGCGCGTCTGGCGCACCTGCCGCACGTAGTCGGCCGCGTAGGGCGCATCGCCCACCATCACCAGCCGGTGGTTGCCGGCGACCTGCTCGAAGGCTTCCCGCACCATCAGCGCGTTGTTCTCCGGCTCCATGCGGCTCACGTAGAGGAAATAACATCCCGGCCGCAGGCCCAGACGGTCCAGCGCTTCCGTCGTCTCGAGTTTGCCGGTCTCGGCCCCGTAAGGAATGTAGGTCGTCTCCTTGGCGTAGCGGTGAAAGTAGTAATTGCTGATGGTCCGCGCGTCCGCCACCACCACCGAGGGAAACCACGTCGCCAGGCGCTCGGAAACCAGATACCAGGACTTGGCCAGCGCGTTCCACTTGCGCCGCCGCCGCTCGATGCCGTCCACGTTCAGCACGACAGGAATGCCCGCCAGGCGCGGCAGCAGCGTGAAGACGGCGTTGGCGGCGTTACAGTACAGTGCGGCGTCCGCCCCGCGCCGCAGGAGATCCAGCGTGGACAGAAAGGTGTGCACCACCGTGTCCAGGTACTTGTGGCGGATCGTGGGCAGGTGGACCAGCCGGGCTCCGCGCCACTCTGCGGGCCCCCTTCGGCCCCGGCAGTAAACTGTCACTTCGTGGCCGCGCGACGCCAGCCGGGCCGACAATTCTTCTGCGAAGGTTTCAAAGCCGCCGTAACGCCCCGGAACCCCGCGCGTGCCCAGAATGGCCAGCTTCATCTAGCCGCGCGCCGCCCGCGAGTGGGCCATCACCCGCGGCCGGGCATTCGGAGCCGGCCGGCTCACCGGCAGGTACCGGAACCAGCTGGCCAGATACTCGTCATTCACGCGCCGCCGCTTCATGATCTCCCGCCGCTTGGCCCACACGCGCTTCCAGTTCTTCGCCAGATACCAGAACGCCTTGAGCGAGGTGTGCTCCCGCAGCAGGCAGCAGCCGATCACCAACAGATCCCGCGCCGTGATCGAGAAAAAATTCCTCCGGTACAGGTCCGGAGTCATGTTCTTGATCCGCATCAGGAACCGGTTCTTCACCGAGTGCATGTTGATCACCGGCGGCAGCGCCCGCCGGTTGCCGGGCAGCACCTTGCGCACGTGATAACCCCGCGCATGCGGCGTGTAGATGCACCGCCAGCCCAGCAACTGCGCCCGCCAGGCCACGTCCGCATCCTCCCGGTACACGAAAAAGTCCGGATCGAAAAACTCCCCGTTGACCGACACATCCTCGATCATCTCCCGCCGGTACAGCGCCGCCGCCGCCGAGGCGCCGAACACGTATTCGTAGTGCAGGAAATGCCCGTTGTCCACCTGCTGGCTGCCGCGGTCCAGATGGCGCAGCATGGGCGTAAAGTAAATCCCCGTCGAGTCCACCAGCGGGCGATCCGGCACTTCGAAGCTGGCGCTCATCGTCAGCAGCTTGCCGCACACCGAGCCGATGCGCGGATGGATGTGCCCCGCCGCCACCATCGCCTGAATGAAGCCGGGATTGAGCAGCACGTCCGGGTTCAGCGTCAGCACCCACTGGCCCGACGACAGCCCGATCGCCTGATTCTGCGCCGCCGCAAACCCGATGTTCTCCCGGTTGTACACCACCATGCAGCGGTCTTCAAATTCCCGCAGGATCTCCGCCGTGCCGTCCGCCGAAGCGTTGTCCACGACGATGACTTCCTTGTGGGGATACTTCTGGGCCAAAACCGACTCCAGACACTTCCGGATGAACCGCTCGCTGTTGTAGGTGACGATCGTGACCGAAACCAGATCATTGTATGCCATGCGCGTGAATCCGCCTACGAAACAGGTGCCTGAACTCTTTCTTGCTCCGCTCGTTGCTGCAACCGGTCAGCCGAACCAGCCGCATGCGGCTGCCTCCGATACAGAAACTGACGCCAGGCGAGCCCGGCCACACGGCCGAATACCCGCACAGGACCGCTGCTGCGCTCCCGCGCGATCCCCGCTACCATGCGAAGCACCGAACCTGCAACCACCGAGGCGCACACCACCCGGAAGGCGCCGGGCCCGTAATGCTTCGCCGCGTACCTCAGAAGGCTACTATACCAGCAAACTTCGCGGTCTTCTTGTGAAATCCTCCGCACCGACGCCGCTCCCGCGTGCCGGGCCCGGCACTCCGGCCGGTACACCACCCGCCATCCGCCCTCACGCAGCCGCTTCAAGAAATCCACGTCCTCGAACCAGATCGGATAAAACCCCTCGTCAAAGCCGCCCACCTGCTCCCAGGCCGCTCGGCGGATCAGCAGGAACGCCCCGGCCGGTTGCTCGATCCCGGCGGGCCGGCTCCAGTCGAAATCCAGACAGCGGTAGCGGCGGTTGACGGGATTGCCCGGCCAGAGCCGGTTGAGACCCAGAATCTCGAACGCCAGCGCCGCCGCAGTCGGGAATCGCCGGATCGCGAATCCTCTTTGCGGCTGCCCGTCCGGTCCTATCAGCTGGCCCGCCGCCGCCCCCACCTCCGGCGCCTTGCACGCCGCAACCAGCGGAGCGGGCGAATCCAGAAGCACCGTGTCCGGATTCAGCAACAGTACAAACGGCGCCTCCAGCCCCCGGATTCCCTGGTTGGCGGCTCCCGCGAATCCCCGGTTCATGCGGTTGCCGATCCAACCAACGCCCTCGCGCCTCCGCACCTCGCCCTCCGTCGCATCCCCTGAGGCGTTGTCCACCACCACGACGTCGTCCGCCCACCGCCGCAGCGCATCCAGACACGGCCCGATCTCCGCCTCCGAGTTCCACGTCACCACCACCGCGCCGAGCCTGCTCATGTCAGTGCGAAATACAGCCGCCAGTACAGGTCCGCTCCGGCCCGCTGCTGTGCGGCCCGCAGCTGGCCTTCGCTCTCCGCCAGAATCGCCCCGAGCAGCCTGCCGTCGTTCCGCGCCGCCTGCGCCCGGAGTGAACCGAACTTGCGCAGCCCTTCCAGCTTGCCCCGCACATAGGCTCCCGCCGCTCCGTGCCGCAGCGCCACCAGACCCCACAGCAGCTGCGCCACCAGCACCCGCCACGCCTGCCGGCGCAAAAACTCCGCAGGATAATGCTTGGCCACCAGCAGCAACTGATTGCGGGCCACGCGCCGCACCGTCTCCGGATGCCATTGCCCGCGCGTCGCCCCTCCTACGTGATAGGCCACCGCCTCCGGCACGTACAGCCCCCGGCAGCCGGCCAACGCGCAGCGCAAACTAAACTCGACATCCTCCATGAACGACTCGAACGCCTCGTCCAACCCCCCCACCCGTTCGAAGAGCTCGCGCCGCAGCAGAGCCGCCGTCAGCGGCGCAAACGCGATCGGCCGCCTCGCGTTCCACTCCGGCCCGTCCTTGCGGCGCTGCCCCACTCGCCAGGCGCAGCCTCCCCGGCACAGCGCGTCGAAGGTGCCGTCCAGCGCATCCCTGCGGCTCCACTCGAGCAGTTTCCCCGTCAGAAACCACGCCTCCTGCTCCCGCCCGGCCTCCAGCATGCGCTCCAGCCAGTCCTCGGCCAGTTCCACGTCGTTGTTGAGTACGGCCACCCAGCTTCCGGCCGACTCCTGCACCCCGACGTTTACGGCGCGGCTGAAGCCCCGGTTGCGCCCGAGTTCGATCACCCGCGCACCCCGGCTGGCGGCTTCCTCCTGGGAGCCGTCCGCCGAGCCGTTGTCCACCACCACGATCTCCCCGAACGGAACCGTCTGCCGCGCCAGGCTCTCCAGCAGCCGCACCAGTAGCGGGCGGCTGTTCCAGTTCGGAATGATCGCAGTGACTCCCTCCACGGCTTTCACGGGGCTCACCCTTGCCAGGGCAGGAACGGAGGGGCGGGCGGGTCAGGGGCTATCATATCACTTCGTCCGCATCGGTGCAAACCGCTTCTTAAAAAGGAAGTAGAGATTGTACAGGCCGTCCCGCCACGGATTCAACTTCACTTCCCCGAGCCGCGAACTGTACAGGATCGAAATCTCCCCAAAACGAACGCCCCGCCGCAGCGCTTCCGCTTTGATCTCCTCGGAAAACGCCATCCCGTCGCTCTCGAGCACCATCCCCTCTAAAATGGACCGCCGGAACACCCACATGCCCGACTGCGAATCCCGCACCCACCGCAAAAACAGCAGCGACATCACCAGCGACAGGATCAGATTGCCGACCTTGTGTTTGAAGCTCATCGCCTTCGGATCCCGCACCGGAAATCGCGAGGCATTCAGAAAATCCACCTCCAGGTGCAGAAACGCCTCCAGCAGATACGAGATGGCGTCTACCGGATAACTGTGATCGCCGTCTAACGTTACGATGAGATCTCCCGTGGCGTACGCGAATCCCTTCTTGTAGCTCCGCCCGTAGCCCCGCACCTCCTCCCGGATCACCCTCGCCCCGAACGAGCGCGCCACCTCCGAGGTGCGGTCCGTCGAGCCGTTGTCCACCACGATCACTTCGTCAACGAACTCCGGCATGCGCCGCAACACCTGCTCGATGCCCTGCTCTTCGTTCAGACAAGGAATGATGACGGTGATCGTGTGGCCCTTATACATTGCGCGCGTCCGGCCCGCGCCGCCCGTCGGCTATGATGAGAGATGGCATGAAGCCGCTAGCCTTCCTATTGTGCGTTACTGCGGCGCTCTTTGCAGCCGCGCCCGCCGGGCTCAATGAGATTCGCTCCGTGTACCTGTTGCCCATGAACGCCGGTCTCGATCATTACCTCGCCCAGCACCTCACCGCCGCAGGCGTCTTCCAGGTGGTCACCGACCCGAAACTCGCCGAAGCCGTCTTCACCGATCGCCTCGGCAAGGAATTCGAGCTGCTCCTGGAGGAGCTCTACCCGCCGGAACCGAAGGAGCAGACCCAACCCGCCGCCGCCAAGCCATCCGCTTCCGCACCCGAAGGCGCCGCCGGAGAGCTCAAAGGTGAACCCCGCACCCGGTTCTCCAGCTTCGGCCGCAGCCGCGGCAACCTCTTCCTCGTGGATCGCCGCACCCGCGCCGTCCTCTGGTCGGCTTACGAACGGCCCCGGACGGGCGCCCCCGAAGAAATGGACCGCACCGCCCGGCGCCTGGTCGAGCGTCTCAAACGCGCCCTCGGCGGCAAGTAACGTCCCCCTCATCCCTCGCCGCCCGCCAGCTCCGACTCCAGCCAGCTCAGATAGCCCCGCGAGCCGTCCACGATCGAAAGCGCAATCACCTCCGGAAGCTCATAGGAGTGGGCCTTCTCGATCTCCACGCGCACGGCGTCGAAAAGCTCGCGCCGCGACTTGATGAGCAGCAGCGTTTCGCCCGCCTCTTCCACCTGTCCCCGCCAGCGATAGATGCTCCGCAACGCCGTCACCACGTTCACGCACGCCGCCAGGCGCTTCTCCACCAGGCGCTTGGCAATCCGTTCCGCTTCCTCCGGACTCCCGCACGTGCTCAGCACCACGATCTTGTCCGTCATCGCCCGCCTCCTGCCTGCCGCAAAAACGCTGGGCTCCCTCGGCGTTTTGAGGCATCGAGAATTGACAAAACTGGATTATAAAAGGTAAGACAACAAAGAGGAGTTCCAGGTTGACTCGCTCTCCGGGCGGTTGGACCCTGCGCAGCGTGCTGCTGCTGGCCGGTGTCGCGTTCCTCGGCTGGTGCGCCTACGCCATCTTGAGCGGTTCTCACGGCTTGCCCATGGTGCTCGAAAAGCGGCGCCAGATCCGCAAGCTCGAAGAGGAGAATGCCGCCTTGCGCCAGGAAATCGAGCGCAAGCGGGACCGCATCCGCAAACTCCAGAGCGACCGCGCCGAGCTCGAACTGGAGATCCGCCGCCGGCAGAAGCTCCTGAAGAAAAACGAAACCACGTTTATCCTCCAGGAGCCGCCCGCTCCGGGCGCCTCACCGCCCCCTCCGGCGCAGTGAGAGCCGGAGTACAATACCAGAAAACTCAGAGGAGCTGGAACCGACCGTGCCGGGCCATCAGGCGGCGATCAAGCTTTCCAGTGTAGTTTTCCTGTGTGCTTCGCTCGCAGCGGGCGCCTCCGAGGAGTTTTTCGAATCGCGCATCCGCCCCCTGCTTTCCCGCCACTGCTACACCTGCCACACCGCCTTGGCCAGCGGCGGACTGCGCCTGGACTCGCGCGCCGCCATCCTCAAGGGCGGAAGCCGTGGCCCGGCCGTCGTGCCGGGAAATCCTGAGGAAAGTCTGCTCATTCGCGCGGTCCGCTACCAGGACGAGCGGATCAAAATGCCACCCGTCAAGAAACTCGAAGACGGCGAAATCGCTGATCTGATCCGCTGGGTTCAGGACGGGGCCGTCTGGGGCGCCGAAACCGCCCCGGGCCCGGACGAAATCGCCGCCAAGGCCGCCTCCTTCTGGTCGTTCCAGCCCCCCGTCGAGCCGCCTTTGCCCCGCCGCGTCCCCAGGGAATGGGCCCGCAACCCGGTGGACCGTTTCATCTTCGCCCGCCTCCGGGAAAAGGGCCTGAAACCGGCGCCCCTTGCCGACAAGCGCACGCTCATCCGCCGTGCCACCTACGATCTCACCGGCCTGCCCCCGACGCCCGAGGAGGTGGACGCCTTCCTCCGGGATTCCTCCCCGCGCGCGTTTGAAAAAGTTGTGGACCGCCTCCTGGCCTCGCCCCGCTACGGCGAGCGCTGGGGCCGCCGCTGGCTCGATCTGGTCCGCTACGCCGACTCGGCCGGCGACAGCGCCGACTATCCCATCCCCCAGGCGCGCCTCTACCGCGACTACGTCATCGCTTCCTTCAACCGCGACAAGCCCTACGATCAGTTCCTTCGCGAACAGATCGCAGGCGACCTGCTCCCCTGGCGCGACGAAGAGGACCGCTGGGAGAACATCGTCGCCACCGGCTACCTGGCCATCGCGCGGCGCTTCAGCGTGCGGCCCGAGCGCAACATGCACCTCACCATCGAAGACACCATCGACAACCTCGGCAAAGTCGTGCTCGGCCTCTCCATCGCCTGCGCCCGCTGCCACGACCATAAGTACGATCCCATCTCCGCCAAGGAATACTACGCCCTCTACGGCATCTTCGCCAGCACGCGCTACCCCTTCGCCGGCTCGGAAAACGACCAGTACCAGAAAGATCTCGTCTACCGCCTGCCCCAGGAAAAAGTGGACGAGGTCCTGAAACCCTACCGCGAGCAACTGGCCGCCATTGATGCCGAAATCGCCCGGCTGGAGGAGGAACGCAAGGCGCTCGGACAGGCCGGAACCAACGGCACGCCCGGCGGCCGCACCGCTCAGGACATCACCGCCGACATCCGCCGGGCCTCCAAACGCCGCGCCGCTGTCATCGCCTCCATGCCGCCGCTCGAAACCGCCTTCGCTGTCACGGAAGGCAAGCCCCAGAACGTCCGCGTCCAGCTCCGCGGCGACCCGCGTACGCTCGGCGAAGAGGTCCCCCGCGGCTTCCTCCGCGTCCTCAACGGCGGCCCGCTTCCTCCGGAATGTACGGGCAGCGGCCGCCTCGAGCTCGCTCAGTGGTTGACCAGCCGCGACAACCCGCTGACCGCGCGGGTCATGGTCAATCGCATCTGGCAGCACCACTTCGGCAGGGGACTGGTGGCGACGCCGAATGATTTCGGAAAGCGCGGCAGCCCGCCCACGCACCCCGAACTGCTCGACTACCTGGCCCTGCGCTTCCAGCGCGAGGGCTGGTCGGTCAAGGCCATGCACCGCCTCATCATGCTGTCCCGCACCTATCGGCTGGCCGCGACCGCCGCCCCCGGCAACGCCGAGAAGGATCCCAACAACGAGTTCCTGTCGCGCTTCAGCCGGCGCCGCCTCGAAGCCGAAGAGATCCGCGATTCGCTGCTCTCCTTCAGCGGCGCTCTCGAACTGGGCGCACCCGGCCCCCACCCCTTCCCGCCGCCCTCCTCCTGGAATTTCACCCAGCACAAACCGTTCACCGCGGTCTACGACGGCAATTACCGCAGCGTCTACCTGATGACGCAGCGCATCCAGAAGCATCCCTATCTGGCTTTGTTTGACGGTCCCGACCCGAATCTGAGCACCCCCGTCCGGAGCGCCACCACCACGCCCTTGCAGGCCCTGTTCCTGATGAACAGCCAGTTCGTGCACGAACAGACCGAACGCTTTGCCGCCCGCCTGCTCGAAACCGGCGCCGAGCCTGCCCGCCTCGTGGACCGCGCGCACCGCATCGTTCTGGGCCGCCCGGCGGCGCAGGACGAGCTGCGCAAGGCCGCCGCGTATCTGGACCAGGCCGGGCGCAAACTGGCCTCCGCCGGTTTCTCCCAACAGGACCGGCAGCGGCTGGCGCTCGCCAGTTATCTGCGCGCGCTGGTCGCCGGCAACGAGTTTCTCTTTGTAGATTGAAATGAGGTCGAAGGCGATGAACGAATCCACCTGCTCCTGCACCCGGCGCCATGCCGTCCGCTCCCTGGTGGGCGGATCCATGCTGCTGCCCGGAATCCTGGCGGAACTGCTGGCCGCAGCCGAAGCCGATCCTCTGGCCCCCAAGCCGCCCCATTTCTCCCCGCGGGCCAAACGGGTCATTTTCCTGTTCATGACCGGCGGCGCCTCCCACGTGGACACCTTCGACCCCAAACCCAAGCTCATCGCCGACCATGGCAAGACATACCGCAACGGCCGCTACCTCATCCGCCCCCACTTCCAGTTCAAGCGCTACGGCAAGTCCGGCATCGAAGTCAGCGAACTGTTCCCGCACGTGGGCGAGTGCGTGGACGACATCTGCGTGATCCGCTCCATGAAAAACGATCACGGCGATCACTTCGAAGCCACGCTCGGCATCCACACCGGTTCGGTCACCTTCACGCGCCCCAGCATCGGCTCCTGGATCAGCTACGGCCTGGGTACCGAGAACCGCAACTTGCCCTCGTTTGTGGTGCTGGCGCCGCATCTGCCCTATGCCGGCGGGCAGGTCTGGAGCTCGGATTTTCTTCCGGCCTGCCACCAGGGCGTGCGCATCGTACCCGGCCCCGAGCCCATTCCCCACATGACGCCCCGCACGCCTTCTTCCGAACTCCAGGAGATGGAGCTCGGCCTCATCGAGTTTTTCAACCGCCGCCATCTGGCAGGGCGGGAAAGCGACGCGGCGCTGGCCGCTCGGATCAAATCGTTTGAAGTCGCTTTCGGAATGCAGAAGGAAGCGCCCGAGGCTTTTGACCTCTCCCAGGAATCCGACGCCACGCTCGAGATGTACGGCCTCGAGCGCGGCAGCACTCAAGGTTTCGCCTGGCAGTGCCTGGTCGCCCGCCGTCTGGCCGAGCGCGGCGTCCGTTTCATCGAACTGATTGATTCCGGCGCCTCCAACAACTGGGACGCGCACGGCGATATTGCGACCCACATTCCCCTGGCCCGCAACGTGGACAAGCCCATCGCTGCGTTACTCAAAGATCTCAAGCAGCGCGGCATGCTGGAGGAAACGCTGGTCGTCTGGACGACCGAGTTCGGGCGCACGCCCTTTAACGAAAAGCCGGACGCCAAGGGTCGCGAGCATCACGCCCGCGCTTACAGTTCCTGGCTCGCCGGCGGCGGCGTCAAAGGCGGCATCGTGTACGGGGAAAGCGACGAGTACGGCATCGAGGTGGCCTCCAACCAGATGCACATTCACGACTTCCACGCCACCATCCTGCATCTGCTCGGCCTGGATCATACCCGGCTGACGTACCGTCACGCCGGCCGCGACTTCCGCTTAACCGACGTCGCCGGCCGCGTGGTGCACGAGATTTTGGCCTGAGTCCGCTGGCGGCGCTTGTTCAGAGCGCGCCGCCGCCGCGACAGAGGCGAACACCCACGGTCGCCGGGCTGGCTTCTAGGGATGTTTGTTTGGCGGAGCGATCCAGCCGTCGCTAGTGTCGGATCGCTTCTTCCAGCCGGGCCACGCGGGCCGCAAGGTCCCGCACCGAGCGCGAGAGTTCGTCAATCGTGCGTTGCTGGCACGACTGTGTCGCCAGCATCTCGCGATCCAACCGCTCGGAGGCATCCCGCGCCTTAGCTGATGCCGGAAATTTCCAGCGTCAAGGCCGCCAGGCGCGTGTCAATGCGATCCAGGTGCAGCGTGTTGCTTTCGACTTCTCTGCGCACCTGGTGGATCTGCTGCAGCAGTTCCGTGCGCAGATCCGACAGGTTCGCCGCGGTGGCCGCCGTCAACCGCTGCTCCATCGCCGCCATCTCTTCGCGCAGGGCGGCGTCCCCGGCGGCAATCTCCTCGCGCAGGCGCTTTTCGGTGGCGGCGATCTCCTCGCGCAGGCCTCCCAGGCCGGCGGCCACCTCCTCGCGCAGGCTGGCGTCTCCGGCGGTGATCTCTGCACGCAGGCGCTGTTCCGCCAGGGCAATTTCTTCGCGAACGACTTCTCGTATCTGTTGGAGATCCTGCGGCGTCATCGCAGGCTGCTGACCGTATTCTCCGGAAACGCCGTCGGCGTTGTCAAACCCGATTCTGCGCGCGGAAGAGCGCACCCCAATCCCGCTCCGCCGGCCTCCAGCGCCACCGCGTCGGACCCTCCGGCTCGTGCTCCAGAAAACGGACCTCGTACCGTCATCACCGGCGGTACGGCATTTTCTGAGAGCTGCAAACGTCCCCCTCGCTCTCTGCCCGATGTGGAAGATCGGGCCTCGCAGTCACCATGCGCGTATCGCCCCCATTGTATCCACCTATATACGCGAGTGTACGCCACTCAAATAACACCGCCCGCCTTCAATCCCCTTCTGTTAAACCACCTCTTCTTACCCAACTGAGACGCCATCCTTCTTCCCCCCATTCACCCCACCTTTCCCTCCGCTAACTTCTTCCATTCGCATCACTTAGTCAATGGCCCTCCCTCGAATCCGCCCCGGCACCCCTTACTCTGTCCGCGGAGCCCCGCCCGCGGCTCCGGAGCGCCGCGCGCGCCCCAATTCCCAAACCATGAGGTGAAAAAGCTAACCCATGCCCTCTGCCGAAGCCAATCGCCGTAACGCCCGCAAATCCACCGGCCCCCGCACCCCGGAAGGCAAGGCCGCCGTGCGCCTCAATGCCCTCCGCCACGGGGCCACCTCCCGCACGTTCCTGCTCCCCGGCGAAGACCCCCGGCTGTTTGCGGACCTCTCCCTCCGCTACGTGGACCGCTTCCGGCCCGCCGGCCCCGAAGAGGAATTCCTCGTCGGCCGCCTGCTTTTGGCCGACTGGCGCCTGCGCCGCCTGGCCTCCCTGGAGGTCCGCCTCCTGCTATCCGAGGTGGCCTCCAACGCCTCCCTTGTCGAGTTGCTCCACCAGATGGCCGGCAGCGAGGACCGCTCCTCATCTGCCCGCGACCGCCAAGACCCTTTCGTCCTGGCCCTGCGCGGTGATGCCAACGGCCCCAACGCCTTAACCAAGCTCATGCGCCATCAGAACGCCCTCGAACGCTCCTGGTACCGCGCCTACGAGCAGCTCCGGCAGCGTCCCCTGAAACCGGACGAACCGCAACCTATTGAAAACACGACTCCCGATCCGCCCCCTTCCCCGCCGCGCCAAAAAAGAAAAATTACAAAACAAAGCCAAAAAGGCGGGGATTCCCCCTCCCCCTCTTGCGGGTGTGCCCAGCCACCGGTCATCCGCGAAGATCCCCCGGGTCCCGGCCAGGCTCCGATCACCGATCCAGTTTCCTCGGCCCGGGCCCCCGGCCGCCTGGATCACGTGATTCCTGACGCGCACCCCGCCGCGCCCCGGCCTCGGGTTCCGCCCCCGGCGCCGGAGCCCGCCTCAGCGCGCGACCTTCAGCCCCTCCTCGAAGTGCCAGACCAGTTGCCCGCCGACGATCGTCGCCACCGGCCCCCCGCGGAAACTGCGCCCGTGAAAAGGAGTGTTGCTGCTCTTGGAGAACGACCGCGAAACGTCATAGGTCCACACCCGCTCCGGATCGAAAATCGTCACGTCTGCCGGCGCGCCGGCAGCCAGCCGCCCCCGGTCGAGGTGCAGAATCCGTGCCGGCCCCAGCGTGAACAGCTCCACCAGACGCAACAGCGAGACCTTGCCCGTATGGTAGAGCACTTCGAGCGCAACCGCGAGCGCCGTCTCCAGCCCGATGATCCCGAACGGGCACTGCTCGAACTCCTGCATCTTTTCGCTCCCCGGATGCGGCGCGTGGTCGGTGGCGATCGCATCAATCACCCCCTCGGCCAGCCCTCCGACCAGCGCCGCCACGTCGCAGGCCGTCCGCAGCGGCGGCTTCATCTTGTAATTGCTGTCGTAGGGAGGCATGTCCGCATCCGTGAGCGCGATGTGGTGCGGCGTCGCTTCGCACGTCACCGGCAATCCCCGTCGCCGGGCCTCCGCCACCAGCTCCACCGACCGCCGCGAAGAGATGTGCGCCACGTGGAACTGCGCTCCCGTCACCTCGGCCAGCAGGATGTCCCGCGCCACCATCACGTCCTCCGAACAGGACGGGATCCCGCGCAGCCCCAGCCGCGCCGAAACCACCCCCTCGTGCATGTCGCCCCCGGCGCTCAGATGGAGATCCTCGCAGTGGTCAATCACCGGCAGCCCGAACGAGCGTGCCGTCTCCATCGCCCTCCGCATCACCCGCGCGTTCATCACCGGCCGGCCGTCGTCGGAGATCGCCACCGCTCCGGCCGCCTTCATCGAACCGATCGCCGCCAGCTCCTCCCCTGCGCTGTCCTTGGTGATCGCCCCGATGGGAAACACGTGGGTCACGGCGAACCGGCGCGCCCGCTCGATGATGTACCGCGTCACGGTGGGATTGTCGTTCACCGGCGCCGTGTTGGGCATGGCGCAGATCGAGGTGAAACCTCCCGCCGCCGCCGCGCGCGAGCCTGTCTCGATCGTTTCGGCGTGCTCGAACCCCGGCTCCCTCAGGTGCACGTGCAGGTCTATGAAACCGGGCGCCACCACGCAGCCGGTGGCGTCGAACACCTCCGCCCCCGCAACTTCCAGGTTTGGGCCGACCCCTGCGATGCGGCCCTCCTCGATCAGTACGTCCGCGATCTCGTCCCGGCCCGAGGCCGGGTCCACCACCCGCCCGTTGCGGATCAGCAGCCGCCTCACTGGCACAGAATCCGCTCCAGCACCGCCATCCGCACCGCCACGCCGTTTTCCACCTGATTGAGGATCACGGAACGTTGCGAGTCGGCCACCTCCGAGGAGATCTCCCGGCCGCGGTTGATCGGCCCCGGATGCATCACGATCACGTTCGGGCGCGCCAGTTCCAGATGCTCCAGCCGCAGCCCGTAGAACTGAAAGTATTCCCCCGCCGGGAACGCCGCTTCATGCTGCCGCTCCAGCTGCACCCGCAGCATCATGATCACGTCCGCGTCGCGGATGGCCTCGCTCATGTCGTAGGTGATCTCCACGCCCGGGGCGATCCGGGCCAGCTCCGGAGGCGCCAGCGACGCCGGCCCGCACAGCACGATCCGCGCCCCGAATTTCGAAAGCAGGTGAATGTTGGAACGCGCCACCCGGCTGTGCGCGATGTCGCCGATGATCGCCACCCGCAGGCCCTCCAGCGTCCCCCGGCAGTCCAGAATCGTGCGCGCGTCCAGCAGGGCCTGCGTCGGGTGTTCGTGCGTGCCGTCGCCCGCGTTGATGATCGGAATCGGCAGATGGCGTGCCAGAAAGTGCGGCGCCCCCGAGGCCCAGTGCCGCATCACGATCGCACTCGGGCGCATCGCCGCCAGCGTGTTCAACGTGTCCACCAGCGACTCGCCCTTGGCCACGCTCGAACCCGCCGCCGTGATCGAGATCGCGTCCGCCCCCAGCCGTTTGGCCGCGATCTCAAAACTGGTGCGCGTCCGCGTCGAAGCCTCGTAAAACAGGTTCACGATCATCTTGCCGCGCAGAATGTCCAGCCGCTTGAACGTCTGGTTCTGCACCGGCTGAAAATCCTTGGCCCGCTCCAGAATGGCTTCGATCTCTTCCCGGCTCAGCTCCTCGATGCCCAGCAGCCCCGCGGCCATGGCTCATTCCTCCACGCGCTCGACCAGAAGCACCTTTTCCGTGCCGTCCACCTCCTGAAACTTGACCTCGATGATTTCGTTGTCGGTGGTCTGCACGTAACGGCCCACGTACCGGGCTTCGATCGGAAGCTCCCGGTGCCCCCGGTCAATCAGAACCAGCAGCTGCACCCGCGCCGGCCGCCCCTGATCGAACAGCGCGTCCAGCGCCGCCCGCACCGTGCGCCCCGTGTACAGCACATCGTCCATCAGAACGATGTCCTTGCCCGTTACGGGAAACGGGATCTGGGTGCCGCTCACCACCGGCCGGTCGGCCACCGTGGACAGATCGTCCCGGTACAGCGTGATGTCCAGCGTTCCCACCGGGATCTTGCGCCCTTCGATCGCCTCGATCTTGGCCGCCAGACGCTCGGCCAGCGGCACGCCGCGGCGCCGGATGCCCACAAACGCCAGCCGGTCCAGATCGCCCGTCTTCTCCAGAATCTCGTGCGCCAGCCGCACCAGCGTGCGGTCCATCTCCGAGGCGCTCATCAGCTGGGTCTTTACACGGGTGGCCGCCATCACCGTCCGGATGCCAAACGCTCCAGCGTAACACAGCGCCCGCCGGCCCGCTTGGAAGGAAACCTGCGCCGGAAACTGGGGCTAGGCCGGTCCCGCGACTTCCTCCCAGCTCACGATGCGCTTCTCATGGATCGCCCGCGTGCCGAGAATCGCCTGCACCGTCGCCACAAAAGCCGCATCCACGTTCGTGAGCGGCGGGCGGCGATTCTTGACCGCATCTACGAAGGCCGCCAGCGCCAACCACGTCGCATCGCGGCCCGCCTCCGGCACCTCGAGCGCGACCGGCGGCTGGCGCTTGCCGCGCGGCTGCCAGCTCGCCCGGATCAGGTCGATCGCCCCTTCGGAGCCGAACACGCGTTCCTGGATTCCTGTGAAGCCCGGCGGGTCAAAGTAATGATGGCTGAAATTCACGCGCTCGCCACCCGGGTATTCGAAGATCAGACTGTAGTTGTCCATCACCGTGCGGCCCGGGGGCTCGTTGACGAAGAGGTTCGTTCCGCCCGAGCCCATGGCCCGCACCGGATGGGCTCCGATCGCCCAGGTGAACAGGTCGAGGATATGAATGCCCTGGTCAATCAGAATGTCCCCGCTCTTGGTCTTGTCGAAATACCAGGGGATGTCGCGCGGCAGGTCCCCGCCGTGGCGCATACCGTGGCACATCAGTACGCGCCCGAGGCCGCCGCTGTGGATGAACTTCACCGCGGCGTTGCGGTGGGGATCGTGCCGGAGCTGGAAGCCCACCTGCATGATCCCCTTGGCGTTCCGCGCCGCCGCCACCGTCAGCTTGCAGTCTTCCACAGTGAGCGCCAGCGGCTTTTCCGCGTACAGGTGCTTGCCGACCTCCAGAATGGCGAGATTGACGTCCTTATGCGCCCAGTCGGGCACCGCCTGCACCACCGCGTCAATCTCCTTCTGCTCATCGAGCATCTTGCGGAAATCCGTCCACACCCGCGCCGAACCGCCGGCCTCGGCGACGCGCGCGGCGGCGCGGCGGGCCCGCTCCTCGTCCAGATCGCAGACCGCCACCACGCGCACCCCGGCCAGCTTCAGCATGTTCGCCAGCAGATACGATCCTCGGTTGCCCACTCCGACGAAAGCCACCCGCAGCTCGTCGGAGGGCGCCTGCGAGCGCAGCAGGACGGGCGCCGCAGCGAGCGCCGCCCGTTTCAACCACCTTCTGCGGCTGTACGACATGATCTCTCCTCGTTCCGGCTAACCCAGCACCGCCAGGTAGCGCATCATTCTCTTGCGCACCGCTTCCGCTGCATGATTGTCGGGGCTGATCACCAGCACCGTGTCGTCTCCGGCGATGGTCCCCACCACTTCGGGCCAGTTTTCCTGGTCGATGGCGGCGGCCAGCGGCGCTGCGTTGGCGGGCGACGTCTTCAGCACCACCAGATTTTGCGCGATCCGCACGTCCTGAAGAAACTCCGGCGCAATGGTCGCCAGCGACGGCCGGCCGGGCTCGAGCGCGATCTGCCGGTAGCCGTCGGGCGTCTTGGCCAGGCCGAGTTCGCGGATGTCCCGCGACAGCGTCACTTGCGTGGTGCGGATGCCCAGGCGGTTGAGCTCCCGCGCAAGCTCCTCCTGCGTGTGGATATTCTTGGAGCGGATCAGTTTCAGGATCTGGCCGTGCCGGTAACTCTTGGTCATGGGCGTAGCTCCGCCAGCCGGCGCGCGGCTTCTTCCAGGGCCGCCGCCACCGCCTTGGGCCCCGTCCCTCCCGGAATCTCGCGCGTCTTCATGCCTTCCTCCGGGCGCAGCCAGCGGGCCATGTCGGGCGTAAACTCCGGGGCGAAGGCCGCCAGCGCCTCCGGCGTCCAGTCCGCCGGTTGTTTGCCGCTGCGCACGCTCTCGAGAACCAGCTTACCGACGAGCTGGTGGGCATGCTCGAAGGGCACGCCGGAGCGCGCCAGAGCTTCGGCCAGATCCGTGGCCACCACCCAGCTTGCGGCGGCGGCCTGCGCCGTCTTTTCGGGATTCAGCCGGGCCGATCCCATGACCGCGCGCGCCATCTCCAGACAATCGCCCAGGGTATCGGAGGCGTCGAACAAACGTTCTTTGTCCTCCTGCATATCCCGGTTGTAAGTCATCGGAAGACCTTTCATGGTAACAAACACTGAGGTGTAACTTCCGAAAACGCGCCCGCACTTTCCTCGGATCAATTCGAGTGCATCGGGGTTTTTTTTATGCGGCATCAAACTGGACCCGCTGGTTACTTCGTCGGCCAGCTCGAGCCAGCCGAATTCTTCGCTCGAGTACAAGATCCAGTCCTCGGCCAGCCGGCTCAGGTGCAGCATCAGGAGCGAGGCGGCATGCAGAAAGTCCAGGACGAAGTCGCGGTCGGCCGCGGCATCCATGCTGTTGCGCGTGAGCTCGTCGAATCCCAGGTCCAAAGCGATCTGGGCGCGGTCAACGGCCAGGCCGCTCCCCGCCAGGGCCCCGGAACCGAGCGGCAACACGTTTGCCGCCCGGCGCGCCGCTTCCAGGCGCCGCCAGTCGCGATGGAACATCTCGAAATACGCCAGCAGGTAGTGCGGCCAGAGCACCGGCTGGGCGCGGCGCAGGTGGGTGAAGCCCGGCAGCACCGCATCCGGATACCGCTGCGCCAGCTCGAGCAGGCTCTCCATCAGGTCGGCCAGGCGGCTCTGATGGGCGCGGATCTGCTCCCGCAGCCACAGGCGCGTGTCGAGGGAGACCTGCTCGTTGCGGCTGCGGCCCGTATGCATTTTGGCGGCAAGCTCTCCGACTTTCTCTTTGAGCTTGCGGATTACGAGCGTGTGTACGTCTTCGTCGGCGGCTCCCTGGAAAAACGCCGGTTCGCGGCCCTCCTCGGCGATCTCGTCCAGGGCGCGCAGGAGCGTTTCGCGCTCGGCGGCCGTGAGAATCCCCGCCCGCTCCAGCGCCTGAGCCCAGGCCTTCGATCCCTGAACGTCCGCCTCGAGCAGGCGCCGGTCAAAGCGGAGCGATTCGGAGAACCGCTCGAACGTCTCCGAAGGCCCGCGCTCGAACCGCCCGCCCCAGAGCTTCATGTGTTCCGCTCGAGAGCCGCCCGGAGGCGGATCGGCAGCCCGATGAGGTTGATGAACCCCTCGGCGTCCTTCTGGTCGTATCCCGCGCCCATGGTGAAACTGGCGATGTCGAGGGAATACAGCGAATGAGGCGAAGAGCGGGAAACGGGCTCCACGTTGCCTTTGTACAGTCGCAACGTCACTTCGCCTGTCACCGGGCGGCTGACGGTTTCAAAGAAGGCGTCGAGCGCCTCGCGCAGCGGAGTGAACCAGAAGCCGTTGTAGACCAGCTCGGCGTAGTCGAGGGCGAGCTTCTGTTTATAGTGGAGCGTCGTGCGGTCGAGCGTCAGCGCTTCCAGTTCGCGGTGCGCCGCCAGGATCAGCGTCCCGCCGGGAGTTTCATAGCAGCCGCGCGACTTCATACCCACGAAGCGGTTCTCGACCAGATCCACCCGCCCCACGCCGTGCTCGCCGCCGAGGCGGTTGAGCATTTCGAGCAGCAAGACGCCGGACATGTAGTGCTGCCCGTTGACGGAAACGGGCATGCCCTGGCGGAAGCCGATGGTCACCTCGGCGGGGGTGTTGGGAGCGTCCTTCGGGCTGCGCGTGAGCATCCACACGTCCTCGGGGGCCGGATTTCGGGGATCCTCCAGCGCCCCGCCTTCGTGGGAGATGTGCCAAAGATTGCGGTCGCGGCTGTAGATTTTCGCGGCCGTGGCCGCCACCGGCACCCCGTGCCGGGCGGCGTATTCGAGAGCATCTTCGCGGGAGCGGATCTCCCACTGGCGCCACGGCGCGATCACGGGAAGTTCGGGAGCCAGCGCCTTGTAGGTCAGCTCGAAGCGCACCTGATCGTTGCCCTTGCCGGTGCAGCCGTGAGCCAGCGCGTCACAGCCCGTGCGCCGGGCCACCTCCACCTGCTTCTTGGCCAGCAGCGGGCGGGCGATGGAGGTGCCGAGCAGATACTTGTGCTCGTAGACCGCGCCGGCGCGGACCAGCCGCCAGAGGTATTCCGAGACGAATTCCTCGCGCAGATCCTCGACGTAGACTTCCGAAGCGCCGGTCTTGCGCGCCTTTTCCTCCAGGCCGGCCAGCTCTTCGTCTCCCTGGCCGATGTTGCCGCACACGGCCACGACCTCGCAGCCGTAATTTTCCTTAAGCCACGGAATAATTATGGAAGTATCCAGCCCGCCGGAATAAGCGAGCGCAACTTTCTTAGGTTTGGTCATAAGTCGCATTGTAGCGCGCACGGCGCGCCTTCTTAGAGAAGCATAAGCAGGAGCGCTTTCTGAGCATGCAACCGGTTTTCGGCCTGGTCGAAGACGACGGAGCGTTCCGATTCGATGACCGCATCGGTGACCTCCTCGCCGCGCTTGGAGGGCAGGCAATGCATGAACACCGCCGAGGGCTTGGCGCGGGAAAACAGAGCCTCGTCCACCTGATAGGGACGGAAGTGGCGCCGCCGCGCTTCGGCCTGCGCCTCCTGGCCCATGCTGGTCCAAACGTCGGTGTAGACGGCGTCGGCGTCGCGGACCGCCTCCGCCGGATCGTGGGTGACGGCGATGCGGACTCCGGGAGCGGCGTGCCGGCGGGCCTGCTCCACGATCTCCGGAGACGGCTCGTAGCCGGGCGGCGTGGCCACCGCCACGTGGACGCCGAGGCGCGCGCCGGTGAGCAGCAGCGAATGGGCGACGTTGTTGCCGTCGCCGACGAAGGCCAGCCGGAGCCCTTCGAGCCCGCCGAAGTGTTCCTTGAGGGTCAGCATGTCGGCCAGCGCCTGGCAGGGGTGATAGAGATCGCTCAAGGCGTTGATGACCGGCACGCGGGCCCAGCGGGCCAGTTCTTCGATGGTGGCCTGCGAGAAGGTGCGCGCCACGATGGCGTTGGTCCAGCGGTCCAGATTGCGCGCCACGTCCTTGAGAGGTTCGCGGTCGCCGATCGGCCCGGTGGTGAGCACGGCGTCGCCGCCCAGCTGTTTGATGGCCAGCTCGAAGGTGAGGCGAGTGCGGAGCGAAGGTTTTTCAAACAGGAGACTCAGATACCGGCCGGAGAGCGCGGCGGCGAAGGGAGCCGGATCGCGCTTGACCCGCGCGGCCAGATCGAGCAGGTAGGCGAGCTCGCGGGTGTCGAGATCGAGGTCGCCCGTCAGGTCGCGGCCGGACAGTTTCCACACGGCGGTGCGCGCCGGCAGAGCGTGGGCGCGGCGCGCCGCGGCCGAATCTTTATTCATTGAAATGAATAATTACACAGCGCCGGAGCCCGCGTCAAGCCGTGGCGCCGGGCGCGCTACAATGAGTGTGCAGGATGAGCGACGCCGAGGAGAAGGTTCAGGAAGAGGGGTCCGAACCGGCCACCCCGCTGCCTCCCGCCACCTTTGAATGGCTCACGCTGTCGCTGCGCCTGCAGGCGGAGATGCACCTGGGTTTGCTGGCGGCCGGCGACGAAAAGGACCGCCCGAAGCCGAACTTCCAGGCGGCGCGCCACACCATTGACGTGATGGCGATGCTGCAGGAGAAGACCCGGGGCAACCTGACGCTGGAAGAGCAGCGGCTGCTGGACAACTCGGTGACGGAGTTGCGCTTCCGTTACGTGCAGGCTCTGGAAGCGAGCCGCAAGCAGCAAGGCTGAGTGCCGTCCGGGATGGGGTTGCTGCGCATCACGGTGCTCGGGTCCGGGACGAGCGTCGGCGTTCCCACGGTCGGGTGCGGGTGTCCGGTATGCCGCTCCGATGATCCCCGCGACAAGCGCCTCCGGCCCTCGGTGCTGCTCCGCTACGCCGAGCGGTGCGTGCTGATTGACACGACGCCGGACTTTCGCCTGCAGGCGCTGCGGGCCGGCCTGGAGCGGCTGGACGCGATCCTGTTCACGCACGCCCATGCGGACCACATCATGGGGCTGGACGATGTGCGCCCGTTCAACTTCCGCCAGAAGGGCAGCATTCCGGCCTACGGATCGGAGGAGACGATCGCGGCGATCCGCCGCCGCTTTGATTACATCTTCGATGCAGGGGAGCGCGAATCTCAGGTGCCGCGGCTGGAATTGCGCCCGCTCGACGGGTCGCCGTTCGAGTTATTCGGGCGCCAGTTCACGCCCGTGCCGGTGTTGCACGGCCGCTCGACGGTGTACGGCTTCCGGTTCGGGCGGGCGGCGTATCTGACCGATCACAGCGAGATCCCCGAGGAGTCGCTCGAGAAGCTCTACGGTCTGGAGGTGCTGTTTCTGGATGCGTTGCGGCGCCGGCCGCATCCGACGCACTCGACGCTGGAACGCTCGCTCGGCTATGTCGAGCGGCTGCGGCCCGCGCGGGCCTACTTCACGCACATCTGTCACGATCTCCCGCACGAAGCCACCCAGCGGGAACTGCCGCCCGGCGTGTATCTGGCCTACGACGGACTGGAGATTGCAGTCGAGGAGGAGTGAGCGTTGCCGGGGGTGCGCATCTGGCGGAGCCTGGAGGAACTCACGGAGCCCTTCGGTCCGTGTGCGCTGAGCATCGGAAACTTCGACGGCGTGCATGCGGGGCACCGGCGGATTCTGCGGCGCGTCGCGGAACTGGCGCGGAGGCGGGGCTGGAAGGCGGCGGCGCTGACTTTTGATCCCCACCCGGCCACCATCGTCGCGCCGGAGCGCGCGCCGCGGCTGCTGACCACTCCGGAGCAGCGTTGCCATCTGATGGCGGAGGAGGGCATCGAGGAAGTCCTGGTGCTGCCCTTCGGGCCGGAGTTGGCGCGCCTGTCTCCGGAGGAGTTTGCGTGCCGCATCCTGCGCGGGCGCCTGGATGCGCGGGCTGTTCTGGTGGGAAGCAATTTCCGCTTCGGCCACCGGCAGGCGGGCAATGTGGAGGTGCTGCGGGCGCTCGGCGAGCGGTACGGCTTCGAGACGGAGATCGTTCCGCCGGTCGAGCTGCGGGGACGGCTGATTTCGAGCAGCGAGATCCGCCGCCTGATCGAAGCCGGACAGGTGGGGCTGGCGGCGCGCCTGCTGGAGCGGCCGCATTTTCTCGAGGGTCCGGTGGTTGCCGGGCGCGGCATCGGCGCGGCCAAGACGGTGCCGACGCTGAACATGCGACCGGAAGGAGAGGTGTTGCCTGCCACGGGCGTGTACGTGACGCGCACGGCGGATGTGGAAACCGGCGCAAGCTGGCCGTCGGTGACGAACGTCGGCTACCGCCCCACGTTTGGGGGCACGGATCTGACGGTGGAGAGCTTTCTGCTGGACGGGCTCGAAGGGGATCCGCCGCGGCGGGTCCGGGTGGAGTTCCTCCGGCGCCTGCGCGAAGAGCGCAAATTTGAGAGCGCCGAAGCTTTGCGCGCGCAGATTCTGCGCGATGCGGCGCGGGCCCGTGCCTGGCACCGGAGGGCGGAGAAGTGGATCGGCCGCAGGCCGGCGCCGGCGGCGGTGGAACTGCGGCGGTAGGCCGGGGGGCGCGCGCTATACTGGAGGTTAAAATCCACTGAACTTATAAGGAGTCCTGTATGAAACTTTCCGAAGGCAAAATCCGGCACATGAAGGCCCTGGCGACCGGCAACGGGATCATTGCCGCCGCGGCCATGGATCAGCGCGGCAGCCTGCAGAAGTCCATCGCCGCCGCCAAGGGCATTGACAAGAAGGAAGTCACGCCCGAGATGATGGCGGAATTCAAGACGGCGGTGGCGAAGGTGCTGACGCCCTATGCCAGCGCCATCCTGCTCGACCCGGAGTTCGGGCTGGAGGCGGCCAAGGTCCGGGCGAAGAACTGCGGCCTGCTGCTGGCCTACGAGAAGAGCGGCTATGACAACACCCAGCCGGGGCGGCTGCCGGACCTGCTGCCGCACGTCTCCGTGAAGCGCATCGCCGACTGGGGCGCCAATGCCGTCAAGATCCTGATGTACTACACGCCGTTTGAAGACTCGCGCATCAACGACATCAAGCACGCCTTTGTGGAGCGCGTGGGTGCGGAGTGCCTGGCTTACGAGATCCCCTTCTTCCTGGAATTTGTCGGCTACGACCCGAAGGGCGGCGATGAGAAGAGCTTCGAGTACGCGAAGATCAAGCCGGAGGTGGTGGCGCGCAGCATGGAAGAGTTTTCCAAGCCGCACTACCACGTGGACGTGCTGAAGGTGGAGATTCCGGTGAACACGGAATACGTCGAAGGCACGGCCGTGTACAAAGGGCAGAAGGCGTACTCGAAGGCGGAAGCGCTCGAACATTACCGCCGGGCGGCGGCGGCCGCATCGAAGCCATTCATTTATTTGAGCGCGGGTGTGAGCAACCAGCAGTTTGTGGAGTCGCTGCATCTGGCGGCGGAGGCGGGGGTGGATTTCTCCGGGGTGCTGTGCGGCCGGGCGACGTGGAAGGACGGCATTCCGGTGTATGCGCAGAAGGGCGTCAAGGCGCTGGAGGACTGGCTGGCCAAGGACGGGGTGCGCAACATCAACGCGGTCAACGACGCCATCCGTGCGGCCAAGCCCTGGTACGCCAAGCTGGGCATCCCGGAGCCGGTGGTGGCGTAGAGGAACTGTAGCCATTCCTGTCCGGAAGCGCGAAGGCTCGAGTCACGCTCGAGGAGGAGGGAGTGTGTGGGAGCTTAAAGTCACCGATTTCGGGCCGATCAAGGAAGCCCGGGTCAAGTTTCGCCCTCTCACCATCTTCATCGGAGCCAACAATACGGGAAAGTCCTACATGGCGCAGCTTGCGTATGCGCTCAGAGGGTTGTTCCTGAGTTTTCCGTGGTATGCGGAATGGTTGTACTCACGGGCACAGACCAATGAAGAGTTGGAATCGGTGCTGGCTGAGTCGCTTAGGAACAAAAGGGCGATATCGCTGTCGGAACTACCTGCCAAGTTGCGGCAAGCCGTGGAGGCGGCCGTCGAGGAGTCTTTCGAAAGCTTTGGCACGGAGGCTCATCGTGAACTGGAAAGGTGTTTCGGAGCCAGTGTCGGGGATCTGCTGCGCGCTGGTGCACGTTCATTTTCTATCCAACTGAGTCAGGATTCTCCTTTGTTCCGGGCATGCCTCGTACTCGAGAACGGGCAGTTGCGGCTGTCCGAGAAACAGTGGGATCAACAGCTGGATCTCAAGCGTGCGGGACCGTCCGAGTCGTGGTTTTACCATCCTGTGCGGCTGTGGGGTTTCTGGCGACCATACGCGAGGGTGCGAAGGGAATCCGTTCACTATCTCCCGGCTGCGCGCTCGGGCATCCTCCATGGTCACAAAGCGCTGGCCAGTTTCGCGATCCGGCAGCTGCCCCGAATCGGAATTGAGTCGTTTGAGATTCCGCGACTGTCCGGCGTAGTGGCCGATTTCTTAGGGAGGTTGTTGGAGATCGGACCAGAACGCAGGCAAGGTTCGGTGACGGATGTCGCCGAGTTTCTTGAGAACGAGGTCTGCGGCGGAGAAATCGACATCGAGCGCGCGGACCCCGAGCTGCCGTACCCGGAGTTTCATTACAAGCAAAACGGCCTAAAACTTCCGCTGCACCGAACCTCGTCAATGGTGTCCGAAATTGCGCCTATCGTCCTATTCCTGCGCTATGTGGTCCGTCCTAAAGATCTCGTGATCATCGAAGAACCTGAAGCTCACCTTCATCCCGACCATCAACTTTCCCTGGCCCGAGCGGTGGCGAGGCTCGTGCGTCGCGAAGTAATGGTAGTTGTCACAACTCACAGTGATTATCTGCTGCATAAGTTCAGCAATCTGGTTCAGAAATCCAGGGCGTCTCTTCCCAAGCAAAAGGTTAGATCCGGCGGCCACGAAGCTTTGAAGTCGCAGGAAGTGAGTGTGTATTTATTCAAGGCCAGGTCCCGAAGAGAGGGCAGCACGGCGGAGGAGCTGAAAGTGACAGAGACGGAGGGGATCCCGCAGGATGAGTTCGTGCGGGTTGCCGAAGAGCTGTACGATGAGACGGTTGACTTAGAGCGCAGGTATTCGAAGTTTCAATGAGTTTCCATAGTGTTCTCCGGGAAAAGTACTCCTCGGCGATCGCGAACAAGTGCTGTGCCGGAAGCTGTCAGTTACTTGTGAGCTCACTCTCAAATCCGTGTACAATCCTGAATGCCGAACAGTACAGGAAAATGGAGAGTGTCCAGGGTTCGATTTGTGACTTCTTCGTTTTTTGGGGGTCCGACGATGGGTTAGGCTCGGCAGCGGTGGAGATTAAAGAGGGACGAGCATGGAAGCCGGAGGAGGTGCACAAGCAGCTTCAGGCAGGCGCAAGGGAGATTGAGCGGATCGCTCCGGTAACGGGACTGCAATCTTTCCGAGCCGTGCTCGTGCACGGGGGCGTCAAATACAGGGCGCAACTTCTAAAGCTGGGTCGTAGGCGAGTGCGGTTCCGCGGCAAGCCATGTCCGATTGAACGCAAGAACTGCGGGGCTAAGCTTGAACCCTGAGGCTCGTTCGTGGCGGGTCGTGCTGGACGGCCAATGAAAAGCGGAATTCAGATTTGCCGCCGGCGGCGGGCGGCGGTGCGGCGACGTTCGGCGCGGCGGACGCGGCGTTCGTCCAGACCGAAGTAGTGGGCCACCTCGTGCCATACTGTATCTTCGACCAGCTTTGCGAGGTGAGCGCGGTCGCGGGCCAGGCGCTCGTGGGGACCCTGGAAGATGGTGATGCGGTCGGGCAGGGTGAAGGAATCACTCACGCTGCGATGGGTGAGCGGCCGGCCCTCGTAGAGCCCGAGCAGGCCCGGGGTGGGAGGCTCGGGTTCGACCACGAAGGCTACATTCTGGAGCCTGCGGCGGAACCGCGCGGGGATCCTGCGCAGGGCCTCCTCGACAAGGCGGTCGAATTCACGCGCGTTCATTTCCGCGTTCCCATTGTAACGGTGCATGGCGGCCAACAAGCGCATCATCATTGCGATTGACGGCCCGGCGGGTGCGGGCAAGAGCACGGTGGCCAGGCGTGTGGCGGACCGGCTCGGGTTTCTCTACATTGACACGGGGGCCATGTACCGGGCGGTGGCGCTGTGGGCGCTGCGGGCGGGGGTGGATCTCGGAGACGCGCACCGGCTGGAGCAGCTGGCCCGGGAGGCGCGCATCGAGCTGTTTCCCGGAGGCTCGCGGGTCTGGCTCAACGGCGAGGACGTCACGGAGGCGATCCGCACGGCGGAAGTGGCGCAGGCGGCTTCCAAGGTCTCGGCGGTTCCGGGAGTGCGCCGGGCGCTGCTCGACAAGCAGCGCGCGTTCGGGGCCGCCGCGAGCGTGGTCATGGAAGGGCGGGATATCGGCTCGGTGGTATTCCCGGAGGCGGACATCAAGATTTTCCTGGACGCCGATCCGGCGGTGCGCGCGGAGCGGCGGCTGCGCGATCTGCAACAGGCAGGACAGTCGCCGGCGCCCGAGGAGGTGCTGCGGGAGATCGGCGAGCGCGATCAGCGCGACCGCAGCCGGCCGGAGGCGCCGCTTGTCCAGGCGCCGGATGCGGTCTACATTGATTCGAGCCGGATGAGTATCGAGCAGGTGGAGGAGGCGATCCTCAAGCTGGTGCGCGAGCGGACGTCCAACGGGAAAGCGTAGGGGCCGTTTCGGCGCGCGGCGGCCAGCGCAGACTTGGAAAGCGACATCAGGAGAGAGCGGGCGTGAAGAACTTGTTGGTGATGAAATTCGGCGGCACGAGCGTGGGCTCGGCCGAGCGGATCCGTGTGGCGGCGCGCATCGCCACAGAAGAAAAACAGAAACGCCCCGTGCTGGTCGTGGTCTCGGCCATGGCGCGGGTGACGGACCTGCTGCTCGAAACCCTCAGGCGCGCCGAGGCCGGGGACGCGGCGGGCATGGAGGCGAATCTGCAGAAGCTCCAGGACCGCCACGTGGAGACGTGCCACCAGCTGCTTCCGGCCGAGAAGCAGGAAGCCGTGCTGGCGGGCATCCGCTCGCTGACGGGAGAATTTCAGCGGATTGCCAGCGGAATTCTGATGCTGGGCGAGCGGCCTCCGCGTTCCGTGGATGAGGCGCTGGCCGTGGGCGAGCGACTGTCGGCGCTGCTGATGGCTGCGTATCTGGAGAGCCAGGGAGTGCGGGCGGTGGCGATCAACGGCGCCGACGTGATCGTCACAGACGCGGTGTTCGGCAACGCCGCGCCGCTCATGGAGCCGACGCGGGAGAAGGCGCGGCGCAACGTGCTGCCCTGGATCGAAAGCGGCGTGCTGCCGGTGGTCACCGGATTCAACGGCGCCACTACCGACGGGCGGCCCACGACGCTGGGGCGCGGGGGTTCGGACTTTTCCGCTTCCATTCTGGCGGCCGTGCTGGAGGCCGCGGAACTGTGGATCTGGACGGACGTTGACGGCATTCTGACCGCAGACCCGCGCCTGGTGCCGGAGGCGGCGGTGCTGGAGGAAGTGACGTACAACGAGGCGGCGGAGCTGGCCTACAACGGCGCCAAGGTGCTGCATCCGCGGACGCTGGCGCCGCTGATCGAAAAGCAGATCCCGGTGTGGAGCAAGAACAGTTTTGCGCCGGAAAAGCCGGGCACGCGCATCGTGCCGAAGATCCACGTTCCCGGAGGGCCGCGGGCGGTGACGTCCATGGCGAACGTGGCCCTGATTGCGATCGAGCCGGCGCGGGCTTCGGTGAACGGAGCCCAGGTGATGGCGCGAGCGCTGGAGGCGCTGGCGAGGGCGAATGCCGAGGTGCTGGCGCTGTCCAGTTCGAGCTACCGGCAGAGTTTTTGTTTTTTGATCCGCAAGGAAGAGCTGCGGGCGGCATTGAAGGAACTGGAGGCGGCTCTGGCTCTGGAGCTGGCCCACGGCTACGTGCATCCGCTCGAAGTGGATGAGGAGGTCGGGTTGCTGGCGGTGGTGGGCGAGGGCATGCGCGGCACGCCCGGCATCGCAGGCCGCATCTTTACGGCGATCTCGCGGGAGCGGGTGAACATCATCGCCATCGCGCAGGGATCGAGCGAGCTGACGATTGCCATCGTGGTGCACCGTGACGGGCTGGAGAAGGCCGTGCGGGCGGTGCACGCCGAATGCCGGATGGCGGAACAGGCGCGGGCCGCCGGCAGGGAGGCCGCTCCGGCTTCGCCGGCGTAATCCGTTCCCGCCGCAGGCGGATAATAAGCGAGTGGGCCTTGCGCTGGCCGGCCTGCTGGCAGTGGGGTGGACTGCGGCACTCCAGGAAACAGTGTTCCGGGCCGAAGTGGCGGTGGTGCGCCTGGACGTGCAGGTCACCGAGAACGGGCGAGCGGTGACGGGGCTCACCGAGAGTGATTTCGTCGTGCGCGACGAGGGCGTGCCGCAGCGGATTCTTCATTTCGCCCATGAGGCGGAGCCTTTGGATGTGCTCCTGCTACTTGACGCGAGCGGGAGCATGCGGCGCCATCTGGGACAGCTGGCGCGGGCGGCGCGGCGCGCGGTGCAGCCGCTCCGACCGGGCGACCGGGTGGGGGTGATGTTTTTCACCCGGCGCGCGGCGACGGCGCTGGAGTTCACCGAAGACCGCGGGGCGCTCGAGCGGGTGCTGCAGGAGGCCGTGCGCCCGCCGGATCTCGGAAGCGGCACGGCGATCAACGCCTCCATCCTGGCTGCGGCCGCGTACGTGCGCGAGCACGGCGGGCGCGGAAGACGCGCCATCCTGATCGTGACCGACAACGAGGGGCTGAATTATCAGACGCCGGATGAGGAGGTCGTGCGGGCGCTCTGGGGTGCGGACTGCGTGCTGAGCGCCGCGGTGACCGGAAATGCGGCGCCTCCGCAGCCGCCGCCGGCCGGGGTGGCGCTGAATCCGGATTTCACGCCCTCCGACGTATTCCGCCTGGCTGCGGAAACAGGGGGAGAGGCGCTGCGGGCGGAGGCGGCCGGCGAGGCATTCGCCCGGCTGATGGAACGGCTGCGGACGCGCTACAGCCTGCACTACCGGGCGCCGGAGGCGGCACCGGGCTCCTTGCGCAGGATCACAGTGGATCTGGCGGCGGAGGCGCGCCGCCGGCACCCGGGCGCGGTGGTCGTGGCGCGGCGGGGTTACTACGCGGCACCGTAGTGCTACTGTGATGTCCATGAACCGAGTGGAAGAACTGCGCCGGCGCCACGCCGCCGCCGAAGCCGGCGGCGGGCCGGAACGCCGCGAACGACAGCACAAAGCGGGAAAGCTTTCGGCCCGGGAGCGGATTGACCTGCTGCTGGACGAAGGCACCTTCGAAGAACTGGACAAGCTGGTGCGCCACCGCT
The DNA here is from genome assembly GCA_035575135.1 of Bryobacteraceae bacterium. Lineage (GTDB taxonomy): Bacteria > Acidobacteriota > Terriglobia > Bryobacterales > Bryobacteraceae > JANWXD01. The sequence continues at coordinate 42,725 of DATLYE010000017.1, forward strand.
GCCGGGATTTCGGCATGGACGAGCAGGTGATTGACGGGGACGGTTTCGTGACGGGCTACGGCGAAATTCACGGCCGCCTGGTGTATGTCTTCGCGCAGGATTTCACCGTTTTCGGAGGCTCGCTTTCCGAGGCCAACGCCCAGAAGATTTGCAAGATTATGGATCTGGCGCTGAAGAACGGAGCGCCGGTGATCGGGCTGAACGATTCCGGGGGCGCGCGGATTCAGGAGGGCGTGCTGTCCCTGGGCGGCTACGCGGACATCTTTCTGCGCAACACGCTGGCAAGCGGCGTGATTCCGCAGATCTCTGCGATTATGGGTCCTTGCGCGGGCGGCGCGGTTTACTCGCCGGCCATCACGGATTTCATCTTCATGGTGGACCGGACGAGCTACATGTTCGTCACCGGCCCCGACGTCATCAAGACCGTGACGCACGAGGATGTGACGAAGGAGAAGCTGGGCGGGCCGGTGACGCACAACACCATCAGCGGGGTGGGGCATTTCATCGCGCCGGACGATGCGGAGTGCCTGCGCATGATTCGCCAGCTGCTGGAGTACCTGCCGCAGAACAACCGCGAGGATCCGCCACGACGGCAGTGCTCGGATCCCGCCGACCGGCAAGAGGCGCGGCTGGATGCGATCGTGCCCGAGGACCCGACGCTGCCGTACGACATGAAGGAGGTCATCCGGCTGGTGGTGGACGACGGAGAATTCTTCGAGGTGCAGGAGCACTTTGCGCGGAACCTGGTGGTGGGCTTTGCGCGGCTGGACGGGCGGCCGGTGGGCGTGGTGGCCAATCAACCCGCGCATCTGGCGGGCTGCCTGGACATCAACTCTTCGGTCAAAGGGGCGCGCTTTGTGCGCTTCTGCGACGCTTTCAACATCCCGATTCTGACCTTTGAAGACGTTCCGGGCTTTTTGCCCGGCACGGATCAGGAGTACGGCGGCATCATTCGCCACGGCGCCAAGCTGCTGTATGCGTACGCGGAGGCGACGGTGCCCAAGATCACCGTGATCACTCGCAAGGCGTACGGCGGCGCTTACTGTGTCATGGGGTCCAAGCACCTGCGCACCGATATCAACTACGCCTGGCCGACGGCGGAGATCGCGGTGATGGGCCCGGAGGGTGCAGTGGAGATCGTCTACCGGAGGGAACTGGCGGCGGCCGAGGACCGGGAGGCGGTGCGGCGGCAGAAGATCGCCGAATTCCGGGAACGTTTCGCGAATCCCTTCATCGCGGCCGAGCGCGGTTTCGTGGACGATGTGATCGAACCTCACGAGACGCGCCCGAAGGTGATCCGCGCGCTGCGCATGCTGGAAAACAAGGTGGACACCATGCCGCGGAAGAAGCACGGAAACATTCCGCTCTGAGAGGGCGGCTTTCGCGGGCAGGCGGCGCAAGCGGCACTCCACGGCGAAGGAATGAGCTCGTCTTCTTCGGGCGCGGCTCGTGTGTTACAACGGAACTTCAGGAGGCGCTCATCGTCAAGCTTTGCGTTCTGGCCAGCGGAAGTTCGGGCAACTGCACGTTCCTCGCCACGCGGAGCACGCGGATTCTGGTGGACGCCGGGCTGAGCCGCCGCGAGATCGCGAGCCGGCTGGAGGCGATCGGGGAAAGGCCGGAGTCGCTGGACGCGATTCTGATCAGCCATGAGCACAGCGACCATGTGTCGGGTCTGCCGGTGCTGCTGCGGGCAGTCAAAGCTCCGGTGTATTTGTCGCAGCTGACGGCTCCGGCGATCGAATGGGGCGAGGCGGAGCCCTCGATTGTGACGTTCCAGGCGGGGAGCCGGTTTGCGATCGGGGACATCGAGGTCCGGAGTTTTACGCTGCCGCATGACGCCGCCGATCCGGTGGGCTTCACGTTTTCGGCCTGCGGGGTCAAGATCGGGGTGGTTACGGATCTGGGCTACATCCCGGAGTCGGTGAAGCATCACCTGCGGGGGACGGATCTGCTGGTGCTGGAATCGAATCACGATCTGGAGATGCTGAAGGTGGGGCCGTACCCGTGGTCGGTCAAGCAGCGGGTGATGAGTCGCAAGGGGCACCTGTCCAATGACCTGGTTTGCGAGTTCATCCGCGACGATCTGGACCGGTCGGTTTCCCTGCTGGTGCTGGGGCATCTGAGCGAGAACAACAATCATCCGGAGCTGGTGCGCATCGGTGCGCTGCAGGCGCTCGGACGCAGAGCGCTTTCTCCGCGCCTGGTCGTCGCCGCGCCCCGCCACCAGACGGAAGTATTCACACTGTGATCCGGGGGTCATCCTGGGAATGATTGCGCGTTACACGCGGCCGGAGATGGGCCGTATCTGGAGTGAGGAGAACAAGTTCCGCACGTGGCTGGAGGTGGAGCTGACGGCGGCGGAGGTACTGGCCGAGCGGGGCGAGATCCCGCAGGAAGCGGCGCGGCTGCTGCGGGAACACGCGCGCGTGGACGTGGGGCGGATCCAGGCGATCGAGCGGGAGGTGAAGCACGACGTCGTAGCCTTTACTACAGCTGTAGCGGAGAGCATGGCTGCGGCGGGGCATGCGGAGGCCTCGCGGTGGCTGCATTACGGGCTGACCTCCAACGACGTAGTGGATACGGCCCAGGCCCTGCAGGTGCGGCAGGCGGGGCAGCTTTTGCTGGAAGGTCTGGAGGGGTTGCGGGCGGCGCTGCGGCGGCGCGCTTTTGAGTTCCGGCACGCGGTGCAGGTAGGGCGCACGCACGGGGTGCACGCCGAGCCGATTACGTTCGGGCTCAAGCTGGCCCTGTGGTATGACGAGGTGAGGCGGCAGCAGGTGCGGCTGCGGGCCGCCTGCGAGGAGATGGCGGTGGGGAAGCTGTCGGGGGCGGTGGGCACGCTGGCGCACCTGAGTCCGGAAGCGGAGGAGGCGATTTGCGCGCGCCTGGGGCTGCGGGCCGCGCCGGTCTCCTCCCAGGTGATTTCCCGGGACCGGCATGCGTATTTCCTGTCGGTGCTGGCTCTGATCGGCGCCACGTGCGAGAAGATCGCCCTCGAGGTGCGGCATCTGCAGCGCACCGAGGTGCGGGAGGCGGAGGAGCCGTTCACCGAGGGGCAGAAAGGGAGCTCGGCGATGCCGCACAAGCGCAATCCGGTGACGAGCGAGCAGATTTGCGGGCTGGCGCGCGTGGTGCGCTCCAATGTTCAGGCGGCGTTTGAGAACATTGCGCTGTGGCATGAGCGAGACATTTCCCACTCCTCGGTGGAGAGGGTGATTCTGGCGGATTCGTGCATTCTGTGCGACTACCTGCTGGCGAAGACGACTTGGCTTGTGGAGGGTATGCGCGTCTATCCGGAGCGGATGCGCCGGAACGTGGAGTTGACGCGCGGGCTGATCTTCTCGGGCCAGCTGCTGCTGGATCTGGCGGCAGCGGGGATGCTGCGGGAGAAAGCGTACCGCATCGTGCAGCGCCATGCGATGAAGGCCTGGGAGGAAGACGGGGATTTTCGCTCCGCGGTGGAGAATGACCCGGAGATCCGGGCGGTGCTGACGCCGGAGCAGGTTGCGGCGGCGTTTTCGCTCGAGCGGCAGTTGCGCAACGTGGACCGGATTTTCGCGCGGGTGTTTGGGAGCGAGGGGGCGGCCGAGGCGGGCGAGCAAGCGGAGGGGGCTGCGATCTCTTTACCGCGGTGATCGTTGTCCGTTCTAGTGGAAGGGCCGACGGTTTCTACAACCGTAGTAAAAATCCTTTTCAAACATCACGGGATGGAAACGGGCCGTTTCGGGTTATATTGGGTGTGTCGAGAAAGGACACTGTGTTTCATGGTGAAGTCCCCCCAAGCGAGCAGGCGGGGTGCACTGGAACTCGCCCGGGTGTTGCTCGTAGACGATGATCCGACCTCGAGGCTGACGCTGCAGACGGTGCTGGAGGCGGGCGGCTATCACGTTGATGCGGCGGCCTCGGCGGCGGAGGCGATCAGTCTGATGGAGGCGGGAGAGTACGAGCTGGTGCTGACGGACCTGCGCATGGAATCCCCGAAGGCCGGCCTGAAGGTGCTGGCACATGCCCGCATGATGGACTACAAGCCTGCGACGGCTTTGATCACGACCTACCGGCGGACGCGCAAGCCGGGCAAGCGAAACGCCAGGGGCAACCAGGCGGTGCTGATCAAGTCGGAGGATCTGCCGGAGCTGCTCGGCAAGGTGGCCGAGCTGATCAGCGAGCGGGCCACGCGCCGGGTGGAGCGGGAGCTGCGGCACGCGCGCAACTGAGGGAGCAGGGCGGCTGGGGCGGTGCAGGGAGTCGGTTGATCATCACCGCGGGCGGGGTTTATGTCTGGGTGCTAATAGGATAAATGGATCTTTTTATATCTTGTCGGCGGCCGGGGGAGCCGACCGGCGTGCACCGCAGCGCGGCGCTCGAGGGCATCAACGGGCTGGAATTGCGAGGCCCGCGAAGTGGCGATCACAGCAATATTCCTTGGAAAACTCCCCAGCTTTCAAAAGCCTGCGGGTGCATGCCGGTGCGGACAACCGTCTCGTGGAGGGTAGGCTGAAAATGCGTGGTTGCTATGCGCTCGCGGGGCGTGTTGAGTGTGTGCCTGCTCGCGGCCCAGACGGTGATCGGGCAGACGCGGGTGAGCCTGAAGGATCAGGGCAAGGAGGCCGACTTTTCCGGATTCTCTTCGGTACGGCCGTTTCGAACCGGAACGACGCTTCCGGCCAGTTGTGCCGACGGGGAGATGTTCTTCAAGACGGATGCTCCCGCCGGGGGCAATCTGTATGGATGCGTGGCGGGAAGCTGGGTGCAACAAGGGGCGGGCGGAGGCGGCAGCCCCGTTCTGAGCGTGTTCGGCCGCACGGGGCACGTGACGGCGCAGGCGGGGGATTACTCCTTCTCGCAGATTCTGGGACTGGTGAGCAATACGCAGATCGGCGCCGGTGTGGATGCGGCGAAAATCGGCTCCGGGACGGTGGATAACACCGAGTTCAGCTACCTGGACGGGGTGACCTCGCCGATCCAGGCGCAGTTGAACAGCAAGGCGGCGGCAAGCCATACCCACACGGCGGCGGGGGACGTGGCCGGGGATCTGGCCAGCACGACTGTCGTGCGGATTCAGGGGAGGAACGTATCTTCTGCCGCTCCCTCGGATGGGCAGGCACTGATCTGGAACGCAGCCGGTTCGGAATGGCGGCCGGCGACGGTTTCCTCCGGCGGCGCCGTCACAAGCGTCTTTGGCCGCACCGGGGCAGTGACGGCCCAGACGGGAGACTACTCGTTTGCGCAGATCTCGGGCACGGTCGCCGATTCCCAGATCGGTTCCGGGGTGAACGCGACCAAGATCGGCTCAGGCGCGGTGGACAATACCGAGTTCAGCTACCTGGACGGGGTGACCTCGCCAATCCAGGCGCAGTTGAACAGCAAGGCGGCGGCGTCGCACAGTCACACCGCGGCTGGGGATGTCACGGGGGATCTGGGGAGCACCACGGTAGCCAGGATTCGGGGGAGGTCTGTGTCATCCGTGGCTCCGACCGACGGGCAGGTCCTGGCCTGGAGCGCGGCAACGTCGGAGTGGGTTCCGGCTACCGTCGGCGGCGGTGGCGGGTCTGGGGGTGGAGCCGCCAACACGCCGCTCGATGTGACCCGCTCCACGGCCACGGACCTGTCGGTTGGGTCGAACTGCTCGCTCGCTTCGCCGTGCCGCGTCCGGGTGGGATCCGTGGTTTACAGCTTCACGGCTGCGGCTACGGCCACGGTGACCTCCGGAGGCGGCACGGCGTACATCTACGTGGCCGGGGACGGAACCCTGACCGTGGGGATTCCCTCAAGCGGGATGGCGGTCGCCTGCAACGGTTGCACCGCGGTGGCCGGAGTGACGGCTTTCCCGGCGGATTCCATCCCGGTCTATGAGTGGGCGGCTTCCTCGGCGCAGTGGGCGACGACGGGTACAGACCGCCGCTCGATCCTGAGCGCGGGGCGCCGGTTTGCCTCCGGCCCGGGCATCGTGGTCTCCGAATCCGGCAACACGGTGACCATCAGCGCGACGGGCTCAGGGGGCGGAGGCGGAGGGCCCGCTTATGCGACCGTGCAGGACGAGGGCACATCGCTGGCCCAGCGCTCGACGCTGAACTTTACCGGCGGCGGTGTGACCTGCTCGGATGATTCCGGAAACAGCCGAACGACGTGCTCGATTCCCAACACCGCCGGGGGCGATCTCTCGGGCACGCTCTCGAGCGCCACGGTGGCGAAAATTCAGGGTCGCGCGGTGGCCTCGACGGCCCCCTCGAACGGCCAAGTACTCACCTGGAACGGCACAAGCTCGCAGTGGGAGCCGCAGACGCCTCCCGGCGGCGGCGGGGGAGGCGGGATGCCGGCGCTGTTCACGCAGAAGATGCTGGGGTATGGGCTACCAGGGGCTTCGTCCATGGGCTTGCTGGGACTCTCCATGAACGTGGACGGCACGCAGAGCGGTCAGGGGGTTTCCGCCGCCGTTCCGCATCGCGCCATTCGTTACACCTCGGGCGCCACGGCGGGGAACGACGCGGGGCTGACCGCAACCACTAACCACGGGATCTTCCGGAGGGGGGAGGTGTTGCGGGTTTATGCAGGAATCGGCTCTACGGTGAACGTGCGGTGGTGGATCGCGCTGAGCGGTCTTGCGGGGGGAGAGATTGCCTCCGATAGCCCGAATATGCATCTGGCGGGCTTCCGGTACTCCACCTCAGCGAGCGACACCACTTTCAAGTGCGTGACCTGTGCCACCACGGGCGGCGGCGGATGTACGGCGACCGATTCCGGCGTGGCGGCGGACACCAACCGGCACCTGTTCGAAGTCGCATGGACGGGCACTGCGTTTCAGTTCAAGATTGACGGGACGACCGTGTGCACGAACACAACCACTCTGCCCGCGGTTGATCAAGGCTACGGTCCTGTGGTTCGCCTGAGGACGCTGGAGGCGGCTTCCAAGACGCTGGACATCGGCGGGATTTATCTGGAGAAGGATTTCTGATCGAAGGTTCCCCATGAGATTGCGGAAGCCATTATCGTGTCTGCTGGTTTTCTCCGTTGTGGTGGTCTGGGGTCAGACCATCACGGTCAACCCCGCAGTGAGCCAGCAAACCATGGGGCATTGGGAGGCGACGGCCCAAGCCGGAGATGACATTCCTGGCTACCCCGCATGGGTTAACAACGTTATTGCCGCGGCTTTCGAGACGGGCATCTCGCGCCTGAGGGTCGAGTTTCGCAGCGGTGTGGAGAACCAGACGGACTACTGGACGCTGTGGAAGCAGGGAAAAATCACGGACACAGAGTGGCGTTGTTACCGGTACTCGACCGTGAACGATAACTCGGATCCGTTCACCATCAACTGGTCCGGCTTTCAGTTTGCCGAGCTGGATTACAAGATGGACACGCTTGTCATCCCGATGATGCAGTACTATGCGGCGCGGGGGAAACGGCTGGCGATTAACCTCACTTACGTTGCGTTCGCAAGACAGATCAGCGGCACGGGTTGTCCGGCGGGGTTGGACTATATTCACGACGACAATCCGGAAGAATATGCCGAGGTCGTTGAAGCTACGGTAAGGCATCTCCAGCAGAGGTACGGCATCATACCAGACTTCTTTGAGTTACTGCTCGAACCCGGAATCCCTTGGAACGGGACTCTGCTGGCGCAGGCGGGGGTGGCTGCGAAGAACCGTCTGACCGGGGCTGGTTTCACGGCGATCCAGTACATCGCCCCCTCGCACACCGATATGGGCAACTCCTGGATCATGTACGACCAGATGATGCAGGTTGCGGGCTTTCCAGGCATGATCCGGGAGCTGTCGTATCACCGTTATGGCGGTGTTTTGGATTCGAATCTGGCTGCGATCAAGGCGCGGGTTCAGGCGGCGGGCATCCGGAGCGCCATGCTGGAGCACATCGGCAGCGGGGATGCGGATCTTTACGACGACATCGTCAAGGGCTGGGCGGGATCCTGGCAGCAGTATACGCTAGCCTATACGGGCAGCGACGACGGGGGCAAGTACTTTGTTGTGGATACCGCGACGAACACGGTGTCGCTCGGTTCGCGGACAAAATTCCTGAAGCAGTACTTCAAGCACATCGAGCCCGGGGCCGTGCGGGTGGACGCGAGCTCCGACAATCAGAACTTTCTGCCGACGGCGTACCGCAATCCCAGCGGTTTGTACAGCGTAGTGGTTCGCGCTCTTGCCGGAGGCTCTTTTGCGATTTCCGGACTTCCGGCGGGCCGCTACCGGGTGAGATATACGACGGGCACGCAAGAGTACGTGGACGGCGGCACGTTTGACCTGAGTTCCGGGCAGACACTGACTACTTCGATTCCGGCGGCGGGGGTTCTGACGGCGTTTGGAGAACCGGCGGGCTCGATTCCGGTGGAAGTCGCGGGCACGACGCCCACGCAGGCGATCTTGTCCTACACGGCGCCGGATGCTAACCCGTGCACGATCGAGGTGAGCGAATCGCCGACGTACTCGCCGGTGGTCAACGACGTCAACCCGGCGCTGTTTGGCGGCGCCAACTCCGATGCCGGCCGCAGCCTGACCACGGGCCAGCAGCGGATCGTGGTCATCGGCCGGCGGACCTCGGAGGCCGCCTCCGACGGCAAGCTCTACTCCCGGGCGCTGGCGGCGGACACGGTGCACTACGTGCGGGTGAGCTGCGGCGCCCAGCAGGGAACCACCCACTTCAAGACCAAGACCCTGGCCTGGGGCGACACCTCGAACGAACCCCCGCCCTTCAACCCGAACGGCTTCGGCAACTACGCCTGGCCTTCGATTGACTGGACGCCGGCGGGCCGGGACAAAGAGTACGTAGACCCCATGACGGGGGTGAAGCTGAAGCTGATGGGCTGGCCGGGGGCGGGGAACGCCGAGCGGATTGAATCGGTGGTCAACGCAGACCTCTGGTGGGACTGGCAGAACGCCTGGACGAACCCGCAGGACATCCGCAGCGGAGGCACAGCAGCCCTGGCTTCGACCTCGGCGGCGAATGCGCCGATCTTTGTGGGGATCGAGCCCGGGCAAAGCGGGATTCCATTCGGATCTACCGGTCTGGGCGGCTACGCAATCAATCTGACCGTGGACGATGTGGGCTTGCGGATCTACGGATCAGGAACGGACGCAAACCCGGCGAACCGCACCATCCAGGTCTGCCTCTCGATGGACAGCGGCCAGAGCTGCTATTCCCCGGCGATCAGCGTCACCCTTCCTCAGGGCTCCGCCGTGGACCTGGGCACCTTTCCGCCCGGATATCCCACTCCGATGTACGCCTCCTGGGGAATGAAACCACTCCGGCAAGGGATGGACTGGCCTCGGGGCGAGGGGACTGTGAACGTCGCCGGCAACACCGTGACGCTCACCAATCTGTCGAGTCTCACCCGCTTCTTGACCTCCTGGACACCGGGGACGAAGATCTGGATCGCGGGCTCGAGCCCCACCTGCCCGCGCAACCTGTGCACGATTGTGAGCGTGCAAAGCCACACCCAGCTTACGATCCAGGAGAGCCTGAACCTGACGGGGGCCACTTACAAGGCTCTGAACTTCGGTTATCGGATCTGGAAGACGACAAGCACGGGGACGGTTTCCGTAAGCACGAGGAAATCCATCGCCTGGAGCCGCATTACGATGCAGTGGGCGGGCGGGAGCCGGCGCAAATGCTCCGAGGTTCCGGTCACGACGACGGTGGACCGGGACGGGAACCCGCTGCCGGCCCCGGTCAAGGGTTACCTGTGCGTGGTGCCGCAGAACCCGGCCCTGGACGCATGGCCTCCGGTGTGGTGGGTGAGCGAGGAGACCGGTGAATCGCGCATGGTGGCGATTCCCTGGCACGATCTGGCGGTCTACAATCCGCCGGATACTCCCTTTGGAGACAAGATTCGTCCGGGCGCGGTATCGTTCAACGGCCAAAACGTACGATGGGACCCGGTGGACGGGCGCGTCTTCTACGCGATCATGGAAACCAACACTTCGGGCAAGTGGTCTGTGTTCCGCATCCGCTACACCGGAGACTTCCGGGAATTCAAGCCGAACTACCCTCAGGGCGGAGTCCGGCCGACGCCGCCACTTGAGTGGACCAACCTTTCACCCCCGAGTCAAGGTCGAAACATAGAAGCCCAGATTGACGCCTATGGGCATCCGGGCTGGGATGCGAGCAAGTTCGGATACCCGCGGAACATGGCGAGCGCCCATTCGGGGACGATTGTCATGTCCCTTCTCACCGGAGGTCAGGACGGGCCGTGCTGGATCTTCGCCTTCGGGCTGGACGGCAACCTCGTCAAGATGTTCAACTCCTGGGACGGGCAGCCCTGGGACGGTGTGACCGATAGCCCGGACGTGCGCTGGATGGGCTGCCACTCTCAGGATGGAAAGTCCATTCCACCGGTAGGGGGAGATCCCGGCTTCATCAGCCTGCACCCGCCGAACGGAGGATCTCCGGCCCTTCGAAATAGCTCGCGGATGCTCGGCGGCCCATTTGAGACGCCGGTGATCGCCGTCAAGCGGCCTGCGGGGTGGGATACGACCGACACCAGCGTAAGCTCGACCATCGGCCACTCCAGCTATGATTCAACCTGCCCTTCCGATATTCCAGCGGTGTGGCAGAATCACGGCGCTACCGGGAACAACTGCCTGACGATCCGAGTCGGGGGAGAGCCCTGCTCGGCTTACGCTACGGCGAACGAAAAGCTCTGGTGGCCCTGCCCCTGGGATTCGAACCGCTCCACGTTTGCCGGCCAAACTATTCAAGTGGGCGACGTGGTGAATGACGCGCGCTCCGATGTCACAGAGATGCTTCTGGTGGTCAAGAAGACCGTTAACGCCGTCAATGACATCGAGCTGGTCCTGGTGCGGCGCTTCGACCGGTTCGAGCCCCCATCCGTTCAGTTTTCAATGGTCTGCACGGATCAGGCGCATAACAACGGCTGGAGTGTTCGCCCCCGGGCTGGATGGTGCAGCGGCGGTTTTGACTACTGGATACCCGTCACCGCCGGACAGCCGATTCAGGATCGCTGGATTTTCGGACACGCCGATGTCGGCGCCGGAGCCACGACGGACACCCTCAAGGCGGTAGGCAGCGGGGGATGGAAGCCGTCACAGCGCCCGACCCAGCTTCTGAGCCCCAGGCCGCAGGGATTCACGAACATGCCGGGCGGAGCCTTCGATGGATTCTCCGGAGCTACCGGAGGACTACAGGGCTATCCGAGCATCGCGCAGTTCAACGCCGCCGGAGCCCAACGTTACTGGCACCTGGATAATCACCACCTTGAAATACCGGGCAATCGCTCGATGTCGCAGGTCGCCGGCCAGAACTACACCTGGCAGATCGGTGTAATCGGCCCCGTGGACATCAAGCGCCTGCCGATCGTGGCCTGGTCGTCCCATTACCTGCTCAAGGACATCAGCGGCCCCGGGAGCCTGATCAGCGACTCGACGCCGTGGACGTACTGCTACGCCTACCGCGCCGGGGAGTGCCGGCCCGGATCGAGCGCCGGCCAGTTGTTTGTCTCGGCCCCCAACGTTACCGGATCTTCGACTGCGTGCGTCGGTTTCGACCACTGGGCGGACGTGGGTGGAATTCCCTGCGCCGTTTCCGGCAACGGCGCAATGTCCTGGACGTTCCAGAAGCTGACGGACACCGGTCAAACCGGCCTCGCCAGAAAGCTGACGCTGGGGCTGACCGGACATAACCGGCAGGTTCAGTTCACCCGCATTGACTCGATGCCGGAAGGCCGGTGGGTGCGGCATCCTGCGTACTGGATGGATGGAGTGCGGAGCGACTTCCTGCTGGTCAAGACTCCGAGCGTGGAGCCCGTGGACAGCATACCGCGGAACCGCTTCCAGCCCGTCACGGTGAAGATTCCTCCGGTCTCCGGAGCAACCGGCGCGGTCGTGGACTTCGGCTACGAGGAGTTCGGCGCAAGGACGGATTTCTACTGCACCACAAGGCGGGAGCGGTGCACGGTGCCGGGCCTGGCGCCGTTTTCCTTCGCCTCTGAGACGATCAGCCCCGCGGCGTGCGCAAGCGGGTGCACCGTTACGGTTCCGGCGCTCTCGCAGAAGGTGCTCTACTACCGGGTGCGGTGGGTGGACGGCGCGGGAAACACCGTGGTTACCGGGCCGCTTCATGCCAGGGCGGTAGACTGAGTAAAGGGCCTGCCGTCGCCGGTGGTGGAGAAGGACCGCGGTTGGCGTCGGGGAGTTACTGCGTGTAACCGAGGGACTTGAGCCGCTGGAGCGTGTCACGGTCCGGCTGCAGCGGCTCGGCCCGATGAGCGCGGCCGAGCCAGCGTTTCAATTCCGCGTCGAGCGTTTCGACGGCCGCGGGTTGGGAGTCATAAAGATTCCGGTTTTCCTGCGGATCGCGGGCCAAATCGTATAACTCGCGCGTTCCCGCGGTTCCGCTAATGAGTTTGTAAGGCCACTCGATCACGGCACGGTCCACGCGACGAAACCGCGGATGAAGCGAGACGAAAATAGGAAGCGGGTACGACTCGCCGAGAAGTGCTCTGCCGGCCCGCGATTCCGAGTCCAGGAGGTTTCTTCCACTAAGCTGTTCCGGGCTTTTCAACTTGAGGATCGCCAGAACAGTCGGCATAATGTCCACAAGGCTGGCAGGCGTGTCGTCCACGAGTGGAGTCTTCTGCTGCGGGTACTTGATGATCAGCGGAACGCGAAGCTGGTCTTGATAGACGGACATCGGATGTCCCAGGAAGTTTCGCTCTCCTAATGCCTCCCCGTGGTCCGAAGTGATCGCAATCAGACTGTTATCGTACACTCCCCGTTCCCGGAGACCCCGGAACAAGATCTGCAACTGTGAATCCAGGTAAGCGATGGCCCCATCGTATTGAGAAACCAGATACTCTCGTTCCGAATCAGTAAGGTTTCGTTGCAGAGAGCACACCTGGTTCTGCACGATTCCGTAATTACCCAAAGCTGCAGAGTTCGGATCGCCGAAGAGGCGGTTATAAGGGGCGGGGGGCAGATAGGGCCAATGTGCGTCCATGTAGTTCAGGAAAAGGAAAAAAGGACGCCGGCTTGCTCTGATTCTGTCGAGTATCGTGACTGCCCTTCGCGTGACGTCTTCAGCGGGACTATAGGCTTTACTCAGGTTCGCTGCCGCCGTAAAGCGGGACACGATGATGCGCAGTGGTTCCCGGAGAAGGTACGGCGGTTGGAACCCGAGCGTCGGGTAGAGATTTTCGTAATAGGCGAAGCCTTGGTTCAAGTTGTAGGCGGGGCTCAGATAGCCGGAATTGGCGGAGATCGCCGCCGTGACGTATCCGGCGCCCGTTAGGATTTCCGCCAGGGTGAGGAAGCGGTCCGCCAGGGGGTGCCCCAGGCCGGCACGGGATGCCTCAGCCGGCTCGGGAAGGCGGGCGCCGTGTTCGATTCCGTAGAGGCCGGTGAAGAGTGAGGCGTGGCTGGTGAGGGTGACGTCGGAGGTTGCGAAGGCGTTACGGTACAACGTGGCGCCGCGGGCGAAGTTGCGGAGCCCCGGAGTGGTGTCGCGCGCGTAGCCATAGACGGAGAGATGGTCCGCGCGGACGGTGTCGAGGACGATCAATATGATGTTCGGGGCGGTGCCTTGCGGAGCAGGAGCCAGGTTTTCGAGGCGGTCGAGGTTCGCGCGAGACGCGGGGTAAACGGCCGCGGCCAAGACCGCCAATGCGGCTGAGAGGCTCGCGAGCGCCCGGGCAAAGAGTCTCGGGGACAAGCCGCCGGATTTTCGGGCGAGCTTTGCGCTCAACCAGCCAACCAGCAGGACCCCAAGCAGGAACGAGACAAGACCGAACCAACGGAGCTGGCGACTGTGTTTCCAGAAAACCTCGTGCGCCAGCCAGACTGAGCCCACCGCCATAAAGGAAGCGCTCCAGGCGCCGGCGGCGGGGGTCAACCGCGACGCCCAAGAGTCCGAGGAAGCGGCCATGATCTGGAGCGCGGCCACGATGCCGAGCAATGCCAGTCCGGGAGCGCCCACATCCGCAAACGGAAAGGGTCTGGTCCAGTAAACGCTCAAAAGCAGCGTGACACTCAGAGCGCAGGAGGCAGGCAAAAACCACCGGCCCGGTTTCCAGGCGATCCGCCGCTGGGTCAGAAGTAGGAATTCGAGGCAGCCGAGAAGAGCTCCGATGAGTAAGCCGAGGAGCAGGTAGGCGGCAAGCGCCCCTATAATGAGCTGCCAGGAGGCGAGCGGAGTGTGGCTGTAGCCGGCCGGCAAAAACCGCGGAGCTACGTTGGAAAAGACAGTCTCAGCAGACCAGTATGCCGTCCAAGCCAGTATGCCGTATACTGCACCCGTGCCGAGGTGTCGTGGCAAGCCATCCCGACTCGGCGCGGTCACTCGCATTACGGTTTTCCGGCACGGCTGATCATGACGTGAGGTGAGTCTTTCATTGTAGCGCGAGTGACGTGCCGTGGAGCAGAGGCCGGGCCGAGGCGGGCTGGATGAGCTGCACTGTCGCGAACGGCGTGAGCGTACATCCGAGCGACGGCAACGTGCGCAGGGCACAAGCCTGAAGGGCCGGGTGTGGTGCGAGCGATCGGGGAGCCTGAGTTAGAATGCGGAGAACGACCGTGACGATCTTTTGGGAAGCGTACCGGCGCCTGCAGCAGTGGCCGCGGAGCCGGTTCCTCGTCTTGATCATCATTCTGAGCTTTCTGCTGCGGGCTGTGGCGGTGCTGGTGCTGCGGGATCCCTACCGGGTTCATGGTCCGGAGACGAACGCCGACGGGGTGTTTTACCATCAGATCGCCCTCAACCTGGCGCGGGGGGAAGGATATGTGATCACACCGGGGCGCCCCACCCGGTACTGGATGCCGGGTTTTCCTCTCCTGTTGGCCGGGATTTACCGTGCCGCAGGCGAACGGCCTGAAGCCGTGTATCTGTCGCTTTGCGTTCTGGGGGCGATCGCCTGCCTGATCGCATACCGGCTGGGCGTGCGGCTCGGCGGGGAGTCGTTCGGCCGGACGGCCTCTCTGCTGGGCGCTTTTTATGTACCGCACATCTATCTGGCGAGCGTTTTTCTTTCCGAGAATCTGTTTGCGGTGGTTGTGGGCGTCGCGGCTCTGTTTGCGGTGCGGTTCCTGCAGGCGGGGCGATGGTGGGATCTGGCGGCTGCGGCGGTCACGGCGGGGTTGGGCGTGTTGACCCGGCCTTTCCTGCTGGCAGGAGCCATCGGCTTCGCCGTGTGGCTCTTGTTCCGCAGAGGGCAAAGAGGATTTCAGAGGCTGCAGGGGTTGGCATACTTGTGCGGCGTCCTGGTGGTGCTCAGTCCGTGGGTGGTCCGCAATTACCTGCTGGACGGGCGGATTGTGGTGCTCACGACCGGGGCGGGCGTGACGTTCCACGGAGCGAACAACGACATCGTACTGCGGGATGTGGGGCGCTGGGGGACGTGGATTCCCACCTCGGAGCTGCCGGAGGGCGGGATGGTGAGCCGGGTCAGAGACGAGTGGGTACGCGACCGGATGCACTGGCAGCTCGGGTTGCGGTGGGCCCGGGAACACTGGATGTGGGAGCCGCTGCTGACGCTGGCGCGCTTTGTTCGTTTCTGGCTTCCGGATTTCGATTCACCCAACCGGGCCTACGTGGCGATGCAGATCGTGACTTACACGCCGTTCTTAGTCCTGCTTCTGGCCGCGATACCGGCGCTGGGCCGGGGCAGGGAGGCGGGGAGGGCAGAGTGGATCGCCGTGCATGCCTTTCTGGCGGCTTCGGCGATTGCGGCTGTGATATTCTGGGGAGGTCCCCGGTTCCGCGACGGCAACGCCCCGCTGCTAATGGTCTATGCAGCCCTTGGGGCGAAGCGTATCGAGCGCGGCGCCGGGAGTTTGTTTGTAAGAACTTAGGACGCGCAGGGCGCGGTGGTGAGACGCCACGCTGGCGGGGTGGGAGGACGCCGGGACGGGCGTGCGCTGGGCGCCCTGGCGGCCGCGAACACATGGGAGCACGATGAGGAGAAGATTCTGGTTTGTCTGGCCGGTCATGCCCCTGGCAGCCCAGGTCACGGGCCTGCAAGTGACCGGAGTAACTAACACTCAGGCGGTCCTCTCTTATACGGCGCCGAACGCGGCGCCGTGCACCATCGAGGTCAGCGAGTCGCCCACGTACACGCCGGTGGTGCACGATGTGAACGGGAATCTGTTCCCCGGAGCCGACTCCGATGGTAGCCGCAACCTGGCCAGCGGGCGGTCGCGTGTGGTGGTGATCGGCAAGCGCCGCTCCGACAAAGCGCAGGACGGCCGGCTGTACTCCCGGGCCTTGGCGGCGGACACGGATCACTACGTGCGGGTGACGTGTGGTTCCTCTCAGGCGGTGACGCAGTTCCGCACCAAGACGATTGCGTGGGGTGACACTTCGAGCGAGCCGCCGCCGTTTCACCCTGCCGGCTTCGGCAACTACGGCTGGCCTTCGATTGACTGGACGCCGGCGGGCCGCGACAAAGAATACGTGGATCCGATGACGGGGGTGAAGCTGAAGCTGATGGCCTGGCCCGGGGCCGGCACCGGTGGGCGGGGGGAAGCGGTCGTCCATCAAGACTTGTGGTGGGACTGGCAGGGCGCCTGGACCAACGCACAGGGGATCCGCAGCGGCGGAGCCGCGGAGCTGGCGGCGACTACGAGAGCAAACGCACCCATTTTTGTCGGAATCGAACCCCGGCCTGGCGTGAACATCCCTTATGAGGGGACGGGCGCGGGGAACTACGCCATCAACTGGACGATTGACGATGTCGGCTTGCGCATCTACGGCTCCGGCACGGATGGGAATCCTGCGAACCGTACGATTCAGGTGTGCCTTTCGATGGACAGCGGGCAGAGCTGTCACAGCCCGGCCGTCAGCGTGACGCTGCCGCAGGGGCGTGCGGCGGACAACGGCGTGTTTCCGCAGAGCTACCCGACGCCGATGTTCGCGTCCTGGGGCATACAGCCGTTGCGCAGGGGTGTGGACTGGCCGAAGGGCGAGGGCACGGTGGACGTCAGCGGGAACACCGTGACGCTGAAGAACGTGAACACTCAGACGATGTTTCTGAAGAGCTGGCCTGCCGGGACGAAGATCTGGATCGGGGGCTCGGCCCCGACCTGTCCGCGCAATCTGTGCACCATCGCAAGCGTACAAAGCCACAGTCAGCTTACGATTCAGGAGAGCCTGAACCTGAGCGGGGCGACCTACAAGGCTCTGAACTTTGGCTACCGGATCTGGAAGACCACGAACGCGGGGACGGTTTCGGTAAGCATCCGGAAGGCGATTGCGTGGAGCAAGACGACGCAGCAGTGGGCGGGTGGCAGCCGGAGGAAATGCTCCGAGGTTCCGACCACGACCAATGTGGACCGGGACGGTAACCCACTCGGGGCGCCGCTCAGGGGCTACCTCTGTGTGGTTCCGCAGAATCCGGCGATCGACGGCACGCCTCCGCTTTGGTGGGTGAGCGAGGAAACCGGCGAGTCCAGACTCGTGGCGGTTCCCTGGCACGACATCGCCCGGTATGGACCGGGCACGACGCTGAGTCAGGACAAGATGCGTCCGGGGCAGGCGGGTTTCAATGGTCAGACGGTCCGGTTCGACCGCACGGATGGCAGAGTCTTTTATGCGGTGATGGAGACCAATTCGGGGAAATGGTCTATTTTCAAGGTACGATACACGGGGGACTTCCGGGAGTTCAAGCCCGGCTACCCGTCGGAGAACCAGCGACCTGTGCCTCCGCTGGAATGGGAGAACCTGACCAAGCCGAGCCAGAACCGTGACATCTGGTCTCAGATTGACGCCTACGGACATCCCGAGTGGGACCCGAACAAGTTTGGTTATCCCCGGGTGGCTTACAGCGCCGATTCGGGAGCGATCGTCATGCCGCTCAATACGGGCGGCCAAGACAGTCCGTGCTGGATGTTCATCTTCGGACTGGACGGGAACCTGATCCGGATGTTGAACTCCTGGGGAGGCGCTCCCTGGAACGGTGTGAATGATCCGGACATTCGGTGGATGGGGTGTCACTCTATGGACGGCAGGGCGATTCCTCCGATGGGGGCTACGCCGGGGTTTACGACCATGTCCACCGTGAACGGCGGGTCACCCGGTATAAGGAACAATACGCGGCTGCTGGGGGGCCCGTTCGAAAGCCGCGTCATCGCTGTCAAGCGTGCCAACGGATGGGACACTCAGAACACGTCGGTGAGTGCAACCATCGGCGACGCGAGCTATGACCCGAACTGTCCCTCCGACATTCCCGCAGTCTGGCAAAAGTGGGGAGCAACGGGGAAGAACTGCCTGACGATGCGGATCGCAGGGGAGCCGTGTTCTGCGTACGCGACGGATAAGGAGAAAACCTGGTGGCCGTGTCCGTGGGATTCGAACCGTTCGACGTTTGCGGGTCAGACCATTCAGGTGGGGGATGTGGTACGGGATGCCGCCAACGACAACTCCGAGATGTTGCTGGTCGTGCGCAAGATTGTCCGGGCAGTGAATGATATCGAGCTGGTGACGGTACGGCGATACGACCGGTTCCGCGGGCTGGGCTCCGTGCCCTGTACGGTTCAGTCTCACGCAAACGGATGGTCCATCCGCCCGAGCCCGCACTGGTGCCACTGGGTTTATCTGTATTACGTCTCGGTCGGTCCGCAGCCGCAGAACATTCTCGAGACCGGCATCTACGGTCATGCCGATACCGGACCCGGGGCAACTCCGGGAACGATCCGGCAAGTGGGAGGCGGCGCGTGGAAACCGTCGCTGGCGGTGCTGGAGTCGCTCGGCAAGAATAATGCACTGATCCAACGTTTGCCCGGGGCCGCGTTCGATGGCGTGGCAGGTGCAGCAGGCGGGCTACAAACCTATCCCTCGCTGGCGCAATATAACGCCACCGGGGCGAACCGCAACTGGATGCTGGACAATCACCACATCGAGGCGGCGGGCTGGGGCTTGTCCATGGCCGCCGTGCCGGGACAATCCTACACGTGGAAGATGAACGTGCAGGGGAAGGTGGACATCAAGCGGCTGCCGATCATTGCATGGTCGGGGCATTATCTGCTGCGCGACATCAGTGGGCCGGGCAGCCGGATCAGCGACGCGACGCCGTGGACTTACTGCTACGCGTACCGGGCGGGGGAGTGCGTGGCGGGCTCTTCTGCGGGAGAGTTTTTCGTTTCGGCGCCTAATTCCACGAGCGGCAACGCTTGCCCGGGGTTCGATCAGTTCAAGGACGTCAACGCGGTGCCGTGTGCGGTCTCCGGGGGCATCTACATGTCGTGGAGCGTGCAGAAACTGCTGGATCCCTACCCGGGTCTGACACGCAAGCTGACGATAGGGTTTACGGGGCACGGGCGCCAGATTCCGTTCGGGCGGACGGACTCGATGCCGGAAGGCAAGTGGGTGCGCGTGCCGGCTTACTGGCTGGATGGGGTACGGAGCGATTTCCTGCTGGCCAAAGTGCCGGCGGTGGATCCCGTGGACACGGTGGATCGCAGCCGGTTTCAGATGGTGCGGGTGAAGTTGCCAGGCGTCACGAATGCGACGCATGCCGTGGTGGACTTCGGCTACGAGGAGTTCGGGCGCCCGACCGACTTTTACTGCACGACGCGGCGCGAGGCCTGCACGGTTCCGGGGCTGGCGCCGTTCTCCTACGCCTCTGAGCCGGTGAGTCCGGCGGCGTGCTCGGGCGGGTGCACGATTGACGTGCCGGCGCTTCCGCAGAAAGTTCTCTATTATCGGGCGCGGTATCTGGATGCGAGCGGGCGTACGGTGCTCACCTGGCCGGTACAGGCGGTGGCGGTTTACTGAAAAAAGCGGGAGTTCGTCGAGGTGGTGCGGTATGCGCACCGCACAGCGCCGGGATTTTCCAAGCGTGGGCGGCCCGGGAAGCTCACGCCGCGCGGGTGCCGGCGTCCACTCCGCTACGAGGCGCCTGCTGCGGCCCGGGAGCTTGTGTGCGCCGCCTGCTTCGCCAGTCCCAAACGGCGTAACAAGAGAGCAGCAGAATGGTCCATTCAATAGGGTACCGGTAGCGGCCACTGACCTGGATGACGTAGTAGGTGAGGGGGTAGGCCACCCAGTCGCCGAGAAACAGTAAGCCGAGAAAGCGGTTCTGCGCAACCATCCGGACAAGGCCCCAGACGCCGACGAAGACCATGGGGAACAAGATCATGTTGCGCCACCGGCGCGTCATCCCGGGATAGAACCAGAAATATCGAAATCGTTGCAAGGAGAGGATCGCGAAGCGTGCGGGGTTCCGGCGGATCCAATCGAGGGCTTCGCCCAATCTCTGCCTGTTATACTCCACTTCGCCGACAGCGCGGATCCTGGCCCTGTGTTTCTCGCTCCCGGAGGGATGGCGGCCGAGCCACTGTCCGAGGGCGTCGGTGTCATCCGAGATGATCTCATGGGCGAGTATTGGAGATGCGGAATCGTGATTACTCACGGCTAACTCCAACCCTGCGTTGCTCCGCACGAATATCCACGCTCCAAGCTGCCTGCGGTTACGAAGGGTCCACGGCAAGAGCGCCAGGCTCACGCCGACGAGCATGACTGCTACGCGGCGGAACACCCGGAGGGCGTGGCGTCCCGGTATTCTCCGCGCGAGGACGCCGGTCCAGAACAGGCACACCGGAAGCAGGGCGGGGTCCACATGAAAGGCAGCTCCCCAAGCTGCTCCGTAGGCGAGCCACCGAGTTGGGGAAGCCGGGCCGGCACTGAACCAGCCGAGGGTCAGCAGATGCATGGTGATCCAGGTGAGGGCCTTGAGTTGTGCCCCGCCGGCGCTGATCATCAACTCGCTGAGGAGGCGCAAGGGCACGAGCGCACTCGCAAGGCCAGCGGCGGCGCCCACCGAGATCGGGAGGCCGGCCACGGCGGCCAGTACGGGCAGCAAAGCACAGGCGAGGCTGGCAAGAAGGGCATTCAAGATGATGCACGCCCGGCGGCCTTCCGAACCGGTGCCGGCTGCGCGGAAGGCGAGGCTGAGAAGAAACGGGTAGGCGGGCGCGGAGTGTGCCGTGGGTCCGGTGGGGCTCCCGTAGGGATTCGCAAAGTCCCCGGTGGCGGCCACGTTCCGCGCGATGTTCTCCCATTCCCCCTGCGGGTCCGGCCGCTCGTGGAGGTCCCAGACGACGATGGCCGCGAGCCGCAGGGCCAGCGCCATCAAAAAGACGATGAGAGCCAGGGATGCAGGACTTGCTGCCAGCTGACGGAGCCATACGGTGCCAAGGCGCAGCGAGCATTGCCGAGATGGCTCTGGCCGACTGGTCACCCGCACTATCACGAGCGAGTGTAATTCTACTGCGAATCCTACTAAGTGGCAAGACACTGATATAACTGCCCAGGGTCGTCCGGTACTAGAACCCCCGCGGTTGCGGGTGCCGGGTTATAGAGTCTTGTCTAAACCATTGCTTTCCTGACAGTGTGAAGTAAGTAGAGCGCTGCCAGATCGCTCTGGATTCGGCCCTAGGGTACAAATCCGGAAGATGGGCACGTCTGCGGCGCCACGGCCGCCAACGGTTCGACAAGACGCGATCCTGGAAGAGGAGGTCAAGATTATGGCGTTTCACGAGGAGTGCCTGGAGAAGGCGAGGGCGGTTTGGCAGGCGATCCTGAGCCATCCCTTTCTGGGCGAGACAGCCGAGTGCCGGATTCCGGATTCCGTGTTCGCCAACTGGCTCCGGCAGGACTACCTTTTTGTGCGTGGCGGAATTCGTTTCCTTGCGACGCTGGCGGGGCGGGCGCCGGAAGCCGTGGCGTTGAAGCTAGCTGCGGCCATTCCGGCGCTCGAGGCGGAGCTGGAGCTGTTTGCCCGGATGGCGGCGGAAAGGCAGATCCGGCTGAACCATGTCACGATCGCGCCGACGTGTCACGCCTACATCCAGTTCCTGCTGGCAACGGCCCATGCGGCCAGCTTCGAGGAAGGCTTCACGCTGCTGTACGGAGCCGAGAAGGCCTATCTGGACAGCTGGGCGAGGGTGCGGCAGCATCTGACCGGGGTTTCGCCGTGGCAGTCGTTCATCGAGCGCTGGTCGGGGGACGAATTCCGGCAGTGGGTCGGCTGGCTCGAAGTGACGCTGGACGAACTGGCCGAGGAGGCGTCGGCCGCGCTGCGGGCCCGGATGGCCGAGGTCTTCTGGCTCACGGCCCAATACGAGCTGCGGTTTTGGGAGATGGCGTACCGAGGGGAGACCTGGGGGGCTTAGGGGCTCGGGCGCGCATCAATCGGCGGGTACGCCGGGCTCTTCGGCCGGAAGGTAAGCGGGAGCCTTGCTCCACCAGCGCGCCAGGCGGGCGCCGAGGTCATCGAGGTAAGTGTAGACGACCGGCACCACGACGAGCGTGAGCAGCGTGGAGGTGATGAGCCCGCCGATGACGGCGCGGGCCATGGGGGCGCGGAACTCGGCACCGGCGCCGAGTTCGAAGGCCAGGGGCAGCATGCCGAAGATCATGGCCAGCGTGGTCATCAGGATGGGCCGCAGCCGGACGCGGGCGGCATTGATCAGAGCCTCGGTGCGGTCCATGCCCGCGCGGCGCTGGACGTTGGTGAAGTCCACCATGAGGATGGCGTTCTTGGTCACCAAACCCATCAGCAGAATCAGGCCGATGAGAGACATGATGTTGAGGGTGTCGCCCACCAGATAGAGCATGCCGGCGACGCCGATGAGCGACAGGGGTAGCGACAGCATGATGGCCAGCGGCTGGAGGAAGCTGCGGAACTGCGAGGCGAGGATGGCGTAGATGAGGACCACGGCGAGGGCGAGGGACTGGAAGACGTAGCCGAAACTTTCCACCATGTCCTCGCTTTCGCCGGTGTAATCCACGCTGACGCCGGCGGGGGTTTCCAGGGCGGCGGCGCGGGCCTTGATGTCGTTGATGACCTCTCCGAGGGAGCGGCCTTCGGTGTTGGCGCTGATGCGGATCTCGCGGAGCAGATCGCGGCGGCGGATGTTGGAGGGCGCGGCTCCGGGGGCGACGTAGGCTACCTGAGAGAGGGGCACGAGGGTGCGGCCTCCGTGGGCGGGGAGGTCCAGGTCGAGCAGGTCGCGCTGGCGGGTGCGCTGGGAGGGCTCGACGCGCAGGCGCACGTCGTAGCTGTCACCGTCAGGGTCTTCGAATTTGGAAACGACTTCGCCGTTGACCAGGCCGCGCACGGTGGAGGCGACGGCGCCCAGATCGAGTCCCAGGTCGCCGGCGGCCTTCCGGTCCACGAGAATGCGGATCTCCGGGCGCGGCTCTTCTTCGCTGGTGTCCACGTCGGCAGCGCCGGGTACCCGCCGGACTTCTTCGAGCAGCCGCTCGCTGAAGGGCTTCATGCGGGCCAGATCCGTGCCGCGGACGCTGATCTGGATAGGTTTGGCCTGTGCGGCGCTTTCCTCGACCTGGCCCACGGAAATGCGCAGGGAGCGGAAGCGCGCGAGGCGGTCGCGAGTGTCGGCCATGATTTCGGTGAAGTGGGGCCGCAGGCTGCGCTCTTTGAGCTTGACGAAGAGGCTGCCTTCGTTGACGGGGCGGCCGCCGGCGCCGCCGATGGTGGCGTAGGTGTACTCCACGCCCGGGTGGCGGCGGATCTCGAGGTCGAGCTGGCGCGCGATGGCGGCCGAGGCGTCCAGGCTGATCCCGGGGCGAGCGCGGTAGCTGACCTGGAACTGGCCGGGATCGGCATCGGGAATGAAGGCGGAGCCGAGCCGGCCGAACAGGGCGAAGCTGGCCAACACCGCGGCGAAACCGGCGGCCAGCACCGCCCAGCGGTGACGGAGGGACCAGCCGAGGGCGGCGGCCACGACGTCGCGCAGGCGGTCCACTTGCGCGTTGAGTTTCTCGAGGGCCTTACCGAGCCCGCGGCGAGGCACGCTGGGATCGGCGGCGGGATCGTACCAGCGGGAGGAGAGCATGGGGTCGAGCGTGAAGCTTACGTAGAGGGAGACGAGCACGGCGCAGCCCACGGTGATGCCGAACTGGTAGAAGAAGCGGCCGATGATGCCGCCCATGAAGGCGACGGGGACGAAGACGGCCAGGATGCTGAAGGTGGTGGCCATGACGGCCAGGCCGATCTCGTCGGTGGCCTCGCGGGCGGCGGTGTAGTGATCTGCGCCTTCGTGCATGTGGCGCACGATGTTTTCGCGGACGACGATGGCGTCGTCAATGAGCAGGCCGATCGCCAGCGACAGGCCCATCAGCGTGAGGATGTTCAGCGTGAAGCCGAAGGCCTTCATGGCGATGAAGGCGCTGATGACGGAGACGGGCAGCGCCAGGCCGGTGATGACCGTGCTGCGCCAGCTGTTGAGGAAGAGGAAGACGATAAAAACGGTGAGCGCTCCGCCGAGGATGAGGGTGAGCTGGACGTCGTGGATGGACTCGCGGATGAATTGCGAGCGGTCCACGACCATGCGCAGCCGGATATGCGGCGGCAGCTCGGCGTTGATTTTCTCCACGGCGGCGGCGACTCCGTCGGCCACTTCGACGGTGTTGGCGCCCGACTGCTTGACGATGTCGAAGGCCAGGGCCTCGCGGCCGTTGATGAGGGCGGCGCTGCGGCGCTCCTCGATGCCGTCCACGACACGGGCGATTTCCGGGAGGTAGACAGGGCGCCCGTTGCGGACGGCGACGATGAGATCGCGGAACTCCTCGACGGAGCGGAATTTGCCGGCGACTCTGACGAGGGGTTCGCGCGCGCCCTGCTCGAGCTTGCCGGCCGGCACGTCCAGGTTCTCGCGCTGCAGCGCGGCGGCGACTTCGGCGTAGGTGAGGCCCAGGGCTTTGAGTTTGTCGCGGTCCACGAAGACCTGGATTTCCCGGCGGGCCAGTCCGACCAGATTCACCTGTCCGACGCCGGGGATGTTTTCCAGCCGCTTCTTGATGATTTTTTCCGCGACCGAACTCAGGGTCTTGATGTCGGCCGAAGGGCTTTCCACGGCGACGGAGACCACGGGCATGGCGTTGAAGTCAATGCGCTGGATGACCGGCTCTTCCATGTCGCGGGGAAAATCGGCCCGGATGGCGTTGATCTTGGCCTGGGCGTCCTGCTGGGCGGTATGGATGCTGGTGCCGAGGCGGAATTCGACGATGATGGCGGACATTCCCTCGGTCGAGGTCGAGCTGATGTGGCGGACGCCGGGGATGGTGTTGACGGCTTCCTCGATGCGCTTGGTGACTTCGCGCTCGACGGTTTCCGGGGCGGCGCCGGGGTAGAGGGTCTGGATGGTCAGGACCGGGATCTCGACGTCGGGGAACTGGTCAATGCTGAGCTCGCGGTAGGAATACAATCCCAGGGTCACCAGGGAGACCGCGATCATGGTGGCGAAGACGGGCTGCTTGATGGAGAGATCGCTGAGGAACATGGACGCTAGCCTCCGCCGCCTGCCGCGGCGCCGTCGGGGGCAGGCCGCACGCGCACGCCGTCGCTCACTTCCACGCTTTGCTCGGCGATGAGCAGCTCGCCCTCCCGCAGTCCTTCGGTGATTTCCAATTGCCCGTTGCGCTCGCGGCCGAGGCGGACGAGCCGGCGGACGGCTTTTCCGTTCTCGACCACGTAGACGAAGGATTCCCGGGCGGCGGTGTCCTCGCGATGCACGGCCGAGGAAGGAATGACCACGGCGCGGCGTTCGGCGCCGGTGCGGATCTCGCCCTGGGCGAACATCCCGTCCTTGAGGGCGCCGCCGGGATTGGATACCTGGATGCGCACCTTGGCGGAGCGCGATTGAGGATCCACGGCGGGGCTGATCTCGATGACACGTCCTTCAAAATCGCGTCCCGGGTAAGCGGCCACCGTGAAGGTGACCTTCTGGCCGGGCCGGATGGCGGCCAGCTCGACGGAGGGGACCTGACTTTCCAGTTCGAGGCGCCCGTTGTCGACGAGGGTGAAGACGGCCGTGGGCGGTTCGACGTAGGCGCCCACGTTGACGAACTTGCGTTGGATCTCGCCGGCGACGGGGGCGCGCACCACCGTGTCATGGAGTTTCTTGCGTGCGACCGCGAGCGCGGCGCGCGCCTGTTCGAGCTGGGCGGCGGCGAGGGAGACCTGGGCGGCGGCGTCGCGCTCGGCGAGTTCGGCAGCCTTCAGGTCTTTGTCGGTGATGCCGCCGGAGCGGAGGAGATTGCGCGCGCGCTCCAGTTCGGCGCGGGCGTGCGCCTCGACGACGCGAGCGCGCTCCAGGCCGGCCTCGGCGACTCTGACGGCGGTTTCGGCCTGCTGGAGGGCGAGGCGGTAGGGCTCGTCGTCCACCCACAGCACCGGCTCGCTGGCGGCTACGCGATCCCCTTCTTCTTTTGGGAAACGGATCACGCGGCCCGTGGTTTCGGCCTTGACGTCCACGCGACTGCGGGAGACCAGCGTGCCGGTGACAGGGACCGCAGGGGCGAAGGGTTGTGCGGCGACGCGCAGCACGCGCACTTCGACCGGCGCGGCCTCAGCGGCGCGAACGGGCTGCGATTGCTCGCGGCGGCACGCACCGGCGGCCAGGGCCGCCGCCACTGCGGCCGCCAGGAGCAGCGGTTTTCTTGCGGGGCCGCTTCTGAGAGTCTGTTTCACTTTTCCTCCGGTCTGCGTCCGATCGCCCACAGGAGATTGGCGCGGGCGACGGAATAGTCATGGAGCCCTCGCAGCAGGTTCGTGCGTGCGACGGTGAGGGCGGTCTGCGCGTCCACGACGTCCAGTGTGGTAGCGGCACCGTACTGGTAGTTCTCCTGCGTCATTTGGAGCACGCGCTCGGCCTGTCGGACGTTGGCGCGGGCGGCCTCGACCGTTTCCCGGGCCGCTTTCAGATCATCCAGGGCCTGCTGCAACGTCAGGCGCACCTGCTGCTCCACCTTTTCCCGTTCCAGGCGCGCGGCACGCCGGGCGGCAGTCGCCTGCCAGACGAGGCCGCTGCGGCGGAAGCCGTCAAAGACGGGCAGGGTGAAGTTGACGCCGACGATCCAGCGGACGAACTGCGAGTTGACGAGGTTTTCCGGGAGGCGCGCCATGACGCCGTAGGAGCCGGTGAAGTCGGCCCGCATGCGGCTTTCGGCGCGCGCGAGCTCGAGCTGGGTTTCGGCGCTGCGTTCGGCGATCCGCAGGCGGACCAACTCGGGCCGCCGCCGGAAGGCTTCCGCCGCCAGAAGTTCCAGGTCCCACTGTTCCCAGGGAGGGGCGTCTTCGAGGGAAGCGGCCAGACGTGTGGGGAAATCTATGGGGCGCACCAGGTAAAAATTCAGCAGGGCGCGGGCCTGGCGGATGGCGTTGCGAGCGCGGACGAGATCGGGTTCGCCGTTGGCCACCGCCACTTCGGAGCGGAGCACGTCCACTTCGGTCGCCACGCCGTTCTGGTAGCGGGTGCGGGCCATATCCAGGTGGGCTCTGCGCTGCCGCTGCGTCTCCTCGACGAGGGTGAGGTAGCGTTCGGCCCAGAGCAGGTCGTAGCAGGCGCGCACCACGTTCAGGGCCAGGTCCTGCGCGGCGCGATCAATGTCCACGGCGGAGCCCTCGGCCTCGATAGAGGCCAGCCGCAGCGCCGTGCCGACCTTGCCGGCGGTGTAGAGCGGCTGCTTGAGCGTGACGTTGTAGTCGAAGAGATTCACGCCTTGGGGAACGAGGGCGTTGCGCAGCTCTTCCGGGAATTTTTCGATGCCGGAGGCGTTCAGCAGGCTGGGATCACGCCACCGGGTGGCGTTGACGTGGATGGCCACGTCGGGCAAGGCCTGCGCGCGCACCTCGCGGATCTTGCCTTTGAGCGCCTCGGCGGCGGCGCGGGCCTTCTCCACGTCGGGGTGGCGTTGCAGAGCGATGCGCACGGCCTCCTCGATGGTGAGAGGGCGGTCCTCCGGGGGCGCCTGAGCGCCGGCGAGGGCCAGGAGCGGAGTCAGATACAGGAACACAGCCCTCATTTTGTTTTCCTACTGGTCGGTAAAATCGCGCACCCGTCAAAGATCAACTCCACGATGCGGCGGGCCAGGTTGCGGTCCAGCGGCGGCTCACCCGTGAGCAGGTAGCCCATGGTGTAGATCATTTGAACGCCGGTCAGGGCTTCGGCGATCGCCTGCGGCGCGCCTTTGATTTCGCGATTCCGGACGCCTTCAGCGATGATGCCAGCGAGCACGTTGATCCACTCCTTGCCGAGCTGCACGTAGTCCAGATTGGGCGCCTCCCGGCGCGGCGCAAACAGCAGGCGGAAGAACAGGACCGAGAGGCTGGGATTTTTCCGCGTCAACTCGAACTCCGACGCCAGAACCTCGGTGAGTTTCTCGCGGACGGTGCGGCCGCGCTGGGCGGCGAGCAGGATCTGCTTGCGGCTTTCGTTGCAGGCATCGAGCAGCAGCTCGCGGTAGAGCTGGTCCTTGCTGTCGAAGTGGTAGTAGAGGACGGGTTTGGTGACGCGGGCGCGCTCGCAGATTTCGCGGGTGGAGGTGGCGGCGAAGCCCTTTTCGGCGAAGAGCTCGATGGCCGCCTGCCGGATCGCTTCCCGGGCGGATCGCTGGTGCATACCGATCAGTATATAGAGGGCTCAAGCGGGCCGTCAACTCCTGCGATTGCTTTACCGGAAGTACAGTACGTCCGGCCGAATGATCCCGGTCTCGGGTACGTACGAGCACGGGCCGCAGTCCAGCGCATAATCGGGGCGCGCGCGGCGCACGAGCTCCGGGATTTTCTCGGGATCGTCGGGGCGATGGTAGGAGGAAATGGCGAGGCGCGGCTTGAAGCGTGCGAGGGTTTGTTGGGCGCCGAGCAGAGCGCGCTGCTCGGCGCCTTCGATGTCCATCTTGATGAAATCCACGCGGGGCAGGCGCAGCTCTTCGACCAACCGATCTATGGTCGTCAGGGGAACCTCGACGCCTTCCGTGGATCCTGGAGGGTGCAAGACCAGGGTGTCGGCGGCGGGGTTGTGCGGCACCAGGCGGATCTTCATCGTGCCTTCGGAATCCCACACGCCCTTGGGGTACACGATGACCCGGCCCGAGGCGGTTTCGGCTCGGAAGTTCCTGCGGAGGCACTCGAGGTTCTCGGGTGCGGGCTCAACGGCCACCACGAGGCGGGCGCCGGCCCGGAGCGCCTCGCGTGTGTAGACTCCGACGTTGGCGCCGCAATCGAGCACGATATCGCCGGCTCGCACTGCCTGGTCCCCAGTACCGTAGATTTTCCGCTCCTGCTCGGCGAGGTTGAAGGGAAGACCCCAGTCGGCGCCCTCGGGGATCCAGAAAAGGCCGTAGGGGGTCTGCCACAAGTGGAAACCGCCCGGATCTTTCTCGAGCAGGCGGCTGGCGGCGAGGATGCGATCCTTGGCGTCCATCAGGCGGCGGGCATGGGACTCGGCGCGGATGGCCTGCCGGAGAGGGCAATGGGGGCTGCGGCCGATGAGAACCAGGGCCGCCAGCCGTACGGGAGTTATCGCCAGCGCGGTGCTGACTGCAAAGACCGCAGCGAGCACTGCGGCGAGCCGTTGCGGTGCTCTCAGGCCCTTCACAGCCTGAATATAGCACCCGTTCGGCACGGGCATAACGCGGCTGCCCGAGCGGCGTGTGGGTTGCGACTACACTGGAGAAAGAATGGCGGGCTTGGGACTGATCGCGGCGGGCTTGCTGCTTGCGGCCGGCTCGGGTTACGCGCAGGCGGGCCTTACGGGCAGGCAGGTCTCCGCGCCGGTTGCCTCAAAGTGGCCGGTCGAGAGGATCGCGATCGAAGGCAATCGCCGGTACGGTCAGGAGCAGATTCTGGCTGTGGCGGGCCTGCAGCCAGGCTCACTTGCGGGGCGGGAGGAATTCGAAGCGGCGCGGGAGCGGTTGCTGGAGACAGGAGCCTTCGAGAGCATTGCCTACCGGTTCCAGCCGGCTCCGGACGGGAAAGGGTACGTAGTGACATTCGAAGTAGCAGAAGTCGAGCAAGTGTATCCGTTTCGTTCCGAGCGACTGCCGCTGCCGGAAGCTGCGCTGCAAGTGATCGTGCGCGGGGTGAGTCCTCTGTTCCGCGACACGGTTCCGGCGACAGACCGCGCTTTGAGACGGTGTGCGGAGGCGCTCGAGAAGGCGCTCGCCGACCGCGGTACGCCGCAGGCGGTTGTGGCGCGCCTGACGGCGGATACTCCCGACCGGCTGGTGATCGTCTTTCAGCCCGCCGCGCCGCCTCCGGTCATTGCGGAGGTCCGCTTCCGGGGAAACCAGATCTTGCCGGAGCTTGTGCTGCGGAACGCGATTTCCGGGGTCGCCGTCGGCCTCCCTTACAGCGAGACGCGGATGCGCCAGTTGCTTGAGAACAGCATCCGGCCGCTGTACGAAGCGCGCGGGCGGCTGCGGGTGGCGTTTCCCAGCGTGCAGGCGGAGAAGTCGCCGGTCGTGGACGGTGTGGTCGTGACGGTGGAGGTCAGCGAAGGGGAGACGTATGCGCTGGGTGAGGTGAGCTTTGCGGGGGAAGGCGTCCCGCTGGACGAACTGCGTGAAGCGGCCGCTTTCCACAGCGGCGAGCCGGCGAATTTCTCGGAAATTGCCGAAGGCCTCGAGCGCATTCGGAAAGCACTCGGCCGGAGAGGGTACTTGCGAGCGGGAGTGGAGCTGGAGCGGGAGATCCGCGACGAGCGAAAGACGGTGGATCTGCGGGTCCGGGTGAGCCCGGGGCCGCAATTCACGTTTGGGAAGCTGATCATCCAGGGGTTGGACATCAACGCTGAGGCAGCGGTGCGCCGCTTGTGGACTCTGAAGCCGGGAGCGCCGTTTGACGCCTCTTATCCTGACTTGTTCCTGGAGCGGATTCGGGAAGACGGAGTTTTCGACAACCTGCGCAAGACGAAGTCAGTTCTCACGATCCTCGAAGAGAGCCGCAGCGTGGATGTGACGCTCATCTTTGGGTGAAAGCGGCAATGAAAAAAGGAGCCCGCCGGCCGGCGGGCTCCTTGCCGCGTGACTCAGGTTTGACCCTGTGTTTGTGCCTTAGGGGTCCCCTTCGCTTCGGGGTTCTCACCCTTATCGTATCACGCCGTCGCCGGCCTCGCTTTCGGCGGCTCCGTATTCTTTGAGCTTGTTGTGGAGCGTTTTGAGGCTGATCCCGAGGATCTCTGCGGCCCGGGTCTTGTTGTTACGGGTGTGTTCGAGGGTGCGAAGGATCAGGGCCTTTTCGGCTTCGTCCACCGTGGTGCCGACGCGGAGTTTGACGACCGACGGGTCGTCGGCGGGGCTGGGAGTCGCGGGGCGGACCGGGGTGCCGAAGTGAGCCGGCAGGTGCTCGACACGGAGGGGGCCTTCGGCCGCCACGATCACGGCGCGCTCCAGCACGTTGCGCAGCTCGCGGACGTTGCCCGGCCAGTCGTAGAGGTGGAACAGTTTCATCACCTTGTCATCCACTTCGGTGACGCGGCAGCCGTGTTTGCGGTTGAGATCGGCGACGAGCGCCTCGCACAGCGCGGGAAGATCCTCTTTGTGCTCGCGCAGCGGGGGCAGGTGGATGTGGAACACGTTGAGGCGGTAGTAGAGGTCTTCGCGCACGCCGCCTTTCTGAAGGGCCTCCTCCAGGTTCTTGTTGGTGGAAGCGATCACGCGCACATCCACGAGGATTTCGGTTTTACCGCCGAGGCGCCGGACGCGGGAGTCTTCCAGCACGCGCAGCAGTTTCGCCTGGGTGGCGACGGGCATGTCGCCGATTTCGTCCAGCAGCAGTGTGCCGCCGTGGGCAAGTTCAAAGCAGCCCGCGCGGCGCTCCATGGCCCCCGTAAAAGCACCTTTTTCGTGCCCAAACAGCTCGCTCTCCATGAGCGTCTCGGGCATGGCGGCGCAGTTGACCGCCACGAAGGGTCCAGCGGCCCTCGAGCTGAGGGCGTGGATGGCGCGGGCCACCAGTTCCTTGCCCGTGCCGCTTTCGCCGGTGATGAGCACGGCGGCTTTGCTCGGCGCTACCTGCTGAATCAAGGAGAAGACCTGCCGCATCGGGGCCGAGCGGCCCACGAGTTCGCCGAGCCGGCCGTGATAACTGAGCTGGCGCTGGAGCCTTTCGGTCTCCCGGGACAGGTGGCTGTGGGCCACGGCGCGTTCCAGCAGCACCCGAAGGGCCTGGGGGTCGAGGGGCTTTTCCATGAACCAAAAGGCGCCCAGGTCGTGGACCGTGGACACGGCGGTTCCCACATCGCCGAAGGCCGTGACGACGATGGTGGTGCAGCGGTCGCCGCGGGCGGCGAGCTGGCGGAGCAACTCCGCCCCGTCCATGCGAGGCATCATCAGGTCGGTGACGATGACGTGCACCGGAGCGGCTGCAAGTTTTTCGAGGGCTTCAAGCCCGTCGGCGGCGGTTTCGGTTTCGTAACCCCAGGCCGCGATCATGCTGGCCAGGCCCAGCCGCTGGCTTTCCTCGTCGTCCACGACCAGAATGCGTGCGCTGTCGCGTTTCATCTGTGGCTATTGTAGCGGGCGCGCGGGGGCGAATCGGCCGCTGCATGGGTCTGCCGGACGCGCGGGGGCCGGCGGGTCAGATCTCGGCGGCGGGGGCCGGTTCCGGGACGGTCTCGACGCCCCCGAGGAGGATTTCCCGTTGCTTGAGCTCCCGGATGCGGTCGCGCAACCGGGCGGCCTTCTCGAATTCAAATTTCCGAGCGGCCTCGCGCATGCGCTGCTCCAGTTCGGCGATGAGCCGCTCCCGCTCCTCGGCGGTCAGGGCCACGGCCTCCTCTTCCTCGGGCTCGAGGGCGACGGTGACGTAGTCGGCTTCGGCGATTGCGGCGAGGCTCATCTCGACGGGCTTGACGATGGTTTGCGGGGTGAT
The DNA here is from genome assembly GCA_035575135.1 of Bryobacteraceae bacterium. Classification (GTDB taxonomy): domain Bacteria; phylum Acidobacteriota; class Terriglobia; order Bryobacterales; family Bryobacteraceae; genus JANWXD01. The sequence continues at coordinate 75,366 of DATLYE010000017.1, forward strand.
GCCATGGGCGGCGTTGTAGTCCATTTGAATGCGCCGGCGGCGATTGGTCTCCTCGATGGCTTTGCGCATGCTCTCAGTGATCGTGTCGGCGTAGAGGATGGCTTTGCCATTGACGTTGCGCGCGGCGCGGCCGATGGTTTGGATCAGGGAGCCTTCCGAGCGCAGGAAGCCCTCCTTGTCCGCGTCGAGGATCGCCACGAGGGAGACCTCGGGCAGGTCCAGGCCCTCCCGCAGCAGGTTCACGCCGATCAAGACGTCGTATTCGCCGCGCCGCAGGTCGCGCAGGAGCTTGACGCGGTCCAGCGTGGCCACTTCCGAGTGGAGGTAGCGGCAGCGGACGCCCACTTCGGAGTAATACTCGGCCAGATCCTCGGCCATGCGCTTGGTCAGCGTGGTGACGAGGACACGCTCGTTGCGTGCGGCGCGCCGGCGGATCTCGTGGAGCAGGTCATCCACCTGGCCGCGTACGGGACGGACCTCGACCTCGGGATCCACCAGACCGGTGGGCCGGATGATCTGTTCCACCACAACGCCGCCGGCCTTGGTGAGTTCGTAGGGACCCGGCGTGGCGGAGACGTAGATGACCTGGTTGACGCGGTTTTCGAACTCCTCAAAGGTGAGAGGGCGGTTGTCGAGGGCGCTGGGGAGGCGGAAGCCGTAAGCGACGAGCGTTTCCTTCCGGGAGCGATCGCCGTGGTACATGCCGTGGAGCTGCGGAATGGTCTGGTGGCTTTCGTCAATGAAGATCAAGGCGTCGTGGGGCAGGTAGTCGAGCAGGGTAGGCGGGGGTTCGCCGGGCAGGCGGCCGGAAAAGTGCCGGGAGTAGTTCTCGATGCCGTGGCAGTAGCCGACCTGGCGGATCATCTCCAGATCGAACATGGTCCGCTGGTAGAGACGCTGCGCTTCGACCAGCTTGCCCTGCTTTTCCAGTTCTGCCTTCCACCAAGTGAGTTCCATTTCGATGCTTTTGAGAGCCTGCTCCCGGGTCTCTTCGCTCATGACGTAGTGGCTCTTTGGGTAGATGGGCAGGCGGAGGTATGTCTGGCGGACCTGACCGGTGAGCGGATCGATCTGCGCCAGGGTTTCGATCTCGTCGCCCCACAACTCAATGCGGTAGGCGTAGTCCTCGTAGGTGGGGAAAATCTCGATGACGTCGCCGCGGACGCGGAAGGTTCCCCGGCGGAAGTCTTCGTCGTTGCGTTCGTAAAGGATCTCCACGAGTCGCCGCAGGATCTGTTCGCGCCGCACCTTCTGGCCTTTCTCGAGCATCAGCAGCATGCCGTAGTAGGCTTCCGGGGAGCCCAGTCCGTAGATGCAGCTCACGCTGGCGACGATGATGCAGTCGCGGCGCTCGAAAAGCGAGCGGGTGGCCGACAGGCGCAGCTTGTCCAGCTCGTCGTTGATGGTCGCTTCCTTTTCGATGTAAGTGTCGGTTGCGGGAATGTAAGCTTCCGGCTGGTAGTAATCGTAGTAGGAGACGAAGTATTCGACGGCGTTGTAAGGGAAAAATGACTTGAACTCGTGATAGAGCTGGGCTGCCAGGGTCTTGTTGTGGGCCAGCACGAGTGCGGGCCGGTTCACCCGCTCGATGACCTTGGCCATGGTGAAGGTCTTGCCCGAGCCGGTGACCCCTAGCAGGACCTGGTGTTTCTCCCCATCGAGAACGCCGCGCACCAGCTGCTCGATGGCCTGCTCCTGGTCGCCTCTGGGCTGGTAGTCGATCGCAAGCCGGAACCCCACAATTCCAGTATAGGGGCGCCGGGTGGCGGAGAACTCCGCGGCGGACGTGCACGGGGATTCGCGGATGCGCTACCCTTCCCAGTTTGGGAAGTCAGGTGCGATGAAAAGCTACCGGAAAGAGTTGTGGTTCGAGACGCCGACACGGCGGGCGTTCATCAACATTACGCCACAGGTGCGCAAGTGCGTGGAGGAAAGCGGCGTCCGGGAAGGGCTGGTGCTGGTGAACGCCATGCACATTACGGCCTCTGTGTTCATCAATGATGACGAGCGGGGCCTGCACGAGGATTTCGACAAGTGGCTGGAAAAGCTGGCGCCGCACGAGCCGGTGTCGCAGTACCGGCACAACGATACCGGGGAGGACAACGCAGACGCCCACCTGAAGCGGCAGATCATGGGGCGCGAGGTGGTCGTGGCGATCACCAACGGGCAGCTCGATTTCGGACCCTGGGAACAGATTTTCTACGGCGAGTTCGACGGCCGCCGCCGGAAGCGAGTCCTGGTGAAAATCATCGGGGAGTGACGGCTGCGGCCGCACGGGTCCGTCGCAAGCCGGACGGTACTGCGGACTTGCCGTCCGCCGAGGGCGCGAACTCCTTACATTTTGTAGAGCATCCAGTAAATGACCACGCCGGTGACGCTGACATAGAGCCACACGGGCAGCGTCCAGCGGGCCAGGGCGCGGTGACGTTCGAAGCGGCCGCGCAGTGCGCGGCTGAGCGTCACGACCGCCAGCGGAGGCACCACAGCGGCCAGCAGGGTGTGCGTGAAAAGGATGGTGAAATAGACCGTGCGGACGGCGCCGGTTTTCTGGAAACGGACCGAACCGACGGCGCTGTGATAGATGAGGTAGCTCGTCAGAAAGAGCACCGAGACGCCGAAGGCCGCAAGCATCGCGGCCTTATGAGCTGCCGCGCGGCGCCGGCGGATGAGGACGTAGCCGGTAACCAGCAAGGCAGCGGCGGTGGCGTTCAGGGCGGCGTTGAGCGCCGGCAAGTCGCGTACGTCCATCAGGCGGGCTCTCTGCGGAGGGCCTCGACGTCGGCGCGGATCTTGTTGAGATCAATCCCGTCCGAAGTCGGGTAATAGGCGCGGATGCGGCCTTGCCGGTCCACGAGGACGAAGTGGGTGTTGTGGTTGAGGCTGCCGTCCACGTCTCCCAGCTTGAAAGCATTGCGACTCAAGTTGTGGAGCGTCTCCATGGGACCGGTCAGAAAGTACCAGCGGCCGGGTTGAGCCTGATAGCGCCGGGCGTACGCCGCCAGGACCTCGGGCGTGTCGCGAACCGGGTCCACGGTGAAGGAAACCAGACGGAGTTCGGGGATGTCGCCAAGGGAGTTCTGAATCAGCCGCATCTGGGAACTCATCCGCGGGCAGGGTCCGGCGCAGTTGGTAAAGATGAAGTCTGCAATCCAGATCTTGCCCCGGAGCGCGTGGCCGCGGAAGACCTCGCCCGTGGCGGCGGTCAGTTCAAAGTCGGGAACCTCCCCGTAGACGGGGAGCGAGACCGGCTTGCGCGTGCAAGCCGAGGCCAAAACGAGGAGCAGCAAAATCAGATGCGTTCGCTTCATGCCGTACTTTGCGCCGGGCGGCGGCGGACCGCCATCGTGGCAAGCGCCAGCAGCAGGGCTGCGCATGAGACCGTCACCACGAGGCTGAGGCGCAGATCCGGGCGCGGTGGGGCGCCCGACGGATCCAGGGCGTGCCGCAAGGCCGCCATCTCATAGGTTAGCGGATTGACGGTCATGACCGCCCGGATCCACCCGTGGGCCTGCTGCATGGTGAACAGAGATCCGGAAACCATCCACAGGGGCACCAGCAGCAGATTGATGACGGCGTGAAAACCCTGGGCGGAATCCATCCGCCAAGCCAGAGAGAATCCGAGCAGGGTGAGCGTCATCGCGATCAGGAAGATCACGGCCGCGGTCGCGGCGAGGGAAGCGGGGGTAAAAGTGATACCCGCCAGGGGGCTGAAGGCGAGGAAGATGAGGCCCTGAATCCAGGCAAGCGTTCCGGAGCCGAGCGTCTTGCCGAGCACTAAAGCGTTGCGCGGCGCCGGCGAAACCAGCATGGAGAGCAGAAAGCCTTCGCGGCGGTCTTCGATCAGCGACATGGTGGAGAAGATCGCGGAGAACATGACCGTCAGGGCGAGGGCGCCGGGGAAGAAAAAACGCAGGTCTCCGAACCCGGATCCGATCAGCAGCCAGAAGACGAGCGGGGAGCCCACGAAGCCGAAGACGCGGGCCTTCTCGCGCCAGAAGCGCAGAAGCTCTCTGCGCCAGAGCGTCCAGACGGGCAGCCAGAAGTTCCGACCCGGCATATCAGCGGCCGCCTTCGATGCGGATTCCGGTTTCGTCCAGGAAGACATCCTCGAGCGTCGGTTTGTGCAACGCCACGGAGGTGATGGCGCCGGGAAACGCTTCGACCACCTCGGTGATGAAGCGGTGGCCGTTGGGGATCTCGACGCGCAGGGCGCCGTCGGCCACCCGGGGCTCGAGCCGGAAGCGGTCACGAATGCGCCGGGCCAGCTCTTCCGGTGCGGGCGCCTCCAGCACCACGACGTCGCCGCCGATGCGGGCCTTCAGCTCCGCGGGTGCGCCCTCGGCGACGATACGTCCCTGATGCAGGAGGACGAGACGGTCGCATTGTTCGGCCTCCTCGAGGATGTGGGTGGTCAGCAGAACCGTGACCTCGTGCCGGTCGCGGAGGTTCCGGAGATGTTCCCACAGCTCGCGGCGAGCTCCGGGATCGAGGCCGCTCGAGGGCTCGTCCATGAGCAGCACTTCGGGCTGATGAAGGAACGCCTTGGCGAGTTCCACGCGGCGGCGGAGGCCCCCCGAAAGCGTTTCGACCAGGTCGCGCCGCCGCGCTGCGAGTCCCAGTGCGGCGAGGACCGATTCGAGCCGGTCTTTCAGAACGGGTCCGGACATCCCGTAAAGATGCCCCTGGCTTTCGAGGTTTTCCTGTACCGTCAGCTTTCTGTCCAGACTCTGGGACTGGAAGACCACTCCGATGCGGCGGCGGACGGCGCCGGGATCGCGATCCACTTCGAATCCGGCAATCCGGGCGCGTCCGGAGGAAGGCGCCATGAGCGTGGAGAGGATGCGAAACAGGGTGGACTTGCCGCTGCCGTTCGGGCCGAGGAGTCCGAAGATTTGCCGCCGGGAGACGTGAAACGTCACACCCGACAGAGCAGCACGAGAGCCGTAATGGTGGGACAGATTTTCGACTGCAACGATCACAGTCCCGGCCTGTCAACCAGCATCAGACCGTAGAGCAGCGGCAGGTAGAAAACGGAGGCGAGCAGCACCTGGCGAGCCCGAGCCGCCGTTGGTTGGATGGCGGCGCGCCAGCCGGCGGCAAAGTAGAGCGAGCTCAGCAGGAAGGCCCCCGCCAGGTAGAGCTTGCCGGTCATGGCAAGAAAGCCGGGCAGCAGGCTGGCCGGAATCAGCAGGAGGGAATACCACAGGATCTGCCGCGCCGTCGAGCGGCAATCGGGCTCCACGACGGGAAGCATGCGGATGCCGGCACGGGCGTAATCGCTGCGATACATCCAGGCGATCGCCAGAAAGTGGGGGAATTGCCAGAGGAACAAGATGGCATACAGGGCCCACGCTTCGGCGGTCAATTCCCCCCGCGCCGCTGCGTATCCGATCAGGGGCGGCATCGCTCCCGGAATCGCGCCGACGGTGGTCGAGAGGGGCGACCGCTTCTTTAAAGGCGTGTAGAGCAGCAGGTAGCTGAGCAGCGTGGCGAGACCCAGAACGGCGCTGAGCCGGTTCACGCCCCAGTACAGCTCCACGAAACCGGCCAGAGAGAGCGCCGCTCCAAACAGGAACGCCCGGCCCGGGGCAATGCGTCCGGCGGGAATGGGTCGGTGCTGGGTGCGCCGCATCAGCGCGTCCTCCCGCCGTTCGTACCACTGATTCAACGCCGCGGTGCCTGAGGCAAGCAGGCCGGTGCCGAGCAGCGTGTGCAGCACGACGGCAAAGTCCCAGCCTTCACGCCGGCCGAAGAAATACCCGATCGCCGTGCTCATCAGGATGAGCCATGTGATCGAGGGTTTGGTCAGATCCAGATAGTCCTTCATCGCTGCTGCGCCGGCGGTCCGGGAAGAGACAGAACAGGGCGGGCGAGAGGTCCTGCCCGGCGCCCGCCCCGAAGCTCTCATTCTACCCTTTGTAAGTGAAGTCTGCAGTCTTGGTCTCTTTCGGCGCCACCGTCACCTTGAGTTCCTGGGTGCCGTAGCGCTCATGCCAGGCCTCCAGGGTGTACTCGCCCGGCGGCAGCCCCTTGATGGTGAACGTGCCGTCTTCACCCGTCACCGAGAAGAACGGGTGAGAGACCACACCGATATAGGCGCGCATCCAGGGGTGCACGTTGCACTTGACGGGGATCATGATCTCCTCGCGGGCAAAGGTTTTGATCTTGGGTTCCCCGCCCGGAGGTTGCGATTCGTTCCATTCCCGGTTGATCTTGGGCAGCGGGTGAATGTTGTGGTTGGTGGGATCGCTGTTGATGATCTGAATCGGCTGGTTGGTCATGACGCCGATCACCCGGGGCTTGTACAGGCAGGTGTGCTGGTCCAGTTTGACGGGTTCGGAAGGCACAGGCCATTGGGCATTCGGCAAACCCGACTTGACCCAGACGAACACGTTGCGCAACGTCCCGTTGTCGTTGATGACAACTTCCTCGGAGCGCGGCTGCGTGGCGTGCTGCCGGGCGCAGGCGGGGACGGCATCCATGCTGATGGGGCGCATCACGGGCCGCGTGCCGGTGAACAGCACCTTCCCGGTGATGGTGGCCGCGGTGGCCGGATCCACGACCGGAGCCGCGGCGGGGGCCGCTGCAGGCGCGGCTTCCTCCGTGCGGGCGGGTTCTTCCTTTCGGGCGCAGGATGTCAAGAGACCTCCTGTCACGAGTAACACAGAAACCCAAATTCTTGTTTTCATCCGATGCTCACCTCTTGGTTCGATTCATTGCCATTCCGTTGACGCCTCCCGCGGTTCCTCCTGCGGCGCGCAGGCGTGAGAGCTCGTCGGGAGTGAACTGGAACATATAGCGGACCAGCAGGTCCGCGTGATCTTTTTCATAGCCCTGGAAGCTGGCCGGCAAGGGGCCGGCGAAAACCCAGCGGTTGCCCTCGCGGGTGAACAAGCCGGAGGGCATGGCGGTGCCGGGCATCATCATGGCGGGGTCGAGAATCCACCGCAACGTCCAGCCCGGCTTGAGGCGCTCCTTGGCCAGCAGGAAATTGGGGGCGGTGGCCCTGCGGTCGTGAGCGGGGTCTCCGGTGGCGTGGCAGCTCAGACAGGGAGCGCCTTCGCTGGTGAACAGCTGGCGCGCCATGAGCCGCTCGCGGTCCGTCAGGGTCTCCAGCCGAGGCGGAATGTAGGGCTGCGCCTGCGAGGAGAGGGCTTCGAAGAAGCGCACCAGTTTCTGGATCTCGCCGTCGGAGAAGTAAAAGGTGGGCATGCGCGCGCGCAGATAGGGGCGCACGCCGTTGCGGTTGGTGTCGGTGGTGCTCATGGCCGGGTTGGCGAGAAACTTCATCAACCATTCGGGATTGACGCGCGCTCCTTCGCCGATCAGGCTGGGCGGTTTCTGCTCCTTCCAATCGGGCTCCTGGTAGCGGGGCAGCGTGTCGAAGACGGTTTTCTGGCCCACCATGAGCTGGTGACAGCCCATGCAGTTGTACTTGCGCACGATCCACCAGCCTTCGACGATGTCGCGTTTCTGCCCGGTGGGGTTGTAGAAGTAGCGCGGCGGCAGCGTGGACTCCACCGAGCCGAGCAGAAACGTGGTCAGGGCGTCAATTTGCTGGCGCGTCAGGTGGAAATTGGGCATCTTCAGGCGCTCGAGCTTGTCCGGCTTTTCCTTGCCCGAGTCAAAAACGGCCGGATCCCGCAGTTTGTGCTCAAAGAAGCCCTTGTGATTGTACCAGCCTTCTTTCTTGGCCTTGTGAGTCAGCAAGGCGAAGTCGAGACGCTCGATGGGCTTGGAGCCCTCGGCCGTCAGCTCGGTGCCGACGCGTTGCTCCTCCTCGAGACCTTTGATCTCGTGGCAGCCCGCGCAACCGTAGAAGCGAACCAGAAACTCTCCGCGCGCTTTGAGTTTGGGATCATCCAGGTAGGGCGCCGGAGGATAGGCGGCGCTTTCACGGCGGAGGGTCATCAGGTAGCTGGCGATATCCCGGGACTCTTCGAGCGTGAGGCGCAGGCTCGGCATGGGGGTCATCTGCTGGACGACGAGCTCGTGGCCGTCGTTGGGGCACCGGCTGTGCTCGAAGTCAAAGACGAAGGGGAGGCCTTTTTTCCTGTAGTCCTCCTCGGTCAGATCGCGCCGCTCCAGCGGGCAGTAGGGCAAGGTGCGCTCCCGCGGATTATGGATCCATCGCACCAGATAGTCGTAGTTGACCTTTTCTCCGACGCGGCTCAGGTTGGCGGCGAAGGTGCCGCCCATCTGCTCGGCGCCTTCGCCGATCGAATGGCAACCCAGACAGCCGCGCGTTTCCAGGGACTCCTTACCGCGTGCCGGATCACCCGGCGGCTGCTTGTCCAGCCGGCCGGTGACGCCGGACTGCCAGATAAAGGCGGCGATGGCGCGCACTTCCTCGTCGTCGAGGCGGAAGGTCGGCATCTTGGTTCCGGGGCGGAACTGGTGCGGATCCTTGATCCAGACCGGCAGCCACTCTTTGCGCAATTTCATGCGCACTTCTTTGAGGCTGGGCCCGATCTTTTTCACTTCGCGAAGAAGATTGCGGGAGCGGATGTCCAGCTGCTCGATGCGTGCGTTGATGTTGCTGATGCGGACCTTGAGGTTGTCGGCGTGCTGGTAAAGGCGCTGGGCTTCGGCGTTGTCTCGGGCGCGGTCCCCCTTCTCAATGGTGAACTTGATTTCACGCTCGAACTCGGCCCGCTGCTGTTCGAGCTGGCGAATTTCCTGGCGGACGGCAGCCAGCTCCTCCGGTTCGCGGTCGTAGCCTTCGTAGCGGTGGCAGCCGTTGCAGCCCCGGGCACGGAAGATCTCGCGGCCGAGATTGAGCGTGTCGGCCATTTCGGTGATGATCTCGCCGGCGTGGCACTGCTGGCAGCCGGCTTCGAAGTTCTCGCGCTTGTAGAGGGGCCACAGCCAGTGCTTGTAGTAGCCGTGGGCTTTGGTGACGCTGCTGACGGCGATGCCGTTACCGTTGTGACACGGCGTGCAGCCGAAGCGTTCCGGGTCGTGGATGCGAAGCAGTTCTCGGTTGGGGTGGCTGATGAACGCCGCTTCGCCGCCCATAGCGGCTTTGGTGAGCACGAGCGGCTCGCGGATGCCCAGGTGGCAGGACTCGCAGCGGTCCACCAGATCCACGTCCCGCACGTGGATCTGGCGGATCTCGATGGGAAAATTCTCGAGCTTGCGTTGCAGGCCCGCCAGAACGGTCGAGCTGACCTCCGGGATGCGGTCGGCCAGATACTGGTCCCGCTTGCGGCGCAGCTCATCGGCAGGGGCCATCAGCTCGACACGGCGTTGCAGCAGCGCAGCCTTGCGGTCCTTCCACTCCCGCAAGTCCCGATCCATCTGGTCATAGGTGTAGCGGAGTTTGCGCGCGGAGCCGTCGGGCTGGGGGAGCGTAACGGTGACCTCGCGCTGCTTGACGCGGGCGATGCGCTCGCGCAGCCGGTTCTTTTCGCGCTCACTGGAAGCGGTTTCCAGTTCGTAGGTGAGCGCGCTGATTTCCATGCGCACTTCCTGGAATTTCTCGTTGAGCGCCATGATCTGAGGAGTCAGTTTGCGGTTGATCTCCTCGTCAATGCGCCGCACTTCGGCGAGGACGCGCTGCTCGGCTTCCCGCACGGCCCGGTCGAGGGCCTGATACTCCGGCGAAGACTTGATGCGCTGCTCCATGGCCGCCTGGTCCGGCACCAGGGTGTTGAGAAAGGCGGCGTAGGTTTTCTGGAAGCGCTTCTGGTAGGATTTCCACGGCCGCATGGCGTAGATCTCGTCGTAGAGCGCCCACGCCAGCGACAGTACGAGCAGCACCGAGGAAACCAGCAGGGGCCGACTCAGCGAGGAATCTACAATCGGATCTTTGTCCAGATCGTCGGGCTTCATATGTTGAACCAGGGGGTGACCCAGATGTACTTAATGCGAAACAACAGGCGCAACAGCATCTTCACGGGCAACAACAGCATGGTGATCAAAAAGAACTGCATCACCACATACTGCAGCAGGCTCATACGGGCGTAGATTCTCCGGTTAAACGGGGTGAGGGTGATGAGCTTGTGGATCAGCCAGCCGGCGAGGACCACATAAATCCCCATCACCACCGCACCGAACAGGCCGCGCACGGGCTGAGTTTTGATGCCGGGGATATAGGAAAAGGGAGCGATGTCCGGCAGGTCGCGGTTGACCTCGAAAACCAGTTTGTTGTGATCCCAGGTCTGGCCGGGCCAGAACCACATCCAGCCGGGTCCGCGAATCATCGTGCCGATGACGATCATCGCCACCCACAGCACGATGAAGCCGAAGATGAAGGTCAGGATGGCGAACTTGCGCTGGCGGAAAGTGTAGTAGCCGTTGCCGAGCGGGTTTTCGTCAATGTAGGGGATGGCCATCAGTCCGAGGATGATGAGCGTGGGCATGACCACGCCGGCCATCCAGGGGTCGAAGTAAACCAGCATTTCCTGCAGGCCGAGGAAGTACCACGGCGCTTTGGCGGGGTTCATCGTCAGGTTGGGATTGGCCGGTTCTTCGAGCGGGGCGTCGAGCGTGATGGACCAGACCATCAGGATGAAGGTGACGATGATGGCGGCCAGGAACTCGATGCGCAGCAGGTAGGGCCAGACGTGAACCTCGCGCGGCCAGCCGGGCTTATAAGGGAAGACCTTGCGGTGGTGCGTCTTGGCCATTTCGGGGTCGGCCTCCAGTTGCGCGATGAGGCCGTCGTTGGCAAAGGCCTGCCGCAGGCCGTACCAGGTGTAGAAGGGCACCAGGAACAGGAGCATCGTGATGGGGATGTTATCCGGCGTGGTGAGGATCGTCCAGAGCTGATGCCAGTCCATGGGGTCCCTCCTCAGATCTTGCGCGGCTCCTTGATCTCGGATTCGAGCATCACGGGCGCGGGGCCGGAGATGCCGCCGTCCTTCCGCACGCGCCAGAAGTGCACGATCATGAAGGTGGAGGCGATGATCGGGATCGCGATGCAGTGCCAGATGTAGGCCCGCAACAGCGCATTGGCGTCCACGATGGAGCCGCCCAGCAGGCCGAAGCGCACGTCGTTAAAGGGGGTCATGCCGAGCTGCGGGCCGAACGGTCCGTCATGGCCGAGCAGCGGCGTGGCGCGCGCCATGTTGGTGCCGACCGTGACGGCCCAGAAGCCGAGCTGGTCGTCCGGCAGCAGATAGCCGGTAAAGCTCAACAGCAGCGTGAGCACGAGCAGGATCACGCCCACCACCCAGTTGAACTGTCGCGGCGCTTTGTAGGAGCCGGTCAGGAAGACCCGGAACATGTGCAGCTCCACCGTGATCACCATGAGGTGGGCGGCCCAGCGGTGCATGTTGCGCAGCAGCTTGCCGAAGGGGACATCGTGCTCGAGGTAGAGGATGTCGCGGAAGGCGACCACTTTGGAGGGATGGTAGTAGAACATCAGCAGCGTACCCGTGAACACGAGCACGATGTAGAGATAGAAACTGATGCCGCCCATGCCCCAGGTGTAGCTGTAGCGCACCGCATCGCGGTTGATCTTGGCAGGATGCAGATGCAGGAAGACGTTGGTCAGCACTCCCAGCGCGCGGCTCCGCGGCGTTTCGTCGTGCTTGACCCGCAGGATGGACTTCCAGAGAACGGTTTTCTGCGGCTGGCGGAGGGCCTTGATCTCCTCGATGGCGCGCTGGCGGATCGCCCGGGAGTCTTCGAGCAGCGCCGCCAGCGTAGAGCGCTTCCCGTTGCCGGACGGAGCCTGTTGGCTCTGGCCTCCGTTCTTGCCGTCGGTGTCAGCCATGGTGTGCCTCCCTAGACCCGGATGATGGCGCCGGGGTCGTTGAACTGGGACCGCTCGCCTTTGGGCCACTTGTAGAGGCGGCTCAGATCCACAACGATCTGGCCGTCGGCGTCGAGCTCCACGTGGGCCCGGTCCATGGGGCGGGGCGCGGGTCCCTCAAAGTTAATGCCTTCGCTGTCGTAACCGCTGCCGTGGCAAGGACACTTGAATTTGTTTTCGCTCGGCTTCCAGTCGGGCGTGCAGCCCAGGTGGGTGCAAACCGCGTAAATGACGAAGATCCCCTCGGTGTTGCGCACGACCCAGATGCGGTACTTGCTCTGGAAGCGCGTGTCCACGCCGAATCCGAAGTCGGACGGGTAACCGATCTTGAAGGTGGTCTTGGGCTCGAACAGGGCGCGCGGGAAGAAGAAGCGGAGGAACATGAGGAAGTTGACGCCGAGGAAGCCCAGGATGGAAGCGGTAACGAACCGGCGCCGGCGGGAGATGACCTCTCGCTCGGGCTCCGGCTCGCGAGGCTTGCTGAACAGAGTTCGCAGCGCGTCAATCAGCCGCGGCTTCTCCGCCGACTGGCGCTCGACCGCGTCGGCTGGCTCAACGCTCGGAGCCGGCATAATCCCTCCCCGGGGTTACGGGAAGAGGAACGGCAGCCGGACGGGCGAGGACGTACGAGTAGAATTCAGCTCAAAGCACGGAAAACGCGTACGATCAGTGCCGGCCTTGTGCCCCGGCCCGGTGCCCAGCCGCAGCCCCTCATTCCCAGTTTCACTCTCGTCTGAGATTTTACACCCTCGGGGGAAATTTGCAAGTGCCGGAGGGTCCAGAGGGAACAGGGGCGAAAAATTGGGAAGGGGCCTCGCCGGCGGGATCGCGGAGGCGCAATCCGGGAGCCGGGCCGCCCGTTGAAACCGGCAGGGCCGCCGTTCGTCATATAGGACGGAACGCATTCAGAGCATGGAGGTGTGAGAAATGGTCAGGAAGCTCTTGGTGTTGACTCTGATTCTGGGCGTTTCCATCGCCCTGGCAAAGACATACACGATCAATATCGCCCGGCCGGCTCAGGTCGGCACGGCGGAACTCAAACCGGGCCAGTACAGCCTGAAAGTCGAGGGAAACAAAGTCGTGCTGACCAGCCGTACCGACCGGAACACGGTGGAGCTGGAGGCCAAGAAGGTAGAGACGGCGGAGAAGAAGTTCGACAACACGGCCATCGTGTTCCGCGAGGCGGAAGGTAAGACCACAATCCGTTCGATCGCGCTGGGCGGCAGCAACCTGCGCGTGATCTTCGAAGAATAGGCGACGCCCGGCCGTGGGGGCCCCGGCGTTTCCGGGGCCCCGTAAGACCTTTTTAGGGGGGTGGAGTCTTTTCTTACGATCAGTGGGGCTGAGCGCGGCTCCAACCGGTTGAGGCGGTCGCGACCTGTCAGTCCGGGGGCCGGGGGTTCCTTCGGCGGCAACGTTACCTCCAAGCGCAGGCCGGCGTGCCGCTGTTTCACTCGGACGGAAAAGCGGACGGCTCTAGGGGCGCCTCGGCGAGCTCCGGGGCACAGAGCAACCGTTTGCGCAGCGCCACCCAGTCACGGAAGATACGTGGATTTTCGAGCCAGACCGCCAGCCACAACAGGATTTCCTGTTTTTCGGCCTTTTTCTCCTGAGAGAGCTTCGGGTGCCTGAGGGCCAGGCGCGTGTGTTCCTTGCTGCTGAGGACAAGGCGGCGGGCGCGTCCGGCGCGCTCGCGGTCGCCGCGCTCCAGGGCCTCGGCGTACTCCGACGCCAGCGCCGTGAGGGTGCGCTCCAGTTCCGCCAGCGAGTCCTGCCGTACTCCCTCGACCAGCGGATGCAAGGGAAGGCCGGAGGCGCGGAGCAGTTCGCGCAGATAGCGTTCAGAGACCGGAGCCAGGCGCCGGCGCAGTTCGTCCCACTCCGGCTCGCCGATGCGGGTGACCCGTCCTTCGGCCAGGTACTGCTCCAGGAGGCGCCGTTTGGAGGATCCGCCCGATCCCACGCCGGTATTTTCGAACGGCGCGCTGATGTTCGTCCAGCGTGCGGGAGAAGAGGTGGCGGCCGGAGCCGTCGGGGCGGGCGACAAAGTAGAGGTAGGGCGTCTCGGCGGGCTGGAGAGCCGCTTTGAGGGACGCCAGACCGGGGTTGGCGATGGGGCCCGGCGGCAGGCCGGCATGCTGGTAGGTGTTGTAGCGATGAGGGTGTTCCAGGTCGGAGCGGTACAAAGCGCCGCGGTAACGGTCATCGAGCAGGGCGGCGTAGATGGCGGTCGGGTCGCACTCCAGGCGCATCCCGCGCCGCAGCCGATTGCGAAAGACCGAGGCCACGAGCGGCCGCTCCTCCGGCAAGGCCGTCTCCTTTTCGATCAGTGAAGCGAGAGTCACGGTTTCGTGAACCGGCGCAGCGGTGTTGAGCCCGCTCCAGACGGCACGGAACCGGTCGGTCATCTGGCGGCAAAGCTGCGCGGCGGTCATATGCCGTGTGATGCGATAGGTGTCGGGGAAGAGGTAGCCCTCCAGGGTGGGCGCCTCGGGGGCCAGGTCGCGGATGAGGGAGGGGTCGCGAGCGGCACGCAGGAAGTCCTCGCCGCCGATCACCCCGAGCTGGTCCAGAGCGGAGGCAATGTCGAACAGGTTATATCCCTCCGGGACCGTAAGTTCGTAGTAGAAGACGTCGCCCCGGACCATGCGTTCAAAGATCTGCCAGACGGAGGCGGGGTGCTCGAAGAGGTACTCGCCGGCCTGGAGGCGGTCGCCGGGGCGCAGCGCGCGCGCCAGCAGCCATTGCCAGCGAAAGCGGATGACGCCGGCTTGGGTGAGGCGAGAGGCCATTGCCCCTATGCCCGAGCCTCTGGGAATGTCCACGATCACCGAGCCGCGGAAACCGCGGTAGGGCAGATACAGCGAGGCACCGGCTGCGGCGGCGACCGCCAGGGCGCCGAGCGCCAGGAGCAGCGGGCGCCGGGGCAACCTCATGGAGAACCCGCCGCACCGGGTAACGCGGAGAGCGTCTCCAGATAGCTGCTCAGCAGGATGACGGCCGAGAGCCGGTCCACCGCGCGGTTGCGCCTGGCGCGGCTGATGCCGCTTGCACGGAGCACGCGTTCGGCTGCCTTGGTGGTGAGGCGCTCATCCCAGAGGACGACAGGGCGGCCCGTCCGCCGCTCCAGTTTTTTTGCAAAGCGGCGGGCCCATTCCGAACGGCCGCCTTCGGCGCCGTCCATACGGACGGGGTTTCCGACCAGAATGACCGCTACCTGCTTTTCTTCCACCAGCCGGGCGAGCCGATCCAAATCCTCACGCTCCGTGGTGCGTACCAGACTGTCAAGTCCCTGGGCCGTGAGGCGCAGTTCGTCGCTGAGGGCCAGCCCGATGCGCCGCTCCCCCAGATCCAGCGCCAAAATGCGTCCCGCAGCCGGTTGAGAAGGGATGTCCACGACTCTCGCATCATTATAGCCCGCGGTTGTTTCGGCGGCCGTGTTACACTAGCAGGCGAGCGGTCCCTCGCGGGGTTGGTCGGTGGCGGTCCTGACTCCCTCAGTTCAGACTCAGAAGATTCGTAGCACCGGGACGATTGTCCTGGCTCTGGCGGCGCTGGTGGCGCTGTTGTACTACGGCCAGGCTTTCTTCGTCACGGTGGCCATCGCCTTGATCATCGCCTTCATCCTCGAGCCGGGCGTGAACCTGCTCATGAAAGTTCGCCTGCCCCGGCCGGTAGCGAGCTTTGTCGTGTGCGTGCTGGCGCTTTTGGTGCTGTATCTGGCCGGATTGGGCTTTTACACGCAACTGGCCGAACTTTACCGCGATCTGCCGGCCTACAGCCAGCGCATCGAGCAACTGGTGGAGGCTGCGGCCACGCGGCTGGAGGAGATGGAGCGGTCGGTCTACCGGCTGATCGTGCCGCGGCGCTTGCGGGCGGAGGAAATGGAAGCCGCAACGCCGCCTCAGCCGGCAGCTTCGACCGTGCGGAGGCGCCGTTCCGCCGAGCCGCCGGCGCCGATTGCGCCGCCCGTCCAGGAGGTGCGGATTCTTCCGGAACGCTCGCCGCTACGGGCCTATTTGTACGCGCACCTCGGTTCGGTCTACCAGATCCTGCTGATGGCCTCGTTTGTTCCGTTCCTGGTCTACTTCATGCTCAGCTGGCGGGACCACATCCACCGCAGTTTCCTCCAGCTGTTCGAGGGGCAGGACCGGCTAGTGGCGGGCAAGAGCGTGGAGGGCATCGCGGCCATGGTCCGGGCCTTCGTGGTGGGCAATTTCGTGTTGTGGGTCATCCTGGCTACGGTTAGTTCGTTGCTGTTCTGGCTGTTCAAGCTTCCTTACCCGCTGCTGACCGGCCCGCTGAGCGGGTTGCTCAGTCTGGTGCCTTATATCGGGTTGCCGCTGGCCATGATCCCGCCTTTTTTTGCCGCGCTGACGGTGCACCAAAGCATGACGGCCTACCTGATGCTCGGCAGCGTGGTGGGCGTGCTGCACCTTCTGGCGCTGAATCTGCTGTATCCGAAGATCGTGGGTTCGCGGGTACATCTGAACCCGCTGGTGGTCACGATCGCCCTGATGATTTTCGGCGTACTGTGGGGAGCCATCGGACTTGTGCTCGCCATCCCGATCGTGGCCGGCGTGAAGGCGGTTTGCGATAACGTAACGAGCCTGCAGCCTTACGGCCGCCTGATGGGGGATTGAGTGGACTCGCGCTTCTGGGTGTTCGCCGGCGCCGGGGCGCTGATTGTGGCCGTCTTTGTGGCGGCGATCGTGTACCTGCAGTGGGGCGCCCACGTGGAACTCCAGGGCCGGATCGCGAAGGTTCGGACCGCCGCCGCTGACGAGGCCAGCTCGATTGTCGTGCTCGATTTTCGCTTCGTCAACCCCTCGGACTACCCTTTCATCGTCCGCCGGGTGGATGTGTTCGTCGAGGACGCAAACGGCAAGGTGCACGAAGGAGCGGTCATCAGCGAGGCGGATGCCAAGCGGCTGTTTGAAGCCCTGCCGCTGCTTGGCCAGAAGTACAACGAGTCGCTGCTGATTCGCACGCGGATCCGTCCCAAGGAGACGATGGACCGGATGGTGGCGGCGCGGTTCGAGCTTCCCGAGGCCAGCCTGGCCTCGCGCAAGCGCCTCTGGGTGCGGGTAGAGGACGTGGACGGCGCCATATCGGAGATCGCCGAGGGGAAATAAGCCGCCGCGGGCCGCCGTCCGGGTGACGGCGGTCACGGGGTGCGGGGATGTAACTCGTAGATTGCCGTGCCCGCCGGAGTGCCGAACAGGCGGCGGAGTCGGTGCCGCCGGATTGCCTCACGCAATGCGATTCTGCCCCGATCCGGCAGAGGGCCCCAGTAATCGTCTGCCGCGGTCAGCAGAAGGTACCGGATCCGGAGCGGCTGGGCGAGGCGATCGAACGAGGCAAGGAAGGCGGCGGCCGCGTCGGGCTGCTGCCGGTAATAAAACGTCGTGGGCACAATCAGGCGGGCGGCCCGCCGTCCGGTGTACAGGTACAGGGCGGTCTCATTATGAGCAAACAGGCGCGCCTCGTGTGGGAGATGGCTTGCGATCCACTCGTACGCCGCAGCGCTGTCTTTGTGGCGGGCGCGGGCGGTTTCCAGCCACGCGGGAAAGTAGCGCGCGTGCAGAGACAGGCCCAGGTAGAGGGCGGCGGCGATAGAGGCCGCAAGGCCCGCTAGGACGCCGGCTCCCAGCGCGCGAGAGGAGGTTCGGGGAAGTCGGAGCGCGGCAACCGCCATGCGGCTCAGGTGCCGGGCCTCGATGAAGGCGCCCGCCAACAGGAGCGGCAGCAAGGGCACAAGAAAGCGCTCCGTCGGCGGGTAGTGCCATAGGAGGAGGAGCAAGGAGAACCCCGCGGCGAACAACGCGTGCTCGAGGCACCCGGCGGCCCGAAGCAGGCGCGTACAGCCGGCGATCGCCGCGAGTGCGGGCAGGCGGCAGGCCCACTTGAGCCAGGCTTGTTCTTCCGGGTTCGGCCAGATGAGGGAGCCGACGGCCGAGAGAAACTCGCCCAGGTTGCGCCACACGAGCAAGGGCAGATCCTGCCAGGAGAGCACGGCGAGGTGGTAGCCGACGTAATCGGTGTAGTAGAGCGTCACCAAGTCGGGCGCCTGAGTCCGGTGAGAAGACACCCAGAGGATCCACCCGGCTACGAAGGGCAGCATGGAGGCGGCAAACAGCGCGGCCTCCTGAAACCGCCGGCGGTGGCAGTACGCGGCGGGAACGGACAGCAGAAGCACGATGCCGGCGGTTCGCGTCAGAAAGGCGAGGCCGCCGACGGCGCCCGCCAGCACGGCCGCCCACGGTGCGGAGGGGGCACGCCCGGCCAGGCAGAACGAGATGAGACAAAGGATGGTAAAGGGCAGCTCCGTGAGCAGCATCGTGCCGAGGGCGACGACCACCGGATGCAAGGCCAACACCGCACACAGCAGCGTGCACACCGGCCAACTGAACCCCAGGCTCCGGTAGAACCAGGCGGCGGCTCCGACGAACAGCGGCACCATCAGCCACGCCAGGGCGGCTGCGAGGGGAAGATTGTCCGGAAAGCGAGGATGGACCTTCCAGACCAGGGAGAGCAACAACGGGTACAGCGGCGGATACTTGGTCTGGTACGGTTCGCCCGGGAAATTCAAGAGCCGGTAACCGGAACCTTCGGCGATGGATTTCGCCGAGACCCAGTAGAGGCCGTCGTCGCTGCTGTAGTTGCCGAGCCCCGGCTGGTCACGGTTGATCCAGGCCAGCCGGGCGGACGGAACGAAGGCGGCGAGGAGAACCGCGAGCAGAAGGAAGCGTGCCGGCCGCATCGCTGCGGCGTCCGGCTTCGTCAGAGGCCATCGGGAGCGCTGCATGATCGAATCGAGCGAGCACGCACAGCCGGCCCGGCGGGGCCCGGGAGGAGGTCCTCAACCGAACCTATCGTCCCGAGCATGGCTTTCCCTGAGGGCGTGTCCGGATCCAAGCACCCCTTCGGTATGATCGGGGATGTGCGGGCCGTGGCCGTGATTCCGACGTACAACGAGCGGGAAAACCTCCCGCTCGTTGTCGAGAAGATCCGGGAGCATGCGCCGCAGCTCGACCTGCTGATTGTGGATGACAACTCCCCCGACGGCACCGGGCAGCTTGCCGAGGAGCTCGCGCGCGTTTCCAACGGACGGCTGGCGGTGCTGCACCGGCCCGCTAAGGAGGGCCTCGGGCGCGCCTACGTCGCAGGCTTCCAGCACGTGCTGGCGCGGGGTTACGACACCATCGTCCAGATGGACGCCGATCTTTCCCACGATCCGAGCTTCTTGCCGGCGTTCCTGGAAGAGATCCGCCAGGCGGATCTGGTGCTGGGTTCGCGCTACGTTCACGGGATTGCCGTCGTGAACTGGGATTTCAAGCGCCTGCTTCTCAGCAAGGCGGCTACCGCGTACGTACGACTCATCACGGGCATGCCGTTTACGGATCTGACGGGCGGTTTCAAGTGCTGGCGCAGCGAGGCGCTGAAAGCGATCGGGTTGAAGGAAGTGTTCGCCAACGGCTATCTGTTCCAGGTGGAAACCACGTACCGGGCCTGGAAGAAGGGATTTCGGATCAAAGAAGTCCCGATCATCTTTTTCGAGCGGAACCTGGGTCGCTCGAAAATGGACTTCGGCATTATTTGGGAGGCCCTCTGGGGAGTGATCCGACTCCGGCTCCGGAGCCACGCGGGCCCGAAGGTTCTACCGCAGGGTGGCCAGGAACGCCGCTGAGCCGGCGGCGATCATCACTCCGTGCGGCAGTTTGACGGCCCTGGGATGGTGCACGTCCAGCTCCTCGCGCTTGAGGTAGGGCGGCCGGAAGTAGAGCAACTCCTTCAGCATGAAGCCGATGTTGCCGAGCGTACGGCGCAGGCGGCCTTTGAAGATGAGCAGCGGGATGGCGCAGAGTGCGCCCAGGATGCTGCTCATGAGGAAGATTCGGAACCAGTGGGCGGCGCCCACCGTGGCGCCTACGGCGGCCATCAGCTTCACGTCGCCGGCGCCCATGCCGCGCAGTGCGTACATGGGGAAGTAGATCAACAAGGCAAGGCCGGCCCCGCGGAAAGCGGTGGCAAGGCCGCTCCAGCCGAACTGGGAGGCGTTCAGGGCCACGCCGAACAGGAGCGCCGAGAGGGTAAGCCAGTTAGGGATGCGGCGGTAGCGGAGATCGTAGATGGCGGCCACCAAGACAGTGGCCGCCAGCAAGATCTGCTGCTCCAGGGGCGGCGGCGTCATTGCTGTAGTAATCGGCGGGAGGCGCCTTCTGCTTGAGCCGTCCCTGGCTGAAGATCAAGCGCGATTACGGTACCGAAAAGCGCGCGATGTAGCCGTAGATTCCCGGCTCCTGGTTCCACCAGCGGTGCTGGAAGTCGTCGGCCCAAGAGCGGCTGTACTCCGCCGTGGCGAGCGTGCGCTCCACGGTCGGAATGAACGGCTCGTACCAAAGCGAGGAGCCCAGGTGGGCGTCGTCGGGCAGCCGCGCCGGCCGCACGATGAGGCGCACCTGGTTGCCGGCCTGGACGGCCAGACGTTCCTGGTCCCGCACGACGGAGATCGGCGCGCGGTGCACGCCCACGATGCGCCCGAGCGCGGATCCGAAGCGATCGCGCAGCAGGTCCACGAGCGCCTCCTGCTGTGCGGCGGTCGCGTCCACGAAGAGCACGCTCTTGCGCTCGGTGTCGGGCAGGCCGAGATGGGCGCTTCCCAGGACCACGGCGACGGCTTTGGCACCGTCGAGCGCAACGCCGCGATAGCTTCCTTCCCGGACGCTCCAGGCCAGTAAGGCTTCACGGCCTCCGGTGGCCATTTCGCCGGAGTAGAGGCAGCCGCAGGTGTACACGTGGCCCGAACGAACCTCGACGTAGTCACCCGTCACGGCGGCAGGCGTGGCGGCCAGGAGGGCTGCGCCGAGGAACACGAGCAGGGCGAACGGCAGACTAACGGACTTCATGATCTCCACCTCCGTTTGTCCATAATTTACCACGACCGCGCTCGCAAGGATCCGGCTGTCAGAGTCCGGAGGCGAAGCTGTGGTCGTAGCGGCCTTCGAGCACGGCTTCGAGGCTCAAGGTGAGGAACACGTGGTCGGGCTTGCCGTAGAGCGCGTAGATGGCGCGCGTCTGCTCGTAGGCCCGGGGCATGCGGGCGTAGAAATTGAGGCGCCGCGGGGCCAGCAGAGCCGCTGCCTCCGGCAGATCCGTGTAGCGCAGCACGCCCAGGAACCACGGGCCGTCGCTGTGGCTGGCGGGCGGATCCAGGAGCACGACCTGGTGCACGGAGGGCTCCAAAATGGCGGCGTACAGGCCGAGGATGCCGGAGACGCCCTTGCCGGCGATGGTGATGCGCCCGGAGTCCACGCCGTCCCGGACGCGCAGCGCTTGAAAGGCTGCGAGCACGTCCATGAGACGCATGGAATCCACCGTGTGGCCGACAAACATGGCGTTGCGCAGCACCGACTTCCAGAACGTCTTTTCCCAGGGGACCTCGCCCACGCCGCGCGGGTACACCGCCATCCAGGCGGCGCGCCCGCGCTGGATGACCCCACGAAGCAGTGCCTGGATCGCGGCCGCGTCTTCCCCGTCGGAGGCGACGTACAAAAGGGCCGGCAGGCGCTCTGCCGCCCCCTTCGGTCTGTAATACAGAGCCCGGAGCGTGACCTCGCGGCCTGTGTCGAGGACCAGCTCCTCCAAGGAGCCGGCGGTTGCCGGAAGCAGGCTCCTCAAAGCCACCTGTTGCGGCCGGCGCTCCAGGGAGGCGAAGACTTTGGCTTCGAGCTGCTGCAATAACTGGCTCCGGCGCGCCTCCCAGGCTGCCAGTGACCTGAAAGAACCCAACGGCGGGCGCGGCGTAAAGCGCTCGTGGATGCGGTAGTTTTCCGCGTCCTCCGGGGGATGCCCGGCGAAGACGGCCAGGTTTTCGGCGGGCTCGTCCACGTAGGTCAAGTCCAGCTTTCGGTCCGCGGCGCCGAAGAAATAGCGGTCAAACCACCGGATGGCCTGCTCGCGGAGGAAGTCGGAGTCTTGATGGCCGGTATCCACAACGACGTTACGAAAATCATCCGGCCGGCCATAGGAGCGGTACAGTCCGGCGATTCGCCGTTCAAATTCTTCGTATCCCGGGACCGGGAACAGCGCATCCTTGCGCCCGTGGGCGGTGAGCAACGGCCGCGGCGCAATCAAAGCTCCCAGGTGCATCAGATCGTGCCGCGCGAAGTTGATGGGGAACATACAGTCGCAGTGGCGCCGCTGCGTGTCGTCCTCGACCATTGCGGCATACGTGCCGGTTCCCATCACCGGCACGACGGCTTTGATGCGCTCGTCCACGGCGGCGGTGAACCAGCTCATGGCGGCGCCGCCGGAGCGGCCGGTCATCCCGATGCGGCTGCGGTCCACTTCGGGGCGCGTCTCCAGGTAGTCCAGCGCCCGGATGGCGTTCCAGACCTCGACGCCCGCGGGCGTGTAGGCGCGGGCGTACCAGTCGTACATCTCCTGGTTGGAGACTCCGTGGTGGAGGGCGAAGGTCTCCGCAATCTGGATCGGATCGAGGATCAGCGCCGCATAGCCGTTTTTGGCAAACGAAATCCCGTGGCGCTGGTACATGGTTTTGGCGCCGTACGGGGAGTAGCCGTGGCCGCAGACGTAGAGGATGCCCGGCACGGGGCCGGGACGCTGTTTGGGTAGATAGAAGTTCGCCGTCACGTAGAGTCTCGGGAGGCTTTCGAAGGCCAGTTTCTCGACGATATAGGCGCCACGGTCGAGCGTGCCTGTGATGCGGGGATTGAGCGGAGATCGCTCCGGCCACGGCAGCAGGCCGAGCATGTCGCGCAGTTGTTCACGGCGGCGCGCGCGCAGAGGCTCCCAAACGTCCCGGGAGGCGATCTCGGCAGCGGCGCGCTCCGTTACCAGACGCGCTTCGCGTTCGAGCCAGCGGCGGACCTCGGCGCGACTTTCGAGCATGCGCTGCCAGGCCGTCTGAGGGGGCAGGTTCTGTGCGGCCGCGATCGAGACCAGCACTGCAGCAAGCAGGAACCTCATGGCCGCGATTATGTCACAGGGGCCGGTTTGGAAAGCTCCCGAGGGCAGGGCCGCCTGAAAGGAAAGGGCGGCGCCGGATGCGCCGCACAAGCCGCGAATCGGCGATAATCGGAACAGATGTTCCGGACCATCCGGGAGCAGATCGAGACGATTTTCCGCGAAGATCCCGCGGCGAAGAGCGTGCTCGAGATCGTGCTCTGCTATCCGGGCTTCCACGCGATCCTTCTGCACCGGCTGGCCCACCGGCTGTATCGCTGGCGGATTCCACTGATTCCGCGGGTGATTTCCCAAATCAGCCGCTGGCTGACGGGGATCGAGATCCACCCGGGCGCCAAGATCGGGCGGCGGTTTTTCATTGACCACGGCATGGGCGTTGTGATCGGCGAGACGACCGAGATCGGCGATGATGTGCTTCTCTACCAGGGTGTGACGCTCGGCGGCACGGGAAAGGAGAAGGGCAAGCGCCATCCCACGATCGGCAACCACGTGGTGATCGGCGCCGGCGCCAAGGTGCTGGGCAACATCCGTATCGGAAATCACGTGAAGATCGGCGCCGGCTCCGTGGTGATTCACTCCGTGCCGGACCACTCCACGGTCGTAGGCGTGCCGGGGCGCGTGGTGCGCACGCGCGGCGAGCTGGTGGAGAACGAGATCCTCGAGCACGGCAAGCTGCCCGATCCCCAGGGGCAGGCGATCGAGGAGCTCACGCGCCGGCTCGAGCAACTCGAGCAACAGGTGCACGCTCTGCTCGAGGAGCGCGTGGGGGAGAAGCGGGCGCATTGACGATGGCCAAGATCTCCGTCGTCATCCCCGTGCACAACGAGGAGCCCTCCCTGCTGCCGCTCTACGACAAGCTCACCGCCGTGCTGGAACGGCTGGGGCGCCCCTACGAGATCATTTTCGTGGATGATGCCTCCACGGACCGCAGCTTTGAGCTGCTCTCGAATCTGGTGGAAACGGACGCACGGCTCAAAGTGATTCGCCTGCGCCGCAATTTCGGGCAGACGGCGGCGCTGGCGGCGGGTTTTCACCACGCGCAGGGCGACATCGTGGTCTCCATGGACGGCGACCTGCAGCACGACCCGGAGGATCTCCCGGCCCTGGTGGCCAAGATCGAAGAAGGCTACGACATCGCCAGCGGCTGGAGAAAGCAGCGGGTGGACGCGGCCCTGACGCGGAGGCTGCCCTCCCGCATCGCCAACTGGCTCATGGCCAAGGTCTCCGGCTTGAACCTGCACGACTTCGGCACGACGTTCAAGGCCTACCGGGCCGAGATCCTCAAAGACGTGGAGCTGTACGGGGAGCTGCACCGCTTCATCCCGGCCCTGGCGAGCTTTTACGGGGCCCGCGTGGCGGAAGTGCCCATTCGAAATACGCCCCGGCGCAGCGGCAGCTCGCACTACGGACTACGGCGCACCTTTCACGTTCTGTTCGACATCCTCACGGTGAAATTCCTGCTGAGCTATCTGACGCGTCCGATGCACTTCTTCGGCAGGGTGGGACTGGTGGCGACGGCAGGGGGCACAGGGATCCTGGGCTGGCTGGTGGTGGACAAGATTCGCGGCCATGAGTTGATGACCGAGCACGGGCCGTTACTGATCGCCGGGGCGCTGCTGCTGATCACGGGAATCATCATGTTCAGCACCGGGCTTTTGGGCGAGGTTCTGATGCGGACCTACTTCGAAAGCCAGGGCCGGCGTATTTACGCCATCCGCGAGATTCGCGAGCGGCGGGAGCCGCCGGTCAAAGGGAGCCGTAAGTAGCTCCGGTTTCCGGGGCGAGCACCCGCGAGCGCTGCCAGTACTCCTCAAACAGGCCTTTCATGGCCTGACCGAAGCCGGCATGATCGAAGACCACGGAGGTCCACGTGGGCTTGGTGATGACCGGATCCAGCAGCGCCACCAGCCCCTGGCGTCCGTCAAACAGGGCGAGTTTCATGGGCAGGGAATCCGCCTGCCGCACCTCGACGCCGGCGGCGAGGTAGTCTTCCAGCCGCTGGCGGTGCTCGGCATCCAGCGGCTCGGAGCCGAGCAAAAGGCGGCAGCAGACGCCCCGCAGGCGCGCCTGCTTCACCAGTTGCTCTTCCAGCGGATCCACGGCGTAAGGAGGGCGGGAGAACTCGAGGTACTCGGACTGCACTTCCGACAGCATGCGGCGGTACTGGGCGGCGGTCTGCTCGGGATCGCTGACGATGCGCAAAAAGTCGAGCGTGCCGCGCCCTCCTCGTCCTTCCGAATAGGCCGCCGTCAGATCCTGAACCAGCCCCTCGGCCAGGCGCGCCTGGTCGGTGAGCTCCTGTTCGAGCAACTGCCGTTTGCGGGCGATGTAAGCGGGGATCGCCAGCGCGGGCTCCACGGCGGAAAAGAGTTTGGTCTTCTCCTGCACGACTTGAGCGAAGCCCTTCTCGACGAGGCTGTCGAGCACCTCGTAGATTTTCTGGCGGGGAACGTGTGCGCGCGCAGCGAGCTCCAGGGCCTTGAAACGCGGATGGCCGATGAGCACGAGATAGGAACGGGCCTCGTAGGCGTTTAGGCCGATTTGCTGGAGGCGCCGCCAGAAGCGCTGGAAGTCGATCGGCGGGAGTTCCTGATCCATGGCTCCAGTCTGCTTGAGACAAACACCATATCAAAGCCGGAGCCGGCCGGCCACGGGGCACCGCCCGCGTTGCGGCTAAAGTAAGAGAGAGAGGAACGGAGGCAATGTACGGAGAGTCTGAACGCGCTGTGGTGACGCAGCCAGCGGCGTTGCCCGCCGTGCCGCTGACCGTGGAGGGATCCAGCATCCTCCACCAGATGTTCCGCCTGCGCCGGGCGGAATGGAGGGCGCTGGAGCCGGAGCAACGCCGTGCAATCGCCGCGGAAGCGGCGACGGCTCTAGGTGAAATGGAGGGTGAAGGCGAGTGCCGGACGGCGCTCTATGCCTTGCTGGGCCACAAAGGCGACCTGCTCGTGCTTCATTTCCGGCACAGCTTCGAGCAACTGGGTGAGGCGCAGCTCCGGTTGGGTTCCCTGCGGCTTGCCGACTTTCTGGAGCCCGCGGCTTCGTATCTTTCCGTGGTGGAGCTGGGCCTTTACGATTCTTCGGTGCGGCTTTACAGCCGGCTGGCGGAGCGCGGTCTGGAGCCGGGGAGCGAGGAGTGGACCCGGGAGGTGGAGGAGACGCTGGCGCAGCACCGCAAGGCCATGGCTCCGCGCTTGTGGCCTTCCATTCCGCCGCGCCGGTACCTCTGCTTCTATCCCATGGACCGCAAGCGCGATGCTTCCGGCAACTGGTACCGGCTGCCCATCACCGAGCGCCAGCGGCTGATGCACGAGCACGGCGAGGCGGGCCGCCGGTACGCGGGTCAGGTTCAGCAGATCATTTCGGGCTCGATCGGCTTCGACGACTGGGAATGGGGCGTGGATTTGTTCGCCGACGACCCCCTGGTGTTCAAAAAGCTGATCTACGAGATGCGCTTTGATGAAGTCAGTGCGGTCTACGCCGCCTTCGGCTCGTTTTACGTGGGGCTGCGCTTTGCCGCCCGGGATCTGGGCATGTGGCTCGAAGGCAGGCTACCGGACTGGCCGCCCGCACAGCGCTGAGAGAAGTCCCGCGGAGAAGAGACCTCCGCGCCTGCGCTCGGCAGCCTCCGGGCCGGGCCCGCCTCCGTGTCCAGATGACCTTCAGGATTCCTTCCGGTCGAGGACGAACTTCAGATCCGCCTCACCTTGGGGCCCGGCAATGTGCGTGTCAATCGAGAGCGTTTTTTTGTCCTCCGAGAGCCGCCACTTTTCGGTGATGGTCAGTTCGGTGTCCTGGAAGGTGCGCTTGGACTCGATGACCAGGGTGGCGCCGTCCCACTTGGCCACGCCCTTGACCTGCTGGCCGCGGATGGTGTTGACGGACTCCTTGCCGTCGGTGGTGTAGCGCAGCTCCGTTGTGAACTCACCCCGTTCACTGGCCTGTGTGGTGACGGTGTGGAAGTTGGGCTCCTCGTGGGTAATCTTGCGAATGAATTTTGCGGGCGCCGGGAAAGGCCCGAAGTCGCTCTTGGCGGCGTTCAACGTCCACTCGCCGGAAAAATTCGGTTTTTCCTGCGCAAATCCTGCGCCGGCAGCCAGCGCCAGCACAGCCGCCAGGCAAAGCAGCTTTGCCGTAGTTTTCACGTTCAGTCTCCTTTTTGCAGTTCCAGTTGGCGGGCGGCGGCCAGAAGGCTATGGCGGCGGCCGTAGCCGAAGTAGATCGCCAGCCCGAGAATCAGCCATACAAACAGCCGCAGCCAGTTACTCCAGCCGAGGCCGTACATCATGAGCGCGTTGACCAGGATGCCCAGCACCGGCACAACCGGGACCCAGGGGGTCTTGAACGGCCTGGGAAGATCCGGTTGGGTGCGGCGCATGATCAAGATGCCCCCGCAGACAATGACAAAGGCAAACAGGGTGCCGATGCTGGTCATCTGGCCCACCGCGGAGATGGGTGCGAAGGCGGAAAACAGACTGACAAACAGCATCAGCAGCAGATTAGAACGCCAGGGTGTCCGGAACCGGGGGTGGATATCGGAGAAGACCTTGGGGAGCAAACCGTCCCGCGACATGGAAAAGAACACCCGGGACTGGCCGAGCAGCATCACCAGAATTACGGAGGTCAGCCCGGCGAGGATGGCCAGCTTGATGAGCGCTGCCAGCCACCCGTAGGGCGTATGAGCCACGGCGACGGCCACCGGCGCCGCCGCTCCCTTGAACTCGGTATAGTGGGCCAGACCCGTCATGACGATCGAAAACAACACGTACAGGAGGGTGCAGATCGCCAGCGAGCCGATGATGCCCACGGGCATGTCCTTTTGCGGGTTGCGCGCCTCCTGGGCAGCGGTGGAGACGGCGTCGAATCCGATATAGGCGAAAAAGATGACGCCCGCCGCCTTCAGAACGCCGCTCCAGCCGAACTCGCCGAACTTGCCCGTGTTCGGCGGAATGAACGGCGTGTAGTTTTCCGCCTTGATGTACCAGACCCCGACGGCGATGAAGACCACCACCACGGCCACCTTGATGGCCACCATGATGGCGTTGGCCGTGGCGGACTCTTTGATGCCGACGATCAGCAGGCAGGAGATCAGCACGATGATGAACACGGCGGGCAGATTGACGATTCCGTGGACGAGCTCGCCGTTCGGCAGCTGGACCGGCTGCCAGGGGGAGGCCACCAACTGGGGGGGCAGCTCAATCCCCAAGTCATGCAGGAAACTGACGATATAAGCCGACCACGATATCGAGACCGTGGCGGCGCCGACGGCGTACTCGAGCACCAGATCCCAGCCGATGATCCACGCGATGAGCTCGCCCATGGTGGCGTAGGAGTAGGTGTAGGCGCTTCCCGCGATCGGGATCATGGTGGCAAACTCGCTGTAACAAAAACCGGCCAGAGCACAGCCGATGGCGGCGATCACGAAGGAGAGGGCGATGGCGGGACCGGCGTATTCGGCGGCGGCGATTCCGGTAAGGGAGAACAGGCCCGCGCCGATAATGGCGCCGATACCCAGAGCCACGAGATTGCCCGGTCCCAGCGTGCGGCGCAAGGTGTGCTCACCGGCCTCAGACTCGGCCAGAATACGACTGATCGGCTTGGTTGCCAGCAGACTCATGCGGTTGTTCGCTCCCAGGGTTGCCGGGGAGATGAAACTGCAACTATAACAGAAGCGCCGGCCGGCCTGTGCCTGCCGCCGGATCCTCCGGGAGCCGATCGACCGGAAGATCGGATCTTGAGGGGCCCGCTTCTCCTTCGAAGTCTCAGCGCCGCCGGCGCCAGGCGAAGTAGACGGGAACGCCCGCGAGCACGATCGCGAGCCCCGGCCAGGTGTAGCGGGGTTTGTAGATCAACAGCAGCACCTCGATCAGCAGCGCGGCGGCGATATAGAACGCCGGCAGGAAGGGATAGCCGAGGGCGCGGTAGGGGCGCTCGAGGTCCGGGCGGCGAAGGCGCAGAACGAACAATCCGATGATCGTGAGGACGTAGAACAGCAGGACCGCGAAAATGACATAGTCGAGCAGGTCGCTGTAGGTGCCGCTCAGCGTCAAGAGCGAGGCCCAGGCGCCCTGAACGACCAGGGAGACGACGGGGGCGTGCGTGCGCGGGTCCAGGCGCGCCACGCTTCGGAAAAACAGTCCGTCGAGCGCCATGGCGTAGTAGACGCGGGCGCCCGCCAGGATCAGGCCGTTGGTGCAGCCGAAGGTGGAGATCATAATCGCGGCGGCCATCAGCTGGGCCGACACGTCGCCGAAGATCTGCGCCGCCGCCGCGGTCCCCACGCGGTCTTCGGGGGCATGCTGAATGGCTTCCAGCGGAAGCAGGCGCAGGTAGGCGAAGTTCGACGCGATGTAGAGGGCGGAGACGATGGCTACGCCGAGCCCTAAAGCTACCGGGATATCGCGGCGAGGGTTGCGGACCTCTCCGGCAGTGAAGGTGACGTTATTCCAGGCGTCGGAAGCAAAGAGCGCGCCCACCATAGCCACGGCCACCAGGCGGACGGTGGTGAAACTCCAGTCTGCACCGCGCCAGAAGTCGTCGAAATTCGCCGCAACCGCGCCGGGGTTGCGTGCCGCCAGGAACCCGAGCACCACGAGCCCGAACAGAGCGCCGGTCTTGGCGACGGTGAAGATGTTCTGCACGAGGGCGCCCGTGCGGATCCCGCGCGTGTTGATCCAGGTGAGAAGCACGATGACAGCGATGGCGAGCGCCTGCTGCGTGCTGATGCGCAAGCCCGCGGCATTCAGCAGGTCGTTACCGGCAGAAACCCACGGCAGGAACACACCGGTAAACTTGGCGAACGCCACCGCGACTGCGGCGATCGTGCCGGTCTGGATCACCAGAAACAGGGTCCAGCCGTAAAGGAAACCGCACAGCGGACTGAAGGCTTCCCGCAGATAGACGTACTGCCCTCCGGCCTGAGGCATAGCGGCGGCCAGCTCCCCGTAGCTGAGAGCGGCGATCAGGGTCAGGACGGCCGTGGCCACCCAGGTCAGGATGAGGAGCCCGGGAGAGTTGACCTGGCGGGCGATGTCGGCGGAAACGATGAAGATTCCCGAGCCGATCATCGAGCCGACCACCAGGGTGGTAGCGTCGAACAGGCCCAGACCCTTGACCAGCCCCGTCTCTACCTGCTCACCAGTTCGAGCCATTCAGCCACCCGGGCGCGGAGTGTGTCGTACGTGCAGGGTTCCGGATACAGGTCTGCGATGACGGCGATGCTGTCCGCCCCGGCCTCCAGCACTGACCATGCATTGTGCCTTGTGATGCCGCCGATTGCAACCAGCGGTTGCGAGCTCAGGGGGCGCAGCCGCGCCAACTCCGCCAGGCCCAGCGCCGGATCCGGCCTCTCTTTGGTCGCCGTGCCGAAGATCGGACCCAGGGCGACATAGTCTACGGGCTCTGCTCGAGCGGCACGCAACTGCGCTTCGTTGTGGGTGGAAAAACCGATCAGCGGACCTGGGCCGAGCAACCGCCGGGCGTCGCCCGGCGGCAGGTCGTCCTGGCCGAGATGCAGGCCGGCGCCGAAGAGCAGGGCAAGCTCGGCGCGATCGTTAAGGATGTAGGTTGCACCCGCCGACCGGCACAGTTGGGCCACGCGTTCCGCTTGCTCGAAGACTAAACGGGAGAGATGCCCCTTGTGGCGGAACTGCAAAATCCGGGCGCCCGCCTCCAGGATGGCTTCCGCCGCCACTTCCGGCCGGCAGCCGCGCCGCTCGAGTGTGCCGGTGTCGAGGATCGGGTAGAAGCGGGGAAGAATCATGCCGGATACGGTTGCGGCGGCGCTAGGACGAACCCGCCTGGCTTCGCCGCGCGCGAGAGCGAGGCTTGCCCGGCCGCAGGGGCGCCTCCCGGGCCGCCCAGCGGGCCAGGCGGTAGACGCGGCTGTGTCCCGTGGTCAGATTCGAGATCGTGACGCTGACGGCGCCGCCGGCGTCACAGGCGTAGGCCTCCTCGATCACATGACGGGAAGCTTCTTCGGAACGGATCACCGGCACGGCCTCCAGATCCGGGCAGTTCTCGAGCGCGGGGTCAAACGGGAAACGGATCTCATCCCACAACGTGATGTCGCCGGCGGGCCGCCCAGTTTCGTCCACGCGGCTGCACTCCAGGTAGCGAAAGTGCCCGATGTTGTGCGCAGGCCGGTACTGGCGGGAGATCTCCAGGGGCCACTCGCCAGGACCAGGGAGGGTCTGCCCTTTGGGGAACAGGACGTCGAAGGTGATCCGGGCGCCGCCGTCGGCTTCGCGCCAGACGCCGAAATTGCGGGTAAAGCGGTCGCGCAGCCGGTAGCCGGCGCCGGCGTCGGCCTGGATGGCCAGGCCGATGGCCGTGGCCGAGCGCGCGTGCGCCGAGCGTTTGACCCGCCGCTCGAAGCGTTCGCGCAGTTCCCGCGCCACCAGCGGCAGCTCGCTTCCGCCGCCAGTGACGTAGAGCGCGTCCAGGCGCCGCGCTCCGCCGAGCGAAAACCCGTGAACCGCCAGCAGGTCCTCCACGATGTGGATCGTCTCTTCGACGAGGGGCCGGCAGGCGTCGTAAAAGTCTGCCACGGGCACGGTGACCTCCCCCCAGCCGGGCCGCACAGCATCCAGATCTACAAGGATCCTCCGCGTGTTGGGGTGCAGGGCTTCTTTCTTCTGGCGGCATTCCTCCAGCAGCAGGAACGTCTCGGCCTGGGTGAGGCTTTCCAGATCCATGCCTGCGCGCTCCAGGGCCAGCCGCGCCAGGAGTTCGTCAAAATCGTCCCCGCCCAGAGTCTCCAGGCCTTCGGAGGCGATGACCGTGTGGGTCTGCTCGTCCGCCTCGACGAGCGAGGCGTCGAAGGTGCCGCCCCCGAGGTCATAGACGAGCAGGGAGGCGGGGCCTTTGGATGCTCCGGCCTGCCGGTGGAAGTGACCGAACTCAATGCTGGCCGCCGAGGGTTCATTGAGCACGCCGAGCACTTCGAATCCCGCCAGGCGAAAGACTTCCGCCGTCAGAAAGCGCTGGTTGGTGTTGGAATTGGCCGGCACGCCGAGCATGATCTGGGGCGTGTTGGTCAGCCGCAGGTTGGAGCGCTCGAGCAAGTATTGCTTGAGGGCGGCGGCGAGCCCGCCGAGCAGTTCGCGAAGGGCGAGCAGGCGGCCGCCGGCTTCGATGCGCGTCTCCAGTCCCGCCTGTCCGAGGAGGCGTTTGAGCGAGCGCAGGACCGTCCAGCCGGGCTCGCCCTGAACCATCCAGGCCTCCCAGCCGTAGCGGATCTCCCGGTCGCCTACGGCCGCCAGGGGCGGAAACCAGTCCCGGACGGCGCCGTCGGGGCATTCAAAGGACACGACGGGATAGTTGCCGCGGTCGGCGGCCGCCACCGTGACACGCGTGGTGCCGAAATCAATCCCCAGTCGCATTGGCCTCTTGCGGTCCTGTAGCGGGCGATCTTTCACCCTAGCATAGGCGTGGAAGCCGCGAAGGCGGGCGCGCGTACAATATCCTCATGGTCGCCAAGATCCGCAAGGCTGTCTTTCCCGCTGCCGGGCTGGGCACCCGTTTCCTACCCGCCACCAAGGCCCAGCCCAAAGAAATGCTGCCGCTCGTGGACAAGCCGCTGATCCAGTACGGTGTGGAGGAGGCGGTGCGTTCCGGCATTCGCAATATCATCATTGTCACCGGCCGCGGCAAGAGCGCCATCGAAGATCATTTTGATGTCAGCTTTGAGCTGGAGCAGATGCTGGAGGCCCGGGGCAAGGCGGATCTGCTGGCGGTCGTGCGCGCGATCTCCGACATGATTGACGTGGCCTATGTTCGCCAGAAGGAAGCGCTCGGGCTGGGCCACGCCGTGCTGCGCGCGCGCGAACTGGTGGGGGCCGAGCCGTTTGCGGTCGTGCTGTCTGACGACGTCATCGAGGCCGCCACGCCGTGCCTGCGCCAGCTGATGGACGTCTATGAATACTACGGCGCCCCGGTGGTGGCGCTGATGGAGGTGCCCCCGGAGGCGGTGGAGGCCTACGGGATCGTCGCCGCCGATCCCGTCACGCACAACGGCGAACGGGATCTGGTCTACCGAATCCATGATCTGGTGGAGAAGCCGCCGGCGGCGGAGGCTCCCTCGCGGCTGGCGATCATCGGCCGGTACGTGCTCACTCCGGAAATCTTCGATTCGATTGAAGCTACCGGACCGGGCCGGGGCGGCGAGATCCAACTCACCGATGCGTTGCGCCATCTGCTCAACCGCCGTCCGCTGTACGGCTGCCGTTTTCGAGGGACGCGCTACGACGCCGGCGACAAGCTCGGATTCCTGCAAGCGACCGTGGAGTTCGCCTTGCGCCGGCCGGACCTAGGCGA
Organism: Bryobacteraceae bacterium; assembly: GCA_035575135.1. GTDB lineage: Bacteria > Acidobacteriota > Terriglobia > Bryobacterales > Bryobacteraceae > JANWXD01. The sequence goes on from DATLYE010000017.1 coordinate 108,436, forward strand.
AGCCTTCCGGAACTACCTCAAGACACTGGACCTGGACGTGCCATGCACCGCCGGAACTTCCTGACGGCCGGCGCCGCGGCGCTGGCCGGAGCGGCTGCGGCACAGGAGCAGCCCGTGGTCAAAGTGGGAATTGATCTGTTCAGTTTGCGCTCGCAAGGATGGTCTCCGTTTGCATCCCTGGACTACTGCGCCCGGCAGGGCGCGCGGGTGGCGCACTTTTCCGAGATCCGCTTCCTCGGCAGCCTGGAAGGGGAACACCTGAAGCGCGTGCGGGCCCGCGCCGAGGAACTGGGGATCCAGATCGAGATCGGGATGCGGTCCATCTGCCCGACTTCGAAGCTGTTCGATCCGGCTCAGGGGACGGCCGAAGAGCAACTGCTGCGCATGGTGGAGGCCGCGCGCGCCATCGGCTCTCCGATTGTCCGCGCCTTTCTGGGCAGCATGGCCGACCGGACCGGCCCCCTGCCCATCGAAGCGCACATCGAGAACACCGTGCGGGTGCTGCGCAACGTTCGCTCCCGGGTTCTGGATGCCGGCGTGAAGATCGCCGTCGAGAACCATGCGGGCGACATGCAGGGGCGGGAGCTGAAGATGCTCATCGAAGAAGCGGGCACGGATTTTGTCGGGGCCTGTCTGGACTCGGGCAACCCGCTGTGGACGATCGAAGATCCGCATCGCACCCTCGAAGTGCTGGCCCCCTATGTGCTGACGAGCCACCTGCGCGACAGCGCGGTGTGGCGCGTTCCGCAAGGCGCCGCCGTGCGCTGGGTGCGGCTCGGCGAAGGGAACGTCCGCATCGGAGACTATATTCGCGACTACCTGCGACTGTGCCCGGGAAGGGCGCTGACGCTCGAGATCATCGTCACGCCGCCGCGGGTGTTCCCCTACCTGGAGCCGTCCTTTTGGGACGGCTACCGCAACGTCCCGGCTTGGGAGTTTGCGCGGTTCCTTCGCCTGGCCGAGCAGGGCAAGCCCCTGGAGGGGCCTCCGCCGGCTTCCAAAGAAGAGGCGGTCGGGCGCGAGCGCGAGGACCTGGAGGCCAGCCTTCGCTGGCTCCGCGAGTTCCTGAAGCTATGAGCCGGCTGGCGGGCAAAGTCGCCCTGATCACCGGCGGCAGCCGCGGCATCGGCAAGGCGATCGCACAGGCGTTCTGCCGGGAGGGCGCCTCGGTGGTCATTTGCGGCCGCAAGCAGGAAACGCTCGATGCGACTGCCCGGGAATTCCCCCCGGAGCGGATCCTGGCGGTGGCGTGTCACGTGGGACGCCTGGAGGAACTCGAGCGTCTGGTCGGACGGGCGCGCGAGACCTTCGGCCGTATTGACGTACTCGTCAACAACGCCGCCACCAACATCGCTTTCGGGCCTTGCCTGCAGATGGACGACGCGCAGTTCGACAAGATGGTCGAGATCAACCTGAAGAGCGCGTTCCGGCTGGTCCGCCTGGTGGCTCCGGAGATGTGTGCGCGCCGCTCGGGCGTGATCCTCAACGTCGCCTCCACCTCCGGATTGCGGCCGCAACCGCACGCGATGCTCTACAGTATGACGAAGGCGGCGCTGATCATGATGACCAAATCATGGGCGCTCGAACTGGGCCCGTACGGGGTGCGCGTCAACGCCATTGCCCCGGGTCTGGTCGAGACGCGTTTCAGCGAGTATTACTGGAAAGACCCGGAGCGCCTGGCGCGCTATCTGGGCAGCCAGCCCCTGGGCCGTGCCGGGCGTCCCGAAGAAGTCGCGGAGGTGGCCCTCTTGCTGGCAGGCGACGCGTCTTCTTACATGACGGGCGAGGTCGTGGTCGTAGACGGGGGCTTGCTGGTCTCTTGAGGTGAAGTCTCAACCCGTTCGTGCCACCCGCATCGCCGCCGCTGCGGCGGTGGTCTTCGTGGCGGTTTACTTCGGGTATCACTGGTCGGATAGCCTGCGCACCGAGTTCACGGCCGACGATCTGATGAACTGCCATCGCGCCTACTTCCGGCCGTGGCCCGCGCTGGTGGCCGACAACCTGTTGTTTTTCCGGCCGACGCCGGTGTACCGGCCGCTCCCCGCGCTGGCGTACAAGGCGTCCTTCACCGCCTGGGGCTTTGATCTGCTGGCGCTGCGCATCCTCGTGCTGATCGTGGCGGCAACGAACGTATGTCTGGTGGGCCTGGTAGCTTACCAGCTCACGGGCTGCTGGGAGGCTGGCCTTCTCAGCGCACTCCTGTTCGCCTGGCACGAACAGTATGCCCCGCTTCTTTATAACACCGGCCAGATTTACGACGCTTTCTGCTTCTTGTTCTATTTCGCCGCGCTTGCCTGGTGCTTCAGGAGCCGCGCAGAAGCGCATAGCGCGAGACCGCTTGTGGTTGTCGTGACCCTGCTGGTGCTGGCTCTGAATTCAAAAGAAATGGCTGTTTCTTTACCGGTAATGATCCTGCTCGGGCAGTTGCTCGTCCGGGGCCGCCGCCGCCCCATGGTGGGATCGTTGCGATTCTGGTTGCGAGAAAGCCGAATGGTTTTGGTGACAGCCGCGGTAGTGCTCCTGTTTCTGTTGGGTCGGATGCGCGGCCCCGAATCTTTGAGCCAGGTCGGCGCCTACCGTCCGGAAATCTCCGTGTCTAATTACTTCACGAGCGCAGGTTACTATCTTGGCGAGGTAATCTATCAGAAAGTAAGTCTTGGTCCCGGAGCGGCGGCTGCGACGCTCGCGGCGCTTCTGGCGGTGGCGGTCGCACTGCGCTCGGGGCCGCTGGTCTGGTGCTGGGCGTTATTCGCGGCCGGTATCCTGCCGCTGGCGTTTATCCCGCACCGCGGACTGGCTGCGGCCGTGATTCCATATGCCGGCCTGGTGATGTACGCGGCGGTGCTGCTTGTTGACGTCCGGTCGCAAGTTTTGGAGAGGGCGGGCTGGAAGGGGGCACGCGTGCAGCTCGGCTCGCAGGTCATCCTGTTTGTCGCCCTCGCAGTTGCGGTCTTGAAGGCTCACGGTCGGGCGTGGGCGTTCCGCCAGGCGCTGGCGGAAGACGAGTATGCTCCGATCCGCGTGGCACGCGAGCAGCTCCGGGTGCTGTTCCCATCGCCGGCGCCCGGAACGCGGTTGCTGTTCGTCTCCGATCCTTTCAGAGAAACGTATGACATCGTTTTTCTGGTGCATCTGTCGTACCGGACGGATAACATGGTGGTAGATCAACTCTGGCGGCTAAGGCCGGCGCAGGATTTTGCTTCTTATGATCATATTCTCGAGTGGTGCGATGGCCGCTTTACGGAGCTCATGCGCCACTAAGCAAGCGGAGAGTCACTTAGTGAGCCATTGTTCGAGCCAGGCGAACGCCTCCTGCTGCATTTCGGCGTTGAACTCGTGGGGAACGTCGTAGAATTTTACGCGGAATCGTTCGGGACGTCCGAGATCGGCGTAGACGGTCCGGATTTTGGCGGCGGCGCGCTCCATGCCTTCGCGGGTGAACAGGCGGTCGCGCGAGCAGTTCTGGACGAAGAGGGCGCATTCGGGAGCGGCGAGGGATGCCACATCGGGATGATCGAGCCAGGCGTGGAGGCCGAAGGCGTCGAACAGGTTGCGGTGCACGGAGTACGGAATGTCGAGCGTGGTGGGCAGACTGGTCATCCATCCGGTGATGACGGCTGCCCGGATGCGCGGTTCCATGCCGGCGAGATAGGTGGCGCGGTAGCCGCCGCCGGACAGACCCAGGCAGCCGATGCGGGACGGATCCACTTCGGAGAGGGAGGCCAGCAGCTCCACGCCCCGGCGGTCGTCATGGACCACCACGCCGAGCCAGGTGGTTCCCGCGAAGGCCATCCAGGTGTTCAACTCCGCGGTGCGTTCGCTCAGGTAAGCGTTCACGGCCTGGACGTACTCGCGTTGCTCCGGGCGGAGGCCAGCCAGCCGTTTTTCGAGTTCGGGCGGCGGCTCGCGATACTGCAACCGCCGTTCTCCCCAGTAAAAAGCGTCGGCGACGAGCACGACGAAGCCCCGCCTGGCCAGCTCATCCGCATAGCTCCGGCCGCCGTAATAGCGTTCGCGAAATTCTTCGAGTGCGGCGTGCTCTCCTTCCAGGCGAACCAGCTTTTCTTTGCCGTGAAAGAACCACCCGCCGTGGTCGTGGAGGGCGGTCACTCCAGGGAACGGCCCTTTGCCCCTCGGAACCAGCAGAAAGGCGGGGATGCGGTAGTGCGCCGAGCCGGCGAAGGAAATGATGCGGATCTCGTAGCCCTCTCGCGGAACCACGGAGTGAACGCGCAGATCGAGCGGGACAGGCCTGGGGCGGTAAGCAAGAAACTCCCGGACCTTGACGCGCGCCTGGCGGCGCCACTCGGCGTGAGACAGGCTGCCGCGACGGGCGTATTCGAAGGCAAAACCGTGCTCCTCGTGGATCGAGCGGATGACGGGCGCGAGGTTGCCCAGGAAACTTTCCGTTCTCTGCTGCGCAGCCGCGGCCGCGACAACAACGAGGCAGGTCACATACCGGAACATAGCCCTCCCAGAGTAGCGTGCCGCTCCTGCGCGGGGCTCGCCTTTCCGGCCGAACGCGCGGGCCGCCGCGCGGCCCTCACTCAGACGCGCCGCAGCACGTAGTAAAAGGCGAAACGCTCCGCTCCGGGCTCAAGATAATCTTCGAGCGCGCTCACCAGCGCCGCCGGCAGTCCGGGCGATACCCACTTGCCGATCATGGTGTCGGCATCGATCATGCGCATCTCATCGTGGAAGGCGGTAAAATCGTCCAGTCGCAGGAACTCCTCGCTGAAGCTGGGGGTCATGTCGCCGCTCAAAGCCCCCAGCCGGTAGCGGCCTTCCAGGCGATCGCCGTCGCGTGCAAAGCGCAGGCGGAAGAGCGCAGGATTGGCGCGATTGAGCAGGCTCGCGTTGGGCCGGGTCAGGAACACCAAGCTGCCTTCCCACTCGCCCTCGACCTCGTGCGGAGTCGGGGCCACCACGCGCGGATCGGCAAAAATCAGGTGGTGATCTTCCACCGACATCTTTTCGAACGGATAGTTGTTCCGCTCCATGACGAAGGTGGCGAATTCGATGCCGTGGGGAAATTCTCCGATATGCATGACGCCGATGGCCGAATCGTCATCGATGATTTTGATCGTGTCGTAGACGCTGCGATAAGGATGGTTGCGATACGTGAGCAGCAAAATCGTGTCGCCGGGCCGGAAATAGGCGCGCGCGCTGTCCGGATAGGTGGTCACGCGGACCTCGGGATCCCCGGGAAGCCAGGCCACCTCGTAATTGACCACCTGCCCCGTGGCTACGCCATTGTCGATCTTATCGAAGCGCTTCCAGAAGGCGCCCCCGGCAAATGCCGCTGCGGCTTTGCGCGAGGAGCCCTGAGCCAGCGCATCCGCCAGCCGCTCCTGCCAGCCAAGCAGCGTATCCTCGGCAAAGGAGCCTTTCCAGAAGGAATCCCGGAAAATGCGCTTGCGCTCGAAATCGACGCGCACCCGGCCGGTGTTGAGCAGCTCTTCGAGCGGCCGCGTGGGAGCATCGCGCAACACGGCCTGCAACTCCGCCGTAGGGCGTGTTGAAAAGAAGTCCGGCTCGGCGGCGCCGCGCAGCACCAGTCCGCGCACGTCTTCGAGCAGCGGCCCGGGTCCGGGCGCCAGCGGGTCGTACTCGCGCAAGACGAACTGCGCCGTGAAGGCCAGAAACTGCGCCTGCGCTTGGAGCTTGACGAAGGGATCGTTCGAGTTGGTGACGCGGAATCCGGCGAGAAAACCGGCCAGGTTGCGTACCGCCGCCGGATCTTCGAAAGTCCGGAATTTCATGAGCGCGGTGCCGAGCTCGCGCCGGCCGCCGGGAGTTTGCTCGGCCAGATAGCAGAAAAGCGTCGTGTAGTCCTCGAGGATTTCCCGGATTCCTCGCAGTCCGCCGCGCTCGTTTTTCTGCATGAACTTCGTGCCGTCCAGCAAGAACAGTCTTCCGCCCGGCCCGACGAATTCGATGTGATAGCGCATCTCGGCCTCGCGCGTCGCCTCGTTCACCCGCAGGTAATTGAAGAAGCTGCGCCGCTCATCGATGGGGAAACGGGCCGGCGCCTGGCCTTCGAATCGGGAAAAGCGTATGGAGCCGCTCAGCCGCGCCTCATGCGCGCCGCCGTGAAGGAATTCATTCAGGTCGGCGACGCTCATGCGCACGCTGAATTCGACCTCCGCGGCTTCGGCGGCGCGCCCCTCCCAGGCCGGGCCGGCCGCGGTGGGTTGAAACCACCCCGTCATGGTCTCATCGAAGGTCATGCCCACGCCCTCGGGAAGGCGCGACTCCAACAGCGCTCCGGCCAGCCCGGTGCGCGGCAGTTGGGTGGCCTCGGTGCGATAGAGCAGATAGTAGAAACCTGCCCGCCGCCTGCCGGCCTCGTCGGTCTCCGTGTGTAGCAGCCCGAGCGAGAGCGAAGGAAACCAAAGCTCCGCCCCCGGAGGCAGCGGCATGACGTACTTGCCGATCAGCAGGTTGTCGTCCAAGCGGCGAATCTCGTCGTGGAAGGGAGTGAAGTCGTGCAACTGAAAGTGATTGACGAGGAAACTCGGCGTCACCAAGCCCTCGAGCAGCCCCAGAAGCTGGTAGCGCGCCTCGAGCCGCCCGTCCGGTTTCAGGTCGAAGTGCAAGTAAGCGAGGGCGCCGGCCTGGTTGGCGTTCGAGATGGCGTCCATGCGCCAGACGCCGTGCAACTGCGCGGGCGCCGGAACCGAAGCCTGGGCCCACAGCGCTCGATGATCCTGGACGGTCATCTGAGCAAAGCCGTAAGTGCGGGTCATGGGAAAGGTGAACAGCCGCTGTCCGTGCGGGAACAGACCGGCGTAGACGCGGCCCACCAGCAAATCGTTGTGGACCAGCTTGAAGACGTCATAGAAGCCTTGCCAGGGCGGATCCACATAGCGCAACAGGATGTAGCGGCCGGCCTCCAGATCACCCTGGTTTTTCTTGAGCTCGATCTCCTCGAGCGTGTTGCGCGCGTTGATGCGGCCGTCGGTGTCCGAAGTCAGGCCTGCAATGCCGGAGCCGGTGCGGAAGAAACGCTTTCGAAAGCCCGTAAACAGGGCCGCGGAAATCTGGTTGAGGACGTGGCCGCGGGGAAAGAAACCTTTCCAGAATTCGTCGTTGCGGACGGTGCGAGTGAAGGCGTCCACGCTGCGCGCGCCGGAATTGACGATGCCGTCGATCGGCAGGCTCACGGCGCGGCGGAAGAGTTTTTCCAGTTCGAACTCGGTCCACTCGGGCGCCTGTCGCGCATCCAGGCCGGCCAGGCTTACCGCTTTGCGCGGTTCCGGAAAAGCTTCTCCTTGCTGGAAGCGCACGATGCGTTCGGCGATGCGCTCGGCCAAGGCGGCGATCGTCAAGAACGGGTTCACGCCGAGCGCGGTGGGAATGAGCGCGCCGTCGGCGACATACAGCCCGGCATGCACGGAGCCGTCGCCGGAAAACACGCGCCCGAACGGGTCCACGGCGCCCTGCTGGTAGTCGTCACCCATCGGGCAGCCGCCCAGCGGGTGGGCGGTCACCAAATGCCGGGTGTTGAAAATGGACCAGAGCGGATTTTCGATGAAGCTGGCGCCTTGGGCGCGGGCATGGCGCCGTAGTTCCTGGTTGATGCGCGCGAAGACCGCCTGCCGGCCGGCGCCGGGCCAGACTAAGCGCAGCCGCCCGTCGCGTTCGAAGAAGGGCGCCTCGAACTCCATCAGCCCTCCGGCGTCGTCGAAGCCCATGCAGAGGTAGAGCATGGTGTGGTTGAGCGCGCCGGCGGCCTCGTCGCCGCCCAACGGCGTCAGATCTTGGACGATGCGCCGGCGTTCGGCGGCCTCGTCTCCCGAGTCGGTATCCTCGCGCGGGATCAGAGCGAAGGCGGCCTTGGCGGCCTCGATGTAAAGCGAGGGGAAGGAGAGATCTTCGATGGTGAAGCGCTCCTCGAGCCGGCCGCCGCTGTAGCGCAGCGCGGCCACGATGGTGGGTCCGGGGGCGCGTTGCGCACGGGCCGAGGAGCTGTTGCGTCCGAAGCCCAACACATTGGTCGGAAAGTCGCCGTTATAGGCCAGGCCGAAGAAATCCCCGTTGCCACCGAAGGCTGTTCCCAGGGCCGGCGACAGCCGCAAGCCGTGCATGCGGCTGCGCATCAGAATCTCGGTCGAGTTGATGGAGCCGGCGGCCAGTATCACGTTGGCCGCATCCAGGCTGAAAGGCTCCGAATCGGCCGCATGGGCGTAGCGCCGGCCGTGGATACGCCAGCCGCCGCCGGCCAGCTTCTCGATCCATTCGACTTTGGTCTGCGTGAAGATATCGGCCCCCGCCCGCGCCGCCATGGGCAGGTAATTCATGTACAGGGTGTTCTTGGCGCCGATGTTGCAGCCTGACACGCAATCGCCGCAGTCCGTGCAGGGCTTCTGCGGCACCCCGTAAGGGTTCGGGCCGTCGATGTCGAAGTTGACGGCCAGATCGAGCGGTCGGGTGGTCAGCCCGAGTTGGGCGCCGCGGCGGGCCAAGGCTTGCACTTTCACCAACCGGGCGGCGCGCGGGTGCGGCCGCGCGGCCAGCACCGCGCGGGCCCTCTCGTAGTAGGGCAGCAGCTCCGGCAATTTGACGGCTTCGGGCCAGCCGGCCTTGTGGAATACCTCTTCGTCGGGGACGATGGCCACATTGGCGTTGATCAAGGAGGTGCCGCCCAAGCCAGAGCCCTTAATCACCGAGATGTCGCCGTAGGTGAGCATCTCGTAAAGTCCTAGCGGGTTGAGCGAAGACCGTGCTTCGCGCAGGCCGGCCTCGAGCCGGTCGGGAAAAGAGCCCACCGGCCATTCCTTGCCGCGCTCGAGGATGCAGACCGAGGGCCGGCCGCCGGAGGCGGCCTGGGCGATGCGCGCGGCGGTAATGGCGCCGCCGTAGCCCGAGCCGACGACAACGAAATCGTAAGACGGTTTCCGCTGATTCCAGTTCTTCGATAACATAAGCACCCCCGCGGCGGCGGATTGTGGCTAGTATTGCACAATCAGTCCGGCCACGGCTCCGAAAACCCCCGCGTCAGATGACTCTCCGCCGGCAGGACCCAGTCATACCGCGCCTGCTGGATCAGCCGGCCGTTCTCTGCTGCGCAGCCGCGGCCGCGACAATGACGAGGCGGGTCACATACCGGCACATAGCGCTTCCAAAGTGGCGTACCGCTGTTGGCTGGGGCTCGCCTTCTGATAGGATTGCTCCGGGTATGAATACTCGGCGCCTTGTTGAAGGATTCGCGTTGCTGGTTTCGGTGCTCCTGGTCGCGCCTGCCGGCGGCCAGGAGAAAGAGTTGTGGCGGGATCCGGGGGTGGAGCTGGTCCGGCGGGTTGAAGACCTGCTGGCCCGGATGACGCTCGAGGAAAAGGTCTCCCAGCTGATGAGCGACTCACCCGCCATCCTGCGGCTGGGAATTCCCGCTTACAACTGGTGGAACGAATGTCTCCACGGTGTGGCGCGGGCAGGACGCGCGACTGTGTTTCCCCAGGCCATCGGCCTGGCGGCCACCTGGGATGCCGAGCTGATCTTGCGCGTGGCGAACGCCATCTCCGATGAGGCGCGCGCCAAGCACCACGAGTTCGTGCGCCGCGGCAAGCGGGACATCTACCAGGGCCTCACCTTCTGGACGCCGAACATCAACCTGTTTCGCGATCCCCGCTGGGGCCGGGGAATGGAGACCTGGGGCGAGGACCCGTATCTGACGGGGCGGCTGGCCGGCCAGTTCATCCGAGGGCTTCAGGGCGATCACCCGCGCTACCTGAAGACCGTGGCGACGGCCAAACACTATGCGGTGCACAGCGGACCTGAACCGTTGCGCCACAGCTTCGATGCCCGGCCCACGGAGGAGGATCTGTGGCAATCCTACCTGCCGCATTTTGAAGCCTCGGTGCGCCGGTACGGGGCGGTCTCGGTCATGTGCGCATACAACCGGGTCAACGGCGATCCGGCGTGCGCCAGCCCGCGCCTGCTGGAGGAGATTCTCCGGAAGCAGTGGGGCTTCGGGGGCTATGTGGTGTCCGACTGCGGCGCAATCGAAGATATTTACAAACACCACAAGGTGGCTGCGAGCCCCGAGGAGGCGGCTGCCCGGGCAGTGAAGGCAGGCTGCGATCTGAACTGCGGCGTCGAGTACCGGGCGCTCGTGGCGGCGGTGCGGCAAGGGCTGATCTCGGAGGGCGAAATTGACCGCGCGCTCCGCCGGTTGCTGGCGGCGCGGTTCCGCCTGGGCATGTTCGACCCTCCCGAGATGGTGCCGTACGCGCAGATCCCGTACTCGGTCAACGACAGTCCCGCACATCGGGCTCTGGCTCTGGAGGCGGCGCGCAAGTCGGTCGTGCTGCTCAAGAACGAGGGCAACCTGCTGCCGCTGCGCAAGGACCTCGGCACAGTCGCCGTGATCGGCCCCAACGCCGACGATGTGGACGCGCTGCTCGGCAACTACCACGGCGATCCGTCCGAACCGGTTACTCCGCTGGCCGGGATCCGCGCCCGGGTTTCATCCAAGACGAGAGTGCTGTACGCGCGCGGCTCGGATCTGGCCGAAGGACTGCCCTCGTTTGAAACCGTCCCGGCCTCCGCCCTCTACACCTCGGACGGGCCCGACCGCCGGCCGGGCCTCGTCGGCGAGTACTTCAATACGGCGGGCTTCAACGGACGGCGTTACCGGCCCGCGGAGCTGACTCACCCGCGCTCCGGACAAATGGCCGGCAGCGCCGCCGAAGACGCCCGTCCGCTTTTTACGCGCGTGGATCCTGAGATCCGCTTCCGGTGGTGGGACGGTGCTCCGCGGCCGGATATGAACGACGACGATTTCGGAGTGCGCTGGACCGGCTTTCTAGCCCCGCCCGTGAGCGGGCGTTACTACCTGGGCGGGATCGGGCAGACCGCGGCGGAGATCTACCTGGACGGCAAGCAGATCGTGCGGTTCCATGACATCCACGAGCGGCGTTACGCGTATGCGGCCGTCGAGCTGGAAGCCGGCAAGCTCTACCCGCTCCGGATTGAGTTTCACCATGTGGTCAACGATGCCGATTTCCGTCTGGTGTGGGCGCCGCCGAGAGCCGGCCTGGACCAGGAGGCGATCGAAGCTGCCCAGCGGGCGGATGCCGTGATTCTGGTGCTCGGCCTGTCTCCGCGCCTGGAAGGCGAGGAGATGGCGGTTCCGGTGAAGGGGTTTCGCGGAGGCGATCGGCTGGATCTGGCGCTGCCCGAGGTGCAGGAACAACTGCTCCGGAAAATCTCCGCCCTGGGTAAGCCGGTGGTGCTGGTGCTGATGAACGGGAGCGCGCTGGCAATCAACTGGGCGGTGGAGCATGTGCCTGCGATTGTCGAGGCGTGGTATCCCGGGCAGGCAGGCGGGGACGCCATCGCCGAGGTGCTGTTCGGAGACTACAACCCGGCCGGCCGCCTGCCGGTGACCTTCTACAAAGGTGTGGAGCAACTGCCGCCCTTCGAGGACTACCGTATGCAAGGCCGGACCTACCGCTACTTCGAGGGCGAACCGCTCTTTCCCTTCGGCTACGGTCTGAGTTACACCTCGTTTTCCTACGGCGGAATCCGCATGGACCCGGAGGCGGAGACCGGCAGTGAGGTGCGCGTGGCCGTCGAGGTGGCCAACCGGGGCCCGCGCGACGGAGAGGAGGTCGTGCAGGTTTACGTGGATCCCGTCGAGCGCCGCCCCGAGCAGCCGCGCCGCTGGCTGGCGGGCTTCGAACGAATCTTCCTGCGGGCGGGCGAAGGGAAGGTGGTGGAATTCCGCCTCACGCCGCAGCAGCTGGCGGTATTCGAAGACGGCCGCTGGGTCAGCCGCCCGGGCACGTTCCGGATCGCGGTGGGAGGCAAGCAGCCCGGATTTCAGGGGCGTGCCGATGCCTCCACGACCGGCGTGGTGACGGCGCAGCTCCGCCTCAAGGGAACACCAAAACCGCTCTGACGGGTCAGGAGCCGCGGTGGCGACGCTGTACTTTGTCCTTGCCGCGGCCGCCTTGGTGCTCCATTTCGCCTGGATCTTGTGGGTGGTCTTCGGAGCCCTCCTGACGCGCGGCCGCCGCGTACTGGCCTGGATCCATGTGGGATCCCTCCTCTATGGTGTGGTGATCGAGGCCGGCCCGTGGCCTTGTCCTTTGACGCTCCTCGAGCAGCGCCTGCTCGTCAAAGCGGGGCGGACCTCCTACGAAGGCAGCTTTCTGGTTCACTACCTAGAACGGCTCGTTTATCCGGACATACAGCCGGAGTGGCTGCTGTGCGGCGCCGGGGCGGTCTGCGTTGTGAATCTGGCTGTGTACGCCCGGCGCTTTCGGCGCGCCCGGTGAGCATCAGGGATGCGAAAATTCGTGCGCGCGCGGGATCAGCTCGAAGTAGATCCGGCTCGGCAGGTCCGTACGCCAGTAACCGGCCTGGCGCGCATACCCGACGGTGGCGAAGAAGATGGCGGCGATGCCGGCGGCCAGGGCCCAGGCAGGCAGCTTGCGTTTCCGCGGCAGCGACAGGTAGAGGGGACCTTCGACCGGGCAGGCGGCGACACACTCCACGCACCCGGTGCACTCAGGCGAGCGCACGGTGAGAAGCTGATCCACAGGCAGCAGCGAAGGGCATGCGCGCGCGCACTTGGCGCAATCAATGCAGATCTCCGGTTCCCTCCGGATACGCGCCGGGCTCACGGCGCTGAGCAGGCCGAGCAGCGCTCCGTAGGGGCAGAGGTACCGGCACCAGAAGTTTTGCACGAAAATGGAGGCCACCGCCAGCACGCCCAGCGTGACGGCTGCCGTGACGCTCAGATCGCGGCAGAAGTTGAGCATCTTGACGTCGGCGATCAGGCCGTAGGGACTTTCCATGAAGGCCCGGATCGCCTGCGCGCTCATGCTTCCCACCGCGTACAGAAACAGGCCCAGCAGGATGTACTTGAGGCTGCGCAGCGGAATGTCGGCCCAGCGGGGAAGCCGGAAGTTCCGGCCGAAAATGGAGCGCCCGGCGCGCCACAGCCACTCGGAGATCGTTCCGATCGGGCACAGCCAGCTGCAGAAGGATTTCCGAAACAGCCACGCCATTGCCAGAAACGCAATGAGCAGAAACATGCCGGCCGGGTGGACGGTGGGTACCTCTCCGGTGGCCACCCAGTATTTCAAATTCATCAGGGAGGCGATGGGCAGCCAGCCTTCCACGCCAGGCGGGCGCGGCACGTACACGGATTCGCCGCCGGTTTCGTAGTGCCGAACGAAGAGATAGAACTCGACCCCGATCCAGACATTCAGCGCCGCAAACAGAATTTGGACGGTGCGGCGGAGCGCCTGGGAGCGGTCCGGCGAACGGCGTTTCGCCGGCTTTCGTTTCACCTTCGTCCCCGCCGCCGGAGCCGTCGCAGCCGCCATCCCCTTCGAGTGTAGGCGGCGCCGTTCCACAAGGCAGTGACTGCGGTCACACGAGGAGCCTGCGGCCCGGCCCGTGTTATGCTTGGCCTCTCTCGGTGTGAAGCCATGGAGACCCGTTTCGTTTCGCGCCGCAGCTTGATTTCAGCCGCAGCCGCTCGCGCCGCAGCCCGCACGCCGGCCTCGCAGGCCGTGCTCACGGCCGCGGACATTGTCGAACGGATCAAGTCCCACGTCGGGATTCCCTGGATGGAGAAAACGGTGGACCGGATCGTCGCCGGCGAGGCGGAGACGCCGGTTCGGGGAATTGCCACGACGATGATGGCCACCCTGGAGGTGATCCAGCGCGCCGCAGCGGCCGGTCGCAACATGGTCATCACGCACGAGTCCACGTTCTTCTCGCACGAGGACCGGGTGGACCAGCTTGCGGGCGACGAGACCTACCGCTACAAGCTCGATTTCATCCGCCGGCAGAGCATCGTGGTTTTTCACTTTCATGATCACTGGCACCGGCGCAAGCCGGACGGCATCGCCGTCGGGATGGCGCGCGAGCTGGGCTGGGAGCGATACGCTGACCCGCAGGATCCCCGGCTGTTCCTGTTTCCCGAGGTGCCGCTGGCGCGCCTGGCTCGCGACATGGCCCGCAGGATGAACGTCCGCACGCTGCGTGTCGTGGGCGATCCGAAGCTTCCCGTGCGGCGCGCCATCGCCAGCTGGGGCTACGTGAGCCAGTTCCCGGGGATTCCGCTGGCGGCCCGACCGGATGTGGATGTCCTTCTGGTGGGAGAAACGCGCGAGTGGGAGCTGGTCGAATATGTGCAGGATATGATCGCGGCGGGAAAAAAGAAAGGCCTCATCGTGATCGGGCACGTGGTCTCCGAGCAGGCGGGGATGAAGTACTGCGCCGAATGGCTCCGGGGTTTCATCCGGGAGGTTCCCGTGGATTTCATTCCCGCGCCGGAACCTTTCTGGCATCCGGACAAACCTCGAACCGGATGAGGCCCCGGCGGCCGTTTGGGGGCGGCTACCAGCCAAGGCCTCTCCGACACGCGGAAATATGGTTTAGCCGACGCGGTAGAATTATGTGTGCCTGCCATGAAGGCCGAGCGAGACATCCCGGTCAACTTCAACACAGTCCGGTCGCGCATGCGATCTGTCGGCCTGACCGAGGATCTGATAGCGCGGAGATTGAAAATAAACCCCAACCGAGTCACTGATTGGTTTACGGGGCGCAGACTCCCAACGCTGGCACAGGCCGAGAGGCTAGCCAAGCTATTGCGTTTACCGTACCCGTTGCTTTTGCTGCGCGACCCTCCATCGTTCGAGCTTCCCATTCCTGACCTCCGTTTCCGTAGACCACGTCCTTCTCAGGTCAGTTTGAACCTTTTCGAAGCTGTCTCCGACGCGGTATACAAAAGCGCTTGGTATGCGTCGGTACTCGATGAAGAAGCGGCGAAAGGGCCATCGATCCCCCGAGCTCTCGGCCGCGATGTTCGTTCGATCGCGAACGCTGTCCGCGAAGCACTTAACGTGGAGACCCTTCGCAAGCAGGCGCGTGATCATGCAGATTTCCTAAAAAAGTTATCCGACAGAGCCCAGGACCTTGGCGTCATCGTGATGCGTGGCAGTACTCTCGGCCTCAACACCAAGCAAAAGCTCGACCCAGAAGAATTCCGTGGCTTTAGTATAGACGACCCTTTCGCCCCCGTCATTTTTGTAAATTCACGAGACCACCCTGCGGCGCAAGTGTTTACCTTCATCCACGAGTTCGTCCATACGGTCCTACGCGAGCCCGGGATCTCGGACCTGCCCTTCCTATCCCCAAGACCTACGGAAATTCCGGCTCCACCTGACCGGGAGCGAGTATGCAACGAGGCGGCTGCCGAAGTCCTCGCGCCCGCCGATCAGTTGCGCCAACTTTTGGTACGCCAATGGGATCTGGAGACCTTCCACAGGGTTTCTCGCTCCCTCAAAGTAAGTGTATCGGTACTCATTATTAGATCAGGGGAGCTAGGCTTACTTAGTCGAGACAAGGTCCGTGATCTTCTGGCCCTGTTGCGTGAGAAGCGTGCGGAACGACCAACGCGCGAAGCCAAAGTTCCGTTGCTCGCGCGCGTGTCGGCATGGAACTCGCGCCTAGTGACGCAAACGGCAATTGAGCGCGTCCTAACGGGCAAAGAAACATACTCGAGCGCCGCACACCTGCTTCGAATGAGCCTCAGCAGTTTCGTACGCATGCTCGATAAACTTGAAGCCAGATGATCTACGTTCTCGACGCGGATGTCTTCATCAGGGCCTGGCGCGACAACTATCCTTTTCAGTTCTTCCCAAGTTGGTGGCGTTGGCTTGGCAATTTGTTAGCGAGCTGTAAGGCAGTGGTCCCAGAGGACGTGTACAACGAGATACAATACCCGGATGATTTGAAGAAGTGGCTGCGTCAGGTCTGTTCGAAGACTAGTGGTTGCGTCATTAGAAGATCTCAGATCCCAACACAAAACCAACAGGTTGTGGCCGAAACGGTTCGCGACAGATATGACGATGTGTTCGCTCAGGAATTTTTCCAAAAAGCCGATTACTGGCTGATATGCTCCGCATTCTTTAGGTCCGGAGTCGTCGCTAGCCTTGAGCGAAGGAACAGACCATCTCAGTCGAGCGGATCGAAATGGCGGGCGGAAGTAAAGGTGCCGAATGTGTGCAGTCTTCTGAATATTCGGTGCATCGGAAATTTTCCTGACTTATTCAAAGAGATCGGCGGGCTACGCCTTTGAGGCGTTAGGCGGAACTTCCGGGGCGGCTAGGCCGGGGCAAACGCGGAGGCGGCCAAGGCCGAGAAGGCGAACGAGATGGCTACTTCACGCCAGCCGACCCGGGTCAGGGGCGTGCGGAGCACTGCGGGATGATCGAGCAGCAGCAGGTCACGCACGTGAAGCGCGAAGGGTATGGCAAAAGCAGCCGCCAGCGCCGGCCGCCCGAAGGCCAGCGAGACCACCGCCGCCGCGAGCACCGCCGCCTGGCCGCACCAGGCCGCGATGCGGAAGGAACGTTGCGCCGCCCGCCCGCGCGCCGCCGTGATGGCCTCCAGGCGCGCGCGGATAACGAAAAGGGCTGCGGCGTGGTGGACCGAGAAGACACCCCACAGCAGCCATGCCGCGGGCGGCAAGGCGCTCTGGACGGCCAGGAAGGCGAGCAGTGCGGTGGAGGAAAGCCCACAAGCCTCAAGGATCTGGAGCACTACGAACCGCTGCTTCCGGGAAAGCACAAACACCGCCCGCAGGGCCGTCAGCGCCGCCGCCAGAACGCCGAGGGCCGCGAGCGGGCGCCACGGCAGGCGCCAGAATAACAGCGCCACGGAGGCGAGCCACGGCGGCAGGATCCAGGCAAGGGTGAACACCGCGTCTCCGGTTTCTTCGCGCCGTTCCTTCCACACGTAGCGCTGCCGCAGCAGGATCAGCAGCGGCTCCTGAGCAAGGAACGTTGCCAGGATCGCCGCCAGCGCAGCCCACGCTTCCCAGCGCAGCACTCCGGCGGTGGCCAAGCCGGCGAAAAACGGAAGAAGGAACATCGCCCAGGCGCCGTGCTCGCGCGGCCACACAAAGCTCCGGCTCATGGCTGTCCGGCCCGCTTGCGCGCCAGCATTTGCTGATAGGCGCGCCAAAGCTCGTCCCTGGCCTGCTGCTGTAGCGGGTTCGGGAGTGTGCCCGGTGCGTACCGGCGGCAGAGCTCGATGGTCTTGCGCAGGCTGGCGAGGAAGGCCTCGCACGGAGAGCAGCCGCTCAGGTGCTCTTCGATCTCCCGGCAGGCATCCTCGGGCAGTTCGCCATCCAGGTAGGCGGACAGTTCGGCAAAGATGTCCTGACAGGTTTCAAAGCGCCGTGCGGGATCGGGCATGGCACCTCCTCAGTTGCCGTGGGCGCGCAGGTACTCGTCCAGCCTGCGGCGCACCGCCAGGCGCGCCCGGTGCAGGCGCGTCTTGACCACATCCTCGCTGACTTCCAGAATCTGCGCCGTCTCCTGTGTGGACAGCTCTTCGATATCGCGCAATAACAGCACGGACTTGTACATCTCGGGCAGCTCGCCAATCGCCTCTTCCAGCACTTTCCGCAGCTCGGACCGGAGCACCGTCTGCTCGGGCAAAGAGGACCAGTCAGCAATCTCCAGCTTGCGTGCTTCACCGGAGTGGTCTCCGGCGGGCATGAGTTCTTCGAGCGAAAGTTCGCGGGTGGGTGCGTACACGCTCTTGCGCCGCTTCATGAGGCAGGCGTTCTTGGCGATCCGGAAGATCCACGGGCGGATCCGCTCCGGCTCGCGAAGCTGATCGAAGTTCTCGAAGACTTTCAGAAGCGTCTCCTGCGCGACCTCCTCGGCGTCCTCCCGCTGGCCGCACACGAGCAGGCTGTACTGAAACAGCCGCGTGCGAAAGGCTTCGACAAAGCGTTCGAAGGCCTCCGGGCTGCCGGTCATCAACTCGCGTGCCAGCGCAATCTCGGTTTCTCTGTCCACCGTTGCCATAGGCCGCAGCAGCCGGCTCCTCCTGCCGATTGTAGCGGGAACCTGGCTGTTAAGGCGGCGTTATGCGCTTGAGGGGCGGGCGTGGCAAAGAATCCTTCGGATCGGCAACGGCCGCCGGAGCACAGCTTTGGTCTCGCCACGCGGCAGCGCTCCGCGTTCCGGGCGGACGATGCTATCCTGAGGAAGAACTTGCGAGAGGCCGACCGTGCGGTTTGATCAGCTCATCCGGCCGGGGATGACGGTGAGGGAGGTGCGCCAGCGGTACCCGCAGACGGCTTCCGTGTTTGACAGCCTTGGCTTCCGCTCCTCGTGCGACGACTGCTCGATCGAAGTGGTGGCGAAAAAGTACGGTCTTTCGCCCGTGGAAATCATCGAGGCGCTGAACGAGGCCGCCTTCGGCCCGGGTCCCGGACAACCACAGGCGCCGGTTCAATAGGCGCGCCCTCCGGCGGCGTCCGTATCCCGCGCGATCCGCCGCATTGTATGATGGCGGCTCGATTGTCGGGGAGGAGGTGTGCATGGAACGCCGCCGCTTTCTGCAAGCCACCGCGGGCTCGCTGCCGGCTTTCGGCGCCGGCCTGGCGCAGGGACCGCCACAGGAGATCGTGATCGAGCGGCCGGCCGCCGGAAGGCCCCACGCCGGCAAAGTGCTGGCCGCCATCCAGCCCCACGCGGACGACATTTCCCTGTTCGCGGCGGGCACGGTGGCCAAGTTGCTCGACGAAGGCTATACCGGTTACCTGATCCGCGTCACCAACGATGACATGGCCGGGCCGGGCACCGTCGGGGAAACCGTGCTGGCCAACGAGCGCGACAATCAGGAGGTCGCGCGTGTGCTCGGCATGAAAGGCGTCTTCAACCTCAACTACAGCAACCACCAGATGGACGGCGAATCGCGGCTGGAGATCCGGGCGCGTTTCATCTTTCTGTTCCGGCTCCTCAAGGTGGACACGATTGTCTGCTACGATCCCTGGGCCCACTACGAGGAAAACCCGGATCACTATGTGACGGCGCAATGCGTCGAGGCGGCCTGCTGGATGGCGGGCATGGATAAGGATTATCCGGAGCACTTCGCCGCCGGGCTCCAACCGCACAGCGTGAAAGAACGCTACTACTTTGCCCGCGGGCCGCAGCTTGTGAACCGGATCGTGGATATCAGCGCGACGATCGAGAAGAAGATCGAAGTCAACCTCGCCAACCGCGCGCAGGGCCCGGCTGGGGAGTCGGGTGCGCGGCTCCGGGCGCGCCTTGCCAAAGAGGGCTTACGCCTTCCTGTTCTCGGAGACGACGACGAGACGGCCAACCGCGAGTACATCCGCCATTTCGTTCTGGCCCGCGACGCGGAGCTCGGCCGGCAGTACGGGCTTGCCTACGCCGAGAAGTTCCACTACATCGGTCCGGAGCCTTCCCGAGTGGAGGATTACATCCGCCGGAACGCCGTGCCGCTCGGCGGGGCGGCGCGTTAGAGCGGCTTAAGCCGGCTCGTAGAAACTCAGGGCGTTGTCCCCGTGGCGCAGCGTGCGGGTTCTCCGAAGGCCGCCGTAGGACTCCGCGAGATCGAGCCGGGAGGGGTGCTGGACGATGACGAGCGGCGGGACGGTGGAACCAAGAATGCGCAACGCGCGCGCATACTGGCCCTGCGCCGAGTACGGGGGGTCCAAAAACACAATGTCGGCGCGCACCCGCCGGAACGCCTCCGGCGCATCCGCCTGGATCACGCGGGCGCGTGACTCCAGCCCGAGGGCCCGCAGATTCTCGCGCAGCACGCGCAGGGCCGGGGGGTGGTTTTCGACAAAGACGGCTTGCGCAGCGCCGCGGCTGAGGGCCTCGATGCCGACTGCACCCGTGCCGGCGTAAGCATCGAGGAATGTGCACCCCTGGACGCGGGAGGCCAGCACGTTGAACAGCGCCTCTCGGAGCCGATCCGGCGTGGGGCGCACGTCGAGTCCCGGCAGACTCTTCAGGCGGCGGCTGCGGAACTCACCGGCAATGACGCGCATGGGGTCGCGGCGCGGCAGGGGCAGCTTCGTCCTCTTTTCGGGCTCTTTTCGGGGTGCCCCGCCTCACCTGTTGATTCTACGGGCTCGCAGGACGGGGGCGCACGGGCCGTTTTGCCGCGGGCGGCCGGTTGCAGCCCAACGCCGGGTGGTCGCCGGGCTCTGCCCCCCTCCGGCTCACGGTTCGACCCGGCCCGTCCGGTCACTCAACTGTGACCAGCGCCGGGAGCGTCCAGTTGTTGGGAATCGTGCAGTAGAGCGGATTGTCGCCGGCTGCCGCGCTGTTCGGGATGGTGACGTTCAACTGATACAGGCCGGGCGTCACGAGCGCGGCCACAACGTCGGCAGGGTCTCCGCCCAGAAAACAGGCGGGAATGAACGGCAGCACTCCGGTCTGCGTGGAGGAGCCCTGCACGAGTGGCCCGGTCGGCAGCCCGAAGCCGATGGTCCAGACCGAGATGGTCTCCCCCCGCCGGCCCGGGGTGGACAGACCCGGATAGAGCGTGGTGGGGCCCAGCAGGCTCCCGTTGGCGTGCGTGGCGACGGCATCGCCGCGGGCCGAGAAGCGAAGGATGGACGGGGTGGCATTCACCTTGGTCACGCGGAAGGCGCCGCTCGATGCCGAACCATTCTTGACGACCACCATTACCTGCCCTTGGTAGTCATCCAGCGGTGTCAGGACATTGATTTGATCTTCCGGGCACGCGGCCGTGGTGGCCTTGCTGCAAAACCACCACACATAGGCGGGCTTGCCATTGACGGTCACACTGACCCCGCCGAGATCGGCAGGCATGCGGCCCTCCCGGAACTCCGGGGCGTCGCTCCAGAACATCCCACCGGCAGGCGTCGTCGGCGGTACGAGGTTTGTTCCTTTGATCTCGATCCAATCGTTCTGCGCGATGAGCGGGTTCGCAAACCAGTATGCCGTCGCAACCGACGTGATGACGGGCGTCGCCGGTCCGGCTTCCGTCATGCTCCCGGCGACCGACAGGATTACAGCATCTCCGGGGCCCTCCGCGAAATTTGTCACCTGCATCGTGCCGGCGGCCCCCGCGAACCTGCCTGTGCCTCCCGTGATCGTGATCGGCCCGAGCTGAAAGACATCGTTTTTCGCGTCCACGACGGTGACGATCAGGAAGCCTCGCAGGTTGTCGCTTGCGGAAAACGAACACACGAAGCTGACCTCGATAAAGTGGACGTTCTCGTCCCACTTGTTCGTGTCGGGGTGAAACCTTATCGTCAGACCCCCGTTGCCGATGGCCGGCATCTCGCAGGTTCCGCCCTCAGTGTCGAACAAATTCACTTGAGAGATTGCCAGCGTGACCGGAACGTCCGCGATGGTGAGGCTCACGGACTGGCCGCCCACGGTCGCCGACCCGGCGAGGCTCACGTTGTAGCGCAGCGGCGAGGCGGATGTGCGTGTGAGCGTAAGGCTCATTCCTCCCGCCGCGCTGGTCGCACCGGCATAAACGCCCCGGCTGTTATTGCTGTTCACGGTTCCAGGGACGGTGGCAGTGACGAAATCGGGGTCCTGAATGGGAACCCCTGCAAAGCCCACCTGGATCTGATCCAGGCTATTGAACGTCAACACCAGCGACTCGGTTAGAGGACCCACACCCGCCTCGTAGTCCTCCGACAGACTGTTTTGCGTGAGGTTCAAGGACAGCACGGCCTTCCCCAGCGTCCCGACCGGCCCGGTGCCCAAAAGGGTGCGGACAAATTGCTGCGTCGATTGCGTTTGCCCGTTGGTGCGAATCGTGCCGGTGAAATTGATGGTGTTCTGCCCCCACGCGGACAGGGTTAGCAGCATCACCGATGCGAGAGTGAATCCGTACCGGATCATACGACGCCAGTCTACGCTCCGACGAGGCGGAAGTCGTCATCCAAATGGAGTACTCACAGCGCTTGCTGCGCGCCGGCGCAAAACTGCGACCCGGCGACTGCGGGTACCGCCGGCCGGCCGTCAGACTGCATCAAGCGGCGTCGAGCTACCCGCGAAGGCCTTCGATGTCCGCCGCGGAGAGGCGGCAGAGCAGCAGGAGCAGCTCCGCCTGTCGCGACGTGCCCGTCTTGCTGAAGATGCGCCGCAAATGCGTACGGGCCGTTTCGTAGGTCACCGACAACTCCTGCGCCGCCTGCTTGATCGTTTTCCCTTCCGACAGCTTTGCCGCAATGACGGCTTCCTTCCGCGTGAGCTTGTAAAGCTCGATGAGCAAGCGGGTGCTGGCCGGCGGCTGCCGCTCCGGATCGATGATGAACAGCAAGGCAACGTGGAGGTGTGGGGTGGCCGGCTGACGGAGCTGGGGGAAAAGCGATGCGGCCATGACCTGGTAGTCGCGGCGTAATGAAGGGCGCGGCACCGCAACGGCCGCTCCGGCCGGCGGCTTCTGCGGCCACAATGCGCTCTGAATGAGCTTTCGCAGGCGGGCCTGAGCGCAGGGGTCCGCCGCCGACAGAATGCCCTTGTGCAAAGAAAACCCGTCCCTGGCGTGCAGAATCTCCGCCGCCGCACAGTTCCACTGAATGGCCGCGCCGCCGGAGCCAACGAAAATCACCCCAATGGGCAGCCTGTCCAATACGGACTGGTTGGCTTCGAAAAAGGCCATGCGTTCCGCGATGGTCGCTGCGCGGCGCAGATGAGGCAGGAGGAAGCGGACGATCTTGCGCCCCACTCCACCGGCGTCGTGGCTGACGGCAGGCTTCGATGCAGTCCCTGACAGCCTCTCAATAAGGTGCGCAACGGCCGGGGGACTGAGTGCCGGCTTCTGTCCGGGATTCGGAGTTGCCGGAGGCTCTTTGCCGGCATCTGTCAGCGCGCCGAACCCCAAGTTACACAAGCAAAGCGACAGCCCGCTCAGTTCGCGAACCTGTAGCAACAGCGCGCCCGCCGAAGTCAGTTCCTCGAGCCTCGTCAGAAGCCCGGTCCACAATTCAGGTTGGAAGGCGGCTTCGTAGACACCCAGAGCAAGGCGCAGTAACTCGGTTTCGGTGGCCAAGCCGGCACCAGCTGGTTTAAGTATACAGGAGTTGTTGGGGCGGGTGGCGGTGCCGTGCAACCCGTGCCGGGTCCCGTGGGCTTCGGCTGCACACCGCTCACTCTTGAAAGTGTGGAGCAGCGCTCACGCCATCGTCTTGGGCGCCTCTGGCGGTGAGGGTGGGATTCGAACCCACGGAGGCCTTGCGACCTCAGCGGTTTTCGAGACCGCCCGATTCAACCACTCTCGCACCTCACCGAGCCCTTGGACGACAACCCTTCTCTCGCCAGTATAACCCGAGGCGTTAACGGCGAAGTTCTTTCGGCGCCGGGTAAAAACTTCCCCCCGCCGTGCGCTTGCGGCCCACCGTCCCGCGGCAAGTCCTGCTATTGCGCGAGTGGAGGAGAGATTGCACAGTGTTCCGGCGGCGTCAGTGCCAGCTCGGTCATAACGGGCTGCCTGATGCCGGATTTCAGGAGGAGCCTAGGAGGAAACATGAAACAACTGATTCGTTACGGCGCACTCGCACTGCTGGCGGCGGGATTGCTGCTCGCCGGCCAGTGGACGGGCTGGGTGACAGACGACAAATGCGCTGCCAACGGGCAATATGAAGGAGCCATGCATCGGCAGTGCGTCAAATCCGGAGCAGCGCTCGTGTTCGTCAATGAAGCAGACAAGAAAATGTTCAAGATCAAGGACGGCAGGAAAGTGGAGCGATTTGTCGGACAGAAAGTCATGTTGAGCGGCACCGCCGAAGGAGACGTCATCGAGGTTGACTCCGTCACACCCGTAACTCGGTAGCACACGCCACATCCGGGTGGCGCGAGGTTTGTCGAGCACCGCATGGCCTGCGCCGCCCGCCCTCCTTTACGGCAAGGCTGTGCCTGCTCGCGCCCGCAGTGACACCGGCGCACCGCGAAGGCCCACCACCGTACCGGTATAATGCCCACCACCATACCGGTATAATGATGGATCAGCTCGGCTTTTTCTCATCCTCATCACTCTGATCCAGGAGCACTCATGGCGACCAAACGCATCGGCATCCTCACAGGCGGCGGCGACGTGCCGGGCCTGAATTCCGTCATCAAAGGGGTGGTCTACCGCGGCAGCGAAATCGGGTGCGAAGTGGTGGGCATCCGCCGGGGCTGGGAGGGCCTCACCCACGTGAACCTGGCCGACCCGAACTCACGGGCGCGGTACATCCTTCCTCTCAACCGCGAGAACACCCGCACCATTGACCGCACCGGCGGCACGTTCCTGCACACCACTCGAACCAATCCCGCCCGAATGAAGAAACTCCCCGAGCACCTGCAGGGCATGGATTTTCCGAAGACGGAGGTCACCAAAAACGGTATCACCACCGTGACCTGGGACGTGACCTCACAGGTTCTCAAGAACCTGGAGGCGCTCCGGATTGACTATCTGATTGCCATCGGCGGCGACGACACGCTGAGCTACGCCGCGCGCCTGGATAAGGAGGGCGTCAAGGTCATCGCGATTCCCAAGACCATGGACAACGACGTGCAGCACACGGAGTACTGCATCGGTTTTTCCACGGCCATCACGCGGGCCACCGACGCCATCCAGCGCCAGCGCACTACGGTCGGCTCCCACGAGCGCATCGGCATTTTCCGGGTGTTTGGCCGTGACGCCGGCCATACTGCGCTTTACACGGCCTACGTCACTTCCATCCGATGCTGCATCCCGGAATACAAGGTCAATTTGGACAAATTGATCGAGCTGCTGATTACGGACAAACGCAACAACCCGAGTAACTACGCCCTGGTGGTGCTTTCCGAAGGCGCCGAATGGGAAGGCTACACCGTGCGGGAATACGGGGAGCCGGACGCCTACGGGCACCGCAAAAAGATGAGCGTGGCCGAGGACCTCAGTGAGGAGATCAAACGCAGGACCGGGGAGGAAACGGTGGTGAGCGACCTGACCTATGATCTCCGCAGCGGCGAGCCGGACTTCCTCGACAAGCTCGTCTCCTTCACCTTCGGCAACATGGCGCTCGACTGCATCCAGCGCAATCAGAGCGGCATCATGACCGCAATCGTCAACGGCTGCTATACGACCGTCCCGATTCCCGATCCCAAACTCGGGCCGCGAAAGGTGGACGTGGCGACCATGTACAACACCGACCGGTACCGCCCCAACTACACCGGCAAGGCGGGCATGCCGATTTTCCTGACCCGCGCCTGAGGCGGCAGGAGGCTTGTGGGCTGGCTGCGGCGCTTGTTCCGGGTGCTTCCCCACCCTCCGCCTCTCACTCCGGAACTCCAGCGCCGCATCCGCCGGTCCTTCGACGAAGCGGCCGCCGATGAAGAGCACTTCCCCTCGGAGATTGATCCGCGCATCTTTCACGTCCGTCTGATCCTGGACGCGCTGGGGGACCTGGACGGCAAACGCGTGCTGGATGCCGGCTGCGGCAAGGGGCGTTTCGCCAAGATTCTCAAGGAGCGCCACCCGGGCGCGGAGGTCTGGGGGCTGGACCTTTCCGAAGCCATGCTGGCCCGGGTGCCGCCCGGGATTCGGCGCTGCGCCGGCACCCTGACGGCGCTCCCCTTCGCCTCGGGCGCCTTCGACGGCGCCTACGCCGTCGAGTCTCTCGAACATGCCGTGGAAGTTGAAACCGCGGTGGGCGAGCTGTGCCGCGTGGTCAAGCCGGGCGGGGTCATCGTCATAATTGATAAGAATGTGGAGCAGTGGGGGCGGTTGAAAACGCCGGAGTGGGAACGCTGGTTCGACCAAAAAGAGCTGGAAGCGCTGCTGCGGCGCCATTGCCGCGAGGTGACCAGTCGCTGGATTTCTTATTGGGAGGACGTCCCGCCGGACGGCTTGTTTCTGGCCTGGACGGCGCGCAAGTAGTTCAGCGGCCCGGCCGCAAGTGCCGGTCGAAAAAAGCATTCAGAGCGTGAAATGCTTCCATGCTGAACTCGTGCACGCCCGGGGGCCGGTGCACGACGAGGTTCTCGCGCGCCCCGGCCCGCTCGTAGGCCGGGGCGGCCTGCTCGAGGAACCGTTCGACGCCCTGTTTCGGCATTCCGATGTCCTCGAGCGGCGCCCACAGCATGAGCGGCCGCGGCGCCATCGTGGCGGCAAAGTGGCCGTGGTCGCCCGCCAGGAGCATTCCGGGCACCCACCAGTACAGCCCGTGATAGCCGCGCGCACCGCGTTCCAGGAACACTTCCAGGGAGCCGACGCCGCCACAGATCGGCGCTGCGGCCGCGATACGGTCATCCACAAGCCAGGTGTAGAAAGTGGTAATTCCGCCAAAGGAAATGCCTGTCATGCCGATGCGCTCCGGATCCACATCCGGCCTGCGGCTCAGGTAGGTGACGGCCTGGCGGATCTCGTATACGATGGCTCCCATCAGGTTGCGGCCCCGCAGGAGCATCTCCTTCGAGCGGGCGTCGGTGTCGGGAGCGCGCCGGTCCAGGCCGCGCTGCGTGAGCGCGAGCGTGACGTAGCCGCGGCGCGCCAGTTCGCGAGCCCAGCCGAGCATCTCCTTGTGAGGCTTCGTTGCGCCCGGCCGGGTCCACTCCCCCGGCCCGAACTGCGGCGTGGTGGCGGCTTCCCGGCTTCCGCCGGACCCGTGCAGGCAGACGATCGCCGGCAGGCGTCCGGTCGCTCCGGCCGGCCGCAGCACGTAGGCCGGAACCCGTTCGGCGTCCAGGGAAGCCCACTCCACGTCTTCGACCAGTACTTCCTCCTGTTTCGTCGAAGTGCGCACGGTGGCGGTGACTTCGGGCGGCTCGAGAGGTATCTTCAACAGTCCGGCTATGGTGCGCCGTGTCGCTTCGCCGAAGGGAGAGCCTTCGCCGGCGCGGCAGGGCCCGGCGGCCAGGGAGATCAACAACAGCAACACGAATTTTCGGTTGGCCATGACGGAAAGCGCACTCCTGAGACGTCACTCATAAGGCCAGGCGGGCTTCGAAAAGAGTCCGCCGTCCACCCACAGCGTCTGGCCGGTGATGAACTCGGCGGCGTCGCTGGCCAGGAAGACGACGGCGCGCGCGACGTCGGCGGGGTAACCCACGCGTCCGAGGGGCGTCAGTCTGGCCCAGGTTCCGGCGTAGTCGCCCGCCTCCTGGCGCGTCCGTTCGATCTCGATGGCCCCGGGCGCCACGCAATTGACGGTGATGCCGTAGGGTCCCAGCTCGACGGCCGCGACCTTAGTGAACATCTCGATGCCCCCTTTGCTTGCCGTGTAATCCACGAGCTTCGGAAATGCCAGCTTGTTGCAGCCGGAGCCGATGTTGACGATGCGGCCCCCGCCCCGGCTTTTCATATGGCGCGCGGCGCGCTGGGTGCACAGAAAGCAGCCTTTGAGATTCGTGGCGATGACCCGGTCCCACTCCTGCTCGGTGAGTTCGAGCAACGATTTCCAGGTCTGTACGCCCGCGTTGTTCACCAGAATATCGAGGTGCGGGAACTCAGCAAGGACGGTCTCGAACATCGCGTCCACGTCGCCGGACCTGCCCACGTCGGCCCGGACCGGCAAGGCGCGCCGGCCCAGGGCACGGATCTCCGCCGCCGTGGTCTCCGCGCCGGCGGCGTCGGTGAAGTAGTTCACGGCTACGTCGCAGCCGGCTCGCGCCAGTTCGAGCGCGATGCCCTTGCCTACGCCCTTGCTGGCCCCGGTGACCAGGGCCGTCTTCCCTGCCAGCACCATGGCAACGATTGTAGCGAACGCCGCCGGGCAGGCTGAAAAAAAATTTCGTTCCACCTCTTGATGATGGAGCCGGTTTCGATACACACTCATAGTTGTACGGAGGTGAATTGAGCCAACGCCTATCCGAAGCGACACTGCTGCGCGAGCCGGCGGAGCGCTGGACCGTGGCGGACGCCGCCGAACTCTATGATGTGGCCCGCTGGGGCAAGGGCTACTTCTCGGTGGGCGCCAACGGGCACCTGCTCGTGCATCCCAGCAAGGAGCCCCACCGCTACATTGACCTCAAGCAGCTCGTAGACCAGCTCGTGCTGCGCGGCATCTCGCTGCCGATCCTGATCCGTTTTGCCGGCATCCTCAAACACCGGCTCCAGGAGATCCACGAGGCTTTCCGGCACGCCATCGAGGAGCACGGCTATCACGGCCGGTACTGCTGCGTCTACCCCATCAAGGTCAACCAGCAGCGCCAGGTGGTCGAGGAGATCTTCCAGTTCGGCCGGCCCTACCAGTTCGGCCTGGAGGCCGGATCCAAAGCCGAACTGCTGGCGGTGCTGGCGATCGCGGACAACGAAACTCCCATCATCTGTAACGGGTTCAAGGATGACGAGTACATCGAGATGGTGATGCTGGCCCGGAAGATCGGCCGGCACATCATCCCGGTGATCGAAAAATTCACCGAGCTGGATCTGATCGTCAAACATGCGCGCCGCGTGGGAGTGCGCCCGGTGATCGGACTGCGGATCAAGCTCGCCAGCCGCGGGGCCGGGCGCTGGAAATCCTCAGCCGGCTACCGTTCAAAATTCGGGCTGACGGTCACGGAAGCGCTGCGCGCTTTGGAGCGCCTGAAGGCCTACGAGATGGCGGATTGCCTGGAGGTGCTGCACTTCCACCTTGGCAGCCAGATCACCAACATCCGCCAGATCAAGGCGGCCGTCAATGAAGCCGCGCGGGTGTATGTGGAGCTGAAGCGGGCCGGCGCGGGACTGCGCGTGCTCGATGTGGGGGGCGGCCTGGGCGTGGACTACGACGGCTCGCAGACGGATTTCGAGTCCAGCGTCAACTACACGCTCCAGGAATACGCCAACGATGTGGTCTACCACATCCAGAGCGTGTGCGACGAAGCCGGCATCCCGCACCCGGACATCATCTCGGAAAGCGGGCGGGCTGTGGCGGCCTACCACAGCGCGCTGGTGTTCAACGTGCTCGGGGTGAGCGGTTTCGGTGAGGAGGAACTGCCGAAGGAACTTCCCGAGGACGCCGAGCAGCCGCTGGTGGACTTGCAAGAGACCTACCGCTCGCTCACCGTCAAGAATCTTCTGGAAAGCTTCCACGATGCCCAGCAGGCCCTGGATGCGGCGCTGAATTTGTTCAGCCTGGGCTATCTGCCGCTCGAACAGCGCGCACTCGCTGAGAACTACTATTGGGCCATCTGCCGCCGGATCCAGAAACTGGCCGCGGAACTGGAGTACTTCCCGGAGGAGCTGGAAGTGCTCGACGCCATGCTCGCGGACACCTACTTCTGCAACTTCTCTCTGTTCCAGAGCATGCCGGACAGCTGGGCGGTCAAGCAACTGTTTCCCATCATGCCCATTCACCGCCTGGAAGAACCGCCGACGCGCCATGCGGTGCTCGGCGACATCTCCTGCGACTCCGACGGTAAGGTGGACCAGTTCATTGACCGGCGCGACGTCAAGCGTACGCTTCCCCTGCATCCGTTCAACGGGGAGCCGTACTATCTCGGCGCGTTCCTGGTCGGAGCCTATCAAGAGATCCTGGGAGATTTGCACAACCTCTTCGGCGACACCAACGCCGTGCACGTCAGCCTGGGGGCCAACGGCGAGGTGATCCTGGAGACCGTCATCAAGGGGGACACGGTCCGCGAGGTGCTGGATTACGTGCAGTTCAACGCGGAATCGCTGCTGGCCAGCTTCCGGCGGGACGTGGAGGTGGCGGTGCGCGAGGGACGGATCGGCTACGAGGAGTCCGGGCGGCTGCTGCGCTTCTACGAGGAAGGCCTCCAGGGGTACACGTACCTGGAAGACGGGCGGGAGCGCTAGCAGGGCGGTCCGGGAAGACTCAAAACACGCGGCGTTTCAGGCGCGCCACGTTGAATTTCGCAGTGTCGGCCACAGCCATCACGGCCATGACGCCCGCCTGGACGGGGTCGGTGACCACAAGATCCGCCGCATCCGGCACGCTGCCGGCCATATTCAGGCTGATCACGAGCAGGCCCTGAGCGCGCACTTCGCGCACTGCTTTCTCGATCTCTCCTCCCATGAGCGAACCGGCCAGCACCAGGACTCTGGCGCGGGGCAGACGAGCCACGGCCCGGACGGCGTCCGCCAGGGGCTGCTCGCCCACCAGGGGGATCGTGTCCACGGAGATCCGCTCGCCGCGGATGTTGTGCCGGTCGGCTTCCGAGATGGCGCCGATGGCCACCTGGCCTACCTGCGCCCCGCCGCCGATGATGATGATCCGCTTGCCGTAGATCTTCTGCATGGTGTTGACCTGGGCGGCTTCCCGGACCACGGGCAGGGCTCGGAGTTCTTCCACCAGCGCTTGCGCCTCTCCCGGCACGTCCAGCTCGAAGTAGACCTTGGCGTCCGGAGGACCGCTCTCGATGATTTCCACCGACGTGATATCCCCCTGGTGCCTGGCGATCACCCCCGTGAGCTGATGGAGGATGCCCGGGCCAGGGGCGGCGCGGACGACGAGCCCGATCCGGTTGGCTTCCGGTACGCTCATTCCGGCACCTCGTACTTGCGCAGGATCTCGTCCCAGTAACCCTGAGCTTTGAGCAACAGTTCCGCCACCTCCCGCACCGCGCCGCGCCCGCCCTCGCTTGCGGTGACGAAGTGGGCGCAGCGTTTCACCTCCGGCCGGGCGTTGGCGGTGGCCACCGCCAGACCGACCCGGCGCATCACGATCACGTCGGTCAGGTCGTCACCGACGTAGGCCACCTGTTCGGGCCCGACGCCCGCCCGGCTCAGGATCTCTTCGAACACTGGGATCTTTTCGATGTGGCCCTGATAGACGTAAGCGAAGCGGCACTGGCGGGCGCGCTCTTCGGCGGCGGGGGAAACCCGGCCGCTGATCAGACCGGTCTGGATCCCCTTCCAGGCCAGCCACTGCAGGGCAATCCCGTCCTGCGAGTCGAACGCCTTCGTCTCCACCATGCGGCCGGACGGGTCGGGCACGTTATAGAGCTTTCCGTCGGTCAGCACGCCGTCCACATCCATCAGCAGGAGCCGGATCCGCGCCGCCCGCTCGAAAACGTCCAAGGTCATCCTCCCCGTGCGCCGGCGACCTCAACGCTGAATCCGCGCCGAGCCTCCGCGTGCGAACGCGCGCACCTCGCTGAGCGTCGCCATGGTGGTGTCCCCCGGAAACGTCGTGAGTAAAGCTCCGTGCGCCCAGCCCAGCCTTAGGGCCTCTTCGGGCGGCTCTCCGGCGAGGATTCCGTAAAAGAAGCCGGCGGCGAAGCCGTCGCCGCCGCCCACGCGGTCGTAGACGTCGAGCTCGCAGGTGGGCGCAACGTAGCTGTTGCCGTTGACCCATGCGACGGCACTCCAGCTGTGGCGGTTGCTCGAGTGCACTTCGCGCAGCGTCGTGGCCACGACCTTGATGTTCGGGAAGCGGGCGATCACTTTTTCGATGGTGGCCAGGAAGGCCGCCGGATCGAGCTTGGAGGCGGCGGCCACTTCCGGACCCGGCATCCCCAGTCCCTTCTGCAGGTCCTCTTCGTTGCCCACGAGCACATCTACGTGCTCCACGATACGGCTCAGCACGGACTGGGCCCGCTCGGCGCCTCCGGAAACCTTCCACAACTTCTCCCGGTAGTTGAGGTCGAAGGAGACGACCGCGCCCGCCGTCTTGGCGGCCTGCATGCCCTCGATGATCAACTCGGCCGTGGTGGGAGACAGGGAGGCAAAGATGCCGCCGGAGTGGAACCACCGCACGCCGCCGGCGAAAATCTGCTTCCAGTCAAAATCGCCCGGCTTGAGCAGAGCCGCAGCTTCGTTCGAGCGGTTGTAGAAGACCACCGGCGCCCGGACTCCGAATCCCCGGTCGCTGTAAACCGTGGCCATGTTCGGCCCGCGGACCCCGTCATGCGCGAAATGCTTGTAGAAGGCACGCACGCCCATGGCGCGCACCCGCTCGGCGATCAGCTCGCCGATCGGGTAGTCCACCATCGCCGTGACGATGGCCGTCCGGAGCCCGAAGCAATCGGCCAGATTGGCCGCAACGTTGTATTCGCCGCCGCTCACGTGGATCCGGCACTCAGCGGCTTTGCGGAACGGAATCGTCCCCGGATCCAGGCGGTGAACGAGGGCGCCGAGGGAGACCTCATCGAGCTCCGCCTGCGGTAACAGATTCAGACCATAACCCATCCGTGTTGCTGCTCCTGTATTGGGAATTTCGGACTGCGCCTCAGGCTGTCCATTCGGTGTGGAAGAACTGTCCCCGTGGCTTGTCCACTCGCTCATAGGTGTGAGCGCCGAAGTAATCCCGCTGCGCCTGGATCAAGTTGGCCGGCAGGCGCTCGGAACGGTAGCTGTCAATGTAGCCGAGCGCGGCGGCCATCCCGAGGCAGGGCACGCCGTGTTCGGCCGCCGCGCACACGACCGCCCGCAGGGCGGGATGCAGTTCATTGACCAGCGCGGCGAAGCGGCCATCCAGCAGCAGGTTCGCCAGATCCGCATTCTCCTGGAAAACCGTCTTGATCGCGTCCAGCAGGCGGGCCCGGATGATGCAGCCGCCTTTCCAGGTGCGGGCGATTTCGGCAAACCGCAGCCCGTAGCCGTATTCCCGGGATGCCTCGCGCATCAGGGCGAAGCCTTGCGCATAGCTGGTCACGACCGCCAGTCGCAGGGCGTCATGGAGCAGGCCCAGGAATCGGTCCCGCTCGCCGTCGAACTGCTTGCAGGGCCCGAGCAGAACCCTGGCCGCCTGCGTGCGCTCGTCCTTGAAGGCCGACAGAATCCGCGCCTCCAGCCCTGCGTGGATCGTGGGAATCGCCACCCCCACGTCGAGCGCGTTCTGGGAGGTCCACTTGCCCGTGCCTTTCTGTCCGGCGCGGTCCAGAATGACCTCCACGAGCGGCAGGCCGGTTTCCGGATCCATCCTGGCGAGAATGTGGGCCGTGATTTCGATCAGGTACGAACTGAGAGGGCCTTCGTTCCAGCGGGCGAAAACGGGCTGCATTTCCGCCGCGCTCATGCCGAGCACGCGCTTCATGATGTCGTAGCTTTCGGCGATGAGCTGCATGATGCCGTATTCCATACCGTTGTGGACCATCTTGACGTAGTGGCCGGCGCCTCCTTTGCCCATGTAGGCGCAGCAGGGCCCGTCGTCGGTCCGGGCGGCGATACGCGTCAGAATCGGTTCCAGCAGGCGGTAGGCCTCTTCGGACCCCCCGGGCATCAGGGAGGGACCATGCAGGGCGCCTTCCTCGCCCCCGCTGACGCCCATGCCGACATAGAGGATCCCTGCGGCCTCCAGTTCGCGTCCCCGGCGGTCGGTGTCCTGAAAAAATGAGTTGCCGCCGTCCACGACAATGTCTCCGCGATCCAGCAACGGCAGGAGCTCGCCGAGCACCGCATCCACCGGTTTGCCCGCCGGAACCATCAACAGAATCTTGCGGGGCCGGGCCAGAGATGCCGCCAGTTCCTGAAGGGACGCTACGGCAGTGATGCGTTTTCCCGCCCATTTGTTTCGGGCGGCTTGGGCTTTGGCAGGATCTACGTCATAACCCGCCACCGAAAACCCTTTGCTTTCCACGTTCAGAGCCAGATTCTGGCCCATGACTCCCAGGCCGATGATGCCGAAGTCGTACTGCGCCATGCGGGCCGTCCTTTCAGGAAGGGTTACTCTCCCTTATAACACGCGCGCTGTTCGAGGCAGGACAACCGGATCCGGTTCCGTACAATGAAAGCAACGAGATCCCGCCCGATGATCGAACGTGTGGCCGCCACGATCGAACGCTACGGCATGTTCCGGCCGGGGGACCGGGTCGGCGTGGCGGTCTCCGGCGGAGCGGACTCGGTCTGCCTGCTGCACGTACTCCGGGAGCTGGCGCCGCGATGGGCGCTGCGCCTCAGCGTACTGCACCTGGATCACCGCCTGCGGGGAGAGGCCTCGCGGGCCGATGCCGAGTTCGTCCGGCAACTGGCGGCCGGGCTCAGCTTGCCTTTTTATCCGGGAGAAGCCGACGTGCGCAGTTTGCGCGAGGCGACCGGAGAGAATCTGGAGCAGGCCGCCCGCAACGCGCGGCGCGATTTTTTCCTGGGTTTTCTCCGGAGCGGCCTTCTGGATCGCGTGGCTCTGGGACACACCCGCTCGGATCAGGCCGAGACGGTGATGTTCCGGCTGCTGCGCGGCACCGGGCTCAGCGGGCTCGCTGGCATCCTGCCGGTCACGGCGGAAGGCTTTGTCCGGCCGCTTCTCGAAGTCAGCCGCCCGGAGGTGCTCGCTTATCTCGGTTCGCGGGGACTCTCTTGGCGCGAAGACGCGACCAACCGCGATCCGGCCCTGGCCCGGAACCGCATCCGGCACCAGCTCCTGCCGGCCTTGCAGCGGGACTGGAATCCTCGCCTGGAAGCGGCGCTTGCCCGGCTCGCCGCCCTCGCACAGGAAGAAGAGGACTACTGGCGCGCGGAAACCGACCGGCTGGAGGCGGCCCACGCCGTCAGGCGCGGCCGGGCGTATTTTGTTCGGGTCCGCCCCCTCAGCGAACTCCCGCGGCCCGTCGCCCGGCGTCTGGTGCGGCGCCTGATCGAGCGTGCGCGCGGAGATCTGCGGCGCATCGAGTACGAACATGTGGAACAAGCCCTGGAGCTGGCTCGCCGGGAGAAGGGCGACGGCAGGATTTGCCTGCCGGGACTGGTGGTCTGGCGCTCGTTCGACTGGATCCGCTTTTCCCCCTCCGGTGAGGAATTTCCGCAGGCATTCCGCCGGGAGGTGGCGATTCCGGGCTATTATCCGCTCCCCGATGGCGGCCGATTGCAGCTCGAACTGGCCGAGGCCCGTGCAGGCGCACTGTGCGCTTCGGGTTATAATCGGGGTGGGAGTCATTTGGTTGATCGGGAACGCATCCGGGGGTTGCTCGAGCTTCGAAGCTGGATTCCCGGAGACCGATACCGTCCCGCGGGGCATACGACGGTACGAAATCTTGCCGATTTGTTTCAACGGGCCCGCATTCCCCATTGGGAACGTGGCTCGTGGCCCGTACTCGAAAGCGGAGGGCGGATTGTGTGGTCCCGGGGCTTCGGCGCCGCAGCCGAGCTGGTTCCGGATGCTCGAACTCGTTGGGTACTAAAGATTTCCGAGGCGCCGGAATCTCCGGAAGCGCCGGGAACGTCTTAATGGGCAGAAGGGCATAGCCCGAAGGCACGCTTCCGGCGGCCGGGAGGAGTGATGAATAACAGTAACGTCAAGACGGCGATCCTTTGGGCGGTTCTGATTTGCGTTGCCGTGCTGCTATGGATTGTGGTGCGCACCGGCAAGGCCCGCCCGGAGATTCCGATTACCTTCAGCCGCTTCCTCACCGACGTGGAGGCGGGAAAGGTCGAATCGGTCACGATTGCCGGCACCGAGGTACGCGGTGTTTATAAAGACAAGACCGGCCTGCGGACGCTGATTCCCGTCAACTACCCCGACGTCTACAAACTGCTGCGCGAGAAGAATGTGGAGGTGGAGATCAAGGAAGCCGGTTCCTCGCACTGGGTCTCCATCCTGATTAACGCCATTCCGTTCATCCTGCTGCTGGCGTTCTGGATTTTCATGATGCGCCAGATGCAAAGCGGGGGCAACAAGGCTCTGAGTTTCGGTAAGAGCCGCGCCCGGCTGCATTCTTCGCAGCAGAAAAAGGTGACTTTCAAGGACGTGGCGGGTGTAGACGAGGCCAAGGAGGAGCTGCAGGAGATCATCGAGTTTCTCAAGGAGCCGCAGAAGTTTCAGAAACTGGGAGGCCGCATCCCCAAGGGCGTGTTGCTGATCGGGTCGCCGGGAACGGGCAAGACGCTGCTGGCGCGCGCGGTGGCGGGCGAAGCTAACGTCCCCTTCTTCTCCATCTCGGGTTCGGACTTCGTCGAGATGTTTGTGGGCGTCGGCGCCAGCCGTGTGCGCGACCTCTTCGAACAGGGCAAGAAAAACGCGCCGTGCATCATCTTCATTGACGAAATTGACGCGGTGGGCCGGCACCGGGGGGCGGGTCTGGGCGGCGGCCACGATGAGCGCGAGCAGACGCTGAACCAGTTGCTGGTCGAAATGGACGGCTTCGAATCGAACGACGGCGTCATTCTCATGGCGGCCACCAATCGCCCGGACGTCCTCGACCCGGCTCTGCTCCGCCCGGGACGCTTCGACCGGCGCGTGGTGGTGGGCCGGCCCGACGTCAAGGGGCGGGAGGAGATCCTCAAGGTGCACACCCGCAAGACTCCGCTGGCCGATGACGTTGACCTCTCGGTGATCGCCCGGAGCACGCCGGGCTTTGCGGGCGCCGACCTGGCCAATCTGGTTAACGAAGCGGCTCTTCTGGCCGCCCGCCAGAACCGCAAGGTCGTCACCATGGCCGACTTCGAGCTGGCCAAGGACAAGGTGCTGATGGGCGTGGAGCGCAAGTCGCTGATCATCAGCGAAGAGGAAAAACGCAACACCGCCTACCACGAGGCGGGCCATGCGCTGGTTGCGGCCATGCTGCCGAGCGCCGACCCCGTCCACAAGGTGACGATCATCCCCCGCGGCATGGCCCTCGGCGTCACCATGCAGCTGCCGATGGACGACAAGCACTCCTACACGAAGGAGTATCTGGAGGCGCAGCTGGCGATTCTGATGGCGGGGCGGATCGCCGAAGAGAAATTCATGCACCACATCACGACGGGCGCTGGCAACGACATTGAGCGCGCCACCGAACTGGCCCGCAAGATGGTCTGCGAGTGGGGCATGAGCGAAATGGGTCCGCTCAGCTTCGGCAAGAAGGAGGAGCAGATTTTCCTGGGCCGGGAAATCGCCCAGCACCGCGACTACAGCGAACAGACCGCGATCGAGATTGACCGCCAGGTGCGCAAGCTGGTGGAGACCGCCTACCAGCGCGCCTCGCAGATCATCGAAGAGCACTCCGACGCGCTGGTGCGCATCGCGGAGGCCCTGCTGGAGCGCGAAGTCCTCGAGGGAGCCGAAGTCAAGCAGCTCATCGAAGGCATCCCCCTGCCGGCACGGTCGCCGGCCGCGCCGCCGAGCGGGGACAGCGGCACGCAGCCCGTGTTGCGCCCGGAAGGCGGGCGCCGCGTGCCGGGACTTCGTGAGGGGGAGCGGCCGCAGCCTGCGTGATTCCCGCGTTTCCGGTCTACCTGTTCGACGTAGACGGCACGCTGCTGGACTCGGCTCCGGACATCTGCGCCGCACTTCAGGGCGTGCTCGACGGCCTGGTTCCCGGCGGAGTTCCCGATCCATTGCTCCGCGCCTACATCGGCCGCCACCTTTCCGACCTGTTCGGCGACCTGCTGCCGGGATCGCCCGGCGAGGTCATCCAGGGGCTGATCGAACAGTACCGCTCCGCCTACCGCGGACGGCGGCACGCCTCGACGACGATCTTTCCCGGCGTTGCGGAGGCCCTCGAGCGGCTGGGCGGCCGGAAGTCCACGGCGACAACGAAGAGCACGCCCGGCACGGTCGAAGTGCTGGAGAGGTTCGGGCTGCGCGAATACTTTGACCATATCCAGGGAACGGACGGCTTTCCCAGCAAGCCGGCGCCGGATGTGATCTTCCGGGCGCTCGAGGCCCTCAGGGCGCGTCCCGAGGAGTGTCTTCTCGTGGGAGATTCGCCCGCGGACATGGAAGCCGGACGCAGAGCCGGCGTGCGGATCTGCGCCGTGCGCTACGGCTACGGCGATCCCGGCGAACTGGCGCGCTGGCAGCCCGATTACTGGGTCTCGGACCTGCGCGAACTGGTGGGAAACGGCTCGGTAACGGCGAGCTGCGATCGCCGTAGTCATTCGATGCGGTAAAGCCGCGCTCCGGCGCGTTCCGCCAGAAACACGAGGCCCCATTCGCCGGCTCGCGCCCGGAAATCCTCCGCGCGAAAATCCGAGTCGTGGATGAGCAGATAGCGGACGCCGCGCTGTCGCAAGGCTTCGGTTGCGCGGCGGCGCAAATCCGGCGGCAGGGGCGCCTCGGAGAAGCGCGGCTCACCCAGAACCTTCCAGCCGCCCGCCGCGTCCAGCCCTTCCAGCCGCAGGCGCGTCCGGCCGTGGTCCTGGGAGCAGTCCAGCACGACCCGGCTGACGTGCCGCTCCCGGCCGAGATCGAGTTCGACAAACATCCCGGGCCGCATCGCCTCCCAGCTGCGCCAGCGCGTGGCCGGATTCTCGTCAAAGGCCAGTTCGATCTCCCAGGGGTTGGGGTTCGCCGTGATCCGCCAGGACGGTTCCCGGACGAGGCGCTGCTCTCCGCTGTAGACCTGGAATTCGTTCACCGCCCAGAGTTCGGTGTCTGACCTGCCGGCTTGTACGACCCGAAGCCTGCGCAGCCGCTCGGGAACGAAGTCAAAGGTGAAGCGCCAGACCGGGTGGTACCCGTCAATGATCGGCGTCCAGAGAATGTCACCGAGGGTATGGTTGAAGGCGGCCGTGTAAGCCACCAGAATCTCCCGCGTCGTATAAGCCTCCGAGACCCGCTGCCAGGCGAAGACCTTCTCCCCCGGCGGGACGAACTGCTCGATCATGCGCGCGATCGGATAGCCCGCCCAGCGGCGGTTCAGCCATTCCTCTTCCGGCACGATGCGCAACGCTTCCCGCCAAGTGACGCGCTCCAGGCGCCAGCAGTAGGGGTCGGCGTACATCTTGATGTGACTCGGCCAGGAAATCAGAGCGTGAAAGACAACAAGCAGCGGCGCGATTCCGGGCGCCCTGGTGAGGACCATCGCCATGGCCAGGGCCAGGAACGGCGCCGCGGGGATCAGGAAGCGCGTGCCGATATTGGTGAAGTACGTTGCCCCGAACACGGCGGCCGCCAGGAGCAGCCGGCGTCCCTGCGGCCACCGCAGGGACAACAATGCCAGCGGGGCCAGCAGGAAAACCGGACCGAGCAACCCGGCCAACACGCGCCCGCGCACAGTGACTTCGAGCGGAATGTCGGCATAGCTTTCCAGACCCGGATAATGGCGCATGTGCCAGCGGTACTCTTTCTCGAAGGACACATGAACGTAGGGATTGCGGAACCACGTGTTAAGAAACGGCGAAAACGGGTTGTCCACGACGATCCAGTTTTTTGCCGCCCAGGGCGCGGCCATCAGCGCCGCGCAAAGGCTTAAGACGGCCAGCGGGCCGAGCAGCGGACGGCGTTGCCGGCAGAGCTTCCAGGCCACAAAACCGGCAGCGTAGGGGAACGCGACGAACGCCGTGTACTTGGCGGCGTAAGCGAACCCGGCCAGCAGTCCGATGGGGATCAGCAAGCCCGGAGTGCGCTCGCGGTCCCAGATCTCGAGCAGATAGAAAACCGCGAAGGCGACGGCGGCGACCGCCACGTCCACGTAAGCGCTGGTGCCATCAATGCCTACCACAGGGCTCAGGTAAAACAGAAGCGCTCCAGCGGCGCCGGCGCTTGCGACTCCGAAACGCCGCGCCCAGGCGATCATCCCGAAGGGCAGCCATAGCAGGAAGGCGAAGTGTAGGAGCGAAGCTGCCGAATGGCGGCCGAAGGCGAACGCATACAGAAACAGCAGCTCGACGCCCTGCGACAGGCTGGCGTACATGTTCGTCGTGATGCGGGGAAAGCCGCGCTCGCGCAGATAGCGGGAGACCAGGCCGAGATGATATTCCGTGCCGTCGGCGCTAATCTCGGGCGCCATGGCGTTGAAGAAGTACAGTGCCGTGTAGACCGCGAACACGGCTGCAAACAGCCGCCCCCAGAAACGATCGCCGGGCGGAAGCCGCCGGGCCACCGGGCGGTGGGCGCCGCGCCTGAGGGCAAGCACGATCACGCCGAGCCCTAGCGCCAGAAGCACCCCTTTGTAGAGCAGGTGTGCGGCGGCCAGCCAAAAGACCAGCGCACTCAGGCACGCCGACCCCGTAACGAAGGCCAGAAAATCCTCCTCGAGGCGGTGAAGCTCGACGCCGAGCCTCCGGAGCAGCAGCCGCCCAAGAAGCCAGGACACCACAACGGTGAACGCCGCGCCGAACAGGATATAAACCGGCTGTGGGATCACGGGAGAAAACCCGCGCGGTGGAGGATGAACCCCAGACGTGTACCGTCGCGCGGATCCACGTAGACTTTGTCGGCCTCGATCGTAACCCGCACCAGTTCCCCCGCGTGTAACCAGCCGTCGGGCACGGGCTGTTCAAAGCGACGGGGCCCCGGAGTCTCGAATCGCAGGGCGCCGAGGGGCCTTCCGTTCACCGAGAAAGCGAGGGTCACCGGGCCGGTCTGCGCGAAGGTCGCTTCGGCCACCACCACGTCCGCGACAAATCGGATACCGCGAACTTGGCGCGTGACGAATTGCAGTTCCGCGCGCCCGGAAGCCCAACGCCAGGCGCCCGCCTCCAACCTGCGGTTCACGCCCCCAACCAGGTGGATTTCCGCATCCGGATCGCTCATGGCGACGAAGGCCCGCAGGCGGGTGGGCTCGGCTCCCGTCAGCGGCTTGCGCTCGATCGGCGGCGTGAACAGGTCCGGGGAACGGGAGCAGCCGGCCGGTCCGAGGATAGCCAGCGGCACCAGCGCCGCGAGCTTCCGCCTCATACGGCGTCGGAAACGCTGGTGAACTGGAAGTTGCTCGACACCAGGGGAGGCACCACCACGGAGCCCCCTTCGGCTCCCTGCACCCGCTCCGGCCGCCCGGCGCGCTGCGCATTCTCGAGCAGGCGCACCGGACTCTCGTTGAAGCGAAGGTTCATCACGGGCCGGGAGATCTTGCCGTTCTCGATGAGGAACAACCCGTCGCGCGTCAGCCCGGTGAGCTGGAGCGTCTGCGGGTTGACCACGCGGATGTACCAGAAGCGGGTCACCAGAAGGCCGCGCTCCGTCTGCCGGATCAGCTCGTCCAGGCTCTCCTGGCCGCCGTCCATGACCAAGGACCCGGGAAAGCCGGTGGGTGGGTTGCCTGTCTTCGCGCCCCAATAGCGGGTATAGACGAGGTTGCGCACGACGCCCTTTTCCACCCAGGCAATCCGGCGCGCGGGCAACCATTCGCTGGTCCAGGGGGTTGCGGGCAGGCGCGGGTCGAAGGGGTCGCTGCGCAAGCTGATGAACTCGGGAAACAACTTTTCGCCCAACCGCGTGCCGCCTCCTTTTTTGCTCAGGAAGGAGCGGCCCTCTTCGGCAGCGCGTGCGTCGAGGGCGAAGCCCATGCGCCCGATGAGGTCACCCACCGCCGTCGCCTCCAGCACCACGGTGTAGGCTCCCGGCTCCAGACGCTCCGGCTTCCGCCAGCGGAGACACTTCTCCACCGCCCGGGCGGCGATCTCTTCACCGCGGATCTCTGCGATCCGTAACGAGGGCCGGCCCGCCCATCCGGAGCTGGACCCGTCCGGGGTGCGGACCGTGACGGTGAGCCGTGCATCCGCCGAACGGTCGTAACCGAACAGTTTGTTTTTGTTGGCGACTGCGCGGACCGAAGCGGAACGGACGAAGAAACCCGCCGCCACCAGGTGATTTTTCTTGGCCGCTGTGATGGCGGCCGCCACGTGCGGGATCATCTCCGCCGTGCGTGCCCGCGCCGTGGCTTCGTCGTAATCGCTGGTTTCCGGATACTCCTGCGGGCCCAGAGGAGGCATGTGCTCCGGGTTCGGTGGGGCCAACGCCGCCAGTTCCTCGGAGCGCCGTACCACCGCCTCGAGACTGGCCGTATCCACCTCGGTGGTTTCCGCCGTGCCGCTGCGCCCGTCCCGTGTTGAGGTGACGGTGACGGACCGCTCCAGGACCACACCGGACGTGGTCACGCCGTTGTTGGCGAAGCGAACGTTGGCCTGTTCGGAGGCGGACAGTACCACACTGCACTCCGGGAGCTTGGAGAAGGAAAGGATCGTGTCGGCCAGCTTGCGGGCTTCGTCTCGCGTCCACATGATGCTCCAGCACCTCCTCGCGCTTCAGTCTGTGCGAATCACCGTGATCTGCCGGAATCGCGCGGGCGAGCAGCCGTGACTGACCGAGTTGGTCTGCATCGGTTCGCCCTTGCCGTCGTTCGGGGAGCCGTACTGTTCCCAGTAGCTCGGCCCAGCGATGCCGTCGCAGGCCTGCCAGAAATCCGGAGTCCGGGACTGGTAGGCCACCCGCGAGATCATTCCCCGCTTTTTGCCCCCTTTGATCTCCCAGAAGGCGTCGCCTCCGAACTGGAAGTTGTAGCGCTGCTGGTCAATCGAGTAGCTGCCGCGTCCCTCGATGAGAATGCCGTCGTCAACACCCGCGATCAGGTC
The DNA here is from genome assembly GCA_035575135.1 of Bryobacteraceae bacterium. Taxonomy (GTDB): domain Bacteria; phylum Acidobacteriota; class Terriglobia; order Bryobacterales; family Bryobacteraceae; genus JANWXD01. Next base: position 150,340 of record DATLYE010000017.1, read on the forward strand.
CTCGAGAGTGACGTCGGGCGGCCCCGGCGCAAGCCAGACGTTCGGCATGCGCTGGAACGGCACGCTGGCCCACGAATCCGCATAGCAGCAGCCGCGCGACTCCTTCTCGCCGATCAGGTGCGCCTGTTCGCGGATGGTCTGGAAATGTTTGAAGATGCCTTTTTCCACAATGGGGAAACGGGTGGTCTTGACGCCGTCGTCATCATAGGCCACGGTCGCCAGTCCCCGCTCGTAGGTCCGGTCCCCGTAGATGGTGACGATCTCGCTGCCGATCCTCTCTTTGCCCATTTTTTCCGGCGTAAGGAAGCTGGTTCCGGCGAAGTTGGCTTCGTAACCGAGAGCCCGGTCGAGCTCGGTGGAGTGCCCGATGCTTTCGTGGATGGTGAGAAACAAGTTGCTCGGCATCAGGACCAGATCTTTCTTCCCCGGTTCGACCGGAGGCGCAGCCAGATGCTCCAGTACCTCTTCGCGGATCCGCGGGGCGTGCTCCAGAAAGTTCATCCGGGCCACGTACTCCCAGCCCGCTTCCAGAGGCGGCGGGGTGTAATTGCGCGTGCGGGAGATTCCTCTGGCGAAATCCACGGCAGTCGCGGCCAGGTTGGCGATGGTGTGGATGACCAGCTGCTGGATGGAGGATCCCTCCGAGGAGGCAAAGTACTTGTCCTCGGAGTGAAACATCAGCATGGCGGTCGAAGCGAAGACCCGCTTTTCTTTTTTGACTTCGGCGGCGGCGGCGCGGAGCAGCTCGATCTTTTCGGCTACGGGGATGTCGAACGGGTTGCGCTCGCAGGGCGAGCTCCACCGGTCGCGGTATGCGGGTGTGGGCGCCAGAACCACGGGCCGGGCCTGAATCCTGGCGTTGGCCTCGGCTACGGCCACGGCTTCACGCGTCACCCGGGCGATTTCCTCTTCGGAAACGACGGGGGACGCGGCGAAGCCCCAGACGCCGCGGGCGATGACCCGGACGCCGAAGCCGAAACTTTCGCGGTCGGTGACGTTGGGAACTTCCAGCGTGCGGCCAGTGCCCCGCTCGGGGGACAGGCGCAGGAAGATGGTCTGGTCGCGGTACCGATTGATCCGGATGTCACAGTAGCTTGCCTTCAGGCGCTGCGCCTCGCGAAGCGCCACTTGAGCCAGCTTCTCGAGCTCCGAAGACGGCCGCTTGGAGCTTTCCGCCGCGCCGAAAAGATCGGCGGCGGCCAGGGCGGACGAGCCCAGGAAGACGCGCCGTGACATCATACCGTCTTATCCTCCGCATAGCAAAAAGAGTTCATCGGACATTCGGCGCAGCGCGGGCGCCGCGCCGTACACAGGTTGCGGCCGTGATGGATCATCTGGTGGGAAAACAGGATCCACCGTTCTTTGGGAATGATCTTCATCAAGTCCTGCTCGATCTTGTTGGGGTCGGTTTCCCGGGTCAGGTCCAGGCGGCGGGCGATGCGCTGCACGTGCGTGTCCACGACGATGCCCGAGGGAATGCCGTAGGCCGTGCCCAACACCACATTGGCCGTCTTGCGCGCCACTCCGGGGATGGTGAGCATCTCCTCCATGGTCTTCGGCACGCGGCCGCCGAAATCGGCCAGAATTTTTCGGGCCGCGCCGATCAAGGCTTTGGCCTTATTGTTAAAAAAGCCTGTCGAGCGGATGTCCTGAGCCAGTTCTTCCTGGCTCGCGGCGGCGAAGTCCCGGATCGTCGGGTACTTCTTGAAAAGGCCGGGGGTAACTTCATTGACGCGCTTGTCCGTGCACTGAGCCGAGAGGATCGTGGCCACAAGCAGTTCCCAGGCGTTGCGGTGGTGGAGAGCACAGGTGGCGTTCGGATAAAGCTGGTCCAAAGCCTGGAGGATCTTGCGGACCCGGGCATTGCGCGCCCCCGCTGCCTTGGGACGCTTGGGTTTGGGCGCCGTCTTGACCGCCATCGCCGGGCTTGGAGAAGCCCTAACATCATAGCACCGCACAGACCGCCGGTCCCTGCGGCGGTGTTTGCGAGGCGATCTGGTACAATCGTGTGCGAATCGGATGAGATGGAAGTTACTGGCGCTGCTGCCAGTGTGGGCAACCGCCTCCCTGACGTCGCAAAAACCGCAGATCGAGCACAAGACGCAGCTCGAGCTCGAACAGGAGCGCGTCGCCCAGACGCGCGTGATTCCTAAGGAGCCCCCTACCGTCGTAACCGCGGATCCGCGCCGCTTGGTTTTTCATGTGTCGCCGCTGTCGGCTCGCGGCCTGCTGTCGCGGCAGACGCGCGACGCTTTGCAGGCGCTGTTTCGCAGCGCTCGCGGAATGACGATCGTGAAACTGCGTGCCTTCGTGGCCGGCAGCGGTGATATGCGGCGGGTCCAGAGCCTGGTGAGCGAGATCTTCACCGAGCGCCGCCTGCCCCTGCCCGCCCTGACTGTCGTGCAGGTGGGCGGACTCCCGCTCACCGGGGCGCAGGTGGTCTTCGAATCGGCAGCCGTTGCCCGAAAGGAAGTGAATCCCCACGGGCTGGCGTTCATCTCCGGGCAGGCGGCTTCCTCGGATGAATACCGGCTCACCATGGCGCCGCTTGCGGAAAAATCTCTGGCGGATCTGGGGCGCGCGGTGCGCGGCGCCGGGGCCGAACCGAAGGACGTGTTGCGGATCACCTGCTTTATGACCTCCCTGGAGGACGTGGACGCGGTGCGCACCCGCGTCGCGCGGGAGTTCCCGCAGGCGGCGGCCAACTACGTGCAGATCCAGCGCGCACCGGCGCGGAGCGTGGTGGAGTGCGAGGCCGTGGCGCGCCTGAACGCTCCCGTGGGTGCGCCGCTACGGATGTTGAATCCGGACGGGCTGCCGGTTTCGCCCAACTATTCGCACGTGGCGCTGGTGGGAGCCCCGAAGATTGTGCTGACCGGCGCGCAAATGGCCTTTCAGTACGAGGAGCAGGACGTCCGGCTGGCCTTCCAGCGCCTGGAGCGCGAGCTGGCGCAGGCGGGCGCCTCGCTGCGCAAGACGGCCATGGCTTCCATCTACCCGCTTTCGGGCGGTTTGAGCGGGCTGATTCGGAAGGTTCGCGCCGAGTTTTACGACATGAGCCGTCCGCCGGCCAGCACCATGCTGCCGTTCGAAGGGTTACCGGCCCTGGACGCCTCTCTGGCTTTGGACGTGATCGCCGTGCCGGACGATGCCCGCTGAGCGCGGCCCGCATCCGGCGCGACTTCAGGAGTTGCCATGAAGACCGTAGTGACATTCGGGGAAATCATGCTCCGGCTCGCCCCGCCGGGCTTTGAGCGTTTTTTGCAGTCTCCGCAATTCCTGGCCACCTTCGGCGGCGGTGAAGCTAACGTGGCCGTGGCGCTGGCGGGTTTCGGGGTGCCGGCCCGTTACGTCACCGTGCTGCCGGCCAACCATCCGATCGCCGACGCCTTCGTGGGAGAGCTGCGCCGCTTCGGCGTAGATGCTTCCGCCATCGTGCGCGGCAAGGGCCGCATGGGCATCTATTTCGTCGAACCGGGAGCCAACCAGCGCCCCTCCAAGGTTGTCTACGACCGCGACTACAGCGCCATCGCACTGGCCAAGCCGGGCGACATCCCCTGGGAGCAGGCCTTCGAAGGCGCGGGCTGGTTTCACATCACGGGCATCACGCCGGCCATCAGCCAGGGGGCTGCGGATCTGGCCCTCGAAGCGGTGTCGAAGGCGCGCGCCCTGGGCCTGACCGTTTCGTGTGATCTCAACTACCGCAAGAACCTGTGGAAATACGGCAAGAGCGCGCCGGAAGTGATGGGCGAACTGTTCCGCCTGGTGGACGTAGGGATCGCCAACGAAGAAGATTGCCAGATGGCTCTGGGGATCGAAGCGGGCGTGGACGTTCACGCAGGCAAGCTGGAAGTGGGGGCCTACCGCAGCCTGAGCGAACGCGTGATGGCGCGCTTTGCCAACCTCAAGATGATGGCCATCACGCTGCGGGAGTCCTACAGCGCCTCCCACAACGGCTGGTCTGCCTGTCTCTACGATGGGACGGAGTTCCTCACCAGCCGGCGCTACGACATCACCCACATCGTGGATCGGGTGGGCGCAGGCGACTGCTTCGCCGCCGGCCTCATCTACGGGCTGCTTTGCCTGGGCAGCCGTCAGGAAGCGCTCGAGTTCGCCGTGGCCGCCTCCTGCCTGAAGCACTCCATCCCTGGCGATTTCAATCGCTTTTCCGTCGAGGAGGTCAACCAGTTGGTCCGGGGCGGCGGCTCGGGCAGGGTCCAGAGATAGGACTTCCCTCCGGCGCGTTGCCGGTATAATTGGGGTTGAGATCCCGATGCGGGGGCGTCTGCTGAAGATCCTGCTCGCCGGGGCGGCCTTGTGTGCGGCCCAGTCGGAGTCGCCCGCCGGCAAAGCCCCTGGCCAGGAACGCCAGCCCGCCTTTCGCGCGCAGGTCAACGAGGTCATTGTCCCCGTTACGGTCACGGATGAGAAGGGCCGCTTCGTCAGCAACCTCGAAGTCACCGACTTCAAAATCTTCGACGAAGACAAAGAGCAGAAGATCCTGTACTTCTCGCGCGAGCACAACCAGCCGGTCGTGATCGGTTTTTTGCTCGACATGAGCAACGCCACCAGACTGCACTGGAAGACGTTTCAGGAGGCGGCCCTGGAACTGGTCTTCACCTTGCTGCCCGGCGACAAGCGCTTCCGCGGTTACCTGATCACTTATTCGAACGAACCGGAACTGCTGGTAGATACCACGCATGACTCCGAGCCCATCGCCGATAAGATCCGCAAGCTGAAGCCGGGCGGCGGCGCGGCGTTCTTCGACGCGATTTACATGGCCTGCACGCGGCGCAGTCTGGTGGAAGGCGAACCGATCGAGCCGCGGCGCATCCTTGTGGTCATCGGTGACGGACACGACACGGCCAGCACGAAGTCTCTGGAGGAAGTGCTGGAGATCGCCCAGCGGAACCTGGTGACCATTTACGGCATCAGCACGGTAGCCTTCGGATTCAACTCCGAAGGCGACAAGAACCTTCGCCGCCTTGCCGAGGAGACGGGAGGCCGGGTGGAGTATCCGCTGGAGAACCTGTACAACGATGTGGCCGGTTTCCTGTCCACACCCTCCGATGAGGGCAATTACGCGCTGAAGGTGGGCACGGGGCAATACGCCGCCAAGATCGCCAAGGGTCTGTTCAACGCCGTGGCCAATATCGCCGGGGAGGTGACGACTCAGTATATCCTGCGCTATGTGCCGTCGGAAACCGACGTGCCCAGAACGTTCCGCAATATCCGGGTGGAAGTGAATTTGCCCAATGTAACAGTGCGGACGCGCAAAGGATATTATCCCTACGCGCCATAAAGAGGTTTCGTGCCTGCAGCCGATAAAGGGAGTGGAGCATGAGCGTCGCGCTCAACGGGCCGCAGGCGGCAGAGTATGTCGTGCTCCAGGTCGCCTTGCCCGGCCGGCCGGAGGTGAACGCGGGCGTGATGCTCATTGACCCCTCCGCAGACGCGCTCTACATTAAGCTCCGCCAGGATTGGGACCGGGTCGCCGCGCCCGAGGATGCCGAGGTCCTGGCCCTGCTCGAGGCGGATCTCGAACAGAAAGCCAGGCAGATGGGTGCACGGGCATTGCTGGCCTGGCTGGAGGACACCCTGTCGAACACGGTTCGCATCACGCCGCGGGAGCCGGTGGCCGTGCCCGGCGGGGCATTCACCCGGACGCTACAAACGCTCTACCGCCGGCATGTGGAGAGCCGCCGGTTCGAGGTGGTGGAGATGCCCCTCTCCGACCGCCATGTGCGTCTGTATTCCCTGCGCGCGGCGGCAGGGCCGTTCGGCGAGGATATGGAGGTCCAACTTCAGGGTTGGGTCGAGGCGCCCGAGGAATTGCGCGAGACGGAGCGGGTTTTTCTGGCGCGGGTGGTCGGCCGCTCGATGGAACCCCGGATCCCTGACGGGAGCCTGTGCCTGTTCCGCGAAAACGTGGTCGGATCGCGTGCGGGAAAGATCCTGCTGGTCCAGCAGCGCGGCGCCTCGCAGTCCGGCGGGCAGTTCGCCGTCAAGCGCTACGAAAGCGTCAAGCGCCCCGCCGGACCGGATTCCTGGCGGCATGAACGGATCCGGTTGATCTCTCTCAACCCCGACTACCCGGTGATCGAACTGGAGCCTTCGGAGTTCGAGGAGCGTTACCGCGTCGTGGCCGAGTTCCTCCGGGTGCTCGGGGAATAGACGCTGTAGGGAACAATTCCGCCCCTGGAGGGGTCTAACTAAATGCGGGAGAAGGTCCGGCCATGGTAGCTTGAAGGAAGCCGGCGAGGCGCACCCGTGACCGAACACTTCGTCACTTTGGAGCTGACGGCGCCGCTTGAACCCGACCAGGCGGCCCAAGCCGAGGAAGAACGTATTCTGCTGGAGCGCATGAAGCAGGGCGCCGAAGAGGCTTACGAGGCTCTGCTGGCGCGCTTCCAGCAACCCGTCTACAACCTGGTGAGCCGCCTGCTCCAGGATCCGAGCGACGCTCCGGATGTGGTCCAAGAGGTGTTCCTGAAAATTTTCCGAAAGGTGGGCGGGTTTCGAGGCGACAGCAGTCTGAAGACTTGGGTGTACCGGATCGCCGTCAATGAGGCCCACAACCACTGCCGGTGGTACCGGCGGCACCGCCAACAGGAGGTGGGATTCGGCGAATTTGCTCCCGACCGGGAGATCGTGCTCCGGTCCGGCGGGCAGTCCCCCTTTGAGACGGCGGCCGCGCGGGAGAGCCGGGCGCTGGTGGAGGAGGCGCTGGCCGCCCTGAGCCCGGTGCTGCGCGAAGCCGTCGTGCTGCGAGATATGGAGGATCTCAGCTATGAGGAGATCGCCGAGATCCTTCAGGTGCCGTTGGGAACGGTGAAATCGAGGATTCTGCGCGGGCGCGAAGCGCTCCGTGCCGAGCTGGAGAAACGACTGGCGCCGGCGGGCTCCATCCGCTGGGCGCCGCAGACGGCCGAGTAAGCCTATGAAGTGCAGGGAGGTACACAACGCGCTTTCCAGCCTTGCCGACAACCGGTTGGGCGGCCCGGAACGGGAACGCGTGACCGATCACCTGGGCCAGTGTCCGGAGTGCCGCCTGGAGTGGGAACAGCTGAACCGCGTGCGGTGGATGCTCCGTTCATTGCCCGTCTGGGCTCCGCCGGCAAGCCTGGTGTACTCTCTCCGCGTGCTGGCCTCGCGGGAGCGCGCGCGCACGATGGCCGGCCGCGGCTTGCAAGGATGGGCCGCTCGAGTCGGGCGCCGGGTGCGCCTGTGGTCGGACAATCTGCTGCGCCCGGCGGCGCTGCCGGTGGCGGGCGGCGTGCTCTCCGCCCTGCTGCTGTTCGCCGTGCTTGCGCCCGTGTTCACGCGCCCGGAGAGTGCGGTCCGCAACGACGTTCCCATCTGGCTTTCGAGCGAGGCCAGCTTTCTCAGCATGGGACCGTACGGGCTCGTCAATGCCGGGGAAATCGTGCTGGATTTGACCGTGGATCCCCAGGGGCGCATCGTGGATTACTCTACCGCGGGAGGCGAGAACTGGATCCGCGATGTGCGGGCTCGGCGCAGTTTGGAAAACGCCCTGCTGTTCACGCAGTTCACGCCTGGGACGACCTTCGGGCAGCCGGCCGCCGCTCGCGTCCGCATCACACTGCGCCGCAGCGAGATCGAGGTGCGGGGCTGAGCGGAACGGCCCCGTGGGGCGCCGGCTCGGGCAGCATTTTCTCACCGCCAGGCCGCTGTTGGAGCGCATCGCCCTTGCGGCGTGCCCCGAGCCGGAACCGCTCGTGATCGAAATCGGCGCCGGCGGCGGTTCCCTCACCGAGTTCCTCCTGGCGCGCGCCGCCAAGGTCGTGGCGATCGAGAAGGACCCGGAACTGGCAGCGCGACTGTCCGAGAAGTTTTCCGGACAACAGCAGCTCGAGATTGTCAACGCCGACGTGCTTTCCGTGGACCTTGGCCGTTGGGGACCGGCCGTGATCGCCGGAAATCTCCCGTACTACATCACGTCTCCCATCCTGGAAAAAGTTCTGGAGTTGCGGTCACGCTTACGGCGCGCCGTGGTCCTCGTTCAAAAGGAAGTGGCGGAGCGTCTCACGGCCGGACCGGGAGAGCGGGCCTACGGGTTCCTCACAGTCCGCACACAATTGTTTGCCCAGCCCGAAATCGTCTTTCTCGTAAGTCGGGGCGCCTTCCGCCCCCCGCCCAAAGTGGATTCCGCCCTCGTGCGCCTGACGCCTGTGATCCCGGAGGAGCGCTGGGGAATCCGTGATCCCGCCGGTTTTCTCCAGTTCGCCGCCCGGTGTTTCCGCCAGAAGCGCAAGACCATCCGGAACAACCTGGAGCGCTACTACGGTCGCGCCAGGCTGGAGGCTTTCTCCGAAACTCGCCGGCGCGCTGAGGAACTATCCATCGAGCAGTTGGCCTGCCTCTACCGGCAACTCGGCGCGCCTGTGCTACGATGACGCGCATGATGCGGCTCAGCCTGGCGTTCTGTCTGGCAGTGTGGGCGGGGCCGGTCTTCGGCGCCGGCACGCTGGATATTTACTTCATTGACGTCGAGGGCGGACAAGCCACCCTGATCGTGACGCCGGCAGGAGAGTCCATGCTGGTCGATACGGGATGGGCGGGATTCGGCGGGCGGGATGCGGAGCGCATCGCGTCTGTTGCGAAAGTTGCGGGCGTGAGCGAGCTCGACTACCTGCTGATCACGCACTACCACCTCGACCACGTCGGCGGAGCGCCGGAACTCGTCGAACTACTTCCCGCCAAGACGTTTGTGGACCATGGTCCGAGCGTGGAAACGGGCGGGCGCGCCGCCGAGCTGTTTGCCCGCTACGAGGCGATCCGGCGGCAGGGCAAGCATCTGCTGGTGCGCCCCGGCGACACGGTGCCGCTCAAAGGCGTCGAGGTGCGCATCCTGGCCAGCGCCGGTGAGGTGTTGCGGTCTCCGCTGGCGGGCGCCGGCCGCGACAATCCACTGTGCCGCGACGAAAAGCGCCGCGACGACGATCCGAGCGAAAACGCGCGCTCCGTCGGCTTCCTGCTGGCGTACGGTAAGTTCCGCTTTCTCAACCTCGGCGATCTCACCTGGAACAAGGAACTGGACCTGGTTTGCCCCGCCAATCGCATCGGCGTCGTCGACGTCTACCTTACTACGCACCACGGCATGAACCTGTCCGGACCGGCGGCGCTGGTGCACGCCATTCGACCGCGCGTGGCGATCATGAACAACGGGGCACGCAAAGGCGGCACGCCGGAAGCTCTCCGCATCGTACGGAGCGCGCCGGGTCTCGAGGATTTGTGGCAGCTTCACTATTCGCTGGCGGCGGACAAGAATCTCAATGCGCCGGAGGCGTTCATTGCGAACCTCGAAGAGAACTGTCTCGGAGACTGGCTGAAGCTCTCGGCCTCCGCTGACGGCTCCTTTGTGGTGACCAACGGGCGCAACGGCTTTTCGAAGTCTTACCGGGCGAAGTAAAAGAAGCCTCCCCTCATCCCGGGGCCTCGATTTGCCGCCGGCTCGCCTGCCGCCTCAGCGCGGGGCTTTGCCTTGCGCCGCGACGGCTTCGATAGCCGCCCGTACTTTTTCCGGGTCGCCCAGGTAGTAATGGGCCGTGGGTTTGAGGTCCTTGTCCAGCTCGTAAACCAGCGGCATGCCGGTCGGAATGTTCAGCCCCACGATGTCTTCGTCGGAGATGTTGTCCAGGTACTTGACGAGCGCCCGGAGGCTGTTGCCGTGGGCGGCGACCAGGACGCGCTGGCCGGATCGAATGGCGGGCGCGATGGAATCGTGCCAGCACGGCAGCACGCGCCGCACGGTGTCCTTGAGGGATTCCGCCAGCGGCAACTGCTCGGGCCGGAGGCAGCGGTAGCGCGGATCATTGCGCGGGTTTCTGGGATCTTCCGGATCCAGGGCCGGGGGCGGCACGTCGTAGCTGCGGCGCCAGATCCGCACCTGTTCTTCGCCGTACCGGGCGGCCATTTCCGCCTTGTTGAGGCCTTGCAGAGCACCGTAATGGCGTTCGTTCAGGCGCCAGTCGCGCACGACCGGAATCCACATCAGGTCCATTTCATCCAGAACGATCCAGAGGGTCCGGATCGCGCGCTTGAGGACCGAGGTGAACGCGATGTCGAAGACGTAACCCTGCTCCTTCAGCACGCGGCCTGCCTGTCGCGCCTCCTCGATGCCGCGCTCGGACAGGTCCACGTCTGTCCAGCCAGTGAACAGGTTCTCCTTGTTCCACACGCTTTCGCCGTGACGAAGCAGCACGAGTTTATGCATGGGCCTGCCCTCCTGCCGCCGGCCGGCGGCGAAACGCATCCAGCCCGGCAAACCGGGCCGAACTCCCCAGCTCCTCTTCAATGCGCAACAGCTGGTTGTATTTGGCGAGGCGGTCCGTGCGGCTGGCCGAACCGGTTTTGATCTGTCCCGACCGGGTCGCCACGGCCAGGTCGGCGATGAAGGCGTCTTCCGTCTCGCCGGAGCGGTGCGAGATCACGGACGTGTAACCGGCGCGCGCAGCCAGGTGGACGGCCTCCAGCGTCTCGGTCACCGTCCCGATCTGGTTGAGTTTAATGAGGATCGAATTGGCGACGCCTTGGGCGATGCCCCGGCTCAAGCGCTCCGTGCTGGTGACGAACAGATCGTCGCCGACAAGCTGCACCTTGTCGCCGAGCGTCGCCGTCAGGTGCTTCCAGCCTTCCCAGTCGTCTTCCGCCATGCCGTCTTCGATGGACAGAATCGGATACTGCCGCACCCATTCACACCAGAATGCGGCCATCTGCTCACTCGTCCTCGAACTGCCGTCGGACTTGCGGAAGACGTACCTGCCGGCAGCGGCGTCGTAGAACTCGCTGGCGGCCGGGTCCAGCGCGAGCCAGGCATCGGCGGCCGGGCGGTATCCTGCCTGCGTGGTCGCTTCCAGGATTAACTCGATCGCCTCTTCATTGGACTTCAGATTCGGTGCGAAACCGCCTTCGTCGCCGACTGCGGTGGAGTAGCCCTTCTTTTTGAGTACCGCCTTGAGGGTATGGAAGATCTCGGCTCCCATGCGCAGGGCGTCGGCAAAGCTCGGGGCTCCGGCGGGTACGATCATGAACTCTTGAACGTCCACGGAGTTGTCGGCATGAACGCCGCCGTTGAGGATGTTCATCATCGGCACCGGCAGAAGCGAGGCCTGCACTCCGCCCAGATAGCGGTAGAGGGGCGACTTCTGCGATGCCGCCGCCGCCCGCGCCACCGCCATGGATACGGCCAGGATGGCGTTGGCGCCCAGGCGGCTTTTGTTCGGCGTGCCGTCGAGCGAGGTCAGCCGGCGGTCCACGGCCTCCTGGCAGGACGCCTCCATGCCGCACAGCGCCGCGGCGATCTCTCCGTTGATGTTTGCCACGGCCCGGCGCACCCCTTTGCCGAGATAGCGCGCCTTGTCGCCGTCCCGCAGCTCGAGGGCCTCGTGCTCCCCGGTGGAAGCGCCGGAAGGAACCGCCGCCCTGCCGAAGCTGCCGTCGGCCAGCCAGACGTCGGCCTCGACGGTGGGATTGCCGCGGGAATCCAGGATTTCCCGTGCCAGAATGCGCACAATTTGGCTCATGATGATTCCTTTCTGTTCGCGATAGAAACCTGAGCGGCGCGCGATGCCGCAGGTGTTCTTTCAGACCACCTAATCCGTTATCGTACCGTAGCGCGCGTCCTCTTTCGGAACCACCACGATGCCGCTGTCAGTGACAAAGTATCCGCGGGCGCGGTCCTGTTCCGGATCAAACCCGATCAGGCTCGATTCCGGGATCTTGACCCCGGCGTCAATGATGGCGCGGCGGATGCGGCTGTAGCGGCCGATCTCCACGTTGTGCATGAGAATGGAGCTTTCCACCTCGCAGTAACTGTTGACGCGCACGCCGGGCGAGAGGACACTGCGGATCACGCGGCCGCCGGAAATGATGCAGCCGCCGGAGACGATCGAGTCAATGGCCACTCCCATCCGCCGGCCTTCTTCGGCGAACACGAATTTGGCCGGCGGCAACTGCAGAGGCTTGGTGCGCAGCGGCCATTTGCGGTCGTACAGATTGAACTCGGGCGTCACCGACACCAGGTCCATGTTGGCTTCGTAATAGGCTTCGATCGTTCCCACGTCCCGCCAGTACCGCGCGGCGTGCGGGTGGTTCAGATCCCGGAAATCGTAGGCGATGACGCGGGCCCTCCCGATCCACCGGGGGATCACATCGCGGCCGAAATCGTGGGAGGAGTGCGCACATTCGGCGTCTTCGTGAAGCGCCTCCAGCAGAACGCGCGTGTTGAACACGTAAATGCCCATCGAGGCGCTCACCATCTCGGGGTTGAACACGGATCTCTTGGGACAGCCGTGCTGCGGCTTCTCCTCGAAGCCGACAATCCGGTAGCTGGTGTCGATCTCGGCGATGCCGAACCGGCCGGCCTCCTCCGGGGCAACCTGCACCGTGGCCACGGTGATGTCGGCATCGTGGTGGCAGTGCCACTCGAGCATCTCGTGGTAGTTCATCTTGTAGATGTGATCCCCCGAGAGGATCAGGACGTACTCGGGGTCCTCCGCCAGGATGCTCTCGACGTTCTGGAATACGGCGTCCGCCGTGCCGAGGTACCAGTCCTCGTGCACCCGCTTCATGGGCGGAATGACTTCGATGTATTCGCCGAGCTCGGGCGAGAGAATGGTCCAGCCGTCGCGAATGTGGCGCGTCAGTTCCAGAGCCTTGTACTGTGTTAGGATGAAAACACGCCGGACGTTGGAGTTGATGCAGTTCGACAGGGTGAAATCAATGATCCGGTAGACCCCGCCGAAGGGAACGGCCGGCTTGGCGGTGTGTTTGGTCAGGGGATACAGCCGTTCGCCGGCTCCCCCGGCCAGGAGAATGGCAAGGACGTTTTCCATCCGGCCGAAACGGTGTCCTCATTCGAGGTATAGCAGAGACGCGTCCTTCCGTGCACGACCGGGGGCGCTCCAGTTTCCCACGAGAGGGGGTGAGAAGGATTGGCGGAAGTAATCCTCCAGGAAGGTGAAACTCTGGAGAGCGCGCTGCGGCGTTTCAAGCGCAAGGTGCAGCAGGAGGACATCATCAAAGATATCAAGCGTCACTCCTACTACCTGAAGCCCGGCGAGAAGCGCCGGCTCAAGGAGGCGCTGGCGCGCAAGCGGAACCGCAAGAAGCGAGCCCGCGAGCTCGAATAGAGACGCTCGATTCGTTTTCCGAACAGCGGGACGGGCCGGTTGCACACCGGCCCGCTGCGCGGCCGGCGTCTCGCATGGAACGGGGACGCCGCAAAGCCCCTGCCGAAGCTCGCAAGGGCTCCGGCCGCTGCTCCCACTTACTTAGCCCGTATCAGAGTCGAACGATCTTATCGGACTTCAGACCCTTGAGCGCGTTGCGCGTGTCCACGATCAGGCGGGCCTTTTCCACCAGAGCAGGGTAGTCGAAGGCCGAGTGATCGGTAATGATGACGACGCAGTCGGCCTCGCTCGCCCGTTCCTCTGCCGGCTCGGAGCGGAGTTCGATCCCGTCGGCATGAAGTTCGGGCACGTGCGGGTCCGAGTAGGTGACCCGCGCTCCGTGTCGCCTCAGGAGGTGGATGACGTCCAGAGCCGGCGACTCCCGCGTGTCATCCACGTCCCGCTTGTAGGCGACGCCCAGGATGTGGATGTGAGAGCCTCGCAGCGGTTTGGAACGGTCGTTGAGGGCATTCTGCACCTTGGTCACCACGAAGTGAGGCATCTGGCTGTTGATGTAGCCGGCCAGTTCGATGAAGCGCGCCTCCAGGCCCGCCTGTTTGGTTTTCCAGGACAGGTAGAACGGATCCACGGGGATGCAGTGCCCGCCGAGGCCGGGTCCCGGGTAGAAGGGCATGAAGCCGAACGGCTTGGTGGCAGCGGCTTCGATCACCTCCCAGACGTCAATGCCCATGTGGTCACACATGATGGCCAGCTCGTTGACTAGACCGATGTTGATCATGCGGAAGGTGTTCTCGAGCAGCTTGACCATCTCGGCCACCTGCGTCGAGCTGACCGGAACGACGGTTTGAATCGCCTGCGAATAAAACAGCGTGCCCATGGCGGTGCATGCCGGCGTAACGCCGCCCACGACCTTGGGAATGTTGGCCGTCTGGTAGACCTTGTTTCCGGGGTCCACCCGCTCCGGTGAAAAGCACAGGAAGAAGTCGCGTCCGGCCTGGAGCCCGGAGCGCTCGAGCATGGGCCGCACGAGTTCTTCGGTCGTGCCCGGGTAGGTGGTGGACTCCAGGATCACGAGCATGCCCGGGTGCAGGTGGCTGGCGATCTTCTCACAAGCCGCCACGACGAAGCTCATGTCGGGGTCGCGCGTCTTGCGCAACGGCGTCGGAACGCAAATGTTGATCGTATCGAGTTCCGCCACCACGCCGTAGTCGGTGGTGGCACGGAGCTTGCCTTCCGCAACCAGGGGAGCCAGGACCTCGCTCGCCACGTCGGCGACGTAGGATTCACCGGAGCGAAGGCGGGCGATCTTGCTCTCGCTGACGTCAATGCCCGTGACATGGAATCCGGCGCGGGCGAACTCTACGGCCAGCGGAAGGCCCACATAACCCAGGCCCGCCACTCCCACTCTGGCGGTGCGCGCGCGGATCCTCTCTTCCAGCTGGGCGGCCCACGCCGATACAGGTTCTGCTACTTTCATCGGGACTCCGATCCTTCTTTCTCTTCCAGTTCAAAATAGTACTCGCCGCCGGCGACGATCCGGGCCGGGCCGGCCAGATAGACCTGGTCATCGAGACGGAGCTCGAGCCGCCCTCCAGGTGTCAGGACGGTTACGGGGCTTTCGACGCGGCCGCGGAGGAAGGCGGCCCAGAACGCCCCCGTCGCTCCGGTTCCCGAACTCATGGTTTCTCCCACGCCGCGCTCCCAAAACCGGACTTCCAGCGTGCGGCGGTCCGCGACGCGGACGAAGGAGACGTTGGTCCGGTTGGGAAAGCGAGGATGGGATTCGAGAGCGGCGCCGAGGCGCCTCCAGTCGAAATCCAGCGACTCGACAAAGACTGCGCATTGGGGATTGCCCACGTCCACAATGGTGGCATCGACTGCCGTGTCGCCGAGCTCCAGTCGGATGGCGGCCTCCTCCGGGTTGCAGGCCGGCCGGCCCATGGCCATTTCGAAACGGAAGCGCAGCTCGTTACGCTCGAGCAGCCGCAGTTCGCGTACTCCGGCGCCCGTTCGGACCCGCACGACCGCAGTCTCAAGGCCTGCGCTCAACAGGAAGGCCGCGGCGCAGCGCGTGCCGTTTCCCGAGATCTCGGCCGCGGATCCGTCGGCATTGAACAGACGAATCTCGCCGTCCCATCCCGCGCCCCGGGGCGGCGGGCTCACCAGGATCCATCCGTCGGCGCCGACGCCCGTGTGGCGGGCGCAGATGGCCCGCGCGACGGCGGCCTGGCCCGTGGCGGGCGCTTCGTGCGCCCAGGTCAGCAAGAAGTCGTTTCCGGCGCCGTGCGCCTTGGTGAACGGGATCCTCATGGAACCGCGCCGGCAGGGGGCCGGATCGCTCCCGTGCGCCGCTTGAAGATCTGGATCGCCGGCGCCCCTTTGACGGTGATCGTGCGGACGCATTCGTAGTAAGGTCCGCTGCGCTGGCGCCGCCACAGCATGTCGGCGACTTTGTCGCCGGCGGTGGCGAGCGCCCACTCCTCCCACAAGAACAGGTCCGGGCGGGACAATGCGGCATCCCAGTGAGGCCGGTTGCCCTCGTGAAGGCTTTCGCGCAACGGGATGCCGGCCTGGCGGAAGACGCCGCTCAGGTCGCCGAAGGAGTGGAGGATTCCCGTGCCGCTCCGGTAGTGCGCGCGGAGGAATTCCGCGGCTTGGCGTGTCCAGGCACGGCGGGCTTCCGAATTCACTTGCGACTCTTTCCAGGTGATGGCGCTGTCGGGCAGCGGGCGTAGGAACCAGGATCCAATGCAGGCGACCGCCACCGCCCCTGCCGCCGGCGTTCGGATGCGAGCCGGAGCCGCGGCCACCAGGCAGCCGGCTGCGAAAGCCGCCAGCGGCAACGCTGCCAGTCCATAGCGGGTATTGTAGTAACTGTGCGGCCAGAGATGGGGCACAAAAATGGGCGTGCCTCCCGAGTGGATGCTCCACACGTAGAAGATCGGCGGAAGTGCCAGTAAGGCGGCGGGCCAAAAGAGGCGTCTCCAGAGCGCCGCAATCAGGCCGGCGAGGCTGATCCAAAGCAGCGGGCGGCCGGTGCACAGCTCCACTGCGCTCCGAAAGTACAGCCACGCTTTGGCCCAATCGTGGTCGCCGGGATACGGCGCCATGCCGGCTTGGAGTGCGCGCCCGTAGATGGCCTTGGCCGAGTACGGGCCGCGGTAGAACTCCAGCCAGTCACCCCACCAGATCCAGTTGTGCGCGAGCCAGTAGGCCGGCCCGAGCGACCCGACGGCGGCAACCAGCGCGGCGCGCTTCCACCGGCCCTGTCCGGATGCGACCGCCACATAGAAAGCGACGAACGGCGCCAGAAACCAGCCCTCGTAGCGCGTCAGGGTGGCGCACAATAGCCCCAGCGAGGTTCCCGCCAGTGCGCCGCGGGACTGCGTGCGGCGATAGCAAGCGGTGAAGTAAAAGACGGCCGCGAGGGCGGCGAGAAAAATGGGCTCCGTCATGGGCACCGACTGCAGGTAGAGCAGGTTAGGGTTCAGCGCCATCGAGGCCAGAGCGACGCCGGCCGCAGCACGGCTGCCCAGGGTCGCGCGCGCCGCCAGGTAGAAGAGCACACCGCCCAGCACGTAGCACAACGCCACCGGGACGACTCCGGCCAGTCCCGTGCGCCACAAATGGTCATAGCGCGCCAGAGGAAGCATCAACAGGTGCGGCAGAGGGAGCCAGACCGTGCCGATCTGGTAGTAACCCGGAGTGCGCGAGTCGAGAATGCGCCGGGCAATGTTGAGGTGAGCCTCCGCGTCGCCGTAATAGAGTGTCCAGCCCCGGCGGTACACCCAGGCTGCGGTCCCGGCGCTGAGTACGGCCAGCAGGACGGCGACCAGCAGGAAGTCAAAACTGAGTAAGCGATTTGAATTCCTGGTAGCGGGCATCAATCTCCGCGCGGGTCAGGGTACGGAACCGCTCGACGCCGAAACGCTCGCAGCAGAAGCTGCCCAGCACGGAGCCGTACACGACGGCGTTGCGGAGCAGCCTGGCGTCGAGGTTGCCCGAGGCGGGATCGGCCCCTTGTTCGGCGAGGTAGCCGAGAAATCCTCCGGCGAAAGCGTCACCGGCGCCGGTGGGATCCACGACGTGATCGAGCAGGTAACCGGGGAGGCTGAAGTGTGCGTCGCGGCGGAACAGCGTGGCGCCATGCTCGCCGCGTTTGACGATCACCGTGTGGGGTCCCATCTCGAGGATGGAGCGCGCCGCCCGGCGCAGATTGGACTCTCCGGCAAGCATCCGCGCCTCGCCGTCGTTGATCAACAGAAAGTCCCAGCCCCGGAGGGTCTCCAGGAGTTCTTCTCGCTGATGGGCGATCCAGTAGTTCATGGTGTCGCCTGCGGAGAGGCGCACGCCGTTCATCTGGTTCCGCACGGTGCGCTGGAGCGCAGGCTGTATGTTGCCGAGCATCAGGTAGGGCTCGGCGCGGTAGTGTTCCGGAAGCTTGGGATCGAAGCCGGCAAAGACGTTGAGTTCGGTGCAAAGCGTGGTCCGCTCGTTCATGTCGGGCGAGTAAACGCCGGACCAGTGAAAGGTCTTGCCCGGGACGCGCTCCAGGCCGGAGAGGTCCAAACCGCGGCTGGAAAGAAAGTCCGCGTCGGCGCCGTCGAAATCTTCGCCGACGACGGCTACGACTTTCACGTCTGTGAAGTAGCTGGCGGCCAGGCCGATGTAGGTGCAAGAGCCGCCCAGCACGCGCTCCACCCGCCCGTGCGGCGTTTCGATGCTGTCGTAGGCCACCGAGCCGACGACGACAAGGGACATGCCTACGATTGTAGCCGGGCGGGCTCGCGATCCGTCAAGGCAGATGAAACACTTCCGGGATGGGCCGGATCTGCTGGTCCGGAAGCAGTGCGGGCTCGCCATCGAAGAACGGCGCCATCTCCTGTTGCCAGCGCCGGTTGACCTCGGTGGCGGCCATGGCCGACAAGGCACGCTCGAAATCCGGAGTCTCAAAATATCCGATCAGCAGGCCGTCGTCCCGCAAAAACAGCGAGTAGTTTTCCCAACCGGCCCGGCGGAGGGCCTCGAGCATTTCCGGCCAGACCTGGCGGTGGCGTTCCTTATACTCGGCGAGCCGCTCGGGTTTGACTTTCAAACAGAAACAGATGCGCTGCTTCGAATTCTCGCCGTTCCATCCCTGAGCTTGCATGGTCAAAGACACCGCCCAAAAGGAACACCCGATTCTAGTCGGAGGGCCGGATCAGTGGCAAGAGCTTGCCGACTCTCCACCGTCTGTTTCGAGATGCGAAACCCGTCCCAAGCCGGGGAGACGAACGCAAAGTCATGGCGGGTCAGCAAACAAAGGGGCAGCCGGCGGCCTGAAGACGGCATGCCGAAGCTGCTTGGGGTGAGGAAGGCTTGTTTTGCCAAGCACAACAGCTGTCCTTAGATTCGAGTCTGCAGAACGGTCTCCGGGGCCCGGACCGTCTCAAGCAGCGGGTCATTGGGGTAGAAGTGATCCACATTTTCGGGCGTAATGAGCTGGTGTTTCATGAACACGGCCGGCGGCACGGGCTTGCGGGAGAGGATGTCGAGGGCGAGTCGGATCAGGCCGTCGCCGTACTTTTCGGGAAAGTAGGCGACCGAACCGATGAGCGGGCTGCGCGGCCGGCGCAGTTCCGCCCGCGCCTCCGGCTCTGCGTTTTGGCCTACCACGGCCACACCGCTGGCGCGGCCTGCTTCTTCAAAAGCCCGCACCGCTCCGAGGGCGCTCGGATCGTTAGCCGCTCCCACCAGAACGTGGCGAGCGGCCGAAGTCCTCAGGTGCCTGCGGACCCGTTCCAGTGTCGTTTTGAATTGACCGTCGCCGTCGAGGGAAACGACAGGGCAGTTGTCAGCCTCCCGCAGTACTTCCTTAATCCCGGCGAGCACGCCGCGGATCCGGGCACGGGGCAGGGAACCGGCGCGCGCCAGTTCGATCAACAGGATTTCGTCTACTTCGCCGTACCAGTTCTTTTTGGCCCAGCGTCCCAGGTAGCGCCCGGCAATCAGGCCCGCCTCGTAGTTGTTGGCTCCGAAGTAGGTGGCCCCGGGGTGCGGGATGTCAATGGCGATCATCGGGATCCCGGCCTCCATGTATTTGGCGGCGATCGCCGGGGCTACGGCCTCGTCGGTCTGGAATTCGATGACAAGGTCCACCCTTTCGCGGACCAGGTGGTCGGCGTTCCGCAGGGCGACTTTAGGCTGATAGCGGTTGTCCACCACGATCAGCTCGACCTGTTCGCGTTCGGCGGCCTGGAGAAGCCCGTTCAGCACCTCCCGTGGAAACGAGGTGTCCTGGCCCTGGGCAGCGTATCCGATGCGGTAACGGCGGCGCCCGCGGGGTTCCCAGACCAGCCGGTAGAGGTTCTCGCCGACTTTTTCCAACAGACCGCAATGGTGCAGGGTGTAAAGCAGCCGGAAACACATGCCTTTGTTGAATCCGGTGCGCTCGACGATGTCGCGCAGCCGGAGCGTCTCCCCGGGAGTGCGAAACGAAGCCAACACTGCGGAGGCATGTAGTAGGGACTTGACGAGATAGCGATCGGATCCTGCGGGCTTCATAGCCATCCACCGCGCCGCCCGCCATTATACCCCCAAGCTGCGAACTGGGGACTGGGGGCTTCTGGTTTTACATTGTAAAACTATGTCGTTTACAACCATTGCTAAGCAACGACGGTCATTGGCGGATCAGAATGAACAAGTCTCCATCCCTCAGATGATTAGACGCATTGCGCTGCACTCGCCGGGTTTTCCTGTACGAAACGCTCGTCCCGGTGCCGAAAACGCTTGACCCCGGCAGGCATCGTCCCTGAAATTGAGAAGTAGACGAAGCGGCCTGAGTGGCACGATGCGCGTGCCGGCTGCGGGTTCGGGAGGTTAGCTCATGCAAGCAAAGACGAAGCATCTTTGGTTTTGGCTGATCCTGGCGGCGTGGCTCACGGGGCAGACCGCCGTGGCGCAGGAAGCGCGGGGCACGATCTTGGGGCGCGTGGTGGACCCGACCGGGGCGGTCATTCCCGGCGCTTCCGTGGAGGTGCTCAACAAGGCCATGGGCACCAAGGTCACGGTGACCACCAACGAAGCCGGACTGTATCAGGCTCCTTATCTCATACCGGGCAGCTATCAGATCACGGTCGAAGCGCCGGGTTTTAAGAAGTACGTGCGGGACGGCGTCGAGGTGCGTGTGAATGACCGCCTGGAAATCGAGGTTCGCCTGGAGGTCGGCGCGCAGGTGGAAAGCATTACCGTCACCGGGGAAACGCCGCTGCTCGAGACGGCCTCGGCCTCGATGGGGCAGGTCGTGGACTCGCGGCGCGTGGCGGAGCTCCCCATTGCGCACGGCAACCCCTACCAGCTGATCGGGCTGGCTCCGGGAGTCGCCTTCACGCGCTCGGCGCGGCTGGACCGGCCCTTCGAGCCCACGCACATTGTGGGCTACACGATGGACGGCACGCGAGCGAACCGCAGCGACGTGACGATTGACGGAGCTCCGAGCACGGCCACCGCCAACCCGGGCGAAGTCATCTCCTCCTATGTGCCCCCGGCCGACCTGGTGGCGGAATTCAAGGTGCAAACCGCCACGTTTGACGCCAGCTTCGGCCAGACGGAAGGCGGTGTGACCAATATCAGTCTGAAAGCCGGCACCAACGAACTGCACGGAACGGCTTACTACTCCAAGATGGTGCCGGGGCTGTTCGCCAACGACTTCTTCGCCAACGCCAACCGCATCCCGCGCACGGATTTTACGTACAACCGCTGGGGCGGCACAGCGGGCGGGCCCGTCTGGCTGCCGAAGCTGTACGACGGCCGCAACCGCACCTTCTTCATGTGGGGTTATGAAGGAATCCACGAAGCCCGGCCGCGCAACAACGGTGTCCCGACCGTGCCGACGGAGGCCATGAAGAACGGCGACTTTTCGCAGCTACTGGCTCTCGGCTCGCAGTACCAGATTTACAACCCCTTCACACGGCGAGCCGTCTCCGGGGGGCGCTACCAGCAGGATCCGTTTCCCGGCAATATCATCCCGCCTTCCCTGTTCGATCCGGTCGGCAAGAACATTCTGGATCAGTACTACCCGAAACCGCGCACGGCCGGAAATCCGGACGGGACCGGCAACTATCAGCGCCCCGAACTGAAAGAGAACATCAAATACTACACGAGCACGTGGCGCGTGGATCAAGTGGTCAGCGACAAACAGCGGATCTTTGTGCGCGCCAGCGTTTATCGCCGCACGAGCGACTATAACAATTACTTCGACAACATCGCCACCGGACAGTTTTTCCGGTTCATCTCCGCTGCGGGCGTCTTCGACGATGTCTACACGCTGAACCCCACCACGGTGTTGAATGTGCGCTATGGCTACAACCGGTTCGTGAGGGCTGATGAAGGCAATCCGGCGGCGCACGGCTTCGACCTGACCACGCTCGGCTTCCCGAAGGAATACAACGACGCCATCCCCAAAGAGATCCGCCGGTTCCCGCGGATTGATCTCACCGGCTATCAGGGCACGGGTGTGGCCGGCGAATGGCGGCCGAATGACATCCACTCGATCAATGCGACGCTGCAAAAGAGCGTAGGGGCGCACTTCATGAAGGCCGGAATGGAGTTCCGCGCCTACCGGGAGAACCGGCGCCTGTACGCCAACGACCAGACCGGAAGGTTCATCTTTGACTCGACCTGGACGCGAGGGCCGCTCGATAACTCACCCACGGCGCCGAACAGTCTGGGGCAGTCTGTGGCGGCGTTACTGCTCGGGCTGCCGAACCCGTCGAGCTACGTCGCGCGGGCGGCGACTTATGCCGAACAGTCCACCGCATGGGGCTTCTTCTTCCAGGATGACTGGAAAGTGACGCCGCGGCTGACGCTGAACCTCGGCCTGAGATGGGAGTTCGAGGGGCCGCTCACCGAGCGGTTCAACCGCAGCGTGCGGGGCTTCGATCCCACTTTCGTACAGCCTTTTGACGAAGCGGCGCGCGCCAAATATGCCCTGAATCCGACGCCGGAAGTGCCGCCCTCGCAGTTCGCCTCCCGCGGCGGTTTGACGTTCGCCGGCGTGGCGGGCAATCCCCGGGGCGTCTATAACACGCCCAAGGCGAACCTGATGCCGCGGTTCGGCCTGGCCTACCGGCTCGGCGACAAAACCGTTCTGCGCGGCGGCTACGGCATCTTCTATGGGTTCCTCGGGCAGAGGCGCGGAGACGTG